>PLYI01000002.1 GCA_003151735.1 Candidatus Bathyarchaeota archaeon | reverse complement strand
CTGGGGATATGTTTTAGCCGTTTTACAATGTGAGCTTTGAATATTCCAAGAGGGTTTCTGGGTGGTCTCCCCCTTGAGCCAGTCTGATGATACGGTTCGGTTAAGATTTTTTGGGCAAAAGATAAATCGGTCTTACAAAACAGAGTTTCTAGAGCCTCATATCTCTTCATTGCTCACCCCAATAAGAGGTATGAGACTCAACTAATTACGAATTTAGGAACACGCATGCGCGCTAAAACCTTGGAAGGCAAGATAAAGCGATCTTACCAACATTCTTCAAACTTAATATCGGGACGAGGCAGCGCACGCTCAATGTTTGACCCGGTCTTAATTAGTGAAGTTGATGCGAAGGATTGGATATTTTTGGTGCAATCTGATGTTGCGCACCTTTTTAAGCATCTACTTCACAACAGCTTTCTGGAGACAACAAAACGTGCCATCGATCGAAGCAGTTAATTTAACCAAACAATACGGCGCATTTACCGCCCTCTCAGACCTAAACCTGAAGATTGAAGGCACAAAATGCGTTGGTTTCCTTGGACCTAACGGGGCAGGAAAAACAACCGCCCTAAAAATGTTCACCGACCTAATCAAACCAACTAAAGGACAAGCCCTCATAAACGGCGTAAACGTCCATACACACAAGAAAAAAGCGCTCGAAAGCGTAGGCACACTGATTGAAACCCCAGAAATTTATTCATCTCTTACACCAAGAGAGTCTTTAACCATGATTGCAGAGATACGGGGGATTCCTCATGCTGAGAGAAAGAAACGAGTGGAAGAAGTCACCGCGGAATTGCGCATGGAAGAATGGATTGACAAGCGTGTTGGCAAGTTTTCAAAGGGCATGAAGCAGCGAATCTGCATCGCGTCCGCTTTGCTAAGCGATCCAGATGTGGTTCTTTTAGATGAACCCACTACAGGACTTGACCCCCGAGGAATGAGCGAAGTTAGAGATATCATAAAGGGGCTTAAAAGCAAAAACCGTCTCATATTCATGAGTTCACACATCCTAAGCGAGGTTTCTGATGTCTGCGACGAAGTTGCCATGATAGACCACGGCAAACTAATCGTTTATGATACTCTGCCCCATGTTACAGCAAAGTTCTCAGGTGGAAACAACGTCGTTGAAGTTGGATTGGTACGTCCAGTGGACACCCAAAACGTAACACGAAACATTGCCGCCCTGCCAGATGTAGTTGCTGCAGAAAAAATAACAGACAAAGACCTCAAAATAAGCTTCATAGGAGGTTTAGCGGTGCAAGAGCGCCTCTTAAGCGACATAATCAAACTTAACATTGGCGTTGTCAGCTACAAAGCTGCGTCATCTGAACTTGAAGATGTATACCTTAAACTCATAACGGCTACGTTGTGATAAATATGACCCAACAAAACTTTGAATCAAAAAATGTTGTACCAAGCAGTATTGCCCAAGTGGGAATAATCACCAAGTACACTCTTCTTGACTACATAAGGTCCCGTCGATTTTTTATTATGCTGATTATAACAGCGCTGATAAGTGTGCTTCTCACTGTTCTTGTGGGATATTACCGTCCAGCTGGCTTTCTAACGTCTGAACTTGGCTTCTACAGTAGCTGGTGGGGCACCTCGGTTACATTTGTGATTATTCTTTCCGGAATTTTCTTTGGCGGCGACGCAATTTCAGGTGAATTCCAAAACAAAACAGGGTACTTTGGAGTGCCAAACCCCATCAGACGGTCATCCATCTACATAGGAAAATGGATCGCGGCATTTATAGCGTCAATTGCCATCCTTGGCGTCTTCACAGTAGTTACATTAGGGAACGGATTATACTACTTCTCAGGTGTACCTTATCAATTCGTCGAGTCACTGTTGTTCGCGTTGCTGTACCTAGTTGCAGTTCTTGGTTTCACGTTCTTCTTTAGCTCACTGTTTAAGAGCAGTTCCATGTCTATCTTGCTTACAGCTATACTATTTCTGTTCGTTTTCACTCTAATACAACAACTTGTCGCTGGACTTGTCCAAATTGAGCCTTGGTTCATCTTGACATATGGTTCCCAAATCATCGGCAACGTATTATCATCGCCCTATCCAGCCCACATAACCACAACCAGTCTGCGTCCAAGCGGAGGTGGACCTACTCTAACAACATACAACTCTTCAATCCCTGAAGGACTCGCTATCATGGCAATATACTTCGCTGTCACCGCAATCCTAGGCTTGATTCTCTTCGAAAGAAAAGAATTCAACTAAACCAAACTGTCGGTTCAAAGAAAGCGAGAAACCCTCAACTGGGCTGGAAAGGTAGCGTCACAGTGAAGTCTTTGATAATTGTGCATTCTTACCATCATAACAACACCCAGAAAGTAGCCCAAGCTATGGCTAAGGTGGCCCGCTCTATTTCTTTTCCAAGGGAAAAAGAGGCCATTTTACCTCTTTTTTTCCACTTTTATCTTTTTTCATATAAGCAGATATCGGTTAATAATTTTGAAGCCTACGCAGACAGAGTTAAAAAGAAAACGATAGCTAGTTATACAGAACTTTTACTCACTTGACGTTCATCTTTCTTATATATGGTTAAAAACAATTGCCAAGATAGAAAGGGGTCAAAATGAATTTATTCAGAAATAACGGCAGAATGGCGGGGCTTTTTTATCTCATTTTCATATTAACTACTGTCTCTGCATCGATTGTTCGCTCAAGACTTATTGTATCCGGAGATGCAGCGGCCACAGCCAATAATATTATGGGTTCTGAATTGTTTTTCCGTATGGGTTTTGTAACCGAGCTAGTATCTGCAGTGTTCTTTCTTTTAGCAGCATGGGCTTTATTCGTGTTGTTAAAACCGGTTAACCAAAACCTGGCTTTGCTGTTCTTGCTATTAAACTTGGGCGGTGTCGCTGTAGAATGTATTAATGCGCTAAATCTATTTGCTGCCCTTCAGTTTTTGAGCGGCGCTAATTACTTAAACGTATTTCAAACAGGTCAACTGCAAGCCATGGCTATGTCATCTCTCAATTCATACACAAGTGGGTTTATAATCGCTCAGATATTTTTTAGCGCTTGGTTACTTCCCCTTGGTTACTTGGTTTACAAATCGCGCTTCCTTCCTAAATTTTTGGGCATACTGCTGATTCTTGATTTCTTCGGCAATCTGAGTTGGTTTTTACAGTTTTTCCTTCTTCCCGGCTACGGAATATTGGCTTATCCAGGAAATGTGATTGGCTTCATTGCGGAAATTTCTATTACTTTGTGGCTTTTGATTATGGGTGTTAAGCAACAGAAATAAAATAACTACTAAAAGTAAAAACGAAGGAGACGAGAAAGATGACCCAATCAAAAGGAATCTGGAGAAGGGTGGTAATACCGGCTATCGTGGGAGGATTAGCCTTCTGGGTAACTAATTTTGCAATTTCCCTCACGCCCATTGCTGCGGAGTATAGAGCCGGTCTTTCAATTTCTTATTTTCCAATGCTTCTTGAAGCTTTGGTTGGTGGTCTGATTATAGGATTTGGCGTCAGCTTTTTCTTGCTTCGATTTTTTGATAAGATTCCAACAAAGAATCCAATTCTAAAATCCTTAATACTTAGTCTCATAGCCCTAATCATTGCCACAATCCTACTCGAAGTTCCCTCACATTTGCTCACGCCAATTAGTGATCCGATGCATTACTTCCTCATCGGCCTATTGTTTAACATACTAAGGATTCTTGCTCTTGGAATAGTTATGGGCTATCTATACAAAAAGCTGTACGAACAAACCTAATTATGGTCTGGTTTTGAACCATTTGAGTTTGCATCTCGGCGGCTACTCTGCAATTTGAAATTGCATTACTGTCCTGATTGAGGATTCGCCTAATAGTTTAAGCGCATCCCAGCGGGCCCGCCACAAACAAACCTTGAGTTTGTAATCTAATGAGGCGGAAAGCAACTTCTGGGATAACAGAGTTTCAGTCTTAAATCTCTTGGCACTAAATCGACCTTTAGCTTCTGGGAATAACTGCCAAGTAGGGTTCAGGCTCCATCTTCACAGATGCAAACACTGCTAGCGCTATGCTCCAAAAGACATCGTCATGGGTGCCGTTTGGGTGTGAATAGCCTATTGTGCGGTCTTTGCGTAGCTCATAGCGTTCGACGTTTAGTTCGCTGCAGATGTCCCCTCGGCAGGGTCGTTCCCAATTTAGAAGCGGATAGTAAAACTTGCCATTAACCATCCGCTACTTGAGTACGCTGGCCATTTCACTTTTGCGTGGCACACTAAAGTTGACACCCTCAGCGTTATCGATGCCTGCCATTTCCATGTCAGCTATGATGCTTGGGCCTTCACGGGTGAAATCCACCCTGATACGTTCAAAGCCTCCCCCAGCGATCTTGCAAAGCTTTAATGTAGCCCAAAACATTGGCGTACATCGTGGGTTGATTGAAAATTTTGAGGTGACGCAAATAGAGGGTATCGTTCCTCCGTTCTATCACCGAGAATACAGTGTAGTCTTTGGTTTGAGCCAAATCTAACCCAGCAAAAAACTCGCCCTCTTTTGAAGCTTCGGGGTCGAAGGCGCAGACCCAAGCGTTCACATTTTGTGATTACTGCTTTAGGCGTTTTTTTGAGTTTAGCGGCAATATCAATGACGTTTAAGTTCGCTTCAACAAGGGCCTTTAGTTCAGCTTCTTCTTGAGCCGTCCATATTTTGCCTGTCATATCGCTAGCTTCATGCTTACAGGCAACTCATAAATTCTATACTCCGGACCTGAAGAGGAAAAAACTGTACAACAATTAATCCTATATACCGCAAGAATCCGACTCTCAACAAGCTTTCTTATTCTCATCCCATCCAACATTGAGCCATGTGGACTCATGGGATAGAATTCCACTCCACCCATCCCAACCGCAACTGAAAAACGGCCCAAACCAAAAAACCAAACCGTTTCACAACCAAAAGATGGGATGGGTAAACTTTGGGATATCCCATCCCCACAAAGAGAACAAAACAAAAATAAGATAAAAAAATTCGCTGGGTTTGCGATTGTTTTTTAAGAAGCAAACAGGTAAATTGAGCTAAGGCGAACCAAAGTGGGCTTAAGAAACTTCATTGAACAACTCCAAAAAACCAATGAATTAACCAAGATCACAAAGCCCGTCTCAACAGAGTATGAGATGGCAGGCATCATCGCGGCTTTAGGCGAAAAACCCGTCATGTTTGAAAACGTGAAGGAATCAAGCATCCCCGTTGTGGCTGGACTTGTTTCTTCTAAAGATCTGATCTGCCGTAGTATGGGCATCACCAAAGAGCAGCTTCTGCCAAAACTTCTCAATGCCATCGAGCATCCAGTTGCGCCACAAATGGTAGAGAAGGCCCCCTGTCAAGAAGTTGTTGAAACCGACGTTGACTTAACCAAGCTTCCACTAATGAATTACACTGACAAGGACGGCGGAAAATACATCGCCTCCGCGGTATCCATCGTTAAAGATCCACAGCTTGGCAGAAACATGTGTTTCCATCGCTTGATGTTTAAAGACAAAAACCATTTTGTCGTCCGCATAGTTGAGAACCGCGGAACAGATTCAGCGCTTAAGAAGGCTGGAGGAGAACTTGACATTGCCATATGCCTTGGCAACTCCACTGCAACGTTGCTTTCAGCGGCTACAACCCTGCCGATGGGTACCGACGAGTTGGGAATGGCAAACGCACTTGAAAAAACCGACTTGGTAAAATGCAAAACCGTTGACTTGGAGGTTCCTGCAGACTGCGAATTCATCCTGGAAGGACGCATAACCAAGGAGAAAGCCTCTGAAGGTCCATTCCTTGACTTGACAGGCATAGTTGACCGCGTACGCCAACAGCCAGTTATAGAAATCAAATGCATAACCCACAGGAAAAACCCCATTTACCAAACCATTCTCGCAGGCAGAAACGAACACAAGTTCCTCATGGGCATGCCTAAAGAACCCACTATCTATGCTGAAGTTAACAAGGTCTGCCAATGCAAAGACGTCTATATAACACCAGGTGGAAGCAGCTGGCTCCACGCGGTTGTGCAAATCAAAAAGCAGAACGCTGATGACGGCAAAAAAGCCATAGCCGCCACCTTTGAAGGACACAAATCACTAAAACACTGCATCATAGTGGATGAAGACATCAACATCTACGACCCGCACGACGTTGAGTGGGCTATAGCTACGCGTTTCCAAGCTGACAAGAACGCGATAATTCTGTCTAACCAGCCTGGCTCATCTCTTGACCCATCGGGCGACTTGACGGAAGGCAAGAAAGCCACCACCGCTAAAGCAGGCTTAGACGCAACCGCACCTCTCATATCAACGGGGAAGGGCTTTAAGAAAGTGGACTACGTTAAAGTTGACTTAAACAGGTACATGTGATTGGCATGGAGTTAACTAAACAAGAACAAGCAATGCTCGATGGCAAAGAAGGCTACGCCGTATGCAAAAGCATGGAAATCCTCGTTGCGCTGGGCGAAATCTTCGGCGCTAAGAGCCTAATCAAGGTCGGCAGTGTCCAAGTGGCAGGCGTATCCTACCAGAACCTCGGCGACGCAGGCTTAGAATTCCTAAACGAGCTGGCGGTTGATGGCAGAGTTCGCGTTTTAACAACCCTGAACCCGGCGGGCATGGACTTGGAAAACTGGCAGCAACTGGGCATAAGCCCCGAATTCGCTGAAAAACAGAACCTCGTAATCGACGCCTTCAGACGCATGGGCATCCTAATCAGCTGCACCTGCACACCCTACCTGATTGGCAACTTGCCGCTCTATGGTGAACATCTTGCATGGTCAGAAAGCAGCGCAGTCACATTCGCCAATTCAGTTTTAGGCGCAAAAACCAACCGCGAAGGCGGACCTTCCGCGTTGGCAGCAGCTTTTGTCGGAAAGACGCCCAATTATGGTTTGCATTTAGATGAAAACCGAGTGCCCGACGTACACGTTCAAGTTAACGCAGAATTAACCAAGCTCTCAGATTGGGGCGCATTGGGCTACGCGATCGGCAAAAAGGCAGAAAACAAAATACCGTATATCACAGGTATAAAATCTGTTGAACTAGACGACCTCAAATCATTCTGCGCCTCCGTCGTAACCTATGGCACTAAACCACTTTTTTACATGAAGGGTGTAACGCCCGGAGCTGAATCACAAAATCAACCGAAAAATACAGTGACAATTGAGCAATCAGACATCAAAAACGCTTACGATAACATCAACGACGAAGTTTCTGACATAGATTTTGTGTGCGTCGGTTGCCCCCACTGCTCAATTAAAGAAATCCAAGAAATCGCCGACCTAATCAACGGCAAAAAGGTTGTAGAAGGCACGGAGCTTTGGGTTGCAACTTCAAGAACAGCTAAGCAGCTGGCAGATAAACGCGGCTACACAGCCACTATTGAGGCGGCGGGCGGCAAATTTGCGTGCGACACCTGCATGGCGGTGGCGCCTCTAAAAGGCAGGTTCAAAGCTTTAGCCACAACCTCAGCCAAAGGCTGCTTCTACTCTAGGCAGAGTCTAATGAAAACCAAGATGGGAAGCATGAAAGAATGCGTTGATGCGGCGGTGACTGGAAAATGGAACAGTTAAAAGGCAGGATAATCTACAAGGGCAAAGCGGAGGGGGAAGCGCTCGTTACGGAGATGCCTATTTCTTTCTATGGCGGCGTAGACCCAAACACCGGCGTTGTAATCGAAAAAGGGCACCAGTTAAACGGTCAAAGCGTCAAAGACAAAATCCTTGTCTTCCCACAGGGTAAAGGCTCCACAGTCGGCTCCTACACGCTCTACCGCATGAAGAAAAACGGCACAGCACCCACAGGCATGATAAACAAAGAATGCGAAACCATCGTCGCAGTCGGCGCCATCATCAGCGAAATCCCCACAGTAGACAAAGTGGATATTTGCAAGATAAAAACAGGCGATAAAGTAGCTATAGAAAACGACACTGTTCGTTTACGGCAATAGTATTGCTTTTCTTTTTATTTTCTATTTTTTCAGCAATCTTTGTGCATAGTCAAATATGACACATCTAAGATAAAGACTGGCAACTGCCTCAAACTACAAGACGGCACAATCCGTCAACTGTAATGTTAAATTAGCAGAACCCGATTAGACATAGACAGGTTACGATTACCATGAGCGATTCAAGACCAATCATACTTAAAATCGGCGGTTCAGCCATCACCGACAAAACCGGAGAATTAGCTGCAAAAACCGAAATAATCAACCGTTTAGCAGAGGAAATCAAACGTGCAGACCTTGACAACCTCATTGTTGTGCATGGAGGCGGAAGCTTTGGTCACCCGACCGCACTGAAATACGGCTTAAAAGACGGCTACAATGAAGATCCAACGCAAAAATTAGGTTTCGCCGAAACACACCACGTCATGACAGTTTTAAATGGTTTAGTTATGGACGCTATGATTTGGCATGAGACCGCTGCAGTGAGCATAGCGCCATCATCTTGTTTCTTAACCGAGAACGGAAAAATAAAATTCTTCGACGAAACCGTCCTCAAAGCCATGCAAAAAATGGCGTTCACTCCAGTCATGTATGGCGACGCCGTTTTAGATAACAAATTAGGCTTCACAATCCTCTCAGGCGACCAGTTGGTGGCTTATTTGGCGATAAAGTACAACGCTTCAAAAATCGTCATAGGCACAGACACAGACGGTATATTCGACGCAGACCCAAAAACTAACCCTGACGCAAAACCCTACAAAAAACTAACATTGGCAGAGCTCAAGGCGATTCAACCTAAACTTGGCAAAGCACAGGGCAAAGACGTTACAGGCGGCATGGCAGGCAAAATAGCCGCTCTTATCCCAGCAGTCGAAGCGGGAATCCATGTGACTGTTACTGGCGCCACAAAAGGGTTATCTATTTACAGAGCCTTAACAGACCAAAGTGTGTTAGGCACTGAAATAGAGAAGACGTAAAATGGCTAACGAAACAGGCAAACGCAAAGAAGACCACATAAGAATCTGCTTAGGAAACAAAGCTCAAGCCAAAAACGCCACTGCGGGCTTCGAAGACATCCAACTGGTCCACCGCGCCCTACCAGAAGTCAACAAAGCCAAAATCAACATATCAACAACTTTTCTTGGAAAAAAATTTCAGGCTCCAATAATCGTTGGCGCCATGACAGGCGGAACAAAACAAGCCACCCAAATTAACGCCTCAATTGCTCAAGCTGTGGAGAAGCTTGGGTTAGGCATGGGTGTTGGGAGCCAAAGAGCAGCTATCGAGGATAGAAAACTCGAAGAAACCTACGCGGTTGCACGCAAGATGGCGCCAAACGCATTCTTAATCGCCAATATCGGTGGAGTGCAGCTTGTTCACGGCTACGGCTTAAAAGAAGTTCGAAAAGTCGTAGAAATGATAGATGCCGATGCCGTGGCTGTGCATTTGAATGCGTTGCAGGAAGCGGTTCAGCCTGAAGGTCAAACTAACTTTAAGGGTGTTTTAGCGAAAATCTGTGAAATCGCAGGCGCAATTGATACGCCGATGATTGTTAAGGAAACTGGGGCAGGTATTTCGGCAGAAGATGCCAAAGCGCTTGAAGATGCCGGCGTGAAAGCTATTGATGTTGGCGGTGTTGGAGGAACAAGTTTTGCAGCCGTCGAATATTACCGCTCATCCACAAATCAGAATTTGTCGGGAGAAGCATTCTGGGACTGGGGCATCCCAACCGCAATCAGCTTAATAGAAACCGCACAAACCGTAAAGTTGCCTGTGATTGCTTCCGGTGGCGTACGAAGCGGCACCGACGTAGCTAAAGCCCTATCACTTAACGCAAGCCTTGCAAGCATTTCTCAGCCCATTCTTCAGGTTGCAGTTAAAGGTGCCAAAGAAACTGAGAATAAACTTTCATCTTTAATTGAGGAGCTACGTAACGCCCTCTTCCTTGTAGGCGCTGAAAAACTGAGCGATCTATCAAAAACGCCTGTTGTTATTACGGGTAAGACTGGTGAGTGGCTACAAGCTAGAGGCTTTAACCTGCAAAAATACGCTAAAAGAGGAGCACACTAACATGGATATAGAAAAGTTTCTTGAAGAAACCGCGCCCTTAATCGACAAAGCCATTGAAAAGTACATCCCAAGAAAATTCACCAAAAACTCGGTTCTCTTCAAAGTTAACCCGCCAATGTACAGCTACACGCTTGAGCCATTCAACAAGGCAATTGCTGAGCCAATCTGGGATATGCTGGATCGCGGCGGAAAAAGATGGCGCCCGGCGCTCTTTCTACTTATCTGCGAAGCACTCGGCCAAAAATCAGACTACTGCTTAGACTTCTCCATAATTCCCGAAGTAATCCACAACGGCACACTCGTCATCGACGACATCGAAGACTCATCCGAAATGCGCCGCGGCAAACCCTGCACCTACAAGATTTTCCAAATGGACATCGCGGTTAACGCTGGAAACGCCATGTACTATCTGCCGATTCTGCCGTTGATGGAGCAGAGAACAAAAATTTCGGCTGAGATGCAGCGGGATGTTTACGAGGTTTACGTACAGGAAATGATTAACCTAAGCATGGGACAAGCCATGGATATCGCATGGCACAGAGGCATAGCGAACGCAGATGCACTTAGCGAAGAAGATTATTTGCAGATGTGCGCTTACAAAACAGGCACCCTCGCACGCATGGCAGCGAAGATGGCAGCGGTTTTAGCAGGCGCCAACAGACCACTGGTAGAGAAGCTTGGGTGTTTTGCTGAAAGCATCGGCGTTGCCTTCCAAATGCAAGACGACATCTTGGATTTGACAGGCGAAGAGTTTGCTAAGAGCAAGGGGTGTGTCGGAGGAGACATCACCGAGGGCAAACGCTCTTTGATGGTTATTTACACAATCAAAAAAGCCAACAGCGCCGACAAAAAAAGGCTAATTCAAATTCTAAACATGCATACGTCCGATCAGAAACTGCGCGACGAAGCAATAGTACTAATGCAGAAATACGGCGCCATGGAACATGTCAAGCAAACCGCTGAACGAATGGTTATGCAAAGCTGGAGTGAAGCAGAAAAACTTCTTCCAACATCTGCAGCTAAGGAAAAATTAAAAGCGTTCGCTGAATTCTTGATTAAACGAAACAAGTAACATTTCAGCGAGCGTAAAAGATTTGGCATTAGAAAACGATAATGATCTTAGAGAGCTTATTCGAAAAGCTGCCCTGTTAAACGCGGTTTCGCATGATGGGAAAGCGCAGGCTGGCGCTATGGTTGGGAAGATTCTTGGCGAGAAGGCGGAGCTGCGAAGTAAAGTTAAGGAACTCTCAGGCGTAATTAACGCGGTTGTAGGTGAAGTTAACAGTTTATTGTTGGCTGAGCAGAAGACTATCGTCGAGGCGAATTGGCCTGAAACCCAGAAGAAGGAGAAGGCTGAGGAAAAGCGTCTTCCGCCACTTCCGAATGCTGACAAATACCCAAAAATTGTGACGCGGTTCTCTCCGAACCCTGACTGCGTTCTGCATTTAGGTTCTGCAAGAGCCATACTTTTGAGCCATGAGTACGCCCGCATATACAACGGCAAATTTATCCTACGCTTCGAAGACACCGATCCTAAAATCAAAAGGCCATCCTTGCAGTTTTATGACAGCATCCGCCAAGATTTGAGGTGGCTGGGCTGCACTGTGGATGAAGAATATATCCAAAGCGACCGCCTGCCCATCTACTACGAATACACTGAGAAACTAATTGGTGGCGGATACGCATATGTTTGTGAGTGTGTGCCTGAAGAGTTTCGCAAGATGATTATTGCTAAACAGGCTTGTCCATGCCGAGAAGTGCCAGCAACAGAGAATTTGGAACGTTGGCACCGCATGTTAAGTGGCAGTTACACGGAGGGGCAAGTGGTGGTTCGGGTGAAAACTGACCTTGAAAACCCCAACCCAGCCGTCCGCGACTGGCCTGCACTGCGCATTATCGACACAAAAAAATATCCTCATCCAAGGGTGGGAAGCAAATACATTGTTTGGCCACTCTACAATTTAGCCGCAGGCATAGATGACCATTTGATGGGCATGACCCACATCATCCGAGGCAAAGAACACTACACCAACATGGTGCGGCAAAAATACATGTACGATTATTTAGGCTGGACCTATCCTGAAGCTATACATTACGGCCGACTAAAAATCACAGGTGCCGATCTTAGTAAATCAAAAATCGTCGCGGGCATAAAAGAAGGCACCTACAAAGGTTTTGACGACCCAAGACTAGGAACCTTTGCTGCATTAAGGAAAAGAGGCATCACCCCCGAAGCCATCAAGAAAATGATAATTGACGTCGGCATAAAACCAAACGATGTCACTTTAAGCTGGGAAAACCTATACTCGTACAACCGTAAAATCCTCGATGCCACAAGCGATAGATACTTCTTTGTTTCCGAACCCATGGAACTTAAAGTGCTGCAGACTCCAAAGACTTACCAAACCAAATTGCCCTTGCACGCAGAGAACCCTGAACGGGGATTCAGAGAATACACCATAACCCCCGAAGTAGAAGATAAAGCGACAAGTTTCTGGGTTTCAAAGAAAGATGCAGAAGCGATGGAACCTGAAAAAATCTTTAGGCTAATGGAGCTCTTCAACGTCAAAATCGAAAACAAAACAGACAATTCTGTCACAGCAAAATTTGCCAGCGAATCCTACGAGGACGTACGAAAAATCAAAGTCCAACTAATCCAGTGGATACCTAAAGGCACAGAGTTTCCGAGCCAAGTTGTGATGCCTGACGCCTCAGTTACTGAAGGGTTTGCTGAAGCTAACTGCAAAAAGTTAAAGCCAGACGCCATCATACAGTTTGAACGCTTCGGATTCGTACGTATAGACGAAGTCGCCGAGAAACTAATCGCCTATTACGCGCACAAATAATGGTGAAACACATGAGAAAACTCGATAAAGCAATAATCTGGCCTATCTACTTCGACTGCAACAAAACAAGAAAAGACGGACGCCGAGTCCCCAAAGCTATGGCTGTCCAATCCCCAAAAATCTTGGAAATCAAAGAAGCAGCCGACAAACTCAGTCTGCAAAACGAAGTTAATCTTGAGGCTCATTTTCCCAAGATGCCCTGGGCTAAAACAGGAATGCTGCTTGTTGAGAAGAACGAAGCCAAAGAAAAGATAATTCAAAAGCTTGCAAAGCAACTAATGAAAATTAAAAGTCAACAGCCACAGCTGCCAACAAAACGTTAAAAATATTAAAGAAAAAATTATGCTTTTTCTTTGGTTATAAGAACTGCGTTGATTACGCCGGCGCTGCCTGGTCTACTGGTAACTTTCGCTAAGCCCAATGCAGTTTCGATTTCTGCGCCTTTTGTGATGACTCCTCTGCGGTTGTAATCAACGTTTGCGCCGTTTTTGACTACTCGGGTGATTTCGGTTTTTTCTGTTTTGCCGCTTTTAGGGTCAGTTACGGAAGCGGATTTTTCGGCAAGGACTTTGATTTTGCAGATGCCGCCCATTCCTCGGGTGGTTTTGCGTCTTGGTTCACCGAGAACTGTTTCTGCTGGGAAACCGCCTGCCTCATACTTTTTTTTGCTGCGGTAAGCTCTTTTTTTGCCGCCTGTAAGTTTTCTTTTGCGTAAACTGCTATGAGTAGACATATTCTACATATCCTTGATTCGAGTAGCAACTAAAACCGTAGATTTCAATATAAATGTATCCATTAAC
>PLYI01000003.1 GCA_003151735.1 Candidatus Bathyarchaeota archaeon | reverse complement strand
TTGGTGCCGTCTGCTAATCGGTTAACTTTTAATTTGGACTGATTGAGTCCACTCCTATGTTATCGACCAAGAAAACAGAAGAGTGAACCCATGATATCAGTCCAAACCCAAATAGAAATACAAGGCGATTTAAACCTTGCCAACATCTCCCGAAAACTAGACGAAATAAATCTCCCTAAAGAAATCCTGAAATCAGCTCTTGTTAAACTGCAAAAAGAGATCATTCTGGAATTTTGTGGACCAAAATATTCCCGAGACAAAAACAGAAAATACAAAAGAGCAGGAACAACAGACAGAACACTTTACACCAGACACGGCAAAGTAAGCTTCAAACTTACCAAAGTGTACTCAATGGAAACAGACGACATTATGCGGCCTTTGCTTTTGTATGTTGGAATGGAGCCTAAGAAAAGAATCGTGGATGATTTGGTGTTGGAGTACGCTGAAGCGGCAACTTACTTGACGTACCGTGACTCCAAAGCGGTGATCGAGAACCTTACTAACGCGCAGGTTTCTAGGCACAGGATACATGATTGTGTGCAGAAGGTGGGTGTTTTCATGAATGAGGAACGGCGAAAAGAGCCTGCGAAAGATCAGGATTTGATTGAGGGTGATGACACCAAATGTCACGGCTTAGCTGGAAAGAAGAATGAAGTCAACGTTATTTTAGGAAAGAACCAGGCTTCGGGTGAGAAAACGCTTTTGGGCTTGGTGTGAATGAGGACTGGAAGATGACTGCCTCACAGTTTAAGGGAAAAGCTAACTTTGCAGTGTCGGATAATGAGGTATCTCTTAGGAATGCTCTTTTGGAGAAGGCAGCGAACTATCAGGCTTGTGTTCGCCATTGTGTGGGTGATGTACGTTTCTATTTGTGGAATGCAGGTTTGCCAAAAGAGGTGAGAAAAGAAATTGCAAGCAAGCTTTTAGGTATCCTGGAGACGCTGCATAATTCGGTTAACAAGCATCTTGCAGACAAGGATTTTGAGAGATTGAAATGGAGGATCAGTTGGACACTTTTAGAACTAGATAAGCTTAGTGGGGAGTTGTTTTTGGACGGTTTAGATACGGTTGCCCGTTTTATTCGGAACGCGGCGAATTACTTGGTTACTTTTGCGAGGTTAGCTGTGAAAGAAACTTGTATTCCTATCACGAATAATCTTGTTGAGCGTTTGATGGGTGAGATAGCGAAACGCGTTAAGCATAAGTGGATGCACTGGAGCACGAGGGGACTTGAGAACCTGCTAAATATACTCTTAGCGAGGTACTGCAATAGAGGTGTCTACAAAGAGATGAAAGAAAAATACTTAAACCCAAACAACACACTTATCCAAATAACGACGACATAGGAAAGCTAGCCGATTAGGAGACACAACCAAAAAATTATAATTCTTCATGTGATGACTCAAACCTTTGAAACAATACTACATCTTGAGTCTGAATATATAAAACATGAGAACCACGGATACATGTATTCCACATTTTTTACTTCACAAGTAAAATTAATTCATCACAAAGACAAATACCCACTACAGCAGGGAAGTATCAAAGATAATTTATGGGTGAATAACTTATTCTTAATTCGACGAGGGTTTAAACTAAATTTCTGAAAACCCGTAATTTTGCAGGCTAAATTAAAATTTAATCCATAAATCTTTTAAATTTGGGCTCTTTCAACGAGAGTCTGGAGATATCGACTTTGAGTTAGAACAACAAATACACAAGGTATTTTGTCAATAAGAAATTCGCTGTAGATCCGGTCTGCATGGCAATCTTTTGGGAAATCGTTTACACGCCCGTGTACTTGTATACTTCAAAGTCGCTTGACGCCGCATTGGTTGGTCTTGGCTCATCCGCGGCATTAGAGATTCTTTTGGGCGGGGTATACGGCAAGTTCAACGATTGGTCAGAAAAAAAGCAGGCGTAAAGTACCCAGAGTGATTATATTGAGTCATTAAACGATGTTTCCGGATACTGAATTATTTCCTGCATTCTCTTCTGACTCCTGATTATTCTCAATCCCTCAAAAACGGTCGTGTATTTTTTTTTAATTAAAATTTAGTCCGGTGTGTTGATAATTGGGGTGCGGTGTCGAGTTGCATACCTGAACGAGACTGTGTAAAAACTAATTTTAATTTCAGAAAATTGCCAAGGTTATGGCGATTCGGTAGGGTGTCAGGACGTGTTTTTAGATATAAGCAGCAATTTCTAAAACTAAATTTGAGTTTTCACACAGTCTGGAACAGGTTCAAGTCCAGAGTATAAACCGAGTTCTTGTGGAACCGCTGGGATTTGTACCTCGGAGGTGTAGTGACATCACCCGTTTTTCCCTTTTTCTTGCTCTACACATTTTAGATAGTATCGCTGTCGAAAAGAAGCGCAGTCAAAGCGATTAGATTGGTCGTTTGAAGTATAACCAACAATTACTCAAGCAGACTTTAGCAGAAGTAGAAGAAGTCAAATTGATGTTGCACACTATTTTTGCGGGCCTGAAGGGGTCTTAATTTTGAGCAGTCGCTAATCGAGCGTATAGCTTGTGAAGACGACGTAGATCGGGAAATTCTTCAGGTTCTTTTTGAGGCAGGTTCCTCTGGAGTACTACCCAAGAACTTGGCAGTTAAACTTCAAGACTATAGAGTAACTCGCCATCAAATAAGCAAGAGAATTCCAAGGATGAATAAGCGCATAGAACAGGAGTTTGGCGAACAAGTTGCGAAACAGAGAGGTTGGCATTGGGCGCTAACTAGCTTTGCAATGGAAGTTTGGGGAGAGAGCAAAAGAGAATGAGCCTAAGAACACTTGTAATCAGAAGAGATGTTGACACTGGGCGATGACAAGTTTGCAACTGAAGCGAGGAACTTAACAGGAACGGAGTTACTGCAATCAAAATTTTAGTTCTGAAAGATCATCAAGCTTGTTAACCAAATAGGGAATTCTTCGAAAAGCTAAAGAACTGGCAAATTATAAATAAACCAACCCACTAACCTTTCGAGCATAAGAATATGGCAAAATTAACAAAGATAGGCGCTATTCCTGTTATTGCCATAGCTATCACAATTATTCTAATGGTTCTCTTTAAAGCAACTGGACCTGTCTATAACCCGAAATATTTGCTATTGACACTCAACACTATATTTATTGCCGGAACAGGTATTATCGTAACAGTAATTTCAGCTCGAAGCTACCTAAAAGATGGATCGATAAATATTCTCCTGCTCGGAAGCGCAACTTTAATCGCGGCGCTTGTTGCTCTAATTGCAGGTTGGCTATCGATTCTTGCTTCAAACCAAAACGTAACAATATACGATTCAGGCTTCTTGTTTANNAATCACTTTTGTTTTGGAGTAAGCTAAGAATATCCGGACGAAAATCCATTCTTGCCATGGCGTATGTGGCAGTTTTCATCTTTGTTGGGCTATTTGCGACTATGTCAGCGCGTGATGTTTTTCCAAAATTCTTCACAAATTCAGGTGCAACATGGATAGACCAATCGGTATTGGGTGTATCAATTACTTTTTTTGCACTAAGCTTTTTGATTTACATTCGGCAGTTTGCTAAATTAAAGTCTGAAGTGTCATATTGGTATTCTTTAGCGCTTGCACTGTTTGCGGTAGGCTTGTTTGGCGTTGCTTTGCAACCTCAGTTTAGTGATAGCTTAAGTTGGATGGGCAGAATTGCACAATATATCGGAGGCGTCTACTTTATGATTGCTCTTTTGCGGCTCCAAACGGGGTCTGATGAAAACGTTAGTCTTCCGACAAAGTGGGCTGAAGCATTTAGAAGCGATCGTCGACAGGTTGAGGCATTGTTTTCTAACATGTTAGATGGTTTTGCTTATCGCCGCATTATAGTTGATGAAAGCGGAAAACCTGTTGACTACGTTTACCTTGAGATTAATGACGCGTTTGAAAAGATGACTGGGCAAAAGCGTGCTAGCGTTATTGGAAAGAGAGGGACCCAGTTTCTGTCAGAGGGCGATAAAGATCTATCGCACTGGATTGAGGTCTTCGGTCGTGTCGCACTTACTGGAGAGCCTGTTCAATTAGAAGATTATTCAAAGGTTTTGAATAAGTGGTATTATGTTTCTTTGTACAGCTCAAAGAAGGGCTATTTTGCAACGATTCTTGAAGATATCACAGAACGGAAGAAATTTGAAGACGCATTAAGGAAAAGTGAAGAAGAATACAGATCTCTGTTCACCAACATGATAGATGGTTTTGCTTACTGCAAAATGGTATTCGATGAAAATAACAAATCTATAGACTTTGTTTATCTCCAAATTAATGATGCCTTCGAAAGAATAATTGGACTGAAAAGAGAGACAATCATTGGAAATAAGGTTACGGAAGCTATACCCGGAATTGAAAAAGCTAATCCAGAACTGTTTGACATTTACGGAAGAGTCGCTCTTACCTGTAAGAGAGAGAAGTTTGAAATATTTTTTAAGCCCTTAAGCTTGTGGTTATCTGTTTCCGTGTATTGCCCAATGAAAGGGTATTTTGCAACTATATTTGAGGACATTACTGAACGCAAGAAATCGGAGGAAGCTGTTGCAAGGCAAGCTGAGCTTATTGATCTTAGTCCTGATGCTATTATTGTTAGGAAGCTTGATGGCACTATTACTTTTTGGAGTAAAGGTGCAGAGAAACTGTACGGTTTGAGCAAAGACGAAGCAATGGGACAAGACATCAACAGCCTGTTAAAGACGGAATTCCCACAACCGCTTGAAGAGATTCTAAACAAGCTTAAACTGGATGGAGCATGGTCAGGTGAAATCGTTCACACATGCAAAGATGGAAGTAAGGTGGTTGTGCAGAGTTATTGGTTGCCTAAATTTGGTGTGGAAGGCAAAGTTGTGGAGATGTTGGAGTCAAATGTGGATATTACCGAACGGATACGGATGCAGGCACAGCTTGAGGAGTCTGCTGTTCGGGTTGAAGAGTACGCTAATCAAATGGAGGACCTTGCTAATCAAAGAGCAGAGCAGCTGAAGAATGCTGAGAGACTCGCTGCAATCGGTGCTACAGCTGGCATGGTTGGACATGATATCCGTAACCCGCTTCAGGCTATAACTGGCGATATCTACTTAGCAAAAACAGAGTTAGCCTCGACTCCTGAGAGCGAAGAGAAAAAGAATGTATTAGAAAGCCTTCAAGAAATTGAAAAGAACATTGATTATATCAATAAGATTGTGGCAGATCTTCAAGACTTTGCCAGACCTCTTAAACCTCATGCAGAAGAATCCGACATCAAACTCATAATTAACGAATTGTTGAAGAAGAACGGCTTGCCAGAAAACGTCAAAGTAAGCATTAAAGTGGAAAATGATGCAAGGAAAATTGTATCCGACTCCACTTTCATAAATCGCATTATGTACAATTTAGTAAATAACGCGGTACAAGCCATGCCGAAAGGCGGAAAACTAACCATACATACCTACAAAGAAGCAAACAATACCGTCATAAGCGTTAAAGACACAGGTGTTGGCATTCCTGACAGCGTAAAGGGCAAATTGTTTACGCCTATGTTCACTACTAAATCGAAGGGTCAAGGCTTCGGCTTAGCTGTGATTAAGCGAATGACTGAAGCGTTAGGCGGCACAGTCTCTTTTGAAAGTGAAGTTGGCAAAGGTACCACTTTCATTGTACGTTTGCCTCCTCTTGCAAAGAGCTAAACGGTAAATGGACCTTCAATGGAACTTAATTTTAAACAAACATATAGAAGAAATTCGGCGAGTGATTCGGGCTCAGAAGAGAGTTGGCAATGGTTTTAACTATTTTTACTGCGAGGTTTGAGGAGAAACAGAAAAAAACTAAAATCCCATCTACAGATGGAAAGACTATCTTTATATCCTTAGTTCAGTTCTTGAAATAGTAAGTGTTTTGAGGTAAAAATGAAATGCCAGTAGTTCAAGTTTCTGTTTGGGAGGGTATAACCCTTGAGAACAAGAAGAAAGAGTTGAAGGAATTACTAAAGTTTTTGTAGATTTAGGGGTTCCCAAGGAAGCAGTCGAAATTGTAATTTATGAAGCGCCAAAAAGCAATTGGGCAACAGGTGGACAATTGCATTCAGAAAGACATGCGCGCACGCCATCGCTTTAAGCAGCGCAACTCCTTCAGCCATAAAATCAGTTTCAGAACCACATACATTTTCAAATCCAAAGAATAGCCACTTTATTCCATAAGCTCAAATAAAGACTATCTTTATATCTTCAGGTCAGTTCTTAATTTTTTAGCACAGGTGGTAAACTTTTGATCATTGATGTTTTCAACCATTTTTACCCCAAAGAATACTTAGACGCGTTGCCTAAGCCGCTTCCTGAGATGGTAACTTTTCTTTCTTCTGAAAATCCCGCTGGAGGCAAGGGCAAGTCAATAACTGACTTGAATTATCGAACACGGGAAATGAAAAAGTTTGGAATAGATAAGCAAATTCTTTCTCTTCCAGGACCAACGCTTGATGATTTACCCTCAAATGTCTCCACGGAGGACTTCAACAAGATATACATGGCAGCAAATAACGGCATAGCAAAGATTGCAGAGGAGTCGCACGGGAGTTTCAAGGGAATAGCTACGGTTTCTCTTCTGGATGTAGCGGCAGCTGTTGAGGAAACGGAAAGGTCAGTCAAAGACCTTGGCTTGCTCGGTGTTCAGGTACTATCGAACGTGAGGGGTAGACCGCTTGATTCGCCAGAGTTTGAGCCCCTATACGCTAAGGTCAGTCAGCTTGGCTGTGGATTGTGGATTCACCCATCGTACATCAGAACAATCTATGATTGGATGAACGACGAGTACAACATGAACATGATGATGGGCTGGGGAATCGACACTGCCCTTGCAACGTTCCGTAT
>PLYI01000087.1 GCA_003151735.1 Candidatus Bathyarchaeota archaeon | reverse complement strand
CCAAATCAGACTGTGTGAAAACTCCCAATCGAGGTAAGAAAATTGCTTCAAATATGCTTTTAATTGTTATTTAGGACAATATTATTCATCTAAAACAGGCAATTTTTTAAAATTAAAATTAGTTTTTACACAGTCTCAAATGGGTCTGCAACTCGGCGGACTAATCAGGTTTCTTTATAATAGGTAAATATTAAAAACATTGTGTCTTAAGAAATTGGACTCAGACTGTTTCGGGGTAAGTCCGGTCCGGCTCATTTATAGCGAAGAAAGTTTTGTTTTCTATTGATTCAGGATTCGCTTAATAGTTTAAGCGCATCCCAGCGGGCCCGCCACCCCCGCGCGAATATGTACTTTTTAGTTAGGGGTGTAGGGAATAGTATCTCAACTCAAAAGCCCATCCCCAGTACAAAAACTGACATGTATGTACAGAGTTCGGTTCCCAATGGTGAATTCAATAGCCTCAAAGGAAATCAAGATTCATTGTTGGAATGATATGATTTCTTTTGCTATCTTCCCGTCAGGCAGTTAAAAGACTTGCTTGGGACGTGCTTGCTTCTTATTATTGCGGATACTACAGCAATGGATACTAAAGCAAGGACTATAATCAGGGTATTAGGTAACTCTGGAACGGCTTTATCCGCAATTGCAAAGTTTAGGGTCGAAGCTTCAACGAGACCTATGGAATCTTGGGCATAAACAGTTAGCAAATGTGATCCATACGACAATCCCGTAAGTGTGGTATTCGGTTGCGCCGTTTGAATTGCTTGCCCATCCAAACTATAACCAGTCCAAGATACTGCCTTGCCAACGGTGAAGCTCAAAGGAACATCCTTGCTTGTGTACGTTGCGTTTTGAATCGAAGTGACTGTAAGGTTTATCGGGACAGTGTCGACTGCAAAATTTGAGAAATAAACAGTGTTCGAAGCGCCGTTGTTATAGTTTGAGTCAGCCGCATATACCGTCATGTTATGCTTTCCATCTGAAAGGGGTATGGTGGCATTTCCTGTTATCGTCACATTTCTGCCGTTGTCAATCTGATAAGCTATCCAAATAGTAGATTTGTCGATAGAGCATTCAAGAGGCACATTGCTGGTTGTGTAAATCCTATTTTCAGGGGACAAAACAGATATTTTTGGGGGAGTGGTATCCCCGTTCCTTAGCGAAACCCTCGTGAGGAAGCCATCAAGTCCAGTTAATATCTGGCCGTAGCTCTGTTGGGTTCCAGTTAGAAGAAATTGGTTTGGCGTAGGTTCAAGAAGATCAAAGGCTCTCGTAAAAGGCAAGTTATCGTCAGATAACCCATCATAATTGCGGGTCCATAAGATGTTTCCAGATGAGTCAGTGATCATTAAGAATGCTCTGTCACCCGCCAATGCGTAACCACCTTCGCTTGTTTGAATCAGTGAATAAGCTCCGAGACCCGAGTAAGTACGATCCCATTGAATACTCCCTAAGGGATCGGTTTTCAGTAACCATGTCGAGTTTGCACCTGTATTGTCACTTATGTACCCTGTTTCCGCGTACCCACCGTCAGTTGTTTGAATTGCGCATTGTGATTCTCCTATGTTAGACAGATTATAGCTTTGGTTCCATTGCAATTGACCAGCGGAATCTACTTTGACAAGTTCAAAAGCATTTGGAGATTTGCATGCCAATATGTATCCTCCGTCGTTTGCATTGTTTATCGAGTTAAATGCCGATCCAGGATAGGTATGGTTCCACATCAACTGACCTTGTGAATCTGTTTTTATCAGGTAAGCACTTGAGGCTCCAGCGTCAGAAGTGGTGTAGCCTGCAATAACATAGCCACCATCGGTTGCTTGAGTGACGGCGTTTGCGCCATCATCTTGCGTACTTCCACATGTTTTGTTCCAAATGAGGTTGCCGTCTAAATCTACTTTAAGAATGTAAATGTCAAAGCCTCCTGCCCCGTACGATTTGGTTTGACCGACTAAGACAAGATTTCCGTCGTTGGATTGAATTATGCTTTTAGCAAGGTCATCTTGTGGCCCTCCGAAAGCTTTTCTCCAAACGACTGAATCTTGGTAATAGCTTCCTAAACCTGGAAACACGTTTAATCGTTGAGATACCTTGATTAGCCACACATCCGTGCCGCCAGCGCCAAACGAAGCAGTCGAACCAGCAATATAAGTAGCATTTGTACTAGTTATCGCAACTAGCCAATAGGGGACGTCATCTTTTGCCCAACTAATGCCAGAGTCTAACTGAGCACTTAGGTTTATGGTTCCACTGGATACGGGCGCATAATCTGCCTTAGCCGTAAGGATGAAAAATGAAACAGATAACAGAATAACTAGAAAAGCAAAGATAGAGTGCTTTCTTAGCCATTTGCTGCCGTTAGCAGTTATCAAGGAACCGATTTCCACCGCTAACACCACTACCCCTTATGACAAAACTGACTTTTAAATATCATTGCGCCATATTAGCAGACGAATCTGCTACGCCATTTAGGCTTATTTTTATAAACCAGTCTTGCAACTGGAGGATCGGTAATCTATATGCAAACCACTCCCTTAAATTCTAAACGGGGTAGGAAATCGACCTCAAGTCAGATGCCCATCCCCAGATTTGTACTTAGAGCATGTTTTTGGGCAAGAGTATCATGCCCGTTTGAGGGGGTAACCTAACCATGGCAGGATTCGCTGAAAAGTTTAAGCGCCTCCCAACGGGCCCGCCATCCTCCGTGCGAATTTGTACTTCTCAGTTATGAGCTAAAAAGAGAAGGGAGTCGGTACCTCAACTCAAAAGAACCACGGTATCCTGCGAAAGATAAAGTGTATTGCAGCAAAGCACAAGGGAATGCAAATGATTTCAAAGCGTGCGCCAAGGGCGTCCTCGAGAAGGGAAGCAGTTAGTTTTCTTGAGAAATGGGACGAAATTTAGTCACTATTATTAAAAACGTTCTATCTTGTGTTTTCTTTCTCTATTTTTTCAAATAATTTAATAAACATTTGCTCATGCTGCGCACCTACAATTGTGTATTCATCATTTATGACAAATGTGGGAACACCAGTAACATTGCGTTCTCTTGCTTCAAGACAATTATTAGCATATATCTTTTCAAGCAAAGGGTCTACCAACGCTCTTTCAACATCCTGTTTTGTCAAACCAATTTTCTTCGCTACTTCAATTACGACCTCTTCTTTTCCGATGTCAAGACAGTCGTCAAAATAGGCTTTGAATATTGCATCTGTAAATTCCTCGTTTTTGCCAATTTTTCTTGAATATTCACCTACAATCAGAGCTTTCCTAGAATTGGGCAGTATTCTAACATCACAAAAATTCAGACCGTATTCTTTGCCCCTACTTCTCAAATGTTCGTACATTTCGTTTGTTTTGGAGATGTATTTTCTTAAATCGACTCCACTGATGGGAGTTTCTGGATGGATTTCAATTCCAACGTGTTCAATTTCAATATCAAATCGATTCTCAAGGTTGTCAATAATTGCTTTGCCAAGATAACAGAAAGGGCAAATGTAATCTGAAAACATCTTAACTTTTATTTTCATTCAATCACCGCAGTGAATATCTAGTTCATGTTCTTCCATAATAATAATTATTTTTTTTTAAAATTAGGGATATCGGGACAAGTTAGCAAGCCATTGTCCTTATCAAGCTGGGTTCTCAGATGGGTTTCTTACCGATAATTGGTTTGCCTCGAACTAGAGAAGTAATAACGCCTGCTGCAGATATGATGGCAGCAATGACAAATGCCTTCTGCATTGCTTCAACAAACCCTTCAGTTGCCACCCCTAAGGTTGATGGATTAACGCCCACGAAAAGAGCAGAAAGCATGCTACTAGATATGAAAGTGGCAAAAATTGCACTCATCAAGGCTAGGCTCAGTGATTGTCCCAAAAACCTCATCGTCGTCAATGTTCCAGACGCTGTACCAAGCCGACTTTTCTCAACAGACCCCATTACAGCACTAGTGTTAGGAGAAGAGAAAAGCCCCATTCCAAACCCGATGATAAACAACCTGAGAGCAACATCCGTCGCCGAAGAGCTAAGACTCAAAGTGCTCATCAACAAAAGCCCCACACATATCACAGCCATACCTGAGGACGCCAATGTACGCGACCCAATCCTATCGGAAAGCCAACCGCTTATGGGCGATAAAACCGCCATTGTAACCGGCATAATGAACAATATAACCCCTGCCTGCAAAGGAGAATAACCCAAAGCACGCTGAAGGTAGAAAGATATGAAAAAGCTTACACCGAAAAATGAGGTATAGTTCAACAGCGCAGACGTATTAGCAGCTGAAAACAGTCTGTTGTGGGAAAACAGCGAGACATCCAGCATGGCTTCGTCTCCTTTGCTTCTCTCGAAAAATACGAACATAACTAAGAAAACACTTCCAGCAATCAAAAGACTAACTGTCAAAAATGAGTTCCACCCGTAAATCCCGCCCAATGTTAAGGCGAGAAGAAGAGGAACAATCCCAAACGAAAAAGATAAGGCACCAATCAAATCAAATCGTTTTTGACTCACTACTGGAGGCTCGCGCATCTTCCAAAGGGACATAACTATCACGAATAGTCCTATCGGAATGTTGATGTAGAAGATCAGGCGCCAACCGACTGCACCAGTAAGAAAACCGCCCAAACTCGGACCAACAGCAAGTCCCACATAGACCGCCATGGCATTAATTCCAAGAGCTTTCCCTCTTTCTTTACCGGGAAATAGGTTAGTGACTATCGCGGGTGAAGTGGACGCCATAAAAGCGGCTCCAGCGCCCTGAATAATCCTAAAGACTATGAGTTGCAGACCACTAGTCGAAATACTGCAAAGGAAAGAGGCCAATGTGAATATGGCAAATCCAGAAATGAAAAAGGGCTTTCTTCCTCTCATATCCGAAAGCCTCCCGATACTCAGCAACATAACCGTGAGGGCTACTAAATAGGCAGTGGGCACCCAGATTGCCATTGCATAATCCATGTTTAAACTGGAAGTTATCGAAGGAAGAGAAACGCTGACTATAGAGCTATCAAGAGGAGACATAAAGGAGCCTATTGAAGTCATCATCAAAATGATCCATCGGTAGGAACTACTGCTCATTTCTAAGCTCCAAACGTTAAATGTGACACGATACACTACTCAGAAATATTAGCTTTTAGCATGTAACTTTGATAAAGTTCAGATGTGGTTTTTTCGAAAAATGAAATCAAAATCGTATATCGCACTCGCTGTCATAAAAAACCCTGATACACAGGAAAAAACCATTATTGATCCATCAGGAACTACCTGAGCGTTTTACAAATTAGTGATTAACTCCAAAAGAAAAAAAGAGAATCGTGAGTGATCTCTCAACTTGTCCTAGGGTTCAAAACCCAGCGACCCCATATTCGTTTGCGGTTAAAATAAAGGATTCGCTTAATAGTTTAAGCGCATCCCATCGGACCCACGTCCTTTTTCGCTTTACAAGAATTTTTTGTTTGTCACCATTATATTCTAATCAATATGTCTTTGTTTTCAATCTTTACCAAATACGTTGACAAGTTTTCAATATCCGGGCGATCAAGCGCTTCAGCAGGAGGCGAAACCACTTTGCCAGAGATTACATCAAATCTTGCCTTATGAACAGGACACGTAACAATGTTACCTTCCAATATGCCTTCCGAAAGGTCGCCGCCAAAATGAGTACACACGCTGTCAACAGCAAAAAAATTACCATTAACATTGGCAATGAGAATCGATATGTCTCCTACCGTGACCTTTTGCATTTTACCAATATCTATATCTGAGATACCAGCAACTCTCACAAACCTTGATTCCACATAAACCCCTCTTCGCATCCACTTAATATTCTTTGGCAAGCAGTCGTACCGCGTTTAAAGCTGACAGAGCCGAGGTTTCCATGCTTGAGACCGAAGGTTCAACCGCATTGACATACATCAACCGTTTATCAATACGTGTTGAGGGCAACTTAGTTATGGGTTTGAATACAGGGTATGCGGCTTTCCAGCAATGCTCCAGAACTGTGACGCCGCCATTTTTGAAGACACCATTGAATACGTTGGAATTGAGGGGTTTTGGCGAGGAAATCGTAACCAATGACTCGCCATTGCTTGCTTTTTGAATGCTGAAGTTAGTTATTGGATCTGCGTCTTTTGTGGTCAATACGATAGCGGGAGGGTCAGCTGATTTTTTCAACCCAAAGTAGTTTGGGTCAAAAATGCCCCGAATAACCTGTTTATAGACGGCCTGATAAGGCTGAGGCGTCCAACCATGCATGGATAATCCATCAAATTCTATGTTTGCAAGTTCTAGAGGCGTAGCGACAATAACGCTGTCGAAAACCGCCTCTCCATCCATAGTGTATAACCGGTAAGTTCCTTTAGAAGTCTTTTCTATCCGATCAACTTTTTGACCCAATTTAACCGCGGCTTTTGAAACATTCGCAAGGTAAGCCGTCAAACTGCTGTTGCCCTCAGCCAAACTGTATGTTGGCCCTGAGTAAACTCCAATCAAAGCCGAAAGCCCGGCGAAGCCCCCCAAGTCCGCGTTCTGAGAATATATGTCCCTAGTGATAGGGTTTACAACTTCATCGATGAAGGCTTGGCTTACACCTCTCTTAATCAACTCTTCCAAAAAAGACATTCTATGCCATTTACCAAGACCTACGGATTCAAAAAGTTCTCCGATGTCGGCGGGATTTTTTAGTTCTTCTCGATATAGTTTGGCAACTTGTCCTCTTACTTTTCTGAGAAGCAAGAAAGTTCGCGCTAAGCTCAGCTGATACTTAGCAAAAAGGCTAAAGATAGTAGCAAAGGATTGTTTGTTTGACCTAAAAACGACTTCTGAGCCATTCCATACCGCAAAATCTTTGCGGCCTTCAACGGGAGCTATTTTTAGTCGCTCAGCATTTATGGTGCCTAAAAGCGTCCTGTTGAAACCGACGAAGAAGGCAGCACCCAATTCTATGCTGGTGCCAGATGCATTGTATGTTAGGATTCTGCCGCCTATTCTGTTTTGCGAATCGTAAATGGTTACTTTTACGCTTGGAAGGTAATTGCGTGCGAAATACGCAGCTAAACAACCTCCTATACCTGCGCCAATAATTGCTAAATTCGCCATCTTACGTTCGATAATATATGCGCAAATAATAAGATAAACATAAGTGCAAAGAAGCGCGCGTGTCAAAGTGTTACGATGCCACCTAATGTTTTCGACACAAGCTTAACAATACCAACCCGCAGAACTGCCCTTCAATTTCGCAATAAACAAAGTGTTTACAGTTAGCATTCTCTAAGACAACATTTTTCTAAAATATTGGATTGATTTTCAACAAGCCACTCAACATTAGGCTTAGAGTAAACACAATAGCTACAATCAAAAAAAGCAAGCATTGTTCAAAGACAAAGCCTACACGTAAAAACTCCTTAAATTGGGCGAAGTGTTGCCAAGGATTTTGTTGATTGTTAGAGGGTTGAATGCATTGCCATATTGCCTCTTGGTGTGGTGGTGGATAGGTGTTTTCCTTCGTCGTCAACTAGGAGAAGAATTAAGCTGAATTAGGAGAGATTGAATAGAAGAAAGACCCAAATAGTCAAACTTCACATAGGTGTTCTTTCAACTGAACCCTATCTTAAGAGAAGAAGAAGGTGCTGCTGGGGGACTTCTTCTTCTACCAGTTAGTTGGTTAGCATATCTTTTTGGCAGTAACTTGAAAGAAGAAAAAAAGAGTTGTAATTCTGCTGGGAGCAATTTTTTCTTCTTCTAACCTTTAGGATTTTATTCTTTTCCTTATAGAAGTTGTAGAGCGCTTTGCAGAAAAAAAGGGTTCACTACTACTTCGACGAGATTTGTTTTGCCGGATGAATTTCAGAGTGGTAGAAGTTGAACGGGTGAAATTTTTAGGGTGAACAACTACTTCTATCTTGACTTTGCCCAGAAGCTACCTATGCGTCAAAAGATTAGGTGTCAAAAGAAGAAGAAATGCACTTTTTTTTCTCTGTTTCTTCTTCTTTCAGTTAACCGGTATTTCTTGCCCCAAAATTGCATTGCAATCGGTAGAACTACAACACTTTAATCTGCATTATTTTTCAAGCGTTGTTCTTCTTTCCTTGAGAGTACTGCGTGTTCAACAATCCGTAAGCTGGGTTTTTGCCTGCAAAATTGTCCACACGGGTTAGGGCAAAATTAGCGTCAATTAAAGCAAGTTTTTGATGTACTTCAATATGAGTTGGGGCTGGTCAAACGCCGTCTTAAGTGCTTTTTTAGGATGTTTAACATGTCCCATTAGCGAGAGTTTCTTGTATTCAGCCAAAGCCTTAGCAGCTATTTCCTTGACCTCTGCAGGTGTAAACTCGTTTGTTTTGATAAGCGGCATGCCTTTTGGTTGTCTTGCCTCGGCGAAAGCGTTCCAAGTCAAGTTCTGCTGGATGTAACCTTTAGCTTTGCACTCTTCATACAGTCTTGTGCCGTAGGACGGCGTTGCTATAAACAGATGCATCCCCACATCAAAGTCCCGTTTAAGCCCAAGGGCAAAATCAACAGTTCTCTGCATGTTCTCCTTTGTTTCACCTGGAAAACCAATGATATAGAAGGCACCTGTTTTTAATCCGATTTGCTTTGCGTCTTTAGCAAATTCAACCACGCGTTTTAGGTCCAAGCTCTTGCAGATTACGTTGTCAAGGATTTGCTGGTCGCCTGACTCTACGCCGACAAAGATGCTGTTGGCACCCGACTGCTTCATTTTCTTAAGCAATTCCATGTTTAGACAGTCTGCCCGTACGCCGTTTGGGGTTTCCCAGCCAATCTTTATATTCCGCTCGATTATTCCGTCACATATAGCCTCGAACCGTTTAACGTCCAGTGTTAAGTTGTCGTCTTCAAAAAAGATGTTTTTAACCTTAAACTTGTCAACGACGTATTGAATGTGGTCTAAGACGTATTGGGCTGAGTGTGCTCTGAATTTCTGGCCCATGTGCAGGTGGACTGCGCAGAAACAGCAGTTAAACGGGCAACCGCGGCTGGTAATCATCGAAATTGCTCGGTCTTGGAAACTGCGGTACCCAATCTTTTTGGGGTTAAGGTAATGCTCCATATCTACCAAGTCGTAGGCTGGGTATGGCAACTCATCCAAATTCTCAATAAGCGCCCTCGACGGGTTTATTATGACTTTCTCTTTTTCGCGATAGGCAATGCCTTGGATTTCGCTTAACTGTTTTTTACCTTCAAACGCTTGAGCAACCTCAAGCATAGCGTATTCGCCCTCACCAATAACTGCAACATCCACATCCTTTGCCTCTTCCAAAAACTCCTTGGGAACCAAAGTGACATGTGGACCACCCATAACCGTCAAAATGTCTGGGTTTACTTCTTTGGTTAGCTTGCTTACTATAATGGAGTTTTCTATTTGGCAGGTGAATGGTCCTGATATGCCAACGATGTCGGGTTTTCGGTTTTGTACTTCCTGTTTAATCTGCTCAAAGGGCATTCCAACAGTTATCGTTTCACCGTTCTTTTGGAACGTGGCCGCCATGAAAGCATCCAAAATCTCAACTGTCACACCCGCTCTCTGAAGTACTGCTGCTATGTACATTAAACCAATCGGCAGATTGCCTGCAGGCTGCTCTGAGCCTGGATAAAACGCCTGCGGCGGATTAATTAGAAGCACTTTCATGGTGGACCCAATAACATTTAGTTGACATGCCAGAGATATTTAAATTAATTTATAACACAAGATAGCCGTTTAACAACCATGTCCTCTGCAGATTTATGTCTAATTATCCATGCGGCTCCGATTTTTTTTGATTCTTAGTTGGCATGTTACTGCTAGGCAACTACAACATAGGTTTATGAGCGGTTGTTCGGCTCTATTCTTGTTAACTTTTCCATAGTTTAGCAAGGAGGTGAAATTTTTTGAGTACGCGATCTGAAGAGCGAAAGGGTAAAATGACCGTTGCTGAGGCTGGAAGGAAAGGCGGAGAAAAAACCGCTTCAACTCATGGACGCGAATTCTACGAAGAAATCGGCCGCAAAGGCGGAGAAAAAGTTTCGATGGAGCGAGGTCCAGAATTCTATAGTGAAATAGGCAGCAAAGGCGGTTCTGAGCGTGCCAAACAGCACGAAGGTTCAGCGGAAGCCGAAGGCAAAACAAGTCTTGAAGAAGCAGGTCATAGAGGTGGACAGAGAGTCCGCCGATTAATCCAAGCAGGAAAGGAACACGAGGAAGAATAAGTAAACATTTAACTGAATCTTTTTTTGTCGCTCAAACTTATTTTTTCTTTGTTTCTTAGAATTATTTTATTTTTTTGATGGAGGTGATTTTTTGGAAGAAAAGAAAGGAAAAATGACGGTTGAAGAAGCAGGCCGCCGAGGAGGGCTAAGGACTGCTGAAACGCATGGGGGAGAATTCTACAGTGAAATAGGTCGCAAAGGCGGCAAAAGTGGCGGACCAAAAGGTGGACAACGCGTCCGAAGGCTTATTCAGGAAGGAAAAGCACATGAAGAAGAATAAATCCACATTTTAGTTTCTATTTGTTTTTGAACTTATTTCTTTTCCATATCTGTTAACTAGTAAATACTTTGCCAAAAATTTTATTTTTATTTGTTGTAGCATTTTTTCGCTTGCAAAAGAGGGCTATCCCAGTGTTGCTGTATGTGAACAACCACATATATTTATGAGGTATGTTTCAGGCTATAAATTGAAGATAGCAACCGTTCAACTTCTTTTGGAGGTGATTTGTTTTTGAGTGAAAACAGAAGAAAAGGCAAGATGACCGTTGAGGAAGCGGGGCGGATGGGCGGAGAAAAAACCGCTGAAACCCATGGCCCAGAATTCTACAGTCAAATAGGAAGTAAAGGCGGTTCCCAGCGGGCTGAGCAGCATGAAGGTTCACTTGAAGCCCGAGGCAAAACAAGCTTAGAAGAAGCAGGTCATCGCGGTGGCCAAAGAGTCAGGAGATTGATAGAAGCAGGAAAAGAGCACGAGGGAGAATAGACCCGCATATTTTTTTCAAATCTTTGAATTAATCATTAAACAGAAGATGAATCATGGCTGAACAATAAAAGTAAAAGAAGGAAAAGATGACCGTTCAAGAGGCTGGAAGGAAAGGTGGAGAAAAAACCGCTGAAACCCACGGAGAAGAATTTTATAGTGAAATCGGACATAAGGGGCGGTCAGAAAGTTCGCAGGTTTATCCGAGAAGGAAAAGAACGTGAATAAGAACAAACACCTTAAGATAATCATGTTTTTTCATCAATTTTATTCTTAAATTTTAGTTTGGAGGTGAAAGACACGAATAAACAAGAACCCCTAAAGAGCAGAGGAATCGATCAAGGTAGAGGGTCAAGAAGGCAATACACAAACAGAAACGGAAAATCCGGGCACGTTAGCCCCGCAATAGTGGAGAAATACCTAGCCGGTATGCATTACCCTGCAGAAAAGAAAAAACTAGTTGATAACGCCCAAAACAGAAAAGCACCTAACGACGTTATGGACTTAATAAATAAACTGCCTGAAAAAACATACAATTCGCCAATAGACATAACCAAGGAAATAGGCAAGATAGAATAAGCACAAATTCTTAAACCGCTTTTATTTTTCAAAGTTATTTTTTGATTCCCAGAATAGACGACAGTTAATTTGTGGTTATACCTGGCGGATCTGTAATGCTTGTTGAAGCCCACATTTGCTTAAGGGCAATATGGAACTAAAATAACGGAAACTTTTTTTCAATTTATGGGAGGTGAAGCATTTTTGGCGGTTAAAAATGAAGTAGGGAAAAAGATGACTAGGCAGGAAGCTGGCAGGAAAGGAGGCGAGAAAGTGGCAAGAGAGAGAGGCGCCGAATTTTATCGAAAGATAGGTAAGAAGGGCGGTGAGAAAGTCGCGGAGGAGCGAGGCTCAGAATTCTACAGGGAAATTGGCAGAAAAGGCGGAGAAAGCAGAAGAAACAGAAGCAGCAATACCGGAACTAAAGTCACAGTTGGCCTGAATTTGAAGGCTCAAACGCGTGGTAAAAACAGGAGAACATGATCCATAAACCCTTTTTTCTATCTGACAATACACAAAAAAGTAACAAAATGTTGAAATAACTTAACTATTATAGTTTTTGTTATGAAGAAAGTCCTTGTTCTCTATTATAGTCGCACGGGAAATACCGAAAAGATGGCCAACGCCGTGGCTGAAGGCGCAAAAAGCAGCGGCAATGTGGAAGTCGAATTGAACTTTCATGTAAACGCCGAAACTCTGGGGACCTTTGACGCCATTCTTATCGGATCACCAACTTACCTTCACAGCATGCCGGTTGACTTCGAACATCTCTTTGAGGAAGTCGCAGTGAAGGGCATTAGCTTGAGAGGCAAGATAGGAGCAGCGTTTGGGTCCTATGGGTGGAGCGGTGAAGCACCGAAATTTATCTTAGAAATAATGAAGAATAAGTTTGAGATGCAGGTTGTTGAACCGCCCCTACTTGCAAGGTACTTACCAGACCAAACCGTGCTCAACGCTTGCAGGGACCTTGGAAAGAAAGTTTCCGAAAGCTTGATGAATCAGGCTTAACATTAAAAGTTAGGAGAGAAAAGTTTATGGAAAAAGAGAAAGATCTCCTTGATTTTTTGAAGAATCAGATTACAGTTGAAAACGAAATAGTTGCTTCACTCGAAAAAGCTCTCGTGGGCATGAAGAATCCTGCAGTTAAAGGGGTTTTGAAGGGTGTATCTTTGGATTCCGTGAAGCACGCGGAGCTATATTCATCAGCCATCACTCTGTTAACTAACGCGTCTACTGCTTTAACTCAGGATAATTTTGATGAGCAAAGGGTCTTGGTTGAAAAACACATTGAGATAGAATCGAAATTGATAAAGAAACTTCAAACCATGATACCAACCATCGAGAACGAGAAGGTTGTGTTCCTTCTGAAGGCGATACTGAACGATGAGGTTCGGCATCACGCGATGTTAAAGATGGTTTTAGAAATTATCGTTCACGGCGAAACCATAACAGAAGCTGACTGGTGGAAGATGCTATGGGAAAACGTTCCGTTCCACGGGGCTCCTGGTGGCGGATAAACAAAAAAAATTGAGTTTGCTAAGCGTTATCTTTGCTGTTGATAACTTGCTGTGAATAACTCCAAGTTTCATCGACTATTTGCTGAAGCTCCTGTAGAACTGTGGCTAACATTTCGCCTTTGCAGGTTAAACCGTAGGCTTTTGGCGTTCTTCTTATGAAAACGAGTTTTTTGCCTTTCAAGCCTCGTAGATACTTGTAGGTTCTTCTCATTGAGAGCCCTGTTTCTTTGGCAAGTTTTCCCGCTGAGATTCCTTCGTTGAGTAGGGAGTCGTAGATTTTGTGTTCTGTTTCTGTGAAGGTTTCTTTGCTTGGGTCACGTTTGGATTTGAAGAAGAATATGTAGTCTCGCTCTTCGGGGGTCTCGATTAAACCCACTGATCGCAACCGCTTGAGGATTCGCGATGCTATCTTTGCTGAGATTAAGCTCTCTATTTCTTCAAAAGTTTTAGGACCTGTCAATAATGCGCGTAGAAGGGTTTCTTCGTAGCATTCTGAGTGGGCTGGGAGCATTTCTGCAAATTCGGGAAAGGCACCGAGCAAGTTTGTTAGGCGTCCGCCAAATGTGGTTGCGTAGTATTCGTCTCGTGATTCGGTTGCTAATCCCACTGCCATTAAGGGTTGGAGGTACTCTTCGTTTATGGTATCTTGGCTGTGTGAGTGGCCTGTTTTCTTTAGTTCTTGCTGAAGCGCACTTACCGAAAACCTGCCATTAACTATTGCTTTTAGTATGTGAAGTCGTGTTTCGTTTTTCAAGACGTTGAATAATTCTTTTATGTAGTTGGGGTTGTCCATTGTTTCGCGGAGTTTTCTAAGCTCATTTTTTAGTTTGTATACTTGACATCGAGTTATACATTCTAACGGCGATGTGGGTGCGCAGTTTCTGCATTCTGCATCCAGCGTTTTTAACATTGATGCTAAATCGCGGTTTTCGCCAATTCGGGTTGATTGAAGGACGTTTCCCATTTGTTTATTCTCCGTGACGTGTGTTGGGACGGTGATGATGTGAGTGGGATGGAAAACTGTTTTCGAGTTGCTCCCCGTCTTGACACGCGTCATAAACTATGACATGCAGCATATTTAAATATGTTTTCCCATAAAAGTACACTAAATTAGGTGTAAACTTGATACTACCATGCGAAGTAGGAGTAAAAACTGTCCTGCCAGCAGTAAAAGCAGTAATGGCAAGATCCATCGTGGAAAAACACGGCTTAAACGAAAAACAAACCGCAGACATCCTCGGCCTATCACAATCCGCAGTAAGCCGCTATGTAGGAAGAGAAAGAGGCAACCTTCTAAACATTGAAGAAACACCCGAAGTAATCGCTCTAATAGACCAAATGGTAACCCACCTCATAAAAGCAACCGGCAACAAAGCCGAAATCCTCGAACTTTTCTGCCAAACATGCACCTCCATAAGAGAAAAAGGCTTGATGTGTCCTGCCTGCCAAAAAAAAATGCCCCAAGAATGGGCGGAAAAATGCTCATTCTGCCGAGAATAAGGCAAATAAAACATTCACTTTTTTTGTTCTTGCAAACGTTTTAGAACTTCCTTGGGAACAGGATTAACGTACTTTAAACCAACTTGACTGCATAACTTCAAAATCCGTGTCTGTCGTAATCACTCCAGTAGCTTTTTCCTGTAATGCAAGCGAGAGGTACATGCAGTCGAAAACAGCATGTTTCAATTCTTCCGCCAACTTGAAACCTTCTAAAATGGCTTCACGCTTTAACGCGGAGTATTGAGGTGCATCGTATGATCTTACAAAGTGTTCAAAGGATGCGGAACACTCCTTTTGAGTTAACCCCCAACGGCGTGTCATAAATGCAAAAAACCCTCAAGGGCAAAATATCCATAACCACAGCGCGTAAGCACCCCTTAGCCCAGCCTCAACAATTGGAGACATATTCAAAACCGGGATGCAATTTTGCCAGAAAAATTGCGAGCACGTTAACGTCAAAGACGTGCTTCTCAATATCAGTTGAGCTATTGCTCGCCAAACGTTGCCTCTCCAACATCCAAAAAAGCTTCCTTACCCACTTTCGGCTTCTAGCATCTACACGTAAAGTCTTAGGAATAATAGGTTTCAAAATTAGAACACCATCATCCCGAATCAGGTCAACTCGGTTCCAACTTTTAAACCGAGTTTTTCACGTTCGTTGAGGGGAATCAGAATCCTACCACGTTCATCCAGTCTAGTCTTGCCCACGACGATTCACCCATAAATAACAGTATTTCTGCCCACATAAATCTTTCAAAAAAATGGGTCCGCCGAGGTTTGAACATTTATTAAAACCGTTGTTTAACTGGTTTTTGAGGAAACATGTCATACGACGAGGACGCTTTTTTAGACACTCTAGAAAAAGTAAGTAAAGGCGTAGTTAACATTAGCACCGTAAAGCTTGTTCACAATATTTTCTATCAGGCAGTGCCAGTTGGCGGTATGGGTTCAGGCACAATCATCGACGCAGACGGCTTAATTTTAACCAACAACCACGTGGTGGGCGGAGCAGAAAAAATTAACGTGACTCTCTGGAACAACCAAGTCCTCGAAGGCACAATCGCAGGCGCATGCGCCGTCCACGATATAGCTGTCGTAAAAGTTAAGGCAAAAGACCTGCAACCAGCTCAGATGGGCGACTCTGACAACCTCAGAGTTGGGCAAAGAGTTTACGCCATCGGCAACCCATTCGGTTTGGCGGGCGGACCTAGTGTAACTTCAGGAGTAGTCAGCGCCATAAACCGCACCATCGAGTCAGAACGAGGCCTAATAGAGAACCTTGTGCAAACTGATGCATCTATTAATCCCGGAAACAGTGGTGGTCCTCTGGTTGATATGGGTGGCAAAGTTGTAGCCATAAACACGGCCATCATCCCATACGCTCAAGGCATCGGCTTTGCAATTCCCATAAACTTCCCCAAAAGCTGCGCAGACGACATACTTACAGAGGGAGCCGCAAAAAAGCCGTGGCTGGGAATCATTGGGTTAAGCATAACTCAGCAAATCGCACGTTATTATAACTTACCAGTTGACCACGGCGTGTTGGTAACCAAAGTTGCAGATGGTAGCCCTGCGGAAAAAGCAGGCATGGCAGACGGCGACATAATCCTGCAAATCGACAACGTTGAATTGCGTAGAATTGAAGATTTAGTTGTCCAGTTGAGAAAAATGAAAGTCGGCGAAAAGGTGAAGATTTTTGCTTTGCGTGATGGCAGGGAATATTTCTTCGAGTTTAAACTTAGGGAAACGCCGTAAAATTTTTGGATGGAAATCGGTTGAGTCAGGATCAAATAACGGACCTTTTGAAAAAACCCAAAACTATTGCGGTGGTTGGGTTATCCAAAGAACCCGAAAAAGACAGCTACAAAGTAAGTGCCTACCTGCAACAACAGGGGTACCGCATCATACCCGTTAACCCCTTCGCTGACATGGTTTTAGGAGAAAAAAGCTACAAGAGCCTGCTGGATATTCCCTTGGAAACCCAGAAAACCATCGATGTTGTTGACATTTTTAGGCGTTCAGAAGATGTGCCGCCAATTGTTGAGCAAGCCATCCAGCTTAAAGGCAAATTTGGCAAGCCTTCTGCGGTTTGGATGCAGTTGGGTATAGTTAATCAGCAGGCGGCGGAAGAGGCACGTAAGGCTGGGGTGATTGTAATCATGGATAAGTGTTTAATGATTGAACATCACCGTTTACTTAACCTTTAAACTGCGCCAAGCAACAGCGAAGCCACAGTTGCAATAATCACTATTGCTACGGTTTCTAGTAAGGTTATTTTCCAGTTAACTCTTGTTTTCTTTGAGCGGTATCTTGCGAGGAAAACTCCTGAAATAACCGCGACAATGATAAGGGATACAACGATGTTGTAGACTGATGGAAGAACAAGGTAGGTTGCTATCGGAATGACGCCAGCGAGGAAAGTGGTTGTTCCAGAAATTATTGCCCCATAAATGTTCGACCTATGAATCTGCTTCCCAAGAAGTGTAAAGAGCTTTTGGACGAGCATTAGAGATTTGTCACGTTCTTTCTTGTCAGGTATGTCGCTTAAGCTGTAGTTCATCAAGTTTTGTAGCGTCATTATGTCTGCTAAGTCTTCGGTGATTCCGCCGAGCAGGAAACTGGAAAAGTTGGTGATGGCAACGGCGCTTAGAGTTAGAAACGCGGTGAAAATTACTGTTCTCACATCATGAAATATTGAGCTGGCTGTGAATGTTGCTATGAATGCTGAGAGAATGACTACTAGACTTGTTATTGAGCCATCCACTAAGCCTGCGACTATTTCCATGATGGGTTCCTTCTTTAGCAAGAGGCTTTCCCATTCTTTGCCTAAATGTTGGCCCTGAGCTGTTAACTGGACAGTGCCATCTTTTTCGATGAGAAGACCTTCTATAGACATCTCTTTCAGAGCCTTATCCAACTCAGACAAGTCGATGCATGCATAAGTAACACAGACACGGTCAATTCGAGCTTTAAGGGTTGATTTTTTTATTTTGGCGCCTTTACTGAGGTTTAATAGGACAATGACTCTGATAACGTCAGGTAACTCTTGGATTTCAAAGGCCACTTAAATAAATCCACCAATTAATAATCAATGAATTTTAACTATGCTAATAACTTTTTGCGCGCTCCCCAAAAGGCAGAAGCGCGAAAAAAAAATCGACTTCATGTAAAAGCTCTAGCCGCAACTATTTAATAACCAAGTCTTCAAAGTTGTAACCGCAAGACCAAGAAGGCATCTGATTGTCCCTGAACACAAATCTGGAAAAACTCTCCAACGCTTGCGGAGTAACAGGCAGAGAAGAGCAAGTTAGAAACTTAATGATTCAGTTCATGACCCCATACACAGATGAAATACAAGTAGATAGACTAGAAAACGTAATAGCCATCAAAAAAGGCAAAGCTAATTCGCCAAAAATCATGTTGGCAGCTCACATGGATGAAGTCGGCTTAATGGTGAAAACAATTACAAAAGACGGCTTTTTGCAATTCACAAAAATGGGCGGCATCGATGACCGAATTTTACCAGCCCAAAAAGTCACCGTCTACACCAAAAAAGGCGAGTTCCCAGGCATAATTGGGTCTAAACCGCCTCACATCCAAAAAGAAGAGGAACGCAAAAAAATCATAACCTACGACGACCTCTTCATCGACGTCGGAGCAGAAAGCAAAGAGGACGCAGCCAACATGGGCGTATCAATCGGCGATGCAATAGCCTTCGACATAAAATATGTCAAACTGGGCAATGACGCGGCAATGGGCAAAGCTTTCGACAACCGAGCAGGATGCTTAACGATGGTTGAAACCCTAAAACTTCTAACTCAAACTGATTGTACAGTCTGCGCCGTCGGGACGGTTCAAGAAGAAGTTGGTTTACGTGGGGCAGGAGCTGCAGCATTCGGTGTTGACCCAGACATCGCAATAGCTTTAGACGTAACTATTGCAGGTGACGTTCCGGGCGTGAGGGAATTTGACACCAGTGTGAAGATGGGTAAAGGTCCAGCGCTCACAATTTCCGATTCGGGCTTGATTACTCACCCAAAGGTTTTGCGGTGGCTCATAGAAACTGCGGAGGAAGAAAAAATCCCATTCCAAATCGAATCGGGTTTACTGGGTAGCACAGACGCGGCAAGAATTTCTATAACGCGCCAGGGGATCCCATGCGGAAACGTCTCTATTGCCACACGGTACATACACAGCCCAGTCGGCATGCTCAGCCTAAAAGACATTGAAGAATCTGCGAAATTAACCGCTGCAGCTATCCAAAAAGCCACCAAATACTTCTAAGCCTCTGTTGCTCTCAAGCGACCTCCCTACCATTTTATAAAGAAGCCAATAGTCTCCAACCAAAAATTTGTTTTTATTCTAGCCTTCCTTTTACTTTTAATTGGTTTCAGAAATGAGTACACCTGACAAGTTCGCTGGAAAATTCGAGTTCCTAGAACATACAGCAGACGTTTTTGTACGAGCACACGGGAGAACCATGGAGGAAGCATATGAAAATGCAGCGCTGTCTATGTTTGAAACCATGACTGACACTGACAAAATCGCCCAGATGCAGCAGGAAATCGTTGAAGTTGAAGCAGAAGACCAATACGCACTTCTGTACAGTTGGCTCGAAGCGTTATTGGTGAAGTTTGAAACTGAAAACGTGCTTTACTCAAAATTCCAAATAACCGAGTGGAAGGAAACCGCTGAAATCTTCAAAATCAAAGCTAAGATTTGGGGAGAAAAATTTGACCCCAAAAAGCACCCGCAGAAGGTCGCTGTTAAAGCAGTAACCTACCACCGCATGGTGATTATCCGTGAACCGGACAGGGTGATTTTGGAGTTTATCTTAGACATCTAAGCTAAGTTTCTCTTCTTAAGTTCAGCTAGTAGTTTTTCAACCATGAGGTCAGGCGGTTGATCTAAGGTTTTTGTTTCAAGCTCTATAAAGGGCACCTTCTTTTCCTTGTAGAAGGCTATCAGCGGGCTTGTTTGTTCTTGATAGACTTTTAGTCGATTCTTTATGGTTTCCGGGTTATCGTCTGACCGCTGGTAAAGGGGGCCTTCGCATTTGTCGCAGACGCCTTCAACTTTGGGTTTGAGGAATTTAACGTTGTAGACTGTTCCACAGTTTTTGCAGATTCTACGCGTGGATAAACGTTCAATTATTATCCAGTCAGGAACAATCAACTGCATGATTACGTCGATTTTAGTTATGGTGTCGAGTTTTTTTGCTTGTTCCAAGGTGCGTGGGAAACCGTCGAGGATGAAGCCTTTTCCTTTAGAAATTTTAGCTAAGTGAGCCTTTAGAACTTCCACCACAACATCATCGGGAACCAAGGCGCCTTTTTCCATGTAACTTTTAACTTTGCTGCTGAGCTCCGATTTCTCCTTGACCAATTCACGGAAAATATCACCCATCGAAATAACGTCAACGCCAAGTTTGGTTTGCAGTCTTGAGGCGTATGTGCCTTTTCCTGCGCCTGGCGCTCCAAAGATAATAGCTTTCAACATGATTTCACCTGTAAGTCTCTTTTCATACAATCGCACTGTATAATTAAATTTTATGGCACAGGCAATTAAGCTCTAAGGTTCATAAGTTGCTACTGGATCCAAGGTCCAGCTTGTTATCTCTCCAAGTGAAGTGTAAGTTGTGTAACGTCTTGTGACAATTTGATGCGCGTGCATTGTTCCAATTATATCTTCCTTAACGTCTGTACTATTAGTTGGGTATAGCGTGTATCTTAATCGTACATTGTAGAGTGTAAAGTTCCCCACATTCTCCACTTCACCAGTTACCCAGAGATAATTTGGGTATCGCTGTCCTGGCATTATCTTAACTCCAAGTCGGGTTTGTATCTGTGGGTTCAATTCGCCTTTCAAATTACCTACAAAAATGTCCATTAAATCAGTGTAGTTCTTTTTGAGCGCTTCCAATTCGTGAGTTGTATTTTCCAGCTTCTTTGCTAATTCATCTTTGTTTGCACTTAGAATCGCATTTTGGTTTTGCGAAATTCCTGTCAAAGTAACAGCTAAAATTAATGCGGCAACAACTGCCGCAAACAGTTTCACATTTATTTTCGGCAAATATTATTCCATATAATATAGCTGATTAAAATGTTCTATTTGACTCTCCTAAGAGAACAGACTGTTCTTCCAGAGGAACGTTGAAGTGAAAGCGATAAATTTGTGTGTGGGTATTTTCAAGGAAATATTTATGCAACATAGCCGTTTAACACAATGTCAGGTGCAACCTTTGCATACTAAAGAAGTTGGCAAAAACATATTCATGGTGGAATTGGAAACTGGAGGCTTCAAAAACCTCATCTGCAGCTACGTTATAAAAGGTAAAAAACCCTTCCTTATAGAGTCAGGCCCCACTAATTCCATCCCTAACCTGCTCTCTGGCTTAAAAGAGCTTGATGTAAGGTTTGAGAATGTAGAGTACGTTTTTGTTACCCATATCCATTTAGACCATGGAGGTGGAGCAGGCACATTGCTAAAGTTTTTGCCCAACGCCAAAATCATAGTTCACCCAAGAGGCATGCCTCACCTCGTTGATCCTGAACAACTCTGGCCGTCATCCCAGAAGGTTTTAGGCTTTGTCAGCGAAATCTTCGGCAAACCAGAACCCGTCCCAAAAGACCGAATAATCCCAGTTACTGAAGGCTCGTTTGATTTAGGCTCTGACGCTAAATTGACTGTTACTGAAACTGTTGGGCATGCTTCACATAACCTGAGTTTTCAAGAATCATTTAATGGTGGAATTTTCCCGGGTGATGCCGCTGGCACATACCTTCCAGCATTTGACGTCGTAGTTCCAACCACGCCGCCGCCGTTCTACTTGGATGCGGCATTAGCTTCACTGGACAAATTAATCAGTTTAAAGCCGACTGTGCTTTATTTTAGCCATTTTGGAAAAGCCACCGACGCTGTTCAACGCCTAAAAGATTACAAGTTGCAGCTTCAATTATGGGCTGATATTGCAGAGGAGGGTGCGAGAGAAAACTGGAGCTTGGAACAAGTCCGTGACAGAATCATCGAACAGGACCAGGTTATGAGTAAGGTTGCGGATTTCATAAAGTCTCATCGTATTTTCTCAAAGACTGTTCTGGAAAACTGCGTCCGCGGCTTTTTCGAATATGCCAAGCAAAAGCAGGGGTCATAAACGTTTTATAGTCTCATTCATCTTTTGTTTTGAAAGGTGAAGATTTTGGGTGAAAGTGAAAGCAGAGCGGCTCCAGAGCGGGTTCCGTTAGAGAAAGTTAACGATTATATGTGGCGAATTCCCAAGTACAAACCGGGGATGCAGGTTCCAGGCATGGTTTTTGCTAATCAAGCCCTTCTTGAAAAAATGCAGACCGACCGAACGCTTTGGCAATGCTCAAACGTGGCACAGTTGCCCGGCATCTACAAATACGCAATCACGCTTCCTGATGGACATGAAGGTTACGGTTTTCCAATTGGCGGCGTAGCAGCAACCGACTACGAAAACGGCGTCATCAGCCCAGGCGGCGTCGGCTACGACATTAACTGCGGCGTCCGCTTGCTATCAACAACACTTACAGAAAAAGATGTGCGCCCCAAACTTGCACCCCTAGCAGAAACTATTTTCCGCAACGTTCCTTCTGGGCTAGGTAGCCGAAGGAAAGACTTCACAATATCCAACAGCGACCTAGAAAAATTAGTAACTGAAGGTGTGCAGTGGCTTATTGATCGAGGTTTAGGCTGGCAAGGAGATGCTGAGCACTGCGAAGAAAATGGGCGCATGAAAAATGCCAACCCCGACAAGGTCTCAAACACCGCTAAAAACCGTGGCTTAACCCAAATCGGCACGTTGGGCTCAGGAAACCATTTTTTGGAAATCCAGAAAGTTGACAAAATCTTCAATGCTAAAACCGCTAAAGCCTTCGGGATACTAGAGGAAGGTCAAGTTACAGTTATGATTCACTGCGGCTCAAGAGGTTATGGTCACCAAGTGTGCTCGGATTACCTGCGGGTTATGGAGCATGCTGTACAAAAATACAAAATATCTTTGCCTGACCGCGAATTAGCTTGTGCACCGGGAAACAGCAGTGAAGCTAAAGACTACATTGAAGCGATGGCTTGCGCGGTTAACTACGCGTTTGCAAATCGGCAGGCAATTATGCATTGGGTTCGCCAGAGTTTCCAGCAGGTCTACGGTGAAGACCCAGAGAAATTCGGTTTAAAACTTGTCTACGACGTTGCTCATAACATCGCAAAATTGGAAACCCACAATATTGACGGCGCACAAAAGAAGGTTTGGGTACACCGCAAAGGAGCCACCCGCGCTTTCCCCGCTGGACACCCAGATGTTCCAGACGACTACCGCAGTGAGGGGCAACCGGTGCTCATTCCAGGCAGCATGGGCACGAGTTCATGGGTTCTGGCGGGTTCGCAGAAGGCGATGGATTTGACTTTCGGTTCGACAGCGCATGGCGCAGGCAGAATGATGAGCCGTTCGGCTGCGAAACGTCAGTACTGGGGCGGAGACATAAAAGCGGCACTGGAAAAGCGAGGAATCATTGTTCGTGCAGCAAGTGCATCGGTTCTAGCTGAAGAGGCAGACCAAGCATACAAGAACGTAGATATGGTTGCTGAAGTTAGCGATAAAGTTGGGATTGCAACCAAAGTTGCAAGGCTTGTTCCATTGGCTGTCGTAAAAGGCTAACGCCCTCGTTTCTTTCTTTTGGAATAGAATTAGAGTTTTTTATTTTTCCAGTTGGGTTTGATTTGGGAAATTGTATATTTAATGGTTAAAGAAAACATAGTAGAAAACTAAAAAACAGTGCATCTTAAGCTGGAAACGGTATTTGAGTAAGAATCAGATTAGGCTTCAATATAGCGGATTTGTCGTTTTCACAACACAATTGCTAGGTGTAATTACTGGCTTAATCTACACCCTCTTGCTCACCAGAAACATGTCGATAAGTCAATACGGTATTTGGACAAACATTTTTGATTATACCGCGTACTTTGTTCTCTTCAGCAGTGTACTGCCCTTTTGGGCTACTAGATTTACAGCGAGAAATAAACAGGGAAGCGTAAAAACCGCCATTTTTGCCCAGTTCACAATAGCTGTTGCTTCGTTTTTGGTTTATTTACCCGCAATTTTTCTAATCTCACACGCAATTGGAACCAGCAGCGACTACTTGCTGATTTATTTTATCGCAGGTCTCTATATTTTGACTTTTTACATGGTTAATATTTTTGAAAGCATTTTGCAAGCTACCAAGCCCCAAGCAACTGGATACGGCTTCATAATTCAGGAAGTCGTAAAAGTGGCGGTTGCTTTAGTTTTGATTTTAGGGTTTGGGGAAATATTTGTTGGCGCAATTTTAGCTTTAATTCTTGGGTCAGCAGTTCAAATAATGTACTATGTTTACCTTTTGTTTGGTTACATAAAGGAGAAAGCAAACTGGGGCTACCTTAAAGAGTGGTTTAAGGGTTCACCTGCAATCGCCTACAACCTTGTCGGTTCGCAGTTGGTTTCGTTTGTGCTTATCTTGCTGTTCCTGTATGGTGGATCGGCTTCTAGAGCCTACTACCAAGCTGCTTTAAGTTTCACCACAATTGTTGGGTACGCTTCATCTTTGGCGTTTGCATTGTATCCTAAATTGTTGGCTAACGCTTGTACAGATGAAGATGTCAGGATATCATTTAGAACAGTTCTCATGCTGGCAATTCCGCTAGCCACAATAACAATGGTCATGTCTGTGTCGTTTCTAACCGTACTGAATATTTCTTATAGTGTCGCTTGGCCAGTTCTCATTGCATTAACAGTAAATACGTTAGTAACCACTGTTTCGACGTTTTACTCAAATTGTCTTTTAGGTGTTGAGGCGTTTGATGCGGAAGGAAAAATTTCGATACGCCATCTTGTCCGAAGTAAAATCTTTAAAGTATTCAGTATACCATACATTCAAGCGGCAATTGCCCTCCCCTTAACGTATTTTGTTCTGACCAGGCTACCGGGCATCAGCTCAGTTCAAGCCACCCTATACGTGATAATCATACTTATAACCGTCAATCTCTCAACTTTTTCTGGATTATATTTGTTTATGCGGCGTTCAATTAGGATACTTATCGCTTGGAAAAGCATAGCAAAATATATTCTATCTGCCCTGCTTATGGGAACAGTTCTTCTCCTTCTGCCAACAACAACCACACTACTATCAACAATAGCCAAAGCCATTGCAGGTTTTGCACTTTACATAGGCTTACTACTATCTATCGATGCGCAAGCCAGAGGTCTTGTTAGGTTGATTTGGCAAGAAATCACTGTCACCCTAAAACAGTTAACACACATGGCTAATAATTCAGGAGAAACCCCTTCCACTGCAAGTGAAAATTAATATGTCCAGGTGAACCAATTTAGTCTAAGCGATTTCCAAGTCGCTTTTAGGTTGAGAGCACCATTGAGGGATGAATGTGGAATCTGCGGCAGAGTTCTCCGGACAACTTACATGCGTAAGTGTGAACGCTGCAAAAAACTGTTCTGCAGAGACTGCATGGTACCCGACGTTGCCACTGGTGACCCCAATGCGATGCTGTGTCTTCATTGTGCTAGTCGGGTTGTTTCGCCTCGGACGGTTTCCAAGTACGCGGGGCTTGAAGGTCACTTAAAGTTTAGAGCAGCCTTCACAGACACCGTAAAGCTCACATTTGCACGGATTGATGGGTTAATCGGTAGTAACCTTCCCATGGACGCTTACCGAGATCCTGCATGGTGGAGCAACGCGTCTTCAAGTGCACATGCGAAAGCTTGGTTGGATGCAGGTTGGGAAGTGCAGGAAGTCAACTTCAAAGAGGGATTTGCTTTATTCAAGAAAGTACGAAACGTGGCATTCAAAAAACCCAAACAAAAGAAACTGGAGATAACCCAGCCTTTTACCCCTGTGCCCGTACATAGACCCAGATCAAAGATTCCTTCAAACACTAAAGCGTCAAAACTCTACGCAAGAATCAAGAACCTTGAGCGGCAAAGAGCTATGCCTCATCAACCTGTAAGGGGATTGAAATTTAAGTCTTCACAGTACCAAAAGCGGCTCTACAAACCGGACGAAAAACCGTATTAGAAAAAAGTAGCAACAAGAGTTCTTGAGAATTACCAAGTTGCTATGCTATTTGTTTGCCGCATTTCTCACAGAACGCGGCGTATGTTTTGTTGCTTGAACCGCAATAGATACAGAACTTGTTACCTTCTAAAGAGGGAGTTTGTACTTGTGGAATAATGGGTACAAGAGCTGCGGGTGTTGTGACTTGCAAACGCTTTGGTTTTCTTACTGACCAAACTGCAAGGGCGATTGAAACTACAATTGCGAATGCGATAATTATGAACAAGAGTGGATTGTCAGTGATTAAGTTGAATGATAGCGGTAGAACAGGCTGAACGCTTGGTTCTGTGATTGTTGGCGAAGTGGATTCTGTTGGTGCTGGTTGAATGGCTGATGTAGGCGTGGGATATGTAACAGTTGAATCTGTTGGGCTTGGCTCAGGAGTCGGCAAAAACATAACGTTTGGAACGAACTGTGTGCTTTCATCTATGCTGTAAATGTAGGCGTTTTGGCCTTTGAATTCATCTGGCAACTGCCCAATCGTGAAGCTGTCGCCTGTGGTTTCACAATAATAGTATGTATTGTTTGAGCCTGTAGGGTAGGTCCAGTAAGTGCCTTGAAGGTCATTTCCCAGAATACCGACGGCGTAGTGGTTTGGAGGATTAATGTAAACTGTTCCATACCCCATCGATAGAGTCAATGAAGCAAACAGTATTGCTGTGTCCTCGCAGTCTCCGCCGTCATTCACCAAAGTCTCTATCGGAAACCGTGGATATTCGTCGTATCCTGTTGTAACCTTATCAGACGTGTAGGGTAAACTTTGTACAAATGCTAAAACGAAACTGGTTTGATCGAACGAATTATATCCAAGTTGAGTTGTGGTGTCATTCAGTTTCTGCGCCAGCGTTTTTATGTAATAGTCATATGTTGTGGTAAGAAAACCGTAGCCTGCGGGTCCGTTTTGTGTTCGAGTAGAAACTGGAACCGACTTGTAGGCATTGTATAGGTCTACTGGTATGCTTAGGTTCCATGTCCAGTGTTTTCCGTTGTAGTCCCACGCGAACGATTTATCGTAGTACCCACCGGTTTGTGCGGCTGCTTGATGTGGAAGAACAATTGGCACAGTTATGATAAGCGCTAAGGCTACGATTATTAAAAGCCTGATGGGTTTTTGTTTATGCGAGAGCCCATTCATTCTGACCATTTCGATATCGTAACAATCTATAGTCGACCGTTTAAAACTTATCCCAAATCATTGTGCATTGGGTTGTTGTTGAACGATTATACAAGCCGTTAAGCTGTAAACTGCCACTGCCAAAAGATAAAGCACTTTGTCCCGGAGAATAAACGGCTATTTTTGTTTGATTATGCCGTAGCTTTGCTTTTTCCACAGATCTCTAAATTTGTTGTAGTAATCTACAGGTTGAAAAACAGGCGCATAAATCAACGGCCACTCAAGCCCGCACTTACACACAGCGTACACTTCTTTTGTTTTAAGGTTTACACAAATCTGCAATAGTTCTTTTCGGCATTTGGGACAGTAATATGGTCCATTCACCATTTGTTTAGCGTCTTTAGTTAGGATTTTCATGCGGCTTCCGGGAATTTTATGCCTATCCTTGCCTGAACTCATTTTCTTCAACTATCATTAAGCAAGAACCACCAGCAAGATATACTATTCCATTCAAAGCTGGGAATTTCACGAATGACTTAGTCAGATAAACTTAAATTACGCCTGAGAATATGGACTTAGGACGCGCGGCCGTCGTCTAGTCTGGTTTAGGACTTTAGCCTTCCAAGCTAATGATCCCGGGTTCAAATCCCGGCGACCGCACCATCTTTCCCCTAAATCCGCTTGATTTGAGCTTATGCTGTTTTCTTGGTTCTTATTGAAATCCCTAAGACTCAGACTTTTCACTAAGATTATTCAAGAATCCCGCGTCACTTAAAAGCTCAAGTTCATTTTGCAAAGCTTGAACTTTATTTTTAATCTGATGTTTCAAGAAATACTTGTAATTGCTATTAAAATTCTCTGGAGAGCGCAGAAACTCTAACTCTTTTTGGCTTAACATCTTATTTTCGGTCTCCACTCCGCTTCAAAAAATTTCATGGTGCAAGTCTATTTCTTGATAGATGTAAGTAGCGATTCTATCTGAATCAGATTTGATTTTTGCAAAGTCTTTTAGTTTTATTGCTTCCCTTAAAGATTCGATGTCTGCCAAAACAGCATTAACGTGAGCGTCTAAATGTCTTTCAAATTCGTTTCTTTGTGACTTGGTCATTCTCGCGTATTTTTGCATGTCTACCGCCTCTTCTTGAAACTATAGTCTACGCAAGCAGGCTTATTTTCTATTTCGGTCATTTTTTAAACCTCGTTTGTGGATATAAGCACATTTTGGGCTTAAAAGGCTTTTCAAGTAGAGATTGTCGGTTGAGTAAATGAAATATAAAACCACAGATGAGTTAGTAAAAGAGGATTGATGATGAGTAATGAAAATCAAATTGCAATGACAAAAATGGTACAACAAATAGTCGGTCTGCTTTCAAATAATTTGCCAAATATTGAATCTAAGTTGGAGAAGTTTGTTGAGGCATTTAATACCAAATTTCCAGAGACCAATTCAAATAACAGAGGTGCAGCAGAAGCAATTACATGGGCACTCATGGATACACCTCTTATTTTATATTCACTTAATCTAAACGGGGCAATGATTATTGAATTACACGGTATTCTTGAGAGACTTGCAGTAAGAGAAACAATTAATCACTTAACCACTCCTGCAAAGAGAAAAATTGCCAGTAGTCTTTTGGAACGTAATAGCCTTCATGATGTAACAGAAGTCTTAAAACAGTTGGGCATTTTTGATAAAGAGGACGTTAAATTTACAGAAAAACTGACAACTCTGAGAAATGGAGTCGCTCACAAAAACCCGAGAAATATTTCAAAAATGCTGCTATCTGGAAAAGAACTTTCGTTTTTAGACATTGAACCAACAATGAATAATATTGATTGTATCCCCCTGATAACCGGAACAATTCACTTACTGGTTAAACTTTTGCTGGCTACAATGAAAACAGCGAAATAATACATTTGCTTGCTTAGAGGAGTACAAAATGAGGCTTTACCCGATAAATTTTAACCATATACCTATTAACCTAACTACATATTCTTGGAAACAGTAATCTCCTTCAAAACACAAAAAATCCCCTATATACTATAAAGGGGAAAATACTGTTTTAAGTCAAAGGTAGATTCCAGCCGTAAACCACTACCATCTTTGATGACTTTAATGCCAAATTTATCAAGAACATCAGCGTAGTTAGCCACAAATTGATTGGTTCTCTCTTTATCCTTCATAATCCCTGAAACTGGCACCTTCTTATCTTTCTTGTCGCAAAGCCTGAGTATTCTAACCAAAAGCGGTAAGTCTCTTTCTAAATCTACCCATTTATCACTCAGTTCTGCTGAAAAACGAAATAGTTGCGCCAGAAGTGCAAAATCAATTGAATCAGCACCCTTAACAGGAAATTCAGCAACCAAGGGGGGAGACAAGCCTGTCTGTGTGACAAAAGTCCTAACTTCCGAAGCTGTTATTCCTGTTGCGAAAACAATACTTTTTTGTTTACCAGTCGGGTCTTTCACTCGCCCTATCATGTTAATAAAAGCTGACTTCATGTCCGACTTCTGAAAGGCTGTTAATAAATCGGTTCCAAAAGTCTCAGCCAAATACGAAACTTTAGGAATATATGGTGCTCCCACCAATACTAAACTACGATGATTCGGGTCTATGGTAAAACCTCTTGAGTATTCACTTCGATAATAAGTTTCAAAGATAGTCGGTATCTCGCTTTTATTCATCCAGACATTCTTGATTTGGTTATGGATGCGTTTGTTTAAAGCCACTATAGCAACCGTTTTTTCCCCTTGTTGCTTACTTTCCAGATTAATAATATCCTTTATTTGATTCTGAAGTTTTGGGTTTTTGAAAAAGTCTTTGTTACCTATTTTTCGTGTGTCACAAATTATGAGCTGTGACTTGTTAGTGTCTAAGGGGTCGCCCCATCTAAAATTGGTTATCTCCAATCCAAGTAGCTCGCCAAGATTCAAATCGGGTAAACACGCATCAACTAATGCAACCAGTTTCTTTTCCGAAGAAAAGCCTTTGACGAAGTCTTTGAGATAGTCATATCCTCTGATTGCCCGCTCGTTCATGTCTTCTACAGGTTGTAAGGTAACAATACCCTTGGTCGATTTGATTGATATCAGCCTTTTTGCTGTTATGACCTGAATAATTTGTTGAAGAAGTTTAGTGTCATTACTTTCTAAAGTGAGGCGTTCGATTATATTCCAACATCTTGATACTTTCCTCACAAAAAAGTCTTCAACATCGTCAGTAATTGTATTCTCAAAAATCTCGTGCTTTCCAGGTGCCAGTTTTTCGACTGCATATTTAGCATAGAGAGCAAAAAGATTCAAGCCACCCCAAAAGAAAACTTCATCTGGAGTTTTTGCTTCGAGCATTCTTTGCTCGGACTGGAACTTGGTCTGAAGTGTCTCAAAAGAGTTAACAATTTCAAACGATGGTGCAGTTGTAAGAACACCTGTTGTGAACTCATCCATAACCAAGTTGTCTGCTGACTTAATTTTTTCAATGAGCAACTTCGCGATTTCTGAATTCCCACGAGTTATTGCATTCAACTTGGCATATGTTATGCCCATTATGTTCCAATCATCACTTGCAATAGCTTCTTGGAGTAAACACTCAGAAGGGTCGTTATACTCACATTCTTCACAACTGGGTCTGATATGAAATGGCAATTTCTCTAACTCAGGATGCTCAGTGATTTTTTCTTGGATTTTCTTGCACATTTCTTTGTTAGCTGTTATTCGAAGAACTTTCGGTCTGTATCCAGCGGGAAAACTTTGTGCAACATCATCAACAGTTTCATCAAAAATTTTCTTGTACGGCGCTACAATGACTGTTTTTTGTCCCAATTCAAACGCTCTTTTCAGAAGGCTAAATGTTGCTCCCGCGCGAGTAGCTTTTCTAATAGTAATTACCTTGCCTTTTCCATTCGCAAGAATATATTCTGCCATCAAATCTTGTTTTTCAAAGGCACTATTCGCTGTTGACACACTCAAGCCCCTTTAGATTCATAGCTTGCTTTCGTAAAAACATTGACACTGTACAATAAACCAGTGTAATAAAACACAAACAACTTAATTGCAAAATTTGTCAAAGCGAAGAGTGGCTCATTACATCATTCACATACGGGTTTCACGTTGAGCACCTAACATATTTGCAGCTTATCGCTATGTTCGAAAAGTATGGCGTTTCTATAAATTTTTATAATTGCTCGGTCCATGTGCACCGCCATCTTGAGCAGAAAGATTTCATCGAAGCAGAGCAAAAGCAAGCTCGCTGGGCAAAAATCGAATCTCAATTATCTACTACTTAGGGAACAGCTATCGATAGAGGTCTTCTGTTTCTTGTGGTTTAGGTTCTTTTTCAGCTGCCGATTCTAATTCCTTTGAACTGAAAGCGAACACCACGAATGAAATAACAGCGGCGAGCAAGTATGGCAAAATTGCTATTAAGAAACTGTAAATGAATAGACTCGCAGGAGCAACTGAGGTATATACAACATGATTATACCCGTAATTTGTTACTCCAGTCAAGACTGTAAAAACTACGAATACTACACCGAACCAAAAGGAGAATTTCTTAATGATGACCCAGTTATTTATTTGTCCTCACCAGCTACCCTCGCTAATATCTGCACCCTTTTAAAACCATTGCTTTCTGAATGCTAAGCTGGAAGCACTGCAAAACTTAAGAAGCAGATTGATAAAAAAATTGAAGGGGCTCTACCTATAAACTCCTACAAATTGATGCTTTAAGCTCCTAAGCAGTTTTAGAAAACCAAATAATTCTGGTTCCAATAAATATCTTATTGACGAAGCTTTGCTGACGATTTTCGATGGTCCCACTTCTCTAAGACACTGAGCAAGCTGATATCAGAGAAGTCGAAACATTTTAAGCAGTAGAGTCCCATTGTAAACAATTTTTGCGAATATCTACCAACGAGCTCTCTTACTGATAACTAAACAAAAAAAGAAAAGAGAAAAATTTTTGATTTATGGTCCTGCATTAAACCAATGCACAGAGAAGCCAGCGCCTGTGTCATCTAAGCCCGACGGTACCGCTTTCACTGTGCCGCTTGAGGTAGTCATAGTGATTGCATCGTAGCCAGTTCCTGACGTAGCTGCTGTCATTGGTCCAAAGCTTGATATTGTTTGCGATATCCCACCAACGGATGCGGTGCAACTGCTGAAAGTCACTTGCCCAAAGTTAGCTAACGGCAGAACCCCATTAGACCATGGTGCTTCAGCGATCCATTCAGCTGAAGTTCTGGCGGCTGTTGGCACTGTTGATGATGTAGAGAACGTTTTTCTGGTGGTTATGTCAGTTATAGAAACTGTAAAGGTACCGCTTGAGTAGGTAACGCTGGCTGAAATTTTGTCGCCCGGACTTACTGGGAACCTAAGTAATTTGTATGCTGGATTTGGATAGAATTCGAACCATGCGTAGTATGTTGCTTTCCCGTTTTGAATGTCTGAGTCTGTTCCTATCTGTTCCACTGTGCCTGAGTTGTATCCGTCAATGCCTACCCAGAATGAAGAGTAAGCAGTTGTTCGTCTTGCACCTGTCACTGCTGGAACTATCCATGACCCTGAGACTGAAGATACTGAACCACTTGATGGTACAGCTGCATATCCACTCCAGTTAGAAGCGGTGCTCTGGTCGATGCCTATTCTCGGCGCCAATGCCAATTCGGCACCTGTAACTGCTATCAAAGGAGCGAAGGTTGACATTAGAAAAGCAATGGTAATCAATAATGCCAAATAATTTTTTGTTTTCATATTTTCTTCTCCTAAAGTTCTTGTTAATCAAACAAGCCTCTGACTCTAATATAAGCCTTAATGCAATTTTGGATGTCTGTTTTGTAGAGAAAAAACGAAGCTCACAGGTAAGCAATGGATGCAGAGTTCGCTTCAAGGTAGTAACATTTTTCTCTCCCAGATTCAACATAGAAAGCATGTCTGACGACAAAAAGAAGATGACTCTTGAGTGGAAAGGCAACTTTCGTTTTGAAGCAAAAAACCCCAACGGACTCACAATCAACTTTGATGCGCCCAAAAAATACGGGGGAGAAGAAACCGCCCCTTCACCTATGGAAGCACTTTTAGCTTGCCTTGCCGGGTGCACAAGTTTTGATGTTGTTAACATTCTAAAGAAGAAGCGCCAAAACATTTCAGGTTACTGGGTTGATATTGAAGGAGAAAGAAGTGATGAACCGCCCGAAGTCTACACTAAAATCCAAATAAAATACATAGTCAAAGGAAAAAACGTAAGCAAAGAAGCGGTGGAGCGAGCGATTCAACTATCAAACGAAAAATACTGCTCAGTTGGAGCTATGCTTAGAAAAACGGCGGAAATAACAACTTCATACGAAATAATACAAGAATAAACCAGATTTACTCAAATCGCAATGTCTACCCTTTAGCATTGCCCAACTAACCGGTTGGAAAATCTTTTAGGGACAACCAACACAGTACACAAGAAGAGAGCGAGCCAATGTCTGACATTACCGAAAAAGCATTAGATGTATTTCCTCCAGCTTACGTCATTCTAATGTTAATTTCTGGATTAATCTTTCTCTTGCTTTCTCCACTGCGATTTTTTATTCCTCAGTTAATATCCAATCCTTTCACCAATGCGACTGCTACAGAGATGTTAGCGGGTTTTGCAGTAATCGCACTTTGTTCATTTATCATTGGGATTGGTTTTTTCTTGTTAGAGGATTATGTCATTGGTAATGGTGGATTCAACAATCGATTCAGATTCTATATTGAGAGTGCATGGAATAAAATAGCTAAAAACAAGCAAGCAGTGAAGCCAATATCGAAAAGAATTAAACCTAACATAGACGACATAAGATTCTATAGCTGGATGAAACAAAAAGGTTACAGTAATTACAATGATTTTTTTGTAATACGAGATTCAATCGTAAGAGGGCTACTATTAGGTTTTCAGGCAACATTTGTTGCCGACTCAGTCTTGCTTTTATTCGCTGTGTCTCGCTCTTTTTTGAGAATAAATATTCATGGTGTTTTGGTTTTTCTTCTGCTTGCAACCGTATCAGGCGCTCTTTTCTTGGCGGTATATCTTTATGATAAGAAGATATGGAGAAAGGAATACAGTGCCATAATGAAGCCAATATTTGAAGAATACAAAAACGAACCCAAACAAACCCAAAAAGTAGTATGATTAGACTCCATAGAAATCTATCAATTTACTCCAATTAAATTCCTAAACAACGTGCAAAATATGCTTAATTCTGGTTCCGAGATATTCCCTATACAGCTTTTTCGGCTGGGGGGTTTGATACGTCCCACGTCCTCATCTACTACTATTGGTTTAAACGCATTCTCTTATTAGCTGTCGAATTTGATTTTTCAAACTATCCATCGATTCTTTGGGCCAATTTGGGTCATTTTCACAAATCCAAAGTGCTTGCCCCAAGCTCTTTCGAGCCAAGGTTTTGTCTCCAAGTGCTAAATTTATTTGACCTAACCAAACAAAGTGATTATAGTGCCCCGTTGGGTCGAACTGCGCTAAAAATTCGCAATATAACCTTGCTGTTTGTAGGTCATTATGCGAAATATAGCGTGAAACAAGAGAGTACAAACTTACGCGAATATTTTCCCTTGTCTGAATGAATTCATGCTCATTTCTTGGGGCACCAGGCAATTGTCTGACATAGCCATCTCCTTTTAATGTTGGTTGTCCTTTGAATTGCTCTATTGATGCTTTATCATCTTTCATTTTTTTGATAAAATCTTCATTCAGGTCTTTTCCTTTTTTCAATAACTTTGAATTATCAAACTTTAAGTTGACAGAATCCGTATTTGTCTTAAATAATTTGTCAAATAGGTCATACCTCATATCCTCTATTGCCATCCAATAACAGTTCTTAGCAGGTTCATCGTAAACAATTATGTAAACAGGGTTAGGTTTCCATAGCCAGTACAATATGGTTGATTTTTTAATATTTGCAGTCCAGTTCTCGTTAAAGTATTCTGTGCTTTTAGCCTGTATATAGAATTCATTGGTTGGACTATCATGCTCTAATAATTCACAATAAAAATCGAGACCTACATCATCTTCGATTTTCGTAACCGTTGAAAAGTAAGATAAGCGACCCTTTATTTCGCTCTCACCAACATTACCTAATCTTTGTTCCCATGTAAATCTAACATTTCGCACCATTGCAGCTTACCTACTCCAGTGATTAGGCGATTAATAGTTATAAATTATGGCAAAAAGGACTAATTACAATCTTTGGTTACAATAAACCTCGTTAAAAAGAAGAAACATCAGGTTTGCCATGTTTTTTCAACAGTTCTTTAGCTCTCTCAGTATAGGGATTTGCAAACACCTCATTTTCAACCTTGTTGCCTTCAGTGAAAAAATAATCTATTCCTCGACCCATTGCCTTTCCTTTAGCTGTATGCATGTCAAGAGCAAAATCAGGAATAGGTAATCGCTTGCCATCAGAATCTCGCTCAGAATAAACAACATTCAACAAGTCATCAGTGATTCTACTTTTGGGACTGCGACACAAGCAAACAACTGCATTAACCATGAAAAGTCTGTATGAACTTTCAGCGACTTTGCTCTTCTCTGCGAGATACTGTTTATGCAAAACATCCATCAAAACTGAGATAAACGGATTAGCTGGACCTACATCTTCCGAAGCCATGATTTTCAGTCTGTTCCATAACATGGTTTGCCCCGATGAGCCAAACTCTTCTAATTCAACAGCAAAATGTGCAGCTTCATACTCTAATCCTCTGCGTATGCACTTTTGCAAAGCACTCAATAGCTCGAATAGGTCATAACCGCTTTTTGTGTTTACCAATGTTTTCCCTTCTTGTAAACTCGCTTGAGGCAACTTAACAAATAAGCTTTTAGTCTGACTTTGAAAACACGAAAAATCCCCTATAGATAGCATGTGGGAAAAATCGTGTTTACAAATCTCTGAATTACCAAGAAAATTGGCTCATGGATTTATTCAAATGGTTTTCTAAGTCAGGCTGTAATTGCAAAAGACTATTAACTCTAAAAAATATCTCTCATATTCTGGCAGTACACTTGACCTTTGATGCATTTATCTGCTACAAAAGAAACTCAGGCGAAGACTTTGCAGAGCACTTACAAATGGGACTGGAAGAATTAGGTATTCATACATTTCTTGACATTAAAGATATACCAGAAAAGTTTAGAGGGACAGATGAGTGGACGACAACAAGGGATAACGCTCTTATTGAGAGTAAAAACTTCTTACTTATTATTACCGCTGGTTTTGAGCTATCAGTTGAAATTAAAAAAGAACTCAGCTTGGCAAGAAAATCTGCTGACAAGAAATTCATCTATCTTAGACATTGCGACCTTCGTCCTCATTTAAAAATCACTTTAGATACTGAAGAGTTGGACCTTGGAAAACAACAGCAAATTATTTTTGAAACAAAACAAGAATTGCTTAGAAAAGCGGTTACAGTATTAAAAGAGCATAAAATGCCTACCACAACATCAAACGATAAAGATCTTTTTGACAAGCAGTTGGAGGGTATTCTTTAAATGAGCGATGAAAACACAAATCCAGAGCAAACACTTTCCAAAATAAAAAGTCGAGGATATTGGGAAGTTATTATTAGACCCTTAAAGTTTGAAAAAGAACGAATTATGGATTTGCCTGAATGCCTGAAAATCGTAGAAGAATCGAGAATTCAACTTAGAGGATGGGATTATCCTCACGTTGGGCACCACCCCGCGCCTTATTGCGGCATTGATTACGTTGAGTCGTTTGTAGATTGGGATGAACACAAAGAGTTTTGGCGAATGTATCAGAGCGGACAATTCGTACACTTGTTTGCCCTACATGAAGACTGGTTAGGCGAACAACGACCGCTTTTTGGAGGGGTCTCCAAATATGCATCTATCAAGCCGATGTCTATTCTTGAAATAACTATGACGTTATGGAGTATGACCGAAATTTACCAATTTGCTATGGAATTATCTAAGAAGGGTTTGTTTGATGGGACAGCGGCTATTTCTCTTAAACTTCACGGGTTATTAAATCGCCGACTTTCTTCATTCGATATTGGTTGGGGTTATTTAGACGGATGCGTTTGTCATATTGACATTCTTCCAAGAGAAAAAGAGATTCCAATAAAAATATTGATAGAACAAAGCGCTGAGATTGCGGTAAATGAAACGCTCGAAGTACTCAAACGGTTTAATTGGCAGTCTCCACCAATAGAGTCATTGGAAAAATCGCAACATAAGCTACTTACACGTAGTTTCCCCTAATTACTATAATGATAGACATTATTTGATCGGGCGGTAAATAACACTATATCAGCGGTCAGTCCTAAATACTACAAACAATTGCCTCTTTCCCATTTCTGTGACTTATTCGAAATCTTGCTCTACCAGCGTTTTACTAAAAAAACCGATGAGTTAAGTGCACTCTATAGTTGAACGCTTACTATCTTCCTGAATTTTTACCTCTATCTCACTAATAGCTTCGAAAGTTCTCGTTTTCAAATCACTGATTAATGAAGGGTTGAAGTAGTTTCTCATAAATACGTTAGTTGTTACTCTACCATGCAAGAAATCGATTTCGTTATCTTTCAAATGTTTAGTCATTAAGGTTCCATGTGCTTCTCTGATGTCTGAGAATTGGCATTTCAAACCTTTCTTTCTTACTGCAGAAGTAACGGTAGATTGACGTGCAATCGCCTTTTTTTGGCTAATGCTATTTACCATTGCCTTTGAAACAAAGCTAAGGAAAGCTTTCTTGCTTCTTCTGAAAAAAATTTTCTTAAATCTAAAATGTTCAAGTGTTTCAGTTTCAGCATTGTAATATTCATTGAGCCGGTCTTCGTTGCTAAGCGTAATTATCAAATTATAGCTTGATACTGCTTCAACATATCTTAGTCCAGTTACTGTCATAAAACTCATGAATTCAAAAAGGTCAGGTCTAACCTGCTTGACTTTTTTTATCCATTCAAAGATTTCATTTGGATTGTTCACCTTAGTTATTCTATCGACAATTAAGTCGTCAGCACTTCTACCCGTCCACTTCAAACTGTAATTCTTAACAAGCAACTTGAAATCTTCATGCATACCCAGGTATTTTGAAAGTGCGGCGAGAGCTTTCATTGCGTTGGGTCTTGTCGTTTCTTTGAGATTGCTTATTTCACTGAAGTCATGATTTAGCAAACACTGGTAGTACTTCTTGGATTGCGTAACAATAACTCTGCTATGCTCTGGTCTGCAAGTCTTCAACATCCATTTGTGAAAGTCTTCCCAATCAATCTCTTTCTGACGAGCCTTCCAAGCTAATGATCCCGGGTTCAAATCCCGGCGACCGCACCATATCCACTTCTATACCTCAAATGTTTTTCACATTTCGACGCAACGTTACTTTTTTACCTTTAAGCATATCCATCCCAAGTGACACAAGCTTTCTTCCCCCATAACCAAAAATCATTAGCCAAAAGGATATTCCGAAAGATAAGCCCAAAACGTGTCCACTAATTACTTGTCCAGCGATGGAGATGTCAGATAAGCCAAAGAGCGTTGTTGAGTAGGAACCTCCCTCCAGAATCACTATCAATTCGTAGATTGAAACAACTATAATGGCTACTAAATCACAATGGTAAATATTATAAAACAAGCTTTGAGCTTTAATGTAGCGGGTGAATGGTTTGGCTAGGGCAATCGCGTTAAAAGCTGTTTATCTGGTTTTAGCGTGGATTCTTGTGGTTAGCTACCAGATTTTTACCCGATCAGCCTTAACCACTTTGGGAAGTTCCATTCCGATTTTGGCTTCGCTGATAAATGCGCAGGCGGATTTGGCAATCTTTGTTTGTTCGTTCGCCTGGATGTTTGTTTTATCATCTCTCATCTCAATTGTCATGTTCGGAAAAGAAAGAAGACTCACTATCCAGTTCATAGTAAGTTTAGGCTTAACCCTGACAGGTTCAGCTTTGCTGGGGCTACTGCATGTAGCTGGACTGGACTTATCTAACCCGAGCGTTCTTTCACACCCCTTCACTCTTTTGTTCGGCAACATATTTTTCGCGTTTTTCTACGTCGCACTACCCTTCATTTTCATGGTGGCAGTCGATTTAGGTGTAATGAAAATAAAAAAATAGCCAGAAACCTAAAACAAGCCGCGTGAAAAGAGCGAAAAGGTGAAAAGCCACAAAGCATAATAAAAAGCAACATAGGTGAACAAAATGAGTAACGACGTAAATATGGCAGCCATTCAGCTATGTGGCGATAAACAGAATTTTATTCTTGATAAGAAAGATTTCAAAACCGGGAGCAAAGGGTACTATGGAACAGGCAAGATGGTGGCTGCTGGAAAAAGGTATCAAATAAGTATTCAAGTTGTGGAAATCGGTTCCAAGCCTAAAGCGAAAGAAGAAAAGAAAGAAAAAGAATAAACTAGAATTTTTTTAATTCGTGTTTTTTATTTACGGCAGAATCGATGCGTTGATTATCATTACGTTTGTGCGTGGTTTATCGTTTGCGCCGGTTGGTACTTTGGCGATTTTGTCGACGACATCCATTCCTGCGATGACTTTGCCAAACGCTGGATGCTTACTGTCTAAGAAATTGTTGTTTACTTGGTTGATGAAGAATTGGCTGCTTCCTGTGTTTGGACCCGCATTTGCCATTGATATGGTGCCTCGGTCGTTTCGGTTGGTTCTTGTGAATTCGTCTTTAATGTTGGGTATTGATGGATCTCCGTATCCTGTTCCTGTTGGGTCGCCGCCTTGAATCATGAAGCCAGGTATGACTCTGTGGAAGATTGTACCGTTGAAAGTTCCTTTCTGGACTAAATTCTTGAAGTTGCCTGTGGTCATAGGCATGTCATTGCGTAGTTGGATAGTAATATCGCCCATGCTTGTGTGAAGTAGGACTTTTACTCCGTTGTTATATTCATTTGAAGTCATAATATTCCCAATTATCAATTAGATTGATGGCTATTATGGCTATTGCAACAAGAATGTCTTATATTTTGTTAGAAAAAAAAAGAAAAATGATTTGAATTATCTTTTTCTATTGTTTAGTGCAGAATTGAAGCGCCGATTACAGTTACGTTTGTGAATGGTTTGTCAGCTGAGCTTTTTGGTACCTTTGATATGGCCATCACGACATCCATTCCAGATACAACCTTGCCGAAGACTGTGTAACTGCTGTCGAAACTCTGGTAGAGGTTGTTGTTGTTGGCAACGTTGATGAAGAACTGGCTACTGCCACTGTTAGGTTGACCCGTGTTCGCCATGGCTATGGTGCCGTTGTAATTGTGGTTGTTAGTGCCGATTTCATCTTGTATAGTTGGTATTGATGGGTCTCCATATCCGGTTCCCGTTGGGTCACCGCCTTGAATCATAAAGCCAGCGATTACTCGATGGAAGATAGTACCGTTGTATGTTCCCTGTTGAACCAAATGTACGAAGTTGGCAGTTGTTATTGGCTTGTCGTTCCGTAGAGCTATAGTTATGTCGCCCATGTTGGTGTGAAGTAGAACTTGGGTTCCACCTACGTACAACGGGTCAATGGTGGGCGATGGTGTTGTAGATGAACCTGGCATCTGAGTGGGGGTTGGAGTTGGCGATGAACCTGGCATCTGAGTGGGGGTTGGAGTTGGCGAGGTGGATTGATTTGAAGATTGCCCTAGCATAATGTATGCTCCGATGCCGATTAGGATTATAGCTATTATGCCTATTGCGAGGAACAATATTTTGTTGGATTTGTGCCTGGTCACTTTGCCGTTTTTATTTGGAGCCATGCCACAGTAGTCAACGGCTTTTCCATATAAGATTTTTCCCTAATTCAAAGTTTTCAAGATTTTCTGCCTATCAGCAGTATTTTGAAACTTCTTGCTTGAAGCGTCTATTTCGCGGTGTCTAAAAATGTGATTTAATCTTATCAGGAAAAGATAAATATGGTTAAAAGTTTGGTTTCGGAGGGTTTGGAAAGTCTTATTAACCGATGAGTCGCCATTTTGATGAAAGGAGCTGCTCTTAAAGTCTCAAAGCCTAAAGATTATTCTTGGATGACAAAGAACAAGTTGATGACTTACATCTTTGTTGCGCTCGTTATACTTGCTGGTGTCTCTGCTATTTCTTTTTGGCCTACATCCATCATAATATCAGTTATTGCTGTAGTTGTTGCTGTTGCGCTTGATTATCTGCTGTCCCTATTTATGAAAGCTAAGGGACCAAGGAATACGATGTCTGCGGCTGTCTTCGGTTTGATCGTTGCCCTTTCATACTCTTTAGGGTTGCCTACACGAAACACTGTTGAGGTATTACCTCTTATTGCTCCTGAAGCCTACTATTATGTTGCGGTAATTTCGGCTCTTGGCATGATACTATTAAAGAAGGCTCAAAACCTGCTTGGCAGAAAATATGTTAATCCTGCAGCGTTTGCAAAGATCTTGGTTCTGTTTCCCTTCTTAAACTCGATTCTGCTGGCCAAAGACCATTTAGTAAGCAGCTTCAGTGGCGCAGGATTACCCCCTTTGACTAGTCCGATCGGCTATAGCGGAATAGGTTCTTTTGCATTCTGGATACAATCCTGTCTAGGTAACTCCACAATCAACTCGCCTTCAGGCGTGTTCAACACTTACGTTCTTCAAAAGTTTCACGGGTGGGTTGGGGGCGCTTCCAGTTTAGCAGTCATTATTGTTGGTGTTGGATTGTTTGTGGTCTGTCGCAAATACATCAAATGGAGAATAACTTTGGCGTACTTGGGGACGGTTGCAATAATGTCTCTTCTCATGACGTCCATCTACGGCGGGGATGCGTTTCTTAGATTAGGGTTTGAACTTTTCATAGGAAGCTCAATTTTCCTGGCGTTCTTCATGGTCACAGATCCCGCCACTACTCCTTTAACATATACTGGGCAGGCTATTTTCGGCGTAGGCGTAGGTGTACTTACTGTCATTATTCAAACTTACATGAACTTCTTAGGGGGCTCAATTCTCGCACTTGTCATAATGAACCTAACGACACCGCTGTTGGACAATGTAGGATTACGTAAACCTACTGAAGAAAAGAAAAAGCCCTCTCTTCCAAAAGCCAAACAATTTGAATCTTTAACAACTGTAGATTGCATCAGATGCGGGGAATGCATGGTTGCTTGCTGCCATAGTTTGAGCCCGATACTTATCAAAGAGGCTTTCGACAAAAACAACACGAAAAAACTTAGAAAACTTAGAGCAGATCTTTGCGATGGTTGTGGAAATTGCAGCTACGTTTGCCCAGCAAGAATTGATCTGAAAGGCTCGGCACTGAGAGCGAAAGTGTCTGTACGTCAAACACAGTAATCACCTGTGTATTGATAATGTGCTGTTAGCGTCAGATACTCAGGAGAATTGAAACCATAATAGGTTCTGAAAGTGGCTATTTTGTTTCTTTATAGATTTTAGGTTGGTTAAAAAATGTTGAAAAAGGTTTGGTTGTTTCTTATTCTCGGCTTGAGAGTATTATGATGTAGTCTGCTGTGTCAGCACACATGTCTGCTGCTTGCTCAATGAATTCGATTAAGTCGTCGAAGATTACCATGGCGCCGCAATTAATGTTTACGCCGTACTTAACGAAGAGACTTTTGGTTTTGAGGTATTCAATATCGATTGCGTGTTCGATCTCGCCTACTTTTTTTGCTTCTTTTATGGCTTCGCTGGGGTTGGATGAGATTTTTTCGATGCTGACTCTGAGGGTTTGAGCTGTGTCCACAAGCTTTCCAGTCATGTAAAGTGTCTTCTGAGAAAGCTCTTTTGGAATGTCGGCGTCAGCTAGCATTTCAAGACATCTGGCTGCGTCTTTAGTGTGGTCTGCAAGTGTATCTAACCGTTTAACAAGATGCAAGAGGTCTTCGCGGTAATCAGCAACTAATGCTGCGCCTTTTGACAGCTCCATGAAAACGTCTGTTCGAAGAGCGTCAACTTCCTCTTCGGCCTTGTACAAGTTCTCAATGTACTTTTGGGATTCCTTAAAGTTATTCTCTGAAAAGGCCTTGGTTGCTTTATACAGCCACGTTACCGTATCAAAAGCCTTCGTTATTTGTTCGTGAGCTAGTTCTAATCCTCTGGTTTTTCGGCGTTGCTCAAACCAATCGTAACTTTTTTTCTCCACCAACACCATCTCCGATTATTAAATAATAATTCCCGATTGCAAATATAACCCTTCTCTTAATTTGGCTTTCACTGGGAAATCTGACACTCAAGTTTTCATTTCCGGACGCTTTTTTTCAGGTTAGGCATGCGGCAATCGCGAGAAGCCAATCCAAGAGGTCAGCCTTTTCAGCTCTCGCTTGTTTTTTACTAGTTGTTTTTTGCTTCAAAATTCTCCCCTCAAACCAATTCACAATTATATGTGGATGAAGTACCATGACGCTTCGGGTTTTGTACGCTGCTTCTTTCTCGTTTTCATGGCACACACGCTTGAACACCTAAACTCTTTCTGCCCTATTTAGAATACCCAAATAATCTATAGAGAACACTTTAGTCTATATTGACGATTTAGTCTTCCAAAACAGCCTTTGCCAACGCGACCTTATCTTCTAAACTTTTCATCACTGTGTTGGTCACTTTCACGTTGACTCCGAGCAGTTCAATTTTATTTTTCTCTCTGGCGTCTTTTGTGTCAATTATGATTGTATCCAAAAAATCTGAGTAGAACTTCGCTACTCCAAAAGCCGAAACTTCAAGCCCTAAACTGCGCAGCATTTTATCTGCAGGCCCTTTAATTGGCAAGCCGGCAACTATTGGGCTAATCCCAACTACTTTTGCGCTTGTCCGCCTCAACGCATCTCTCACTCCATCAACCGCCAGAATGGTACCGATACTAACAACAGGATTGCTTGGGCAAACAACCACCATTTCTGCCTCTGAAATCGCTTCTAAAACCCCTGGTGAAGGCTTCGCCTTGGCAGCGCCAACAAATTCGACGCCTAAAACCTCGTCTTTCGCTTGTTTTTTGACAAAGTACTCCTCAAAATGCATGGAGCCTTCGCTTGTTGTTACTCTTGTTTCAAACTTGTCGTTGGACATCGGCAAAATCTTGACTTTAAGTCCCAAAACATCACAAACTTCATCGGTAATTTGCGAGAGCGTTACGCCTTGCTTCAAGCGATCGGTTCGGTAGAGGTGAGTTGCTAAATCCCTGTCGCCCAAACCAAACCATGTATCTAAGCCGTGTTTTTTGAGCATGTCGAGGCATTGAAAAGTGTCTCCTCTAACTCCCCAACCCTTCTCTTCGTCAACAATCCCCGCCAAAGTGTAAGCAACGATGTCTACGTCGGGCGAGATGTGTAAACCGAACAATTCGATGTCATCGCCGGTGTTCACGATAACTGACAAGTCTTCTTCTTTAACAAGCTTGGTCAGGCCTGTTAGGAACCTTGCTGCACCAACTCCGCCTGCTAAAGCCGCAATCAAACAGTTACCTCCGTTAGTGGCCTTTTTCTGAAACCCAATACTCCGACTGCGACCCCTTCTTGTTAGTTATGTGTTCTTTTTTAAAGACGGGCGCTTCACTCTTGTACCTCTCAACCGCTTCCCGCAAAACAGGAAAAACGTCCGTTCTGTGGGCTCCTGCAACCGCTACATAAACCAAATCGTCGCCGACCTTGAATTCGCCTAGCAAATGGTGAATTTGAACATTAACTATCCCTGGCTTCTTCACTAAATCATCGCTTATTTTGGTGAGCACTTGGTTGGCTTTTTCCTCATAAGCCTCTAACGTAAGTTTCTCCACCTTTTCCTTCTCTGGCTCAAGCGTTTCTCCTCGAACAACCCCGATGAACAAGCCTATTGCACCAGCTTTGTGGTAGTTAGGGTCTTTTTTGATGTTGTCTATTGCGTCTTGTGCGTTGAAGGTTCCTTTTTCATGTACACCCGCATTAGTCAAAACTTGCGTTCTCCTGATTAAAAATACTAAAGTGTCGTATCTAAAACTGTTTACGGTTAAAAGAACAAAAATAAGAAATAAAGAAAGTGTTTATGTTGGGGCTGCAACTGGCGCTGGTACCGCTTCGACTGGTGCTTCTGGCAGTTTTGCTGGTGCTGCGATGAGTTTAGATTTTCTTATGCCAACGTGTCTTAGGGGTGCAACGAGTTTAGCTTGGTTGTAGATGTCTGATGCGATTTTTCCAAGAACCATTTCTTGAACGAATTGGTCAAGTGTTAATGCAACGGCTTTTTCCTTGATGGTCTTTTCCATCATGGTGCGGATGATTTTTTCCTGTGAAGTCTTTATTCTTGAAAGCGTCAGGGCTGAAACAGAGATACGGAGTTTGTAGCCGTCTTTTGTGGTTAATTTGAATAAGCCGTCAACTTTTGTGGTTCTTCTTCTAACCAAGCTACGTAGGTAATCTCTTGAGTATTCATGACCTTTGAAGAGAGTTTTGGCGGATTTTCCGTCAATTTGGTTTATCTGGAAGAACATTTTCAAGTAATGATGAGAAAAGTCACCTGTAATGTCATATAGGGTTGCTTCAACAACTCTGCCAATCATTAATTTTTCTTCTTGTGCAGGTATCGAACCTAACTCTATGTTACCAAAGAACGATGGCGCAACTACCATGTACCAGGTTTTGCCTCGCCACTTATCACGTATATGTTTTGTTTTGGAAGACAAATTTATTTCTCCAAACGTGCCACATCATTCTCATAGAAATATTAAAAGGTTTAGCGTTTTCTACCTATTTTTTCTCTGTTACCCATGTATTTCCGTAGGGCTTCAGGTATATTTATGGTTCCATCTGCTTGCTGATTGTTTTCTATTATAGCCACGATGGTTCTGCCTGTAGCTATGGCCGTAGAGTTCAATGTGTGAACGAACCCTTTTGGCGGGGCACCCTCTTTTTCGCGGTAACGAACCCCCAGCCTTCTTCCCTGATAGTCGGTGCAGTTGCTGCATGAAACCACTTCGCGGTAACCGTTCTGCGCTGGCATCCAAGCTTCAATATCGTATTTTTTGGCTGCAACTGTGCCTATGTCGCCTGTGCAGACGTTTACAACTCTGTAGGGCAAACCAATTTTCTGTACCAGATATTCAGCGTTTTGGAGGAGTTCTTCGTGGAGTTTTGGTGAATCTTCGGGTTTGCAGAAAATAAATTGTTCTATTTTGTTGAATTGGTGGGTGCGGAAGATTCCGCGTGTGTCTTTTCCGTGTGCGCCTGCTTCTTTTCGGAAACAGGTGCTTATGCCTGCTAGTTTGATGGGCATGTCAGCTTCTTTTAGGGTTTCGTTCATGAGCATTGCTGCCATCGGATGCTCGGATGTGGCAATTAAGTACAAGTCCTCGTTTTCAACCTTATAGAGAACCTCTTCGAAGTCGCCAAGCGCGGTGACTCCTTCGTATGCTTCACGCTTCATTAAGTAGGGCGGAATAATGGGTGTGTAGCCTTTTTGTGATAATTCTTCGATGGCAAAGCTCATCAGCGCCATATCTAACATTGCAACTTCGTTCTTAAGATAGAAGAACCTTGAACCAGAAACTTTTCCAGCGCGTTCCATGTCGATTAAATCAAGGTTTAATGCTAAGTCAATGTGATTTTTTACTTCAAAGTTAAATTGCGGAATGATCCCCCAAGTCTTTACCTGCACGTTGTCTTTGTCGTCTTTCCCTAGCGGAACTGAATCGTCCAGCAAGTTTGGCAACCGCAACAGGTAATCGTGCGTTTTCTTTTCCTGCTCAGCAACCTGCTTTTCCATCAGCTTTATTTGCACGTCGATATCCTCTGCTTTTGTAAATTCGTCTGTGGCTTCTTTGCCTGCTTTTTTGAGTTTGGCGATTTCTATGGTCACAAGTTTTCGGCCATGGCGTAGGTCGTTTAGTTTAGTGAGGTTCGACCGCCATTCCTTATCAACAGTAATCAAATCTTCGAGCATCTGGAGGCATTCAGGGATTCCGCGTTTCGCCAAATTAGCTTTCACAAGTTCTGGATTTTCGCGGATAAGCTTGATATCTAACATGTTCTCACACGGAGTAATTCTCTAACTAACAAAAACAGCTATTTAACTTTACGATGCAAACGACGGCGTGAATCGCGCTATGTATTCGATAAATTGCTTGCCACGGGAGAGTTAGAGCGGATAGGTTGGTATGTAGTCTGGAGCGTTTGCTTCATCCTCTTTTGTGGTAAGTGCATCTTCAGGCGGCTCTTTATCGTAGGCTCTTCTTAGCAGAATCGGCGCCAAAACGGTCGTTATCATAATCATTCCCAAGATAGCCGCATAAGTGCTCCTTGTAATGGCGTCAGCAGAGATAGCTACTCCAGCAACGATAAGCCCCACTTCGCCTCGTGAAATCATTCCAACGCCGACTTTGATTCCTTTGGAGCGATCTTTCAAAAAGAAGGCGGCTGGAATTCCGCATCCTATCAATTTACTAATTATAGCAACTATGACCAGTGCGGCGAAGAAAGCGTAGAAGAACCAGTCAGAACTAATAAAGCTCCTGACATCAAATTGTGCACCTGCTAACCCAAAGAATACAGGAGAAAATATGACGCTTATTTTCTTGGTGTAATCCCTTATTTTCTCAATAGTTTTGGAACTCGCAACTGCCATACCCGCTGCAAAAGCACCCACAATAGGCGATAGCCCGAGTGCAGCTGCTAACGCGGAAGCGCCAAAGCAAGAGGCGGTTGCTGCAGCTTCAACTGTTGCCTCTGAGCCCTTGGATGTTAAGTTGATTATCTTTGGCAGAACTATAGCCGCAAAAACTGTCATGGCAAGCCACAAAGCAAGAGATGTAGAAATTATAACAACCACGTTTAAAGCAGTTATAGGTGTGGAAGTGGAAATGAACGAAACGATGACACCGAGAATTGCAAGTCCTAACACATCGTCAACGACTGCAGCGCTAATCATCATCCTTGATTCGACCTTTCTACTTTGGTTAAGCTCTTGCAGCACAACTGCAGTAATAGAAATGCTGGTGGCCACAAGCGCCGCGCCAACCACCAAAGCAGTTATAGTGCCAAATCCAAGAGCCAACGAAAGCCAATAACCCATTATGAAAGGAACAATAACCCCAACTGTTCCAATGACAAAACCTGCTACGCCAACCTTTCGGAAATCTCGAAAAGTCATCTCTAAACCCGCAACGAACAGGATAAGTATCCCGCCTATTTCCCCAAACGCCCGAACAATGTCGTTTATTTGAATTAGTGACGTTCCATTGACGACAATTAATGAACCTAAAGCGAAAGGCCCAAGAAGGACACCTGCAAGTAATTCTCCAAGAACTGAGGGAATTTTTCTCCAAGAAAAAACCTCACCCAACACCTTAGCTGAGAAAACCAAAATGCAAATTGTCACTATTGCCCTCAGCACTGGGTCTAAAGCCATAGGCTACACCTTTCTCTTAAAAAGCACAGGAACGCTTACCTATTAAATTAACTTATGCAACTTGGTTTTTTAATATATGAAAAACGGCCTAAGAATTAACTAAAAAATAAAAGAAGTTTAGATGCATTTTTGTTTTTTACTTTTCCTGTTACTTTTTGGTTAGAGTTATCTCCATTATGGAAACCATTCTGGACTTGCTCTCTCCCTCACGAGGAGGCATCTCAGCCGTTCCGATAGCAATTCTTGCTAAATTTGAGGTCTTTAAGGAACCGGTTTCTTGCGATCTCAGCAACGTCAACAGCGGTTGTTATAGCTTGACCTCTGGCTTTTAGAGTAATTCTTTTAGGTTTCCTGCGGAGAGGCTTGTCATGATTGCCAGAACATAACTCATTGGAGGTTTGTTTCCGACGAAGATAACGTCATTGGCTTTTTCTGTCATTTTCTTTTACTCCTTTTTGTGTTTGTTTGTTTAACGTTGCTGTTATGCATTTTGTTGCGCGGCAGAACGTCAATCCAAATTATTACATTCTTCTTTATAAGTCCATTGAAAAAGGTCTATCACTAAAAAACATTCAACAATTAACTAAGAAAGGCTTTTCTACAGCCACCCCCTAATGAGCAATAACACTGCCCAGTTGAGGTTAACTTGCTAACCAAACTCAAAAAACAAGTCCAACAAATGCTCACCTCACAAGCAAACGCCGCACACAAAATAGGCTTAACCCCCAACAGAGTAAGCGCAATAGGCTTCGTCCTTGCGCTCGGCTCAGCCCTCGCATATGCGTTTGTTCCAAATGCTTCTTGGTTTTTGTTGTTGGCAACTTTTTTGTTGTTGGCGTCAGGGTTTTGTGACACATTAGATGGTATAATAGCGCGGACTTTTCAGCAGACAACTGTGTTCGGCGGCTTTTTCGATTCAGTTCTAGACAGATACGCTGATGTAGCGATCTATGCCGCGATAATAGTTGCTGGGTTAAGCAATCAAGTTTGGGGTTCTTTTTGGGGTTCAGCTTGGGGTTTGGCAGCTCTCGGCGGCTCCGTGATGGTGAGTTATACCCGTGCAAGAGCTGAAGTCGCAGGCATAAAAATGGAATCAGTAGGTTTCGCTGAGCGGGCAGACCGTATGCTCATTCTAGCTGCAGTATCTATAATTGCGTTCTTTTGGTTGCCAGCGATAGGTTACGGAATAGCTTTGTTGGCGATACTTTCAAACCTAACAGTTATACAAAGAGCACTTTACGTTTACAAAGAATTAAAGAAAAAAGCAGCAGATTAGCCGCTTAGTATCTTTTTTTGTATCCTCTTGAATGTCTTTCGTTTTCGGCGCGAACCTTAACGATGCCGCGGTGAACAGCGCAGGAGATACAATAGAATTTTGTGTCTACCCAAGAGGCTAAGTATGTGCCGCTTTGCCTAAGTTCTTTAGCTAATTGCGGCTCAACAAAGGACACTCGGCGCGTGGAGCGTTTTGCTTTGTCCCGTGGCACTGAAGCACCACAGTTTGCGCATTGAACAAGAGTACTGCTTCCTTTGTTTCCTTTTGATCTTCCTCGGCTTTTTCGTTTAACGGGCATTATTTTGACCTACTTTCTTTTCTATTGTTCCATTATTGATTTAACTATCTTATATATCTGACCGTAATTTAAGAAGAGAAGCAATGTTTGCCTTCTGAGTTATCTTGGGAATAATCTTTCCATCAGGCGAAGTCATTAACGTAGTAACTCCGGGACCATGACCAGCCGTGACACAGTTTGAATGAACAACAACTCCCACGGAGACGGCGCCTTGACGGTAAATCCTGCCAAAAGAATGGTCCGCGTCAATAATGGCAACCAAATCGCCAAGCCTCAAACTTTCAAGTCCATACTGCTCAACGACAGCCTCATCGAACAGTTGAATGTCGTAGTCCCCTGAATTAACTTGATTTGACCCTAAACCTGAACCCATAATCGCTGCAGGAACAATATGTGTAACAGGCACCTCAAGTTTGCCGCCGCTGGGTTTTGGATTCCACGCCTCAAGCAAACATGGATCCATATTAAGAACCTTAATAGCTGGAAAATCCGAAAGCTTCAACCCAGTACCATATGCCTTAACGAGAAGTCTGTCACCGAGTACAAGGTTCTCTAAAACGTCCATTGGAAAATCAACCAGCACATGCTCTATTCCGCCGTGCTTTCCTGTGACCACACCTTTAGCACCCTTGGCTTCGCCAGTGACCACGGTTGCTTGGTTTCCAACGCATGAGAGCACGTTGAAAGCGGTGTTTGCGGCTTGTCCAGAGCGGGCATCATTCTCCTTATTCTCTGCACTGACGCCTGGTTCCACATGGTCTGCTTCCCAACCGCACGCTGGGTCGCCGACTCGCAGGTTGTAAGTTATGCCTCCTACTCCCGGCAGCACTAAGGGTTTGCCTGTTGCTGAAACATTGTAGACTGAGCGTATTGTTGGGCTGGCGATTTCGCCCATAACTGACATTTTTATAAGCTTTTCAGCGTTTATTTTAAGCACAGTATGTTCCTCAGGCAATGTGGTCTATCTACTCGGAGTCTAATAAAACTTCACAGAGTACTTTTTTTTTGGGGGTTAAGATACTCTTAAATTTGCGTTTCTTTTTATGTTCAAGTGGAAGCTAAGCCTCTAAATTGTTGGAAGTGTAGCTATGTCTGATCTTGGATTAAGAACAAAGATGCTGGTTAGAGATGTAATGAGCAGCCCAGTCATTACTATGGATGAAGATGAAGCTACAAACAAAGCTGCCGCCAACATGGATATGCATGATTTAGGCGCCGTGATAGTTACCAACAAAGCAGGAAAATCCATCGGGATCATAACTGAACGCGACCTAGTCATCAGGGTTATAGCTAAAAACCTAAAGCCAGACACAGTTAAAGCTAAAGAAATCATGACTACCCCCTTGGTCACCGTTGAGCCTGAAGCAACAATAAGCGATGCAGCAAGAAGAATGACAAGGCTCGACATTAGGCGGCTAGTTGTGATCTATAAGGGCAACCTTGTCGGAATAATCTCAAGCAAAGACATTCTAGGTGTAATGCCTGAACTAATCGAGATAATGCAGGAGAAATCACGCATCGAAGGCGCCGCCAGAACCGAAGAAACTGAAGAGGTCCCACTCTCGGGATACTGCGACCACTGCAACATTTACTCGGAAAGCCTAAAGGAAAGCAATGGACAAAACATCTGCGATGAATGCCGCGTAGAACTAGAACAAGAAAAATAATCCTTCTTCTTTTACAAATCGATAAAAACAGAGTTTTCTTTTTCCTCAACAGGGTAACTTTTAAGCGGTTTATCAGCTGGTCCCCGAAGCACTATGCCGCTCGTTATGTTGAATTGTGAGTAGTGCCATGGGCAAGTAAGGACTTCTCCGTCAAGTGTACCTTCTGATATTGGTGCTCCCGCATGGGTGCATCTTCCATCCAAACAAAAAATTTTGTCCCCAACATTAACGGCTAAGATTTCGTGCCCTTTAATCTTGAAGGACCGTGGTTCTCCTGGGGGAAGGATGCTTTTGTCGCATAACTTAACAAACATGCCATTACCTCCTAAGTATTCGGTTGATATGTGGTTGCTATTTCATGGTGTTTGCTAATGTATTCAGTTGTAGCTAAAACGAATTCAGCGTGGCTCCAAAGTAAAGGAGTTGCTGATATTGGTTTGCCAGAGTAGGGATCCAGTTGTTCAGGTAATGCTCCTGTGGACAAAGCGTTTTTTGCTGCCCATTTAAGAAAATCCATCGCACCCACTAACTCTTCCATTGAGGCGGCTTTGGCGATGTGCCATCTAGCAAGCCTGAGCGTGGAGATAACCCATGGGTTTCCCGGCGTATCAGGCGAAACTTGTCGATAATGGTCATTTTGGTACCTTGCCAAGCCACCGATGTCAGTTTTAACCTGAAGGCCGCTGGCCAACGCCTTCATTGTGTTCTCTACTTTGGTGTCTCTGGCATCCAAAACTTCATAGACAAAAACCGAAGAGACACTACTGTCAATTGTCATGTCTTTTTCGCCGTTTGGGTAGATGCCTTTTATGAACCGTTTCGACGGCGGGTCATACAAGTGTTTAATCATGGCGTTTTTAATTTGGGCAGAAGCTTCTGAAAGGGTTTCTTGCCTGCCGCTGTCATAGAATACTTTGGCAAACTTGGCAGCAGCATCAAGCCCAGCGCAGACAGATGCCGCGGTCGAGGTGAATACACCGACTTTTTCCTCCCACTCATCAAACGTAGGCTTAGGCAGATGGGTATCAGGGTCTCGGTAGTTTAACATGAAATCCGCCGCTTTCACTACTAGACGGTCGTATACTTTAGTGACGAACTCTAAATTCCCGTTCTTTTCATAGTATTTCCAGAGCGCATAAAGCACGCTTGCTGTTTCATCCTCCTGGATAGGCAGTTGCAAATGGCCTGAAGAATCGATTAATGCATGCCAGGTGCTTCCCAACGAGCCGTCGGGAAGATATTTGTGGCGGAAAAACCCATCTTCGCCTATAACTTTGTGGCAAAAACCAAAAAACATCGCTGCTACGTCGGTGAAGCCTGCGCTGGTGAAGGCTAAGGCTGCCATGGCACCGTCCCTTGGCCAAACATAGGAGTAGGTGTCTTTGTGAATTTCCCTTATGTCAGAATCAAGCGATGCCAAATAGCCCCCGTGGTTGTCAACGTGAGCGCGCATGAGCAGAAGTGAGCGTTTGAAGAGGCGAGCAACTTCACGGGGCAAGATGTTTAGGTCTAGTTTCAATCGGTTTTGCCAGGCACTCCAATAATTTTCCACTTCCAAAAGCATCTGCTCAACCCCAATGTCTTTAACTTGGGCATCTAAAGCTGTGACTTCGTTTAGGCTGGTTCCAGCTGCAATCCAGTAATGGATTATTTCATAACTGTGTGGAGGAATCTCAAGTTTGAAAGAGACAGATGAATCCACCGCTCCCTGAGCAACAGGATTTGAGCTTAATTGCCCATCTTCGCAGTCCCGCCAAGTTCCCTCTTTTCCGTCACCCTCTTTTTGCCCGATTGCATACTGGAAGAAGCCTTTGCCGCTGGACGCTCCGCCGACTAGAAAGTAACGTTTGCCCTTGTAATGTATGATGGCGCTAAGGTTGGGTTCAAAAAACGCTGTGTCCCCAGCCTCGTAACCGTAAATGTGGAAATCCTGAGTGTAGAACAAGCGGATTTCTTGCGGGTGGTCTAATTCATTTGAGACTTTTATTTTGCGCAGAAAAACGTCTTTGGAGTTGTGGATGGCATCATTGACTTCCATTTCAACGCCGTAGGCTTGCTTTTTTATTTTGTATCGGCTTGTGAGGGTTTCAGGTAAATAAGTCATCACTATCTCCCAATCGTTGTCCAGCCACTCGAATTTGCCGTCAACCCAAACTCCGAACCTGAATTGGTGACCAACCGCATGGTTCTCAAGCCCAACAAAGGGAAAATAGACATCTCTGATACTAGCTTTATCATCGAGGGCTACCGCGAATCGCCCATTGCTAACTAAAACATGTCTGGACATCAAAAAACACTTCTAAAACGTTCAACTATAACTTTGTTTTGTAGCCTAAATAAACTTTAATTAACCAAACCACCCGCTATTCAATAGACCGTGATAGCCTTGATTGTTGATTCTGTACTCACAAACGCCAAAGCCTACATAAACGGGCAAATCATCGACTGCAGCATAGCCATAGAAGAAGGCAAAATCCAAAAAATCGGCAAAGAAACTCAAATGCCCCAAGCCGACGAAAAAACCGATCTCCATAACCTCTTGGTTTTGCCCGGTTTGATTGATGAGCACGTTCACTTGCGGGATGAGGGTAAAGCGTACAAGGAAGATTTTTCATCTGGAACGGCTGCTGCTGCGGCAGGAGGCTTCACAACCGTTCTGGATATGCCAAACAACGACCCCGTCACCATGAGCATTGGAACCCTGCGCAACCGCATGGAGACTGCGCACAGAAAAATCCTGGTCAACGTTGGGTTTTACTCTGAATTCCCTAAAAAACTGACTGAAATACCAGACATCGTTGAGGGAGACGCTGTTGGATTCAAGATTTTCATGGGCTGTCAAATCGGCGGCTTATACTTAGACGACGACCAAGCCTTGCAAGATGCATTCAAAGAGGTCGCCAAATTGAATAGACCTGTTGCTGTTCACGCGGAAGATAGGGCAATGCTAACAGCCAACGAGCAAAAACTAAACCAAGCTAAAAAAACTGGCACCGCCGACTTTCTCAGGGCACACACAGAAGCAGTTGAACTAAAATCTATCCAGCGCCTGCTAAAAGTAAGCGAGCAAACTAATGTACGACTTCATTTCTGCCATGTATCTACAGAAGAAGGCTTAAATGCAATAGCTGAAGCAAAAAAATCTGGGAGAAAAGTAACTTGCGAGGTAACCCCAAACCACCTTTTGTTGTCAATTGATGATTTGAAGCGTTATGGGCAAATGGTGATTATGGCGCCTCCGCTCCGAGATAGAAACCACGTTGACGCTCTGTGGAAAGGGCTAGCAGATGGCTCAGTTGACACTTTAGGTTCCGACCACGCACCCCACGCCCAAACCGAAAAGTCAGCGAGCAGCGTTTGGGACGTAAAAGTCGGCGTACCAGGACTAGAGACTACTTTGCCACTGCTCATGACGAAGATAAAGAAGAATCAATTAACCATAGTCCAAACAGTTCAATTGCTCGCTGAAAAACCAGCGGAAATCTTCGGCTTAGATGACCGCGGACGCTTGGAACAGGGCAAAAACGCAGATTTAACAATCATAGATTTTAATAGTCAATTCAAAATTGACGTATCCAAATTCAAGTCCAAAGCCAAGTTTTCACCCTACGACGGCTGGGATGTTCAGGGTAAAGTGGTAAAAGCCATTGTGAACGGGAGAATAGTCTTTGATGAAGGCGAAATCGTGGCCACGGGTGGAAGCGGGTTTATCGTTCGGAGAGGCAGCGGTTGAAGTTTCTTGCGGATGTCATGCTTGGCAAACTGACTCGTTGGCTTCGCATGTTAGGTCACGATGTACTGTACTCGGTGCGGTTTGATGATTCTGAGCTTTTGGAGTTGGCAAAAAAAGAAGAGCGTGTTTTGTTGACGAAGGATTTTGAACTCTATAAACGTGCCATCGGTAGGGGTTTGGACGCTTACTATGTTGAAGGCAAGACAGAGTCGGAGCGGCTGGCGGAAGTTGCCAAACGGTATAACCTGCAGTTGGCGATTGATATGGATAAGTCCTATTGCCCAATATGCAACGCCAAACTCCAAGCAACCCCAAAAGAGCAGCTTCAAAGTGAACTAAAGAAAAATACTTTTACATTCTATGAGAAATTCTGGAAGTGCCCCAACTGCGGACAAATCTACTGGCAAGGAGCCCACTGGACACAAATCAACAACACACTAACACAAGCACAAACAAAACTTGAAGAATTGAAAGAAAATAATGGCGCTTAAGACAGCCATTTCAAAGGAATATCTTGGAAAGTTCCATCTGGCAGCGTTCTCCGAATGGTAATTGGCAAAACGCCTGCATCGAGCTCGGATAGGGCTATGTCGATTGGGTTTGTGTTTTCAGCTGCATCTACCAAGATTGGTGCTCCCATCGAGATTTGAAGCGCACGCGCGCCCACTATTCTTGCTTTCTCGAAGCGAGTAATTTTTGGGGGGCCTACAGTAATTGTTTGTCCTGACATTTTTTACATCATTCCGCCTGGCATTCCACCCATACCGCCCATCCCGCCTGGCATTCCTCCTCCAGGTGGCATTGGAGGAGTCTTCATTTTTGATGAGGATATGACATCGTCAATTTTGAGAATCATTGTTGCGGCTTCGTTGGCTGATTTAATGATTTGTTTTTTGACTGCGAGTGGTTCGTAGATGTTTATTTTTGTCATGTCTTCGATTTTGCCTGCGAGGACATCGATGCCTGCCCATGTTTCTCCTTTTTGGTGTCTTGTTCGTAACTCTGAAAGTATGTCAACTGGGTCTAACCCAGCGTTTTCCGCAAGGGTTGTTGCTATGGCTTCAAGGGATTCTGCGAATACTGTGATTGCAAGTTGCTCTCTTCCCTGCACTGTTTGAGCATATTTTTTAAGAACACTTGCCATCTCCATCTCCGGGGCGCTTCCTCCAGCAACAATTCTTGGCTCCTCAATTAAGTCTCTGACAACACAGAGCGCATCATGTATGGAGCGTTCGGCTTCTGCAGTCATCCGTTGAGTTCCGCCCCTGATCAAGAGCGTAACTGACTTGGGATTCTTACAGCCTTCAACATAAGTCATTTTGTCATCGCCTGTTCGACGTTCTTCAACTAAAGCGGCGTAACCAAGGTCTGAGGCTGTGAGCGCGTCGATATTGCTTACGATTTTTCCGCCTGTGGCTCTTGCAAGCTTCTCCATATCTGATTTCTTGGCTCTTCTAATCGCGATTACTCCTTTTCTGGCGAGGAAATGCTGAGCCAAATCGTCGATGCCCTTCTGGCAAACTACCACGTTGGCGCCTGTAGCTAAAACTTTTTCAACCATGTCCTTTAGCATGGTTTCTTCTTGTTTTAGGAACGCTTCAATTTGGTCTGGGCTTTCAATGCTGATTTTTGCATCCATCTCTGGTTTTTCATTTTCCAAAGAAGCCTCAAGTAGGGCAATCTTTGCTTTTTCCAAGCGTTTAGGCATGCCCGAGTGAACGATTTCTTTATCCAAAACTATGCCGTTGATTAGGCTGGTGGCTTTGAGGGATTCACCTGTTTTCTTCTCAACCTTTACATCGTCAACATCTGCTTTGTATGTGCCGTCGGCTTGTTTTTCAGCGACAGCCAACATTGCTTTAACGGCTAAGTCAGCTAGGTAATCTTTGTATTCAGCTACTAATTTGCTGCCCATAGATGTCGCTGCAGTCTTTTTGAAGTAGTCGTGTGATTTTATGTCAATTGGTATGGCTATTTTCTCAAGAGTTTCTAGGGCTTTGTCAGCTGCTTTTCTGTAACCGTCAATTATTACTGTTGGATGGATGTTTTTGTCTATTAATTCTTCAGCTCTGCTGAGAAGTTCCCCTGCAATAATCACCGCAGATGTTGTTCCGTCGCCTGCTTCTTTGTCTTGTGTTTTGGCGACTTCTACGAGCATTTTTGCTGCTGGATGCTGAACATCCATTTCATCAAGAATAGTTCTGCCGTCGCTTGTTATTGTAACATCGCCGAAGCTGTCAACGAGCATTTTATCCATGCCTTTTGGTCCAAGTGCGCTTCGGACGCTTTCTGCAACAACTTTAGCAGCCATTATGTTGCTGTGTTGTGCTTCTCTTCCGCGGGATCTGTTTGAGCCTTCTTTCATAACGAGAACAGGTATTCCGCTAGCTTGTGATGATGACAAATCAAGTAACACTCCAATAATGCGAACAACAACAAAACGTTACTAACCATATAAGTTTTTCCTATTTAATGCATGTCGAATACACCCTATACAAGTGTTTTTTGCATCATTCAACCGTTTTTTGGGTAGGAGCGCGTTTCGTTTTGCCAGAGCTTAGTAAACTGAAACTTTGGCTATACCTGAAATCTTTAGTAGTTCAGGAATTAATTCTCCAGGAATTTTCTTCTCAACAATTAGGGTTAATTTCGGTTCGGGTGAGAGCTCTGGGTCATCAACGATTGCTTGGCGGATGCTTAAGCCTGCCCTGTTAAGCAACATCGCCGCGTTAGATAAGATTCCTGGTGACCTCGCGTTTATGGGGGTTATTTCTAAGACTCCAAGGTTTAGGTGTTTTGCGATTTCTTTTAGGCTGTGTCCTGCTGGGCGGATTTCTTCAAAAATCATCTTTAACTCTGGGTTTTCCTCAATGGTTTTTAGGGTTTCATTTACTGTTCTTCTGTCAACACCGGCTACTCTTGCTATGCGGACGGGTGGAATTTCTATTTGGTTTAGGCATATTTTGTCGCCTTTGGCGCTTAGGCCGTTTTCTATGAGGACCCGTGCTACTTTGAGGCGTTCAGGGTACTGTTCGAGTTGGGTTTTGATTTTGTTCCACATTTCGGGTCTCTTCTGTTTATTTTTGTGCCTTTAGGTATAAATGTGTTGGTTAATATGCATGGGATTGATGTACAGAACTGTTCACAAAAGCCTTAAATAAAACGTAGCCACGCCTTAAAACTAGATAGAAGGCGAAAAAATGCCAGACAGAAAAATTCTATTAAACGAAAACGACATACCCAAACAGTGGTACAACATAGTGCCCGACCTGCCACATCCACTTCCACCCTTCATAGACGTGGAAACAAAACAGCCAGGCGTCGGCATAGTCCCACGAATATTCCCCAAAGAAATCATTGGTCAAGAAATAAGCCAGGAAAGATGGATAAACATCCCAGACGAGGTTCGAGACGTTTACCGAATCTGGAGACCAAGCCCGCTTTTCAGAGCGGTCGGCTTAGAAAAGGCCCTCAAAACACCCGCCCACATCTACTACAAGTACGAAGGCACAAGCCCAGCTGGAAGCCACAAACCCAACACCGCTGTGCCCCAAGCATATTACAACATGAAAGAAGGCACAAAACGCCTATCAACAGAAACAGGCGCAGGCCAATGGGGATCAGCTTTAGCGTTTGCAGCCATGATGTTCGGACTTAAAGCCACAGTCTACATGGTTCGCGCAAGCTACGACCAAAAACCATACCGAAAAATGATGATGAACACTTTCGGCGCAGAATGCATTGCCAGCCCGAGCAATAGAACGGAGGCAGGACGAAAAATCCTTGCTGAAGATCCAACCAACAAAGGCAGCCTCGGCATAGCTATCAGTGAAGCCGTAGAAGATGCACTTGTCAACGAAGCCGAAACCAACTATGCAATCGGCAGCGTCTTCAACCACGTTTGTTTACACCAGACTGTGGAAGGCTTAGAAGCTAAAAAGCAACTTGAAATGGTAGATGATTATCCCGACGTTATTTACGGTTGCATCGGCGGCGGAAGCAGTTATTCAGGAATCATGTGGCCATTCTACTACGACAAAGTATCCAAGAAGGCACCTAAAGAAACAAAGTTTGTCGCCACAGAAGCCACCGCGTGCCCCAAAGTCACCAAAGGAGTATACCAATACGACCACGGCGACACCGCAAAACTAACACCACTAGTGCCTATGCACACACTAGGACACGACTTCATTCCCGCACCAATCCACGCAGGAGGACTGCGCTACCACGGCATCGCCCCAACAATCAGTGTGCTTGTCCAAGAAAAACAGATGACAACCGAAGCCTTCAACCAACTAGAAGTCTTCGACGCAGCCAAACTTTTTATCCAAAGTGAAGGCATCATCCCAGCGCCCGAACCATCACACGCAATCAAAGGAGCCATCGACGAAGCCCTCAGATGCAAAAAAACAGGTGAAGCAAAAACCATCCTCTTCGTGCTGTGCGGTCACGGCTACTTTGACATGGCAGCATACGACGAATACTTCAGCGGCAGACTCCAACCCTACGAATACCCAACCCAGAAAGTTGCAGAATCAATGGATAAACTGCACAAACTGTACCCGTGGCTAAACGAAGTCAACAAGAAATACATAAGCTGCGAAACCTACTAACATCCCAGACCTATCTTTTCTTTTCCGTTCTTCTTTTTATCTTTCAACCAACCTTATACTCAACAGGTTACTTCCTTGACCGCAACTGAAAATGCGCTTCCCATCAAAACTATTGGATTCATCGTGAACCCCGTTGCTGGCATGGGCGGCGCCGTCGGGCTAAAAGGAACAGATGGCAAAGCAATCCTGACACAAGCCATAGCCTTAGGCGCTAAGCCCATAGCGTCACAAAGGGCAGAAACCTTTCTTACCGAACTTAGCCTTGCCAGAAAAAACTTGAACCTAATCGTCGGTGCAGGCGACATGGGGCAGAAGCAAGCTGAAAAATGCGGTTTCGCCTGCAAAGTCATAGGTGAGAACAAAAAAGAAACCACCTCGGAAGACACACAGTCCATCGCCAAAGGCATAGTTGCCACTGGAGTTGATTTGCTCGTTTTCTGTGGCGGCGATGGAACAACCCGTGACATGCTAAAAGCCGTTGACTTGAAGGTGCCTGTGCTTGGTGTTCCTACAGGTGTCAAGATGCACAGCGCCATATTCGCTGTCAGCCCTATAGCCGCGGCAAGAGTAGCATTAAGGTTTTTATGGAGTGGGTTGCCACTGAGGGAAGCGGAAGTCATGGATGTGGATGAGCAAGCCTTCAGGCTGGGACACTTGTCAGCTGAGCTTTACGGGTACCTGCTTAGCCCCTTTGAGCCACATTTGATTCAGGGAAACAAAATGGAGAGTCCCATGACTGAGAGCGAAGTGGAAAACCAAGCAGCAATAGCCATCTATATAATCGAAGAAATGCAGCCCGATATCACTTACATTGTGGGTCCTGGAACAACTACTCGAACCATCGGTGACCTCCTGGACCAGAAAAAAACGCTCCTAGGCGTTGACCTTTTCCAAAACAAAAAAATCATCGCCAAAGACGTCAGCGAAAAGCAAATCCTGCAAACCATAAACGGAAAACGGACAAAAATAGTTGTGACCCCGATTGGAGGGCAAGGCTTCATTTTTGGTAGGGGAAACCAGCAGATAAGTTCAAAAGTCATTCGACAAGTGGGCTTAGACAACATTGTTGTGGTTGCAACTAAGAGCAAGTTGGATAGGTTGCAGAGTTTGAGGGTTGACACTGGCGACTCTGATTTGGATGCCAAGTTTAGGGCGCGGTGTATTAGAGTTGTGACTGACTACAAAACCACGCAAGAAATGCTAATCGAATAAGGTTAGCTGCTTCCAAAACTACGTTGCCATCCATTATAGTTTTGAGCAAAATAAAATATACAAGACTTCATAGTATCCTAACAAGTGAGCCGACGAAATGATATACATTAACCTTCCAAAAATCGGTGAAGAAGAAATCCAAGCTGTAAACAAAGTCATGCGAAGCGGCATGTTGACAAGCGGTCTAGGTATGGGTCCTGCCGTTACCGAGTTCGAGAAAGGCTTTGCTAAAATGGCGGGTGCCAAACACGCTGTTGGCGTTAACACGGGCACTGCGGCTTTGCACGCTGCGGTTATGGCTGTTGGCGTAAAACATGGTGATGAGGTTATTTTGCCCAGTTTCACTTTCGTAGCTACCGCCGAAGCAGTAGCGTTGGCAGGAGCCAAACCAGTCTTCGTCGACATCGAACCCAAAACATACAATCTCTCGCCTTCAGAAGTGGAGAAAGCAATAACCAAAAAAACCAAAGCGGTATTGCCTGTGGATTTATATGGGTTTTCAGCTGACTTCAAGCACCTGCGAGAAATCGCCGACAAACATGGTTTAGCTTTGGTGGAAGACGCTGCTCAAGCGCACGGAGCAACATATGCGGGTAAACCTGTCGGTGCATTTTCCGATGTTGTCTGCTGGAGCATGTATGCAAGCAAAAACATAATGACAGGTGAAGGCGGAGTTGCAACAACCAACAACGAACAATTGGATGAAACCTTGCGTATGATTCGAACTCATGGTGAAAAAGCCAAGTACGCCTCATTGATTTTGGGAACTAACTACCGTATGTCTGAGATGCAAGCCGCAATAGGCAATGTGCAATTGGGAAGATTAGAAGGGTTTGTGGCTAAACGCCGCCAGAACGCTCAGCAACTAACGAAGATTCTTGAGAAGAACAGCAAGCTTGTTTTACCCTATGAAACAAAAGATAGGCAACATAGCTGGTACCTTTATACCGCAAGATTAAAAGATGGTACAGAAACTCAACGAAATAAATTCATTCAAGAACTCAAAAACAAAGGAATTGGAGCAGAAGCATACTACGTGAATCCAATTCATCAAATGCCATTCTACCGAGAAAACTTTGAAAGCGCCAAATTACCAGAAACAGAGAAGGCGTCTAAACAGGTGTTCTCCTTGCCTATTCATCCAGGAGTCACCGAGGAACAGGCACGATTCATCGGGGAAACAGTCCTAAGCCTCCTCTAGTCTAACTTGCTCTGTTTTGTGGAGTGTAAGAGTTAAATTGCACTTCACGCACTATACCTTCTGATTTGCAGGGATTATTGGGTTTTCTTTAAGGGGTATGAACACTTTGAGTGATGAAGCAGACGTTTCCCACATAAAAATAAAGTTTCTCATCGAAGGCGTAGGTGAAGCTGAAGGCGAACTCGTCAGGTTCCTTGCGCCAAGAACAATAGACACTATCGTTCGCAAGCTTCCTCTTGAAGGAAGAGCTGCCTTATACAAAGAAGAAGTCTATTTTGAAATTCCAATCAAGATGGGCGAAGAAAAAGCCAAATCAACTGTGGAATCAGGCACCATTGCTTTCTGGCCTATGGACGGCGCATTATGCGTTTTCTATGGCAAATCTCAACCTTACAGTCCAGTCAGCATCCTGGGAAAAGTAACTAGTAACCTTGAATTTTTTAAGCAGGTAAAAAGTGGATCAACAATCAAAGTTCAGTTGTCAACGGCTTAGTCTAGAACGCTAGAGAGCTTTCTCTCCACATTTCTAGCAGTCGCTCGCACTCTTCTTTAATGTCTTTTTCACTTGTTTTTTCTTTGAGGGTCTGTAGAAACTCGATGCGTTTTGTCACTGAACGTTTTTCCGCATTGCCCCCATAGTAGAGTTCGCCTTCTATGTACTCTTTCATTTGGAAGGCTTTTTGGATAAATAGACTGGCGGCGTCCACTGGGTTTTCTACAGCGAACTTGTTTGCCCAGAGTGCGACTTCTGTTTCGCGGAGCTGGGCTATTCCATCTATTTCCATGATTTTCCGTATGTAAGATCTCAAAAAGTCATAGTATCCTGCCGTTTTGATTAATTCAAGAGCTTGGTTGACCTGTTTTCTAAACTCAGGTGCACCCTCAACAATTAGATCATGCTTGTAGCCTTGGTCAACTAGGGCCTTAGCTGCTTTTACTTCTTCTGTAGTATAAACTCTATCTGGAAAACTCACGAAAACAAACTCCCAATATGAAGAAAATTGTTTTTTGAAATAGGTAAATTTTTGCAGTTATGCTGCTGGCTTGTAGATTTTGATGTTGTGGCTGCCGGAGACAAGTTGTACTGAACCATTTGCTTCTAGCTGCTCGAGGAAGTCTTTAGCTGCGCTTATGCGTATTCCATAGCGTGTTGCAACCGTGTATGGCGTTAAGACATTCATCTTTTTGATTTCGCTGACGTTTTTTGGATCTTTTGCGTCTGGAACCATTATGCCAACAGTTTTTCTTTCCTTTGGCGGACCAGCTTTCTCTTTCTTCTTTGCTTCTTTCGCTTTGTCTTCGTCCGTTTTAACTTGCTGCTTTTCCATCTGCTTTATGCCGAGCTTCTTTTTTCCACCCATTATTTTCACCTTGTAGAATTCTCAACAATTACATTGGCTGGCTTATTTCAACCTTATGTTTCTCTTTCCATTCTTTGATTGGAACGCCAAGTTTCTTTTCTACTTCAGCGCGGTGGATGGAGTTCATGGTGCAGAACGGTATTATGCGTCCGTCTGGAACTGCATAGTGGATTAGGCAGCGCTGGACTCTTTCGAGGTCAAAGTTGTAGGGATCCATAAAGTGCATTGAAGTAAGCAGAAGCGATTTACGTTGTAAGTCACCGAGGCTTTCATAGCTGCCCTCCGTCAACACGCGCAACACATACTTGCGCAGGAAACTGAATTTCATATGTCGGGCTGCTCCGACTAAGCGGAGTTTGGCACGGCTTTTGTTGCCTTTGGCGGCTTCTTCGTAGACTTTTTTCATGGCTTCGTTGAATTTTTTCACGTTTCCTATGCGGGATATGGGGATTGTTTTGCCGTTTTCCGTGAACAGGTATGTTCCCATGCCGCAGTGGGGGTGTGCAGTGAATTCTAAGTAGCGTTTGTCTTTGAGGGCGCCGACTGCTTTGGCGATGGGTGCAACTGTTGGGACAGGGTAAAAGTCTGAAGCTTTCACCATGCCGTTTGTCTGCTCCTCCACTAAACGCATGAAGTCCGGGATGGTGATGCGCATTTTTTCCCGCTCCTGCTGGGGCAAACGTCCGCACAGCGAAACAGGTTGCACGTTGACGCATCGAATAACGTCAAAGTTTGTTAATGCAAATTTTACTATGTCGCCCAATTGCCCATCGTTTACGCCCTTAACCAACGTGACAACAAGGACTACGCTGTCGAAACCTGCTTCACGCAGATTCTGAATAGCTTTCATCTTAGTGTCAAGGAGATCTAAGCCACGAATGAACTTATATACATCAGAGGTCAATCCGTCGAACTGCAGGTAAATGGTGCTGACACCCGCAGCTTTCAGTTGTTTGGCGTATTCGACGTCTTTGCTGATTCGAAGACCGTTCGTGTTGATTTCAACGTGTTTGAAACCTAATTCTTTGGCTTTTCGAATAAAATCGAAGAGTTCGTTGCGGATAGTGGGTTCTCCTCCGCTGAACTGCAACGCGGTTGCTGGTACTGGCCTGTTTGCCCTTAGGTTTTCAAGCATACCTGTGATTTGTTCGGCGGTAGGTTCGTAAACGTATCCTGCAGCAGCAGCATTAGCGAAGCAGACGGGGCATTTCAGGTTGCACCTGTTCGTTACATCTATAATGGCGAGTGCAGTTTGGGATTTATGTTCGGGGCAGATGCCGCAGTCGTTTGGGCAGCCCTTTTTCTTTTCAGTTCGTGGATTTTCTATTCCGTCACCGTCAAAACGGAACTTTTCCGCACGCATGTATTGGTCATAGTCAGACCAATAAAGTTCATTGAAAGCCCCATGTTCAGGGCACGCTTTTTTCATGAAAACTTTGCCATCGTCTTCGTAGATGGTTGCATCTATTGCCTTTAGGCATTCTGGACAGATACTTCTTGTAGGTTTGATATCTTTCATTAGATTTTGCCTTCTTGCATGTAAGCATTAATTTCGAAGTGCTTAAGTGCAGATGTGATGATAATAAGGTTTCCAGACGTTTCCTAAGGTGATTGAGGGGAGAACATGTCAATAAACGAAGGCACTCGGGCTGCTATGCGTGAAATGGGTTTAAACGCTTACGAAATCGACGCTTACATAGTACTGCTGGAAGGCGGGCAGATGACGGCTATGGAAATAAGCCAACAAGCCACAGTGCCGTACAGCAAAATGTACGAAGTTCTAAACTCCCTCAAAGAGAAAGGCTGGATAAAAAGCAGCGAAAGCCGACCCTACAAATACTACCCTGTCCCACCCATGGAAGCAACACGCTTCACTAAACTGCGGCTTGAAGATAAGTACCTGAACTGGGAAAACACAGTAGCCGAAAACCTCCAACCCCTCTACGAAAAAAAAGAACTCGTAGAACGACCCGACATGCTTATTCTACGTGGACAACAAGCCGTATTAACAAAACTTGAAGAAGTCCTAAAAAAAGCCTCAATAGAAATCGTGATTGCCGCCCCAGAATTCGCCAAACCGGTGCTCGCCCTGGCTGAACCTTTGCTGGGCAGCGGTTTGAGGAAAACGGTGAGGGTAAAGTTGATGGGCGCTGGCAAAAAGGAAGAATGGCTTTTCCTAAAAAAATACCCTGGATTAAGCGAGCTACGAATCCGTGACCACATGTTTGGCGGCGGGGTGATAGCTGACGGAAAAGAAGCCATGCTGTTCCTGGGTGAAGACAAACCAACCCTCGTAATATGGAGCGACCATGTGGGTTTAGTTGGGTTTGCACGGGAATACTTCCAATTCCTATGGGATTCCTCAGCGACCGCTTAAGGTAAAAATACGGTTAGAATGTTTTTTTTGTTTTATTACTGGGTTAGTCAGAGAGGCCGCAATTCAGGGAGCCATTTTTAGTATAAAAAAGTCCAGAAAAGTCTAAAAAAGGCCTAAATTCCATTTCCAATATGACAAGCAAATCCGATAAAAATCTTATTCCGATTTCATTAAAAAACAAAAAAGAAGAAGGGAGAAATGTTAAGTGATGAGCTTTTATTTTCCCATGATTTTTCTTGCGGCGATTTCTATGTCTTCCGCTTTGATGGTTTTTCTTCCAGCATGCATCGCGAAATCAAGAGCTTCTTTGGCGATTTTAACGCCGATATCTTCTAGTGCTTTTGCGAGTTCTTTTGCTGCTGCTTCGCTTACTCTGTCTGCGCCTGCTTTTTTACATAATCTGTGCATGGGAGCTACAGCTATTTCTAATTCAGTCATATCGACATCTCTTTAGCTTCTTTTTCTCTTTAAGGCAATATTTAACCTTTGTTATCGCTTTTTCCCCTAAATCACCTTAACTTAAACCTCTTGTTTGAGGAAAGAAAAATTATAAAACGTTCAAAGGCGAATATAGCGCTGAGCAAAGATGAAACTAATAGACGCACATGTTCACCTTTCCGACGCCGAATACATCGGCCACATCGATGAGTTAATAGCGGATGCAAAAAACTCGGGCGTAACCGCTTTAGTTACCAATTCAATGGACCTTAAAACCTGCCAAAACGACGTTAAACTAGCCCAACAATATCCTAACCTTGTTTACCCAGCTTTAGGGATTCACCCGTGGAATGTAAATGTTCTCAAGGAGAATGAACTTGAAGAAACCATAGAGTTCATACAAAAACAAAAAGGCGTTGTTAAGGCTATTGGCGAAATCGGGTTAGACTGTAAGTATGAAACTGTCTGGGAAAAACAAACTATGGTCTTTGATAAGATGCTGCATTTGGCTGAAACGCTTGAGCTGCCAGTAATCATCCATTCTCGCGGAACCACAGATATCATTGTGGAAATGTTGCCATCATACCGCCTCAAACGTGTGCTGCTACATTGGTTTAGCCACCCCCTAAATGCCCTTACCAAAGCGTTAGACAACGACTACTTCATCACAGAGGGCCCGCCAGCTACCTACTCAAACGGCATCCGAGAAGTCGTAGACAAAACCCCAATAACGAACCTGCTAACAGAAACCGATGGACCAGTAACATATTGGAAGCGCCCCTTCAACGGACAATTAACTAAGCCATCATACATTCGCAACGTTGTTGGAGCAGTAGCTGAAATCAAGAAAATGCAGGCGGAAGAAGTTGCCCAACAAATAATCAAGAATTTTGAGTCATTCTTTAACATAAAAGTAAACTAACAAGTCAACTTTTTTCTTCACCGTTTGACTCGTGACTTATTGGTGACTAATTCAATGGTTTAAGGCGTAAACTTAAATTAAGCCTATCATCTATTGAGAGTTGCTCCAACGCTTTTAAACGTCGGAGAAACTATAAATCGTTAACATCGGAGGAATAATAACTGGGAAAAGTAAAGACTGATCAGATCAAAAAACTGGGCAAAGCACTGATGGCTCGCTTTCCAAGCAAATTCACAACTAACTTTGACGAAAACAAACATGCAGTTGTCGAATTGACAAAAGGCGCAACTACACGAGTAAGAAACCAAACTGCAGGATACATAACACGCACACTTGCGTTAGCTCAAGCTAACTCAGCAACTGAATCTGAACTCGAAGATCAAGAAGAAATAGCAGAGTAATTCTGGAAAGAAATCTAATGATGGATGAGTACAGGAAAGGTTGGGCACTAAGGTACCTTCGTGAAGCCAAAGCTGAACTGGAAGCAGCACGAAAAATCCCCTATATGGCGCCAAGCTTAGTTATTGAAGCCATCAGAAAAGCCAGAAACGCCATATACTACAGTCTCGGCGAACCTGCCTTTATAGAAATACTCATCCGTGAAGAAGTAATGAAAAATCCTGCCACAAACGATTCTGTATTGAAATTTTTGATTGAGATTGAAACAATCGTTCAGCAGATTTCGCAGATGGAAGAAGTGAACGGTGACGCCATGATGAAGCAGGCAGATTCAATAGTTGACATCGCAACCGACATCGTTGAAACTTTGACGCAGGAAAAATTTGAAAGCTTCAGCTAAATTTTTCACAACCTCTTTATTCTACATTCAAGAGTGAAGAATAGATGTCTTTAACCATAAAATTCATAGGCGCACTGCGTCATCTTTCAGGAAAAACACAGTTCTCCGTCAACTTCCAAGATGGAATTTCCGTAAAAGAGTTGGTGGATAAAATCAGTCAAGATATGCCAGAGTTGAAGCATACCTTCAGCGATCGAGAACTTAACGATTCAAGGTCAAATTCACTTATACTGGTTAACGGCAGGGAGATCAGTGTTCTAAAGGGCTATGAAACTAAACTAAACGATGGAGACGAAATCGTTTTTGTCCCAGTCGTACACGGCGGTTAACCAAATGATAACGTTAACCAGTGACTTTGGGTTAAAAGACCCGTATGTAGCAGAGATGAAAGGCGTCATCTTAACCATAAACCCAAAGGCTAACCTAATCGACATAACACACGACGTTGAAAAATTCAACATTCGCATGGGCGCTTTCATGTTGGCTTCAGCCGCACCCTACTTTCCCAAAGGCACCGTTAATCTGGCAGTTGTGGACCCTGGCGTCGGAATGGAGAGGCGCGCCATTTTAGTGCAGACTAAGCAGAGTTTTTTTGTTGGACCAGACAATGGTGTTTTGATTTTAGCTGCCCAAACCCAAGGAATCGAACACATATACGAACTTACTAATCCGAAGTTTATGCTAACCAAAGTTTCCTTCACCTTTCATGGAAGGGATGTTTTTGCGCCTGCTGCAGCGCAATTGGATATGGGTGTGGAGCCTTCCGAGTTTGGTCCAGAAATACAAGATGCGGTTACTCCCGAGTTTGCCATCGTAAAAAGAAGAGACAGTTCTTTGTTAGGTGAAGTATTGCATGTAGATGGCTATGGCAACATAATCACGAACATAAACCAGAAAGAAATGGCAAAGACTAAAAAAGTCAACGTAAGACTCCAGAACCTTTCGCTAAACCTCACTTTCGCCAAAACCTACGCGCAAGTCAAACTCCAACAGCCAATAGCGCTGATAGGCAGCCACGACTTTTTGGAAATAGCATTAAACCAAAGCAGCGCAGCAGAAAAGTTCCAAGTCATGGCTGGAGACAAAATCGAAATCGCGCCAGCGTAAGTCAGCAGTGTTCAAGTTTTTATGTTTTCCACAACTTTCTCGATGACATCAACAGGGTTCTCCAACTCTGCAAGCTTATCTTTCAAGTCAAATCTTTTGCCCAGATACTTCTTAGCAATCCCAAGGATTCCCTGCTCAGTTGTGATAAACAGTGGAAAACCTTTCTGCGCTAAATACCTGTTCACGTAGGTTTTTGCCATGTCAGAGATTGCGATGCTGGGAACGCCCTGAAGGGCAGCTTCCCTTGCAATTGTACCTCCGTAACTGACCACCAAATCGGCGTTCGCAACCAAGTTTGCTGAATCCACAAAGCCCGCTTTTACTCCGAACGCTTCGCCCTCTTCATTGTACCGCTGGATAAGGTGAACGTTTCCTATTTTCCCAAGTTTCTCCGCGATGATTTTAGCGAGGTCTCTTTTGCCCTGAGCATAAGCGGCTTTAGCTTCTATCTGCCTAACAACTATCAGGGGCTTTTTTAAACCAGCAATTTTGGTTGGCTTAAAATCTTTGATCCAAGCAACCTCATCGACACCTTTGAAGTGTACAACGTTTTTGGCGCAATAAGTTCTTGTGAAACTCTTCGGCAATACCTCCGAAACCACTAATGTGTGCGCAAACGGTATAGTTAGCCTGTTTACTGCATAAGCGTAGGGTGTATCAGCAGTCAAAACTATAGGAGTCCCTAAGCCAAAAGCCACGCGGCAAAGCTCAACTGACTGGTGCGCGATGGCAACGTCTGGTGGACTATCTTTGAAGAGTTTTGCGAATTCTATTATGCGTTCAGCGCTTTCTTCAAGCCTTGAGGTGAGTGTGGATGGGTTGTATTTGCCTACAACCACTGGTTTTTCTCCAAGGACTCGCGCAAGCGGGATGGTGTCTGGGTGTTCCCGAGTTGTAAAAACGAATTCATGCCCCGATTTTCTTATACGCTGCGCTATGGCTATAGCGTAGCGGACTTGTTTGCCTGTGCAAGCATCATACCAAACCTTCATCACTTCACCTTATGTTGGGCAAGAAAAGCCTCACGTTTAGCTTCAAACTGCCCAAGAGACATAACTACTTTGGCTGGGCAACCAGCAACCACCGTTTGAGGCGCTACATCTTTAGCAACTATGCTTCCGCCTCCAATCACCGCTTTTTCGCCGACAGTTACACCTGGCAGAATAGTGACTCCTCCACCGATTGCAGCGCCGTTCTTTATGGTTGGCGGGGTCATGAAGGTGCTTTTTGGGTATTTGTCATTAAGGAGGCTGCTGTTTGGGGCGATGAACACATTGTCGCCGAGTATGCAGCCGTTTGAGATGGTTACGTGTGCTTGGATGTTGCAGTTTTTGCCCAAAGTAACGTTTTTGCCTAAGTCAACAAAGCTGCCGATGAGGGTGCCGTCTCCGATTTTTGTGCCGTCACCGATGACGACGTAGTTCCAGATGGAGACATCTTTTCCTATTTCCACGTTTGCGCCTGTGACTATGCCGGTACCTTTCTTTGGATTCTGCATGCTTGTCTTTTCGGGCTCCAACTTTAAATACTTTAACTTTGAATTGACTTTCCAATGACGGTGGCATCTGTTTGGCTAAAGAAACGGTTTTGATTATCGGTTTAGGCGAAATAGGACATGCACTCTTCGCACTTTACAGTGATGCTGAAGAAAAATTCGCGGTTTACGGCTTAGATTTAGATATGAAAAAAATGAAAGAGCTGGGCCAAAGCAAGGACAAAGTGCCAGCCAAAATCGATGCGCTACAGGTTTGTCTCCCCTGCAGTAGCCAAGAAAAATTCGCCGACATAATCAAATGCTACGTTGAACAATACAAGCCAAACTTAACAATCATCAACAGCACAGTGCCGCCTGGAACCACTCTCAAAGTTGCGGCAGCCTGCAAATGCCTAGTTGCTCATTCTCCCGCTCGCGGCGTCCACATAAATGCAGAACACATGGTTTGGGAGATGAAACGTTGGACCAAGTACGTTGGCGGCGCAAATAAGGAGGCAGGAGCAGCTGCGAAGGCGCATTTTAAAAAATTAGGTTTGAAAGTTAAGGTTCTAAAAAGCTGCCGTGAAACTGAACTCGCAAAACTTTTCGAAACCACTTACCGCGCCTGGATGATTGCATGCTTCCAAGAAATGCACCGAATCTCCCGAGCATTCGACGCTGAATTTGATGAAGCAGTCGACTTCCTAGCAGACACCCATAAAGAGCGCTTCGACAGGCCAATCATGTTTCCTGGAGTTATCGGAGGACACTGCCTTATCCCCAACACGGAGCTGCTGCTCAAAAGTTACGATTCGGAGTTTCTCCGATTAATTTTGGCTTCTAACGAGAGACGCAAAGAAGAAATCAAAGACCCAACCGTTAAAGCTGAAGCTGACAAGGTTGCGGCGAGGGCAATTGCACTGGAGAAGAAGCTTGCAGGACCAAAAAACGTGGTTTTAGACGAGAAAACCCAATCAGGATGCACGTAACCTATCTGAAAAGCTCATCCATCAAAGTTGATTTTCCCTTCTTTACTTAAGTACTGATTTTCAACATGTTAATGACCACGGAAAAACGCCAATAGGTACCTACCTCTCTTAGGGCTTCTGATCCCGCCCCTCTTTCGTTTCTGCAATGATTGGATATTAGGATCCAAATATGATGACGAAAATTTTGTGTTTACAGTTTTTCGACAATCAGTTCTTTTGCAAAGCCAGCGATAAACTCAACGTTCAACTTCGTCAGGTACCAGAACGTCTTGGCACTCAAGTTGCTGAGGGCTGCGAACGGAGTAAAAATGAACCTTGCAGCCATTCTCCGCGCCAGCTTGTACAATCCAAAATGTCCATACTGCCTGTAAGATACTCCGATGGTTACATAGTTTTTTGATGTACCCAAATGGGTGGCGCCGAGGAAAGGCAGAACCTTCCAGACGTAGCCTGTTTTCTGAACGTAACGTTTGAAGTATTGGTCTTCGCCGAAGAACAATTTTGGCGGGTTATAGTTTTCCATGAGTTTGCGGCGTACAATGATGTTGTTGATGTGTGGGTTCGTATCTAGTTTGCTGAGATTGTACACTGTACCTACAACGCGCTCGTAAGCTGCAACATGCCTGTTTTTGTGAACGGCAACTGTGCCGATAGCGCCAACCTTAGGTGCAATTGCTCTGGTGACTATTTGAAGCCAGTTGTCGGGCAAAAGCATATCGTCATCCACCATCGCAACCCACTCTGTGCTTGCCTGCAGTACCCCTTTTTTACGTGCAAAACTGAGCGGTTTTTCATGAGTGTTAATGATTTGCCCCGCACATGGCATGTGCTTAAGCTGCTGCATCAATGTTGGGTTAGCCTCATCCCTTGAGGGCACCACAAAATCAACTTTCATGCCGTTGTCGGAGTAGGATGACATAGGGCATAATGTTCTTGTTTAAGTTAAATAGTTTATCGCGCCAACAATCGCTCATTCAGGGCAGAAAAATATTACATATTCAAGATTTTAACGGCTTTCTGTGCAGCGCGCCTGTAGCTTTTCTTGGTTATCATGCCCTTCTGGATGCCATTGAGAAGTTGCAAAATCATGCCCTGCTTTACGTGTTCAACCATCTGCTGTTCGCTTATGCCTGGTAGGCGCATGCAGTTGCCGATTTTCACGTTGTAGGCTGCGATATCGAACTTTTTAGCTATGTTGTAGAGTTTTGAGCCGATGATGGGGTTGGTTATAGACCATGAAATGTACTCGATAAGGTTATCTCTTAGGCAGCGCTTCGCAAACTCTAAAGTGTTGTTGACTTCTTCGGGGGTTTCATATTCGAGTTTGCCGTTTGTCTCCCACGCGTTGTAGAGCATCAGGAAACCGTAGACTTTAATGTGGTATTTCTTTAGCAACTCAAGCGTCCGTATATTGTCAGCCTGAGTCGCGTTCTTACCTATTCCTCTCAATACTCTGTCGTTGGCTGATTCAAGGCCGATGTGAACAAGCCATACATGGATGTCATGGAGTTTCTGTGCTAACTCATCGTTTAGTTTGTCCGCTCGCAGGTTGCACTGAAAAATCATGCCTTTGAGGTTTAGTTTTTCGATTTCGCTGCAGACTTGAATGCACCATTTTATGTCAACATTAAACGTGTCCGAGCGCAGATAGATTTCTCGAATGCCTCTGCCAGAGAGGTAGTTGACTTCTTCTGCGATGTTTTTGGGCGAACGCTGCCGGACCCAAGGCTTTTCAAGTTTCCAAACTGGGTTTGAGCAGTAAGTGCAGTAGTTGGGGCAACCGCGGATTGGCAGCAGGTATGCCATGCGTTTCTTTTTGCTTACAGCTATGTCGTAGTTTTCAAAGTCAATTAGATCCCATGCGGGGAAGAAATCAATGTCTTTTAGGAGCGGTTGTACTCCGTTGTTTTTCTGTTTGTTAACTGTACCAACAATGTCTGTTATGGGTTCTTTAGCTTGGATTTTTTTGATTAATTCAGTAGTAGTTTCTTCGCCCTCTCCCACGATGCAAACGTCGATTGGGGTGTTTTTTAGGACGTCTTGTGGGTCGATGGTTGGGTGGGCGCCGCCTGCAACCATAAGCATTTTCAATCCTAACGCTTTAACTTTGGCTATTGTTTCAAAGGACAGCTTCCTTCTGGGGGTAGTGAAGGATATGGCGTAAACGTCAGGTTTGATTTCCTTGACTTTTCCAAGATGTTCCTCCATGGAAAGGAACGGTTCAAGATAAGTAAATTCAACTTCGGGCAAACGCGACTTAGCATAGCCGATGATGTAGAGGATACCAAGGTTCGGTGACTCGGTTACGGCTTCCCCTTTAGATTCCCGACCAAACGGAGGGTCAGCAAAAACGACTTTAAGCTTCTTTTGTGTGGGCGCCATATTTTGTTTTGTCACCGAAACTGCCATCCACTACTCACTTTCCATGCAGGCGTATATATTTTGCTACTTTAGGCATCTTAGTTCACAGGTAAACTTCTTAAACTGCAACTGGGAAATGTAACGCACACACCCTGAGGCAAACTGAGTTGGCAACTTTCCTTGTAGTTCACCCGTACCTTGACATTTACGGCGGCGGCGAACGCGTATGCCACAACGTTATCAAAACTCTGGTGGCTCATGGACAAAAAGTGGAGTTATTAACTTTTGATTTTGACGCTGGCAGATACAGCGATATTGTAGGTGAGGATTTTCCTAAAGAAGTTGCAGTTCACTCGATGGGCAGAAGAATTGGAGTTTCGCCACCATTCACCATATACAAAAGACACCGTAACTTCGTTAAACTGCTAAAAAAATACCGCAGTCGCTTGGAATACGATTACCTGTTCTCCACGCAATCCTCCTCTCCGTTTGAACCGGTCTTCCTCAGCAAAGCCAAAAAAAACATCGCCTATGTTCACTTCCCAGAAATACACTACGACTACGCACGCTCGGGGCTGAAGAGGAGACTTTACCTGTGGCTGTTCAAGAAGTGGGTTGATAAGGGTATTGGCAGGTTGGACGTTGTTTTCTGCAACAGCAATTACACCAAAGAAATGATTCTGCGGTACTGGAAGAGCCATGAAGTAAAAGACCCCGTTGTAGTTTATCCGCCGGTGAACCTTGACAAATTCTGGTCTGATAAACCGTTAACGCAACGGTGCAAAAGAGTTACCTATGTCGCTCGTTTTATCCCAGTTAAAAGACACGAAATAATGAAGCGGTTAGCAGTTGACTTGCCAGCCTACGAGTTTGTCAGCGTTGGCGGATTAATCGATGCAGAAAAAGCCTGGTTTAACAAGTTCTCAGAAAACCTACCGCTTAACTATTCTCTCAAAACTAACTTGCCTGGATCCGAACTGCGTGACATTTTGCATTATTCCCGAATCTACGTTCACTTGATGGAGGGCGAACACTTCGGTATAGCCCCTGTCGAGGGTTTAGCAAGCGGATGCGTCACGTTGGTTCATAACAGCGGAGGCATGAAAGAGTTTATCCCGGATGAGTTTAGATGGGAAACCTACGATGACTTAAAGCAGAAGATTATCAGATACATGGAAGATGAAGAGGCAAGTGCAAATTGGCAAAACAACCGCCAACTTTTATGGGCTAAAATTTCCGTTCTTAATCCTGAGGCATTTCAAAATAAAATTTGGTCTCAAATACAGGAACTTTTAGGCGAGTAAGCGGAAACTTTCCCTTAGGCCAGAAAAAATGAAAATCTACAGGACATATACCTTATATGATTTCATTAAGCGTTTTTTAAGATAGCTTTAAATCAAACAGCACCCATTAAAAATTTACTAAGCGTCCCTAAGCGATGGAGTGTTAACTCGACGGAGAAGACAATTACCACCCAAAGCAAAAAGTCAAAACTTTCGTGATGACAGAAATGTCTGGTCCCTTCAAGAAAATTCGCTCCCTTCTCGGTTCGAGGTTTGGTTCTCCACATGCCTCTTTAGAGGTTGATGGCAAAAAAGGCTTCAATAACTATTTGCGAGTTAACAAGAAGGCGAAAGGACTGATTGTTTTCGCAATTATAGCTGTCCTGTTGGTTTCTGTTTTTGCTTTTTTGCCAAAAGGAAACAACACTACGCCTGATACGCCACAAAGCACCGATGTTCCGATAGCTTCGCCAAACAGCACCAGCCCCCCTCAAGCGACCAATAGTCCAACTGTCAAACCCCTGCCGTCCAACCCGTTTTCACAAATAACAAGTGTCATTAGCGGCATAGGCGATGGTTTGGCACAAGCTTTTGCTCCCCCTAAGGATCCTGGCACAATAGAGTCTGCCGGAGCCATGAATAGTTCTGTCTGGCGGCAAGTGGCGGCGAATGCTTGGCGGTATTTCCAGCCTGGCACAGGTGTAGATCCTAATACTGGATTGCCTCGCGCCGGAGGCACTGATTCGCCCAATTTTACCGACTGGGATCTAGGCGTTTATATCCAAGCTGTCATTGATGCAAACAAAACAGGTTTGATCGGTACCGATGGCGATTGGACTGCTAGTACACGGTTAGAAAAGGTTATGAATTTTCTGGAAACCCGTGACTTGAACTCCTATCATTATCCGTTTTGGTTCTATCAAGCTATAGATGGAAAGGACTATAAAGTAAATTCGGATACAGCTTCGGGTCCCGTTGACGGTGTTGATACGGGACGTTTGTTTGTTGCATTAAATAATCTTAAAGCGTTCAACTCCAGCTTGGCAACGAGAATAAATAATTTTGTGTACAATGTTTACGGCAATAGATCAGACTATCATGCTTTAGTGACTTCCATCTATCAACAGAGCCTCACATCATCCAGTATTTATGCTTACTACATCACTTGCGGGTACGCAAGCTTCTGGCCCACAGAGCTTAGCAACGCTACAACACAAATACTAAATCATATACGTTCAAACGGTACCATTAAGACCCCCGAGGGTGCTACATTGCCCTTAGCCGAGATTTTAGGAGACCCACTATACTGCGCAGTTTTTGAAACCGCCAATAATTCTCAGTTGATGACTATAGCGCAGCAGGTTTACACGGCTCACGAAATGTACTATAATGTAACGGGCAATTATCGGGCTTTTAGTGAAGGGGGGTCTCTTTCAACTCAGTGGGCATATGAATGGGTGGTATTGTCTGACGGTCGAACATGGGCCGTTCTAGATGAAAGTTATCATAATTTTTCCATTAGTCCTATGATTTACACGAAAATAGCGCTGAGTTTTCTTGCAATTTACAACACATCCTACGCTTATAACATGTCAGTTTATCTTGAGAGGGCCCTTCCTGACCCTTCAGGCGGATATGGTGAGGGCGTTGATGAATCTGGAAACCAACTTCCCAACGCTGGCCTTAACACAAACGGTTTAATTTTGGGAGCGGCAAACTATGCAATAAAGAACAACCCCTAAAACTTGGCACTCTTTTAGTTGGTTTTCATGGTTGGCACCGATTTTTTGCATATGTACCTTTGCAGGTGTTGGCAGAGGGTTTATAACTAAAATAGCCTCCCTTAGTTGACAAATGAACAAACAATGATAAAGTTAAGAATCGATGTTGATTACCCTTACCCGTCGAGAACTAAAAGTTTTCTTTGTGTAGCTTTAGGAATCAAAAACAAGAGCGCCAAAGATTACCTAAAAAACGCGCGTATAATTGCAAAGATGATCAATGAATCGCCCAGAGAAGTTAAAGCCTACTGGTTCTTCACACCCTACACTATCCCAGACAAGAGACTGCTTAACTTACTAAACCCCCAACGTCACGAGATAGCACTTCACGTTGCAAACGACGCCTTAAAAGAATGGAAGATTCTGGAGAAGCAAACCAACCGCAAAGTAGAGTACTACACCATCCATGGAACGCAACGGTTATTTGCGCGGTTGCTATGGGGACGAAAGCTTAGCCAATCTCAAGCCATCATCCCAAAAGATTTTCCCTTAGCTTCTTTCCATGACTTTACCACCACGAGTCTGGATAGAATGCGTTATCAAATGGGTTTTGAAGGGGTTGTGGCTGAAACACAGCACTGGATTAAAGAAGATATCGTAATGGAGGTTCATCCTGAATGGCTATTTGAAACCACAAAGAAGAATCAAAGAGGACCCTACTACGATGCTTTAAAGAGCATTTTGGATGTAGATCACGAACTTGAAACTATAAATGTGCGCAAAATATTGGGCATTAAAATTGCTCGAGATTACCAAGAATATCAAAAAAGCGTCAACCCAACCACAGACTTAATTTCAAAGTTGGAAGAACGAAGCATAGACATTTTTACGTTCATTGAACGCAGATGGTGCTGCCCCATCGCGAATCCATTGAGCACATGGAAAACAACCCAAGACAACATTGCCTTACTGGAAATAAAAGACTATGAAAGTTGGTGGAGCGCCATTGGCAAAAAAACACGCAACATGGTTCGCAAATCCGAGAAGGAAGGCCTAAAAGTCTCGGTTATTCCACAGAGTGATAAGTTGGCTGAGGGCATATGGAAAATCTACAATGAAACACCGATACGTCAAGGACGCGCTTTCCCACACTTCGGCGAACCACTCAAACACTTAACTGATGTTATGTATCTTGAGAAAAACTCAACGTACATCGGTGCGTTCCTTAACGGTGAGCTAATTGGTTTTATTCAACTTACCCATGGGGACAAAATAGTCATACTCTCAAACATACTGTCGATGCAGAAGTATTGGGACAAATCGGTCAACAATGCACTTTTAGCCAAAGCCGTTGAATTCTGCGCATCCAACAACAACCAATGGCTCATGTATGGAAGAATAGGAAACCACCCGTCACTGGACAGATTCAAAGAGAACAACGGCTTTGTCAAGTACCCTGTAACCCGCTTCTATATATCAATTACAAGCAAAGCCAGCTTGGCGACACGTTTAGGCTTGCATCAGGAACTCAAAGACGCCCTGCCACAGTCGATTAAAGATCCACTCATTCCAGCGTTCAACTGGTTTAGCAGAAACAAGCTTAGACTGAAACTTCGCAACAAATAGTTAAAGGAAATCTTGATTAGCTCATAAAACGATAGATTTCAGAAATGGCTGACGTAACATGGCAAAATTCCTAGTTATTCACCCCAACATAGACATTTACGGCGGCGGTGAACGCGTATGCCATCACATCATGAAAGCCTTGGTTGTCCACGGGCAGCAGGTTGAATTGTTGGCATTTGACTTTGACCAGAATCGTTATAGCGAGATTATCGGTGAAAAACTCCCTGAAAACGTAACTGTCCACACTCTGGGAAACAGGGCAGTTGTTGAGGCAAAACCGCCGTTATCTGTCTACAAAAGAAGCCGAAACATCCTCAGGCTACTGAAAAAATTCAAAAAAACCGCAGAATACGATTACACGTTTAGCACACAAACTTTCTCAGCCTTCGAAGCCACCCTTTTAGAAAAAGCCAAGAAGAACATCGCCTACGTGCATTTTCCCGAAATACACTATGACTACGATCACTCCAGAAAAACCAAGAAAATGTACCTGTGGCTCTACAAGAAGTTGCTTGAAAAAGACATAAGGAAAATTGACTTGGTCTTTTGCAACAGCAACTATACTAAAGCTATAACTGAAAAGTACTGGGGCAGGTTCGGAATCAAAAACCCCGTGGTTGCATATCCACCTGTCGAAAAGCCTTTCTGGTCAAATAAGCCGTTAAACGAGCGAGCAAAACAAGTTTTGTATGTTGGTCGCTTTGTTCCCCAAAAAAGGCATCAACTAATGAAGAAACTTGCTGTTGACTTTCCACGGTTCGAATTTGTAAGTGCTGGCTTATTGAGAGATAGCGAGGCGTCGTGGTTTGAGGACTTTTCAAAAGACCTGCCTCCAAACTATGCTGTGAGACCGAACTTGTTGGAAGAAGAATTAATCAAGCTGTTTCAAGATTCTCAAATCTACTGTCACTTGATGGAAGGGGAACACTTCGGCATTGCCCCGATGGAAGCGCTGGCAAGCGGATGCATCACATTGGTTCACAACAGCGGGGGAAGCGGAGAATTCATTCCATCAGAGTTTAGATGGAGCACTTTTGAGGAATTGAAGCAAAAAATAGCTTTACTGGTAGAATCAACCGATAATTATACGGTCTGGAACGCGAAAAAAGAAGAACTACGCGACAGGATATCGATTTTGAAACCCCAAAACTTTGAAGCACATATATGGTCTAATGTTGATGCCTTAATGCAACAAACAGTGAAAGGAAAATCAAAGCCGTGAAAAACCAAGCATCAACGATGCTAAACTTAACAACCTATGTTATTATAGTTAACTGGAACGGCAAAAAATTACTGCAGAAGTGCCTGAATTCCCTCTTCGCTAACACTGCAAGCTCTGAATGCGAGGTAGTGGTAGTGGATAACGCGAGCACAGACAACTCCGTCGCAATGGTTAGACAAAATTTTTCACAAGTAAAAGTCATAGAAAATTCGGAGAATACTGGTTTTTCAAAGGCAAACAATCAAGGAATCCGACTAGCACTCGAAAACGGCGCAAACCACATTCTTCTCTTAAACAACGACGTGGAAATTACCCGCCCAAGCTGGCTCGAAGAACTTTCCAACGTTTTGGAATCAGACCCCCAAATAGGTATAGTAGGCTGCAAACTGCTCTACCCAAACGGAACTATTCAGCATGCAGGCGGAGTAATCACGCTGCGGGTACCCTTCCACAGAGGTGAAGGCGAAAAAGAGTGTGGACAATACGACAAAGTTGAGTTTGTTGATTACGTGACGGGGGCTGCGCTTTTGATTAAATCAGATGTTATTCGCAGAATAGGGCTCTTAGATGAGGGTTTTTCGCCGCTGTATTTTGAGGATACTGACTGGTGTGTTAGGGCACGACTTTACGGCTACAAAGTTGTTTACACGCCTAATCCAACGCTTATCCACAATTGCGGGTCATCCAGCAACAAACTATGCTCAGATAAAAAGAGGTTTTACTCTCGAAGAAGTTTCATACGCTTCATGCTTTTAAACTACCAAGTTAAGAACATTTTCAAGTGGACACTCTTGTTTGAATCAAAGGAACTTATTCGTTGCCTAGTAGTGCAGTCTCGAAATGGAAAACTACCAATCGCCCTCAGACCAGACGCTTCAAACAAGCTAATGTTTTTCGTGCGGGTTTGGTGGGCAAGTATCCGAGACCCCAAGGGCATAATTGCTCTTCGGAGACAGCGATTCATTTTTGGACGAAAAATAAGCGTTTAAACAAGAACTTTGCGGTAAATCCCAGCAATCTGGCTTGCTACCTTATCCGCCTCAAATTTTTGCAGAACCCAATCTCGACCGTTTACGCCAAATTTCTCTCTTTCCGCCTCGTTGAGGATCAACTCTTCTAAAGCTGATTCGAGCGCAGCAGGGTTGTTGGGTTCAACCAAAATTCCTGTCTCCCGATGTTTCACAACTTCAGGAATTGACCCAGTCCATGTGGAGACTGCAGGTTTTCCGCATGCCATCGCTTCAACCAATGAGTAACCGAATTGTTCAGCCCACGTTTTGGTTTCAGCGCTGGGCAAACAGAAGATGTCTGCTAAATTGTGGATTTGGGGCATGTCTGAGTATTTGATGCTACCAAGAAATTTGATTTTAAAGCCGATTTTCAGGTCAGTGATGAGTTTGTTGATTTGGATTGTCATTTCTGTGGTGCCTGAACCAACAATTAAGAGCTCGATACTTTGCCCTTTCTTAAGCAGCATCGAAAACGCGTTTAGAAGGTCAAATATGCCCTTTTCTGGAACAAACCTGCCGACGAACAGTATTTTTGTTGTTCCTTTGGAGAGCCTGAATTTCTCGATAAGCTTTGGGTTCTTGTCAGCAGGCTTGAAGGTTTCACAGTCTAACCCCGCGGGAATAACTGTAATTCGGTCAGACTTGACGCCCTCTGCGATTAAGGCTCCTTTGGCTTTTTCTGTTATGGCAATAAAGTGGGCGACGTGTTCACGATTGTACTTTTTTATTCGAGAGTACGGTTGCTCTTCGAAGTTGAAAGGTATGTTTTCCCATTCCGTCACCACTGTAGGGATGCCTGTTTTTGCAGCTTGGTAGGTATAGGGGAACTCGATGTCAGCGGAGTGGATAATGTCAAGGTCTTTAGTTAATCCTTTCAGGTTGTATATTCTAAAGTTGTAGGATTCAAAATTGTATCTTGTCGCCTTTTTTGCTAAACGCTGCAATAATTGGAATTTGCCTTTGACTATAGTTTTATAGCTATGTCCAACTCTTACGGGGAAAGGAATTTCCTCAGCGCTAAATGAGTTATCACAAGTCATTATGCCTATGGGTTGAAAACCATAATTGGGAAGTTTCTTGAAGTATTGCCCTTCATAAGGGTTCAAGGATGAACCTCTTAAGATACCCACTTTACGCAGAAAGAATCCCACCGCCCATATTTACTCATTGTAACCAAACTGCTTAACTAAAATAATAATTTATCAGTTAAGGACAGCAAATAACATAAATCATTAGAGCTGTATTCCCCTTGGACCGAGCTGAAAACTAAAATTAATGTAAGGAAAAAAGTATGGCGAAGATTAGTGTAATTTGGAGAACGCTAACGGTTACTCGGAACCCACTTGTTGTTTTGTCTCTGAAACGCGGCAACTCCAGAAAAACCGTATCATTCAGAAACGGCTCAACATACTGCCTGAATTGGTCTCAGTTCAGGGTGTTTCGTGACAATTACCAGTCTCTAACAAAGTACTCTTTAACGCAGGTAGAGAACGACCAGTTCAAAATAGCTGATAAAAGGAGCGAAGTAGTCTGCGCCGCTGAGTTATTGCCTATGCTGTTTAATCTTATGCAGGATTTTGGAATCCATCAAGAAAACGATGTTTTCCACTTAAAAAACGAAAAGCAGGAACTCGTTGGCTCACTATCGATGCTTGTGTGTATCAGAGAATTGAGAACAGGCGAATATGAATGCGACTACAAAGACAAAGTCGTCTTAGATGTTGGCGGGTTTGAAGGAGAATCAGCCGTTTACTTCTGGGGTAAAGGCGCAAAAAAAATTATCATATACGAACCCGTAGCGGCACACATCGAAGCAATCAAAAAAAACGTAGCTCTAAATCATATAGAAGCAGAAATCCACCCCTTTGGCATCGGAAACCAAAATGGAACCCAAATAATCCGATATAACGAAACGGATCCGGGTTTTGGCATCTTGAGCAAAGGCGCAAAAAGTGTTGAAATAAAGATTTCCGATGTTTCAAAAGTTATTGAGGAAAGCGGAGCAGAAATTGGCAAATTTGACTGTGAAGGCGCTGAAGAAAGCTTAGTTGGTGTCCCAGCTGAAATCCTCCAAAAGATCCTCTATTACATAATCGAGGTTCATTCACTCGCAATTAGTAGAGCGGTCCACGGAAAATTCTTGAGCGCGGGCTTCACTTTGGAAAAAGAAATACCTAAACCTGGCGAATTTTCAGTCTTGATTTTTAAAAAAGGCTCAGCTTCGAAAACCTGACCTTGAAGTATCTAACCAGAAAAATTGTATTCGGCAAATATTATTAGTCTGCAGCTGAAAGAATGTATCGAGAATTCCAAAAGCAGCTTGGCGAATTGTTACATGAAAATATCCCTAACAGCCGCAATTTACGTTACCAATCAGGAACACAAAAAATACTTGGACCTGACAACAAAAAGCATCGTCTCCAAACATAGCATTGTCTGGGTGCCCTGTGAAAACTATGTAAATCCTGTTTTGGCGCCTTTAACTTACATCTTCAATCAAACACCTATCGAAATCAAAGTTCTGCACCCCACGAATCAACAAAGCGTATCTCAGGCATGGAACAAAGGCATCGAGGAAGGAAATAGAGCAGGCTGCAACTACATTCTGGTCATAAACACCGACATCATCTTCAAGAGCAACGCAATCGATCGCCTTGTTGATTTTGCAGAGAGACACCCTGACGCGGTATTGTGGACAATGACTGAATGCAGAGACTTAGTTAGCCTTGAAAACTGTCCAGAGGACGAAAGTTTTGTGGAACACCCAAATTTTTCATGTTTTATGGTTAAATCAGATTTTTTTAGGAGTGTGGGCAAGTTTGATGAAAACTTTACGCCAGCATACTGTGAAGATGGGGACATGCATGCCCGCTTAGTACTTGCAGGTCTCAAGGCGTACTCTTATGGAGGCGCTAAATTCTTCCATTTTGGGTCCCTGACGATAAAATCGGACCGTGACTTGCAAAGTAAAAACGCCAAGACATACCCTAAATGTCAGCTTTATTTTCTTGAAAAATGGGGACACCTTATGGTTGATGATGTTGAACAAATGTGCGGTGCCTATTTTTGGCATCCTTACAACGAAGAGGACAAACCGTTAAGTTATTGGAGGCAGCCCCCAAGTTTGGGGCGCCTGGGGAAAATCATGAATTCTTTGCCTCTTTCGTTAAGGTTTAAGCTTATTAATGGTTTGAATTGGAGTAAAAGAACTAAAAGTCGAATCAAACTCAAATAAAGAGCTAAAGTAGTAATCCTGCTAAAAGCTTGTTTAGTTCTTCTCGGTTCTTTATGCTGCGAAAAATGGCTTTGCCGCTCGAGTAGACGCGAAAAGAGGCATCTTGGAAAGTTAACTCAAAAATTATTCCGGCAATCTTATTTTTCAAGGTGGCTTTTTTTAAGATGTTAGCGATTGCTTCATCTTTTTTTTCGTACTTGAAGACTACTATAACGTCTTTTTCTGCTCCGCAGGTTCCTTCGATTCGAGCTACGTAGTCGTCGATGGTGACCATTAGAGTTGCTCAAACTCCTTTAAAACTTCCATGAAGCGGTCAACTTCCTCTTTGGTGTTGTAGATGTAGAAGCTTGCTCGCGCTGAAGATTGGAGTTTTAGAACTTGCTCGTGAAGTGGTTGAGCACAATGGAAACCGCTGCGCAGCATTACTCCGTAATTGTCAAAGAATAAAGCCACGTCATGCGAAGACAAACCTTTAACGCCAAAAGGTATGATTCCCAACTTCTCAGAAAGATTACTTGGACCGTAAATGGTTACTTTGCTGCATTCTTTCATGCGTTCAACAGCGTACTTCGTTAGGGCTTTTTCATGGCTTAAAACGTTATCCATGCCTAAGCCTTCAAGGTACTTTACCGCTGCCCCCAAACCAATTGCTCCAGCGACATTAGGTGTACCCGCCTCAAACTTCCATGGCAAATCATTCAACAAAACGCCGCAGCGACTCCCCTCTTGGTTGAAGGTTACTTCCCTAATCATTTCGCCGCCCCCCATGAAAGGAGGCATCTTTTCCAGCACTTCCTTCTTGCCATAGAGCACTCCAATGCCTGTTGGCCCCAGCATCTTGTGCCCTGAAAACGCAAGAAAATCCATATTCAAGTCTTGAACATCCACGGACATATGCGGCACCGATTGGGCGCCGTCAACTAGCATTAAAGCGCCATTATCATGCGCGACCTTGCCGATGCGTTTAACGTCGTTGATTACACCTGTAACGTTTGACACTTGGCTTAGGCAGGCAATCTTTGTTTTATTGCAGAGCTTGCTTTCAAAATCATCATAGTCAAGTGTTCCATCAGGGTTGACTTTGGCGTATTTGATTGTGAAGCCTCTTAGCTTAGCCGTGATTTCCCATGGAACAATGTTGCTGTGATGCTCCATTAACGAAACAAGAACTTCATCGCCTTTACCGAGGCTGTTTAATCCCCACGAATACGCGACCAGGTTTATGGCTTCGGTTGTGCCTCTGACAAAGACGACTTCGCTGGAGTTTTTGGCGTTGATGAATTTTGCAATTATCTCCCTTGATTTCTCGTAGAGGTCGGTTGCTTCCAAAGAAAGAGCGTGAACTGCCCTATGCACGTTGGCGTTGTGGTTTTCGTAGAAGTCAGTTATGGCGTCGATGACTTGCCCAGGCTTCTGGGTGGTTGCAGCGTTGTCAAAATAGATTAGGGGGTTGCCATTTATTTTTCTGTTTAAGATTGGGAAGTCTTGCCTGATTGCTTGCTGGTCTATTATTTTTTTTCTGCCTCAGGTTTTAGCCTCTTAGAGAGCGTTTTTGCCAGTTCCTCTTCCTCTAATGCCTGTTTTTCTTCAAATGTATGTTCATTTGGCAACCATGCGGGCGGCGCAACGCCTTTTTCCTTAAAGTACTGTCTTATTGCACGCTTTAGTGCACCGACGGCGAGGACCCCACAGTGAAATTTGACGTTTGGCAAGCCGCCGATTTCCTCAGTAACTTTCTTCCAAGTAATTTCGTTCCACGCTTTTTCTAGAGTTAAGCATTTGACCATTTCTGTGACGATGCTGGATGTTGCAATGTTTGCAGCACATCCGTAGCTTTCAAAACTTGCCTTTTCGATTATTTGTTTTGCTTCATCGATTTTTAGGTAGAAAGTTATCATGTCTCCGCATGCAGGGTTCCCTGCGACAGCGACGACTGTGGCATCTTCCATTTTTCCAAGGTTCTTGGGGTGTTGAAATAAATCCATGACTTTTGGGTTGTAAGGTAAGGGTATACGTGACATATCTAATGTACTCCTGTTGAGCCAACTATCCCTCTAATACGGTTGACAGCTGTAGGTAAAACACTAAGAACGTAAGCTATATCCTCTTCTGTGTGACTGCGGGTGACTTTCATGAGTATGCTGCCATGTGCTTCCTCGAATATACGTCCAATAGCGATCAGAACGTGGCTGGGCTGCAATAGTCTGCGGCTGCATGCGCTTCCGCTAGAAACGTAGACGCCTTTGAGGCTAAGTTCAATGGTTAATGCTTCGCCTTCAGCTCGAAGGATGCTTATGTTGGCGTTGTCTGGGCTGCGTTTGTCTCCTTTTGGACCGTTATAACGCAAGTCACCGAGTTCATTGAATATTCCGTCAACTAATTTGTCGCGTAGCGTACGCATTTTTGTAGTGTTTGCTTCAAAATTCTCAAAAGCAAGCTCAGAAGCCTTAGTGAAGCCGACGATTAAAGGTGTGTTTTCTACGCCTGGCCAGAGTTTTTGGGTTCCGATTTGACCTTCGAGGATTCGCTCCATGTTTACGCCGTCCTTTAGGTACATCGCTCCCATGCCTCTTGGACCCTGAATCTTGTAGCTGCTCACTGTAGCTAAATCCACCTTTAGATCTTGCACGTTTAGCGGGATTCTGCCGTAGGCGTCAGATGCATCAGTATGGAAGAGGGTGTGGGAGTTTTTGGCTTTAACAATATCCACAGCTTCTTTAATCGGCTGAATAGTGCCAAGCTCATTGTTTACAGCTGAGATGCTAACTAAAACGGTTTCGTTGTCAACTGCTTCTTTGAGTTTTTCAAGGTCAATGAATCCTTCGTGGTCAACTGGGATTTTGGTGGTTGAGAAACCGAATTTTCCCATTAACTCCGCTACTTGCAGCACGTTGACGGGTTCGATTTCTGAAACTACGATTTTTTTGCCCCTGCTTTTCTGTGCAAAACATGAGCCCATGATGGCGAGGTTGTTAGCTTCGGTTTCACTTGGGGTAAAGGTGATTTCTTCAAGGATTTTTGCGCCTATATACCTGCTGATTTTTTGGAAGCTGTTCATTATGACTTCAAATGCTTCCCACCCGGGCTTGTGTGTTAGCGTGGGGTTGCCGTAGGCTGTCTTATTAAAGTAGGGAAGCATAGCAGCCACTACTTCTTGGGGTACAATGCAGCTGTTTTCGTTGTCTAAGTAAACCTCATGTGTTATGCCTTCGTGGAGTTTGAGAAGTTCTTTAACGTTTTCAACCATATAGTATCCTACCTGAATTTTTGGGACAATAACTCGTCACCTTTGTTAGTATCTAGTTCAACTAAAAAAACCTAACCACACAGAACTTGCGCAATGCTGTCGCCCGGGTGAAAGGAAGCTAAACTAGAAAACATCAACAAAGAAAGCAGTTCACAGATTTTTCAGGTAAAGAATTATCAAATAAAAACAAAGCACCCTGAATCAACCTAAATTTAAATACTTCCTCCTAAAATATAGGCACTTGGGGATTCTGATTGGCTGCAATTTTCGAAATAAGAAACACAGTGAACGGAAAATTCTACTGGAGATTCAAAGCCATAAACGGCGAAGTTGTTGCAGTAAGCGAAGTATACGAGACAAAACAGGGCTGTAAAGACGGGATTGACTGCTTAATGAGCAACGCAGTTTTTGCCACTATCAACGACCAAACCATTTAACAAGCTTTCTTTTTTTAAGAAACAAATTTCTGGAGTGTTAACTTGTTTTTTCATAATTTGGCACCAGCCAACAGGCGAAAAAGCTGCAGAGTTACAAAAAAACTCTAATAACCCAGCCAACCCCATACTATTCAATAACCAGAATTTATGGCGAATTCATGTTAAAGATTGCCGAGTTGCCCGTTTCAGATTCAGTTAAAGAAGTCTTAGATGGTTTGGGGTTTGTGGAGTTGTTTCCGCCTCAGGAAGACAGCATACGGGCAGGAGTGCTGGATGGCCAAAACATTGTACTCGCCAGTCCCACAGCTTCGGGTAAAACGTTGATTGCAGAACTCTGCGGCCTCAAACATGTGCTGGAAAGAGGCGGCAAAGTTATCTATCTCTCGCCGCTCCGGGCTCTGGCAAGTGAGAAGTTTGAGGACTTCAAAAAGTACACTTCCATCAGAAAGCCAGATGGAAGAAAAGTTTCGGTTGGCATTAGCACGGGGGATTTTGACAGCACTGACAATTGGCTTGAACGCTACGACGTCATAATTACCACTAACGAGAAAGCTGATTCGCTGTTGCGTCACCGCGCCAAATGGATGGATGGCATCTCACTGGTAATCGCTGATGAAATCCACCTTTTAAACGACGCTGGGCGCGGACCCACCCTAGAAATTGTGCTGGCGAGACTGTTGCAGGTGAACCCGAACATCCAGATTTTAGCCCTGAGCGCAACCATCAACAACGTGGATGAAATCGCAGGTTGGCTGAACGCCAAGTACATCGTGACGGAGTGGCGTCCCATAAACCTCAAAGAAGGCATCATGCTAAAAGATGAAATCCAGTACAAAGATGGCGAATCAAGAAAAATAGAGGCTGAAACCCATTTCCCGCACATAAACTTGGTTTTAAACACCCTCAAGAAGGGTGGGCAAGCGCTGATTTTTGCTTCCACAAGAAAGAACGCGGTTTCAGCAGCGAAAACCGTTGCAAGTCATATGGACAAAGTGCTAGTGCCTAAAAGCGGCTCGAAACTGGTAAAGCGTTCGCTGGAAGAGCAAGCAAGAGGAGTCCTTGAGAAGGAAGCTAAGAAAATCCTGGATGCTGGAGAAAGAACAGGGCTCAGTGAGGAACTGGCTGATTTGGTTCGCTGCGGCGTAGCATATCATCATGCTGGGTTATCTGGTGCACACCGAAAAGTCATCGAGGACGCATTCAAAGAACGAAAAATCAAAGTTTTAACCGCCACACCCACATTAGCATGGGGCGTAAACTTGCCCGCACGAACTGTAATCATCCAGGATTACAGGCGTTTTGAAGCTGGACTCGGCAACTATCCGATTAGCGTGTTGGATTACAAGCAGATGGCTGGAAGAGCGGGAAGACCAAAATACGACAAATTCGGCGAATCAGTCCTTATCGCTAAAACCGCTGATGAACAGGACTATCTGATGGAAAGCTATGTTTTAGCGAAGCCAGAACGCATCTGGTCGCGGCTAGCCGTCGAAAAGATCATGCGTGCCCACGTTTTATCAACAATCGCCTCAGATTTTGCCCACACCGAACAGGGCATTTACGAGTTTTTCGGCAAAACCTTCTACGCTTACCAATACGATGTAAAAGCAATCAAAAACGTCATCAACAAAATCCTCCGTTTCCTCCACGATGAAGAAATGATTGTGGTTGCAGGCAACAATATCTTAGCTACGAAATTTGGCAAGCGTATAAGTGAACTCTACATTGACCCCTTATCAGGCGTAATCATCAGAGATGCGTTGAAGAGTAAACCGCCCATTTTAACTGAGTTCAGTTTGCTGCACTTAGTTTCCCACACGCCCGACATGGGTCCGATAATGAGGCCTTACCAACGGGAAATGGACAAGTTAGCAGTCCAAACTGAGGACCACAAACAGGAACTGTTCATTGAACCGCCCGACCAATGGAGCGACCACATCGGCTACGCTGAGTTTTTAGGTGAAGTCAAGACCGCTACGGTTATGAACAACTGGATAGAGGAGTTGCCAGAAGAAAAAATCATTGAACGCTTCAACGTTCAGCCGGGAGACCTCTACCGAAGCATTGAAACAGCCAAATGGCTTTTGCACGCCATAGATGCGCTTTCGCCGATTGTATGCAAAAACAAAGAGGTTTCAGCGCTGAGCCATGAGTTAGTTGAGCGGGTTTCTAAAGGCATCAAAAGAGAGCTGCTGCCAATTGTTCAGTTGGAAGGCGTTGGCAGAGTTCGTGGACGCATAATATTCAACGCAGGCTACCAAACAATTCCAGACCTCAAACGCGCATCAATTGAAGAATTAACCAACCTGCCCTCCGTGGGGCCGAGGCTTGCGAAGAAGATTAAGGAGCAAGTCGGCGGATATGTCAAGAAGGATGAATGGGAAAGCTTGGATAAGGCAGCCTCAGCATCAAATGAAGCAACACAGAAAGGCTTGTTTGATTTTTAAGCGCTCTTCGCGAACCGCTCTGTTTGTTTAACTGCGGTGCCCAAGTAGTTTTTGGGGTTGAGTGCTTGGTCGATTTCTTTTTCGCCAAGTTTGCCGCTTATGAATTTGTCTTCAAGGAGTACTTGTTTGAAATCTTTCTTTTCAAGTGCGCTTTGGATTGTTAGTTTTCTGAGCATTTCGTGGGCTTCCTGTCTGTTCACACTCTTCTTCGTCAGCGCCATCATGACGGATTCTGACATTGTGCGTCCTTGAGTCAACGACAAGTTCTGCAGCATCCGCTCGCTGTCAACACGCAAATTAGCAACAATATTGCACATCAGATTCAAGATGTAGTCGAGTAGTATGTTTGATTCTGGAAGGATGAAGCGTTCGGCTGAAGACTGCGTTAGGTCTCGTTCATGCCAAGTAACCATATCCTCTAGCGCTGGAGTGCTGAGGCTTCGGATGATTCGGGCTAAACCGCAAACCCGTTCGCATGTCTCGGGATTCTGTTTGTGAGGCATGGTAGAGCTGCCAACTTGTTTTTTTGCTTCAAACGACTCGAAGAGTTCTCCGATTTCTGGGCGTTGGAGCTCTCGGATTTCGGTTGCGAAGTTTTCCAGTGAAGAAGCCACCGATGCGTAAATACAGATTAGTTCCGCGTAACGGTCTCTTTGCACAATCTGAGTAGAAATCTCAGCCGCCTTTAAATCCAGCCGCTTCATTACAAGCTCCTGAATCTGCTCAGCATGTTCCCCTAAACCCGCCTGTGTGCCGACTGCGCCGCTTACTTTTCCAACCAAAACACGTTTCTTGCATTCTTCTAAGCGCTCAATGTGCCTGTTGACTTCGTATCCCCAGACCGCAAACTTGAAGCCCAAAGTAATCGGCAAAGCATGTTGCCCGTGGGTTCGACCAATCATTACAGTTTCCTTGTGCAAAAGAGCCTGTTTCTTCAAAATAACCTTGAAATCTACAAGCCTTTTCTCGATTAAGTCTAAAGCATCTTTCAGCTGTAATGAGTTAGCTGTATCTACGATGTCGTAGCTTGTTGCCCCAAGGTGAACGTAGGCGCCGCTTGACCCGCAAACCTCCGAGAGTGCACGAACCAAGGAGGCTATGTCATGCTTGATTTCCTTCTCGATAGCCTTAACGCGCTCGACTTTGACGTATTTGGTGGATGCCATCTCAGCGATCTTTTCAGCGTCCTTCTTTGAGATGTTTCCTACTCCAGCATGCGCCAAAGCTAAAGCCGCTTCAACATCCAAGAGTTTCTGGACGCGGGTTTCTTCATCGAAGATTTTGAGCATATCTGGCGTTCCATAACGGCCAGTATCGATTGGCAGGATAGGCAAGTTAGTGTTTCCTCAGGTCTAAAGTTATGCAGATTAAAGATTAATGTTTTTTGAGGAAAAAAATCAGTTTATTTCGCTTTAATTTTTCGTTTTTACCAAAACTCGTTAAGCCGATTGCAATTTCACAGCGCTGAGGTACACAAGAGTCGATTTCAAACATGCTTTTTAAAAATTATAACTAATTCCTCATTTTTAAAAGCCTGCATGGTCAAGTTATAACTATCTATAAACTCTTGCAGACATTTTTTCAGTAAGAATATCAAGACCAGCTCTTATATGAATTTGGTAACCGTGAGCAATGGGCTCAACACTTGTTGGAGGCACCAAAGACATGTATCTACCGTCCATATCAGTACATTTCTCGAATAATTCTTTAAGAATTAATATCGCTTCTTCTCGTTTCAAAAACAACACCAAAAATAAAGGGATATTTTGTTTCATAAAAGCTTTATGTGGCTTCTATGGAAGATATAAAACGGTAAAACGAAAAATACGTCAAAAACTTATAATCTTAATGTTTTACCAATACAATAGCACAGTGCAGGTTGCAGAGGACATGAAAGTTACAGTTGCAGTGTTAGATAAAAACGGCGAGAACGTAGTTGAAAGAATTCTTGATGTATTGGATTCGTTTGAGCTATGGGTGCCTTCACATTTTGGGTTAATTACACCTAAGAAAAGCCTCGTTGAGAAAAACGTTGAAATCATAAAAAAACAGGGCTTAAAATCGTCAACAGTGGCAGGTTATCTTACTTCAAAATCCAACTCAACAAGCGACTATGAACATTTGCAGTTGGATAACTCAGCGTTGCTCTTTGAAGGCAGAGTATACTCGTCAGTACCAAAAACCGCTGTCATGGAACAGGTCGGGAAAAATCCTCTTCACTGCGAGGCCACCCTGCAAACATTAATGGAGCAAGCGGACGGAGACTACTTGTTCCTAATGCTCAAAGATGGCTGGGTTGCCGCAGGAAGAGACCCAATAGGCGTTCAACCGCTTTATTTTGGAGAAAACAGAGACATCGCCGCCTTCGCCTCAAACAAAAAAGCCCTCTGGAAACTCAAAATAGAAAATCCCGTTTCTTTTCCGCCTGGAAATTTGGGGTTTGTCAGCAAAGACGGCTTCAAATTCAAACCAGTAAAAACACTCTCTTACCAGGAACCCAAATCCATCACAATAGATTATGCCGCAAAACAACTTCAAACCCTTCTTGAAGAATCCATCAAACGGCGAGTGCAGGGCTTAAAAGAGGTGGCAGTCGCGTTTTCAGGCGGTCTGGACAGTAGTTTGGTGGCTTTTTTGGCAAGCAAATGCGGAGTGAAAGTTAACTTGTTGCATGTGAGTTTGGAGAATCAAGCGGAAACCCAAGAAGCTATGAAAGCTGCGGACGAGTTGAGTTTGCCCTTGCAAATTAACTTGTTTAAGGACTCTGACGTGGAAAAAGCCTTGCCTAAAGTTGTAGAGTTAATTGAGGAGCCTTACCCAATCAAGGCGAGTATTGGAGTGCCGTTTTATTGGGCTGCAGAAAACGCGGCTGAAACAGGCTTCAAAGTGATGTTGGCGGGGCAGGGCGCGGATGAACTGTTCGGTGGATATCAGCGTTATGTGACTGAATGCTGCAAAGATGGAAGTGAAGCTGCTAGAAAAACCATGTTTAACGATGTGGTTAGGATTCATGAAAGCAACCTTGAACGCGACTTGAAGATTACCAGTTTCCACGATGTTGAGTTACGCGTGCCTTTCGGATCCTATGAAGTTGCAGAGTTCGCGTTAAGCTTACCAATCGAATGCAAACTAGAACAGAAACCTGACACCTTACGCAAACTTGTCTTGAGAAAGGTTGCGCAAAACACGGGCATGCCTGCTTCAATAGCAGATAAACCTAAAAAAGCCGTGCAGTACTCCACAGGAATAAACGACGCAGTAAAGCGAATTGCAAAAAAACAGCAAAAAACAGTCACCGAATACATCAACGAGCTATTCCAACAATCCAAAAACAATCCCTGAGCATACAAAACAACCTTCAAGTGAACTTTTAGTTCTTCCCAAAGTTGATTCTATATATAGGGTAGGGGTAGGTCGCTGAGAGCAACAGGTCTTTTACTATGGCGTCAGCCTAACTCTATCTCGAGGATACAGGGTTACTTCTCGGATGTTCTTGTTTCCTGTTAAAATCATCGTTAACCTTTCAAGTCCCAATCCCCATCCAGCGTGAGGCGGCATGCCGTAATCGTAGGCTTGCAAGTGGCATTTAAACGACTCAGGATTTAAACCCTTTTCCTGTAGTCTTTGGATTAGCTGGTCTTTTTGGGCTATTCTTGTTCCGCCAGAAACCAATTCAATGTAATGCCACATCAAATCGAAGCCTTCGCACAGTTCAGGTTTGTCTTCGCGTGGTTTAATGTAGAACGCTTTTGCGTGTGTTGGCCAATCTGTTATGAAGTAGAAGAATGGGTAGAGTTTGCCAAGTACTCTGAATGCTTCGGTTGGTATGTCTTCGCCCCATGGAATCGATACATCCTGTTTCTTTAAATCGTCGAGGACTTGATCGTAGGTTAAACGTTTAAATGGAATCTGGGGCACTTCAAACTTGTATCCAAGCACCGACATCTCGCTGGCACATTTCTCTTTAACGACGGTGCATGCGTGATGTATGACTTGTTCCAAAAGCCCCATAACATCGGTGGCGCTTGTGAAAGCCGCTTCAATGTCAACTGATGTGAACTCGCTAAGGTGCCTTCTTGTATGTGACTCTTCAGCGCGGAAGAACGGTCCAACCTCAAATACCTTCTCAAAACTTAACGTTAATTCTTCTTTGTAGAGCTGCGGGCTCTGAGCAAGGTACGCTTTCTGCCCAAAATAATCCACAGTGAACAATTCCGCTCCACCCTCAGTGGCTGAGGCAATGAGTCTTGGTGTATGAACCTCCAAAAAATCTTTTCCGAAGAGAAAGCTGCGTATTGCTTCAAGCGCAGTATGCTGGACCTTAAACGTGGCTAAGTTGCGTTCTTGTGTGAGGTCGAGCGGTCTTGCGTCTAAGCGAGCTTCGATGAGTGCTGGGGTTTTGCCTGTAATGTCTATGGGCAGTTGCTCTGTGGCGACGTTAAGAATCTTGAAAGCGTTAGGTATAACTTCGATGCCTCTTGGGGTCATGTTTGTTTTTTTAACATTTCCCTTCACAGCGAAGCTGAACCTTTTCTGTAATATGTCAGATTTCGCTAAAACTTCAGGCTGAACCCTTTTTTTCGGAATAGTTATCTGAATTGTTCCTTCGCGGTCTTGCAGTATGATAAATCGGATTCCGCCCAGGTCACGAACATCTTGAACCCAGCCGAAAAGTGTTACTTCTTGACCGTCATTTTCTGGTTTCACTTGGCTAGTATAGTGAGTTCTAGTCCAGTCGCCTATAGAGTCCAAGTTCATGCTGCTTCGCCAACCTTAATCTGCGATTTCAACGCGTAAAGACATTTTACGTACTTTACTGGCGATTTCCTTTAAAGCTTTAAGGTCAAAGGGTAGCTGCGCGCCACGTTTCCTCTTAAGAATTACCCGTGTTTCAGTGGTTCCGTCTGGAAGCCAAATAGTGTTGATGGTTAAGATACTAAAAGGCATGAACAGGTCTTCGAGGAATTTGCGGTCGTCAACACCACTCTCAAGCACACGGACATTTTTTCCTGTTTCGTCACCGAGGGTTTTAACGATTTTGCCGCCGTAACCTAAAAGTTTAGGGACATCTCCATGTCCAACGAGGATAGCTAAGGTTTTTTCAACCTCAACAGCCTTGAAGAAGCAGACGTTTTGCAGGGAAGGATACTTCTCTTCTAGGGAGAGCAGTAAACGGGCTACTTTCAAGTCGATGTCGCTGATTTCGCCAGCTTTAACTTTGGCTGAACATTTTTGGCACAGTATGCCACTTTTTAAGCAGAAACTGCATAGTTCTGTTTTCATTTGTATGTCGTTTATCCTGCAAAGGAGGAGTTTAGCTTAAAGCGTGATTTACCTTACCAGCGTTATTTCAATTGTGCTAACATTAGTCGCTTGGTTACCTTCTTCTTGGTCTTGCGGAAGGAATCTGTCTGTTCCGATGCTAATGCTTTTGATTTTTGCATCTGGCAGGAATCTGTGTCTGACGACTTCAGCAACGTCAATTGCTCGGCTGATGGATCTGCCTCGTGCTTTTATGCTGACTTCTTTTGCTCCGCCGTGGAAAAATGTGATGCATGCGAGGACATAGTTCATTAATGGTTTTTTGCCGATTAAGACTGCGCTGGCGTTTTCGGTCACGGATCCGCTTCACTCCTAGTTTACTTTTAGTGGTTGGACTTAAGCTTTTTTTCAAAATAAATACATTGTGGTGTTTTGTTTGTGTTATCGCCGGAAGCAAATTCAGCCGTTTTGATTAAACTGGCTACCGATTTTTACACGAGGTGACTGCTGAAAAAGCCAATATCGGGACTTTTGGCTTTTCTAAAAGGCCCAGCGATAAGCGACAAAGTGTCCTTGAGTGAGGTGCTTATTGATTTTTTATGCTTGTTAGAGAAGGGCTTGGTCGGCGTTTTTGAGAGCCAGATTATTAAGGAAGCTTTGCTACTATTGTAAAGGTTTAACTTAACAAAACACCACAAAAGTGACCAATTTGGAGCCATTAACTAAACGTTCAATCCAGCTCTTAAAAACCCTCTACGAAAAAGGCAAATCCACAAACACCTACACCCTAAGAGTAAAACAAGACGAATTATCAAACCAACTAGGGGTAAGTAGACAAGCCTTAAACGTACACTTGCGCAAACTCAAAAACCGCGGTTACATCCGCACTGGGAGAGGCTTCATTGACGTCACCGAAAAAGGCTTAGGCGCACTTGGTGTATCCACAACACCAGCCTTCATACTTCTCAAAGTCTCACCCGTCAAAAGAATCCACGTCTACGAGCAGATTCATGAACTTGCAGTTTCCAGAGCTTTCCGCATTGCAGGCGAAGTAGACGCATTGATAATCGTTGAGCGCGAGAACCTCGATGAAGTATTAAAGAAACTCTACAGCATCGACGGAATAGAGGACACACGCTCATACGTTACTATTGAAGTAATCAAATAGGCGCATGTTTTTTATTTTTCGCGATATTCGCATGTTTAGACAAAAGGTATATTTGATACTTAACCATCAAAGACTTAGCCAAAATAGAAGGTTAACAAAAAAATGCCGATACTAGACCCAGTAAAAAAAGCCATAGCACAAGAACACCGTTTGCACATGAAAATCTGCCGAGACTGCGGCTCACGTAACGCAGCAACCGCGATTAAATGCAGAAAGTGCAAGGGCAAGAACCTGCGCTGGAAGAAACGAGAAATCGTAAAGTAAGCAGTTTATCTTTTCTTTTACTTTGCTTTTGTAAGTATCAAGCGCTTACTAGTGCCTTTTTTGTCTATAGCCCAATTAAATAATTAGACTAAGGTTGAAAAGATAGCAAGTTTGCATCTACTTGATTTAGGAAAAATGATTGCTTAAACCTGGCTTTCCCTTAGGCAGCCATCTTAAGCATCCATTTAACTGAACCGCAAGTTCTGCAAGGCGGAAAAGTCTCGCTTTTCGAAAGTGGAATATTGGATTTTTCTCCCTTCTCTTTACAGAAATGCGACCAAAGCCCGGACTCTGGACATTTCTCGCCGGTTCGGTAGAATTTTTTCTGTTTTTGCTCTGGCATGAATATCAGACAAGTACTCTCTTGGTATGGTTTACCATTATAAGCTTTGCTAAGCATTCAACCCACAATCAAACAATCCAAAGTACAGTTAGAGGACTTTTCGGAGTGTTTCCATGTTGAAAACGGTGCTTGAACAACCATTCTTTATCAATGGTATTCCTTGCCCAGCTACATCCAAGCCGGTGAGGAGCGGACCCATAATCTTCATTTCCTCCCCGCATGCCACCCCAACGATTCCTTCATAGTGGGTTGTTTTCAGAATTTTAGGTATACATGATCCGCCAGGCAACAAGTAAACGTCATAACCTTTCTTTTTGGCGTACTGGTCCGCTTTGTTTACCATGCAGTCATCCGAGCAATGAGCACATGTATAAGATGGAACGTCAGGGTTGAACGCGGCTTTGCAACGATTATCCATGTATTTTCGTGAACAATGCGGCAGAAAAACAGCTCTTTTCTTAGTTTGCAAAAACTTGCCTCTTTCCATACTGTTGATGGCTTGCAAGTCAATCAGGTCCTGAAGCAACGCAACCGCATCCGAAAGGTTCAGTCCAGTTGCTTCTTGAATTTTAAATTTAAGGATCAAATCGTTAAGGGTTGTTAGGAAGCTTTTATGCATGCCCTTCTGGTAACTAATCAACGCAATTTCTTTGAAGAAGAAACGCGGGACCTTTGAGAGGTCGAAAGTGAATTTGTAGGGCATAAGTTAGCATATAGCGACTAGGGTGCTTAAAAAATTTCTTATCTACGGTTAAGATTTGTCTGATTTCGGCTTTTCTAGGTTTAAACCTAAACTTTCGCGGACGGATTTTAAATCTTCGCGCAATCGTTTTACTTCGGTTTCAAGGTCGCTGGCTCTTGTCTCAACATCCTTTTTTAAGTCGTCAAGACTGCTTTGCAAATCGGGTTTTGAATCAAGCAGTTCCAGTTTCTGGTGCAGGTCTATTAGGTTTTGTTTGAGTCCATTTTGTATTTCATTGATTTTAGCAATTGACTCTTCCATTTTTGGTTTGCCAGAGTTTTCTGTGGCGGAATTGGACATCGGAAAAACCTTAAAAAAGGAAAGAAAAAAGCTTTTAGATGCTTATTTGGAACATCATCCGTTCAACGAGCTCTTTATACCTGTTCCTAATAGTAACCTCAGTTACCTGCGCAATCTCTGCGATTTCTCTCTGTGTCTTTCGCTCACCTGTTAACACGGATGCAACATAGCTTGCTGCGGCTGCAATGCCGGTTGGTCCTCTGCCCGAGGTGAGTTTTAGTTCTTTTGCTGCGGCTAAGATTTTGTGAGCGATTTCCTCAACTTTTCCCTGCATAGTGAGTTGGTTGGAGAACTTTGTTATGTATTGGCTTGGTCGCAGTGGCGGGATGGAATAGTTTAGTTCTCGGATTAGGAAACGGTAGCTTCGTCCAACTTCTTTCTTGTTAACTCCTGAGCACTGGGCAATTTCATCTAAGGTTCGAGGTAAACCACATTGCCTACACGCTAGATAAATCGCTGCTGAAGTGACGCCTTGAATTGACCTGCCGCGTATGAGGCGTTCTTTTACTGCTTTACGGTAAATAACTGAGGCTGTTTCAAGTATGTTCTTGGGAAGGTTTAGGTTATTGGAAATCTTTGTGATTTCAGAGAGGGCAAACGCCAAGTTCCGCTCAGTTGCATCTGAAACCCTGATGCGCCGCTGCCATTTCCGCAGGCGATAAACCTGTGCTTTCTGGCCTGGCGAGAGGCTTTTGCCGTAGATGTCTCGGTCATGCCAGTCGATTGTTGTTGACAATCCTTTATCGTGAATTGTGTATGTTAAGGGTGCCCCAACACGAGTTCTCTTGGACCTTTGCTCATCATCAAAAGCTCTCCATTCTGGTCCACGGTCAGCTATTTTTGCCGCTACAACGAAACCGCAGTCCATGCATACTATTTCAGCGCATTCATAATCACGCATAAGTCGGGTGCTGCCGCATTCTGGGCATACTTGAACTTTGGCGGGTTCTGCTTTTAATGCAGTCTGGTCTGGTGCTGGTTCAACTGGTTGATGTAACTTGCTGGCTCTACTCATTCATCGTTTCCTCCGTTTTGTTTTCGAGAGAAGCAAGTACACTGGTTTATTCAGTAGTTTCTCAGGTTCCTTAATGCTTGGTTTAATAATTGCATAAGGAGCTGAGACAGGGCCTATGATATCAAAAACTTTGCCGACAACATTTAAGTTCTCATCGACGACTTCAAACCCCATTTTCGGGGAGTTTTCTGCTTTTACCACCATGTTTCGTGATGGAGTTACATTTGAAACCTTGCCCAATCTTTGCAAACGCAATTCCCCTTCTCGAAAACATGTAGGAAGCCGTAACACTTTATATAAAGTTTTCTAAGTGGTATATAAACTGAAAGTGCAAGACACTCTTTTTTTGGGAGAAAGATTCTTAAATAAGAAGTGTGGATAAGACTGTGCCTTAAAAGGGTGAGGCTAATATGTCTAAACCATTCTATGTAAAATATGAAGTACCTAAAGAAATCGTAGATGCAGCCTATGAAGCCCTAACGATTGCTTCAAAATCAGGATCAGTTAGGAAAGGAACAAACGAGGCAACAAAAGCTGTTGAACGATCACAAGCAAAACTCGTAGTAATAGCTGAAGATGTTGACCCACCAGAAGTTGTAGCGCACCTACCATTACTCTGCGACGAAAGAAAAATTCCATATGTATTTGTCCCAAGCAAAGAGCAACTCGGCAAATCCATCGGCATCGATGTCCCATGTGCAGCAGCATGCATCATAAGAGAAGGAGAAGCAGCAGGATTACTCAAAGAAATCGTCACTCGGATTGACCAAGTTAAACGAGGAACTCAGTAATGAGTAAAGACGCAGCTGAAGAACTTATTCCGTCAGAAGTCATACAAGTCATAGGTCGCACAGGCGTAACAGGCGAAATCACACAAGTACGCGTCCGCATCATGGAAGGCAAAGATAAAGGCAGAATCATCACACGTAACGTTAAAGGGCCGGTAAGAGCACAAGACATTCTGATGCTGCGAGAAACAGAAAGAGAAGCAAAGAAAATCACTAGATAGAATAACTTGGAGAATTTGTCATGCCAAAACCTAGAAAATGTTCGTTCTGTGGTGCTGATTTCCCAGCTGGCACAGGCATGATGTTCGTTAAAAACGACGGCTCAATCCTATGGTTCGACTCTAGCAAATGCAAGAAAAGTAGCTTATCATTCAAACGCGACGCACGCAAACTAAAGTGGACAAAATACTTCGGCAAAGAAGAGAAAGGCAAAGGGTAAACAGCAAGCAATCGTCTACGTTTCAACCCATTTTTTCCTATTTTGAAATGATTTAATATCCGATTTTTAACCGAAAACTTATCTCCTATAGCGGGTAAACTGAATTTTAGGTTCTTAATTTGCCGTGGTTTCTTGCAAAAAAGGAAGTGTTCGAATGGCTATCTAAAGGCCAAAAAACAATTGATGTTCGAAAAGGCAACCCTAAACCTGGTGAAATCGCTGTTTTTCAGTCTGGTCCTCGTACTTTGCGGTTGAAGATTGTCAAGACGGAATGTGGGTCTCTTTCGGATATTTTGCGTTTGGAAAATTTTAAAGCTGTTATTCCGTCTGCTGGCGAGCTTGGGGATGCGGTTGATTATTTGCGGAGAATTTATGGTGTTTACGATGGGGTTTTTACTGCCTATCACGTTGAGTCGTTACTGTTATCCGAAAAAGGTTGATTGACAAGTGGATCTGAACTATTTTATCCAGTTAATTACGTTTTTAGTAAAAAAATTCTGTAAAACGTAATACTTAAATATCCTGCTAACCAATGTTCCTCATCTTAAAAGAGGAATTTGAAATGGTAACATTCAGTGGTTGTTACACTGCATTAATAACTCCCATGAACCATAAGGGCCAAGTCGATTACGAAGGATTAAAGCGACTAGTAGATTTCCAAATAGAAAACGGCGTCAAAGGCATACTCGCCGTCGGCACAACCGGCGAAAGCCCAACCTTAGACTGGAACGAACACACAAAAGTGATTGAAAAAGTTCACGAGTACTCCAGCAGCAGGAGCCTAACCATAGCGGGCACAGGAAGCAACTCAACCCAAGAAGCCATCGACGGCACAGCCCACGCTCAAGATTTTGGCGTAAACTACGTCCTCCTCGTCGACCCCTACTACAACGGACCGAGCTCAATGGAAATTCGCAAGGAATATGTAGAGCCTATTGCGAGTAAGTTTCCAGAAGTTCAAGTAATTCCATACATAATTCCAGGAAGGACAGGAACACAGCTTTTTCCACAAGACCTCGCCCTGCTCCATAAGCAGTACCCAAACGTTCGCTGCGTGAAAGAAGCCACGGGTGATCTTAAGAATATGGAGTTGACAAGGCGGCTTTGCGGAGAAGAATTCGACATCCTCTCAGGAGACGATGACAAGACCTATACGATGATGATTTCACCTGACATCGCTGCGAGCGGAGTAATATCTGTAGTTTCTAATGTTGCTCCGAGTGCTGTCGTAGACATGGTGCACTATGTTTTGGACGGCAACGAAGAGGCGGCAAGCGTGATTGCCCAAGCACTCCAACCGCTCTTCAACATAGTCACAGTCAAAACCCAAGAGCAAACACCGTACGGTCCAGTAGCATGCAAAGCCCGCAACCCGCTCGCTTACAAGACGCTTATGAACGTGTTAGGCATGCCTTCTGGCCCATGCAGGCAACCATTAGGAAAAATGACTCGCGGCGGCTTAGAAGTGGTGTTGGCGAATGTACGGAAAGTCTATGAAAGCAACCCTCAGATTCTAAAGCCAATTGCCGAATACTTTGGCGTTGACCTTAAAGAACGACTCTACAACGAAAAGTACTTGGAAGGTCTCTTCTATGCTTAGGTTCTGTGTAGCTGGCGCTGCAGGCAGAATGGGCAATGCAGTTATTGCTGAAGCCGTTGCTAAAGGACACCAAATCGCGGGTGCAACAGAAGCACCAAACTCCCCTGCCGTCGACAAGAGCCTGCGTGAACTAAACATCGCTAACTCCGACACAAAAATCTTCAGTTCCGATAGACTAAGTGAAGCTGTCAGAGAAGCCGACGTTTACGTAAGTTTTACAGTGCCAGCTGCCGAAGTTATCAGCATTCCAATTGTTGCCAACCTCGGAAAACGCATAGTACTCGGCACCACAGGCTTTACGCAAGAACAAAACCGACAAGTCATATCTGCAATGTCGGGAAAAGTTCCAGCTGTATTCTCCCCAAACTACAGCGTGGGCGTCAACATACTCTTCAAGCTGGCCGAATCGTTGAAGGCCTTTCCTCAAGGCTACGACTTTAGCATAAACGAAATCCACCACATAGGAAAGAAGGATGCGCCAAGTGGAACAGCCAAGAAACTAGGAGAGATAGTTGCTAACGTACGCGGTTATAAGAAGACGATTTCAGGACGAGAAGGAATCAGCCCACGCAAGCCCGAAGAACTTGAAATTACAGCTTTGCGTGCTGGAGGTGTTCCCGGAATCCACGACTTAATCGTTGCAGGACCTTATGAGATGCTGCGTATTGAACATACGGCGTTCTCAAGGAACGTGTTTGCTCAAGGCGCTGTGGTCGCAGCTGAATGGTTAAGCAAGCAAAACGAACCTAAAGTCTACAGTATGGCTGACGTTTTAGGCTTATCTTAGCCGCCAAAACAACCATTACCTTTTTTATCAAGGAAAAACAGAGTGAAAAGAGCCGAGGAAGAAACAAGACATGTCGAATAAACGTAAAGTCGCCATCTTAGGTGCAACTGGAGCCGTTGGACAACGGTACATTCAACTATTGCAAGGTCACCCATGGTTCAAAATCGAGGTGCTTGCCGCTTCAGAGCGGTCAGCAGGCAAAAAATACAAAGACGCATGCAACTGGATCATGGAATCAAACCTGCCTAAAGAAATCGCTGAAATGCCCGTAGCCAACGCTGATGTGGCGTCGGTGGAGAAGGCTGGCGACGTGGACTTGGTGTTTTCGTCTTTACCAGGCGATTTGGCGGGTCAAGTTGAAAATGAATTCGCCTCCATGTACCCAGTGTTTAGTAAGGCAAGCGCTCACAGAATGGAAAAGGATGTACCCTTAATCATCCCGGAAATTAACGCGGACCACGCTGAGCTAATCAAAGTCCAGCAGCAACTTCGTGGATGGAAAGGCTTTATTTCGACTGACCCAAACTGCAGCACGATTCAAATGGCAATTACGCTAAAGCCATTGATGCAGTATGGCTTAAGACAGGTTGTAGTTAATACGATGCAAGCGCTCAGCGGTGCAGGTTACCCAGGTGTAGCTTCACTTGACATAATTGACAATGTTATTCCTTTCATATCAGGTGAAGAGGACAAGATGGAAACGGAAGCGCTCAAGATTCTGGGAACCTACAAAGGGAAGGGCGTGAAGAATGCGGATTTTCAGATTAGCGCAAGCTGCAACCGAGTCCAAGTAAAAGACGGTCACTTAGAATCCATATTCGTAAAGTTAGACCAAGACCCATCTCTTGAGCAAATCGAGGCAGCCTTTGAGGATTTCAAGGGAGCTCCCCAGTTGCTCAAGTTGCCATCTGCTCCAGCTAACCCAATCATAGTTCGACATGAAAAGAACCGCCCCCAACCACGCTTTGATCGCGACGCAGGCTGCGGCATGAGCGTTGTAGTTGGCAGAATCCGCAAAGACCCAATTATGACTTTCAAATACATGTGCCTTGGACACAATACGGTTCGGGGCGCTGCAGGCGGAGGCATCCTAAGCGCAGAGTTGTATGTGGCTAAGGGTTTAGCTTAAATGCCGCTCACGCTGTAACAGTAGAGTTTGGTGTATGGTGGATGGTTAAAAGAAAGCTTCGTGAACCCTTAGAAGACCGAAAAGGCAGCCTTTTCTTTGATGGTTTCTCAGTTAAGGAATTAGTTGAAAAATACGATACGCCACTGTACCTTTTGAGCGAGAAACGCATCAGAGACAACTACAACCGCCTCCACAACGCTTTAATCAGCAACTACAAGCACCTGCGAGTCTACTACGCCGCAAAAGCCAACAGCAACCTAACCGTTCTCAAGATTCTGCAGTCGGAAGGCGCCTACTTAGACACAGTTAGTCCAGGTGAAGTGTTCATGGGTTTAAGCAGCGGATTCACACCTGACCGCATGTTATTCACTGGGACCAGCGTAAGAAACGACGAATTAAAGTTTCTATCTGGCGCAAACATCACTGTAAACGTGGATTCGCAGTCAGAGCTTGATAGGCTGCTAAAGATTGCTGTTCCGCCAGTTGTTTCCGTACGTGTTAATCCAGAGGTCGTTGCAGGGCATCATAGCCACTGCATAACTGCTGGTCCCGAATCAAAATTCGGCCTAACCGAAGAAGATGCATTGAAGGCTTATGTGACTGCTAAGCGAGCACGTGTAGAACGCTTCGGTATCCACATGCATATTGGCTCAGGTATCCTTGATATAGAACCTTACTCGTTGGCAGTAGAAAAACTCCTAAGCATAGCTAAGCGGGTGCACGAGGAAGTAGGAGTAGAATTTGAGTTTATCGATATTGGCGGCGGATTCGGCGTTCCATACAAGCCGGAAGACAAAGACTTAGACCTATCAGAATTCTCAAGCAAAATTGTAGCGCCATTCAAAAGCAAAGTCAAGGAATACGGACTCGGAAAGCCGTTCTTATGTGTCGAACCAGGCAGATACCTTGTCTGCGATGCAAGTATCCTGCTGACAACCGTTAACACAGTCAAGTCTACTCCTTCCAAGAAATTTGTAGGCGTAGATGCAGGCTTCAACACACTGGTGCGACCAACAATGTACGGTTCCTACCACCCAATCCTAGTTGCCAACAAGGTTGCACAAGCAGATAAGGAAACATACGACGTGGTGGGTCCAATCTGCGAGTCAGGCGACGCCTTAGCCAAAGACAGGCAGTTACCCCTGGTGGAGGAGGGTGATTTGCTTGCTGTTCTTAACGCTGGAGCTTACGGCTTTAGCATGAGCTCACAGTACAACTCACGACCCAGAGCTGCAGAGGTTATGATTCGGCAGGGCAAAGTGGTTATGGTTAGACAACGGGAGCAGCTGAGTGATTTGATGTCTAGTCAGCGGACGGCAGAGTGAGCGTATGAGTTTTTGGAAGATGCACGGCTTAGGCAACGACTACATCATAATTGATAACCGAGATGGAAAAATCAGCGATGCGAAGGCTGCTGAGTTGACCAAGACGCTTTGTGAGAGGCACTTCTCAGTTGGCGCCGATGGGTTGCTTCTTGTCTGCAATTCAACAGTTGCCGAAGCAAAGATGCGGATTTTCAACGCTGACGGCAGCGAAGCGGAAATGTGCGGAAACGGCATACGGTGCTTTGCCAAGTACTGTTTCGAAAACAGCATCGTGTCTAAGCGCGAATTCGCTATTGAAACTCTCTCAGGAATAAGACATGTCTGGCTCACTCTCAAGAACAAAGAAGTCGCCGCCGTTAAGGTAGATATGGGCGAGCCAAACTGGGAAAGAAGCAGCCTACCCATGAAGAGGAAAGGTACAGCCATCGACGCCGACCTGGATGTTGACGGCGAAAAGTTCAAGGTAACATGCCTCTCAATGGGTAACCCGCACTGCATAATCTTCGTCGACTGCGTTGGTTGCTTTCCAGTTGAAGAAGTCGGTTCAAAAATTGAAAATCACAAGGCTTTCCCAAAGCGAACCAACGTGGGCTTTGTCGAGGTCCTCAGTGAGAACGAGTTGAATGTTCGGGTTTGGGAACGCGGCTGCGGAGAAACACTCGCCTGCGGCACTGGAACCTGCGCGGCAGTAGCGGCTGCAAACAAGCTTGGAAAAGTCGGAAACAAAGTCACAGTTCACGTGCTCGGGGGTAACTTGCAAGTAGAAATTGCCAAAAGCATCTTCCTAAGCGGCGCCGCCGAGAAAGTTTACGAAGGAACATTATTCAAGGAGCCATAAAATACATGACTTTTGAGTACGCAGACCGAATTAAACGGTTGCCTCCATACCTGTTTGCTGAACTTGAAAAACTTACAAGAGAAAAGAAACGTTGCGGCATAGACCTGATCTCGCTGAGTATCGGTGACCCTGACCTTCCGCCGCCGACCTTCATCATTGAATCGCTCAAAAAAGAAGCGAGCGACCCCAAGAAACATAATTACTCTTTCAGTCAAGGTGAACCAGACTTTAGAGAAGCAGTGACAGGGTGGTGCAAGAAACGATTCAACGTTGATTTGCAGCAGGACCAAGTTGTTGCACTTTTGGGTTCAAAGGAGGGTATAGCAAACGTCGCCCGAGCGTTCATCAACCCGGGAGACCGCGTTTTGGTACCTGACCCAGCTTACCCAGTTTACGCACAGGGCAGCACAATCCTTTGTGATGGCATACCCGTACCTATGCCGTTGTTGGAAGAGAACGATTTCAAACCCGACTTTGAAGTAATTAAGGTCGACAAAGCAAAGATGATGTTTCTTAATTACCCAAGCAACCCGACAGCGGCAACGGTTGACAAGAAATTCCTCAAAGAAGCTGTTGACTTTGCCAAGGACAACAATCTGATGCTATGCTATGATAATGCTTACTCCGAAATCACCTATGACGGCTACCGCGCCCCAAGTATTCTTGAAATCGATGGGGCAATGGATGTTGCTATCGAGTTTCATTCGTTTTCAAAAACCTTTAACATGACTGGGGACCGTATTGGCTTTGCCGTTGGAAACAAGCAGCTTATTGATGGCTTAACTAAAGTGAAAACTCAAATCGACAGTGGACCGCCTGTGTACACTCAGAAGGTCGCAGTGAAAGCTTTAGGTGCCTACTCTGGCAGTGAACCGCCAGAATTCCTGAAGAAAAACAACCTTATCCTCCAAGAACGTCGTGACTTACTCGTTGACACGCTATGTAAGCTTGGCTATAAAGTTGAAAAGGCAAAGGCCACTTTCTATGTCTGGGTCAACTGCAAGTGCGACTCGATAAAATTCGTTGCAAAGCTACTTGATGTCGGCGTGGCAGTGACGCCTGGTGATGGTTTTGGCAAGTACGGTGAAGGATACGTAAGAATAACGTTCACTCAGCCCATGGAACGCATGGTGGAAGCCTGCAACCGAATTGCCAGCGCCTTCAAGTAGCAAGAATTAGCATTAAACCTTAAGAGTGCTGAAAAGAAAAGATAAGAAAAGTTAGCTGCTTATTTGGCAGCTGCTGCTTTTGCGAGTTTCTTTAGAACTTGGTCTTTAGCGATGGTATATGCGATTGCGTAGTCGAAGAGCCCCGATGGCTCGGCGGTTGCACGTTTAATCATTTCTGTTTCGGTCTTGATTTTGAGTTTACCGATGGTTAATGCGCCAATGCCGAAAACGCCTGGTTTGAGTTCTTTGCCGTCGTCGTTTGAAGCTAAACCTTCCACCCCAACTGGTTTGATGGCGTTAATGTCTGCGACGATTTTGCATGTTGGGCAAGCGTTTAGGTCTGCTGCTGAGAGAAGTTGGATTCCGCCCGCACCTGCCGAGAGAACAATTTCTGCGCTTTTGATTGCTGCGGCTGTTTGTTCGGGTTTTGTAACTTCGACAACTTTGACTCGTGCTGCGCCGCATTCTTTGTTGATTTTGTCTGCGACGACTTGGCCTTTTGCGAGTGAGCGGCTGGTGATTGTTACGTTGGCTTTTTCTGCAGCGTAGATTCTAGCAGCTGTCTGACCGACTGGTCCTGTGCCTGCGAGTACGGCGACTTTTTTGCCTTCCAATGATCCGAAGCCTTTCTCCATTGCGGCTCCGAACGTTTTTGCTACTGCAGCTGCGGCAGTTGAGTATCCTCCTCTTGGGTCAACGATGATGCTGTTTCCCCATGGGGCTGATTTCATGGCTTTCTGTGTTGCTTCGACGACTTTTTCAACCATGTCGAAGTTGCTTCCGTTGATGAAAATTTTAGTGTGCTTTGCGCCTTCGGGTCCACGTGGGAACAAAAGGTCGTAGACGATTTTTGGGGCATCTGCGTCTGTGACGTTTTCATACTTGAATATCATTGAATCTGGGAAAGCATCTATTGCTACTAGCATGTCGAATGGACTGCAATATTTGTCTGTGTCTAAGAAAACAAAAACTGTTTTAAAGGTTGGTTGTTGTGCCATTTTTTACACCTTACTCTGTTTGTGAATGCGGTTTAATGATTTAAGAATTATCCAGAATTAAGTTTTTAGAAAAATTTTGTGAGATATTTTTTACGTAACCAACGAGCGGGATTGGAGATTCTCAAAGGTTGCGCCACACATTAAGGGGTAGATTTTTCTTAGCAAGAGTTCGCGTTTATTCATTTGGGGGAAAATTAATAAAGTAAAAGCCTATTGTAGACGCTAACAGTAATAGGTGAATGTCAATGGCGATAAAAGTTGGAATTAATGGTTTTGGAAGAATTGGAAGACTTCTCTACAGAGCAGCAATCGAAAAAAACGCAAATATTGATTTCGTAGCCATCAACGACCTTGCAGATGCAAAGACAAACGCTCATCTTCTCAAGTACGATTCTATTCACGGACGCTTTCCTGGCACCGTTGAAGTTAAAGGAAATGACCTGGTTGTTAACGGAAAAGACCTTAAATGCCTTAGCATAAGAGACCCCACACAGCTACCATGGAAAGACCTGGGTGTTTACTTAGCCGTCGAATCCACAGGTTTATTCACTAACCGTGAAGGCGCAAGCAAGCACCTCGCTGCAGGAGCAAAAAAAGTTCTCATCTCCGCTCCAGCAGAAGACCCGGATGCAACCTTCGTCTTAGGCATAAATGACAAAACATACGACCCAGAAAAACACAACATACTGTCAAACGCCAGCTGCACTACTAACGGTTTAGCTCCAATCAGCAAAGTTTTATCAGACAACTTCGGCTTAGAAAAAGCCCTAATGACTACATGCCACAGCTACACAAACGACCAGAAAATCCAAGATATAGTCCACAAAGATCCCCGCAGAGCCAGAGCCGCAGCAATCAACATCATCCCAACAAGCACAGGAGCAGCAAAAGCAATCGGCTTAGTTTTGCCGAGTTGCGCTGGAAAAATGAACGGTTATTCCCTGCGTGTACCAACCCCAGACGTATCCATTATTGACTTGGTTGCAATTTTAGGCAAAGAAACGACAAAAGCTGAAATCAACGCTGCCATGAAGAAGGCAGCTGAAGGCGAACTAAAAGGCATCCTACAATACACGGAAGATCCAATCGTTAGCACCGATGTACTTCACAGTACATACAGCAGCGTCTTTGATGCGCAGTTAACCATGGTTTTAGGCGATAAAGGCAACTTCGTTAAAGTCTTCGCATGGTATGACAACGAATGGGGCTTTAGCAACCGCATGGTCGACTTCATCGAAATGATTGGCAAAAAAGCTAAGCTCTAAAGAAAACGCAAACAAGTTTAAATCCACCCTTCTTTTCCTTTTTTGTAATTAATTAAGCAGAGAAGTGAATAACATGGCAAAATACAAGACATTAGACGATTTTAACGTTAAAGACAAAGTTGTCTTAGTTAGAGTTGACTTTAACTCTGAAATTGACCCGCAGACCAAAAAAGTTACCAGCGATGTGCGCATAAGAGCCCACGCTGAAACAACCCTGAAAGAACTCGCGGAGAAAGGCGCCAAAACCGTTGTACTCGCTCATCAGGGACGCAAAGGAGACCCAGATTACACACCGCTAAAAGAACACGCTGCAATCCTCGGAAAAATCCTCAAGTGCCCAGTGAAATACGTTGACGACCTATTCGGCGACAAAGCCAAAAAAGCCATCAAAGACCTCAAAGGCGGAGAAATCCTTGTTCTTGAAAACGTACGCAGTTGGGATAAAGAAACAAAAAGCACAACACCCGAAGAAGCCAGCAAAACCGAGCTTGTACAGAACCTTGCACCACTCGCGGACCTGTTTGTCAACGACGCCTTTGCCGCAGCGCACCGCGGACACGTATCCATGGTTGGCTTCACCGCTGTTTTGCCCTCTGCAGCCGGACGCATAATGGAGCGCGAACTAAAATCACTCAGCAAAGCACTGGAAAAACCTGAGAAGCCATCTGTTTATGTTATGGGCGGAGCAAAAGCCGATGACAGCCTTGAAATAAGCAAGTATGTTTTAGGCAAAGGCATAGCTGACTACGTACTTACAGGCGGTGTAACAGGACAATTGTTCCTTGCAGCCAAAGGCGTTGACCTTGGCAAAGCAAACATGGCTTACTTGGAAAAGAAAGAATTAACAGGCTTGATTCCAGGCATTAAAGCGTTGGAGGAGCAGTACGGCGACAAAGTAATGGTTCCAGTTGACTTAGCCATAGACGTAAACGGCAAACGCAAAGAAATTCCAGTGAGCAAGCTGCCAACTGAATACTCAAGCAAAGACATCGGCGCAAAAACCGTTGAGAACTACACAAAAATAATTTCGAAAGCCAAATCCATCGTCGTCAGCGGACCCATGGGCGTTTACGAAGACAAAGAATTCAATTACGGCACCAAAAAAGTCTTCGAAGCCATCGCAAACAGCAAAGCCTTCAGCCTCGCAGGCGGCGGAAACACAATTGCAGCCATCAACGAATACGGTTTGAGCAAAAAAATCGGTTACATCAGCACTGCAGGCGGAGCATTAATCGAGTTTTTGATGGGTAAGAAGCTGCCGGGCGTTGTAGCGTTAGAGAATGCTGTTTCAGTTAAAAAAATCTAGTTTCTTTTCCCTTTTTTATTTTTAAAAAAGTAGTTTTCAAAAAAGGTTTGTTTTTTGGTTTAGTATTGTTTGCCGCAGTTGGGGCAAAAACGTTCGTTTGCCTGCACGATTCTTCCGCATTGAGGGCACACGCGCGTCGTTGTTTGCTGCATGTAGGTCTGTTGTGGCTGTGCATATCCTTGTGGTGGTCCATATTGTTGTTGGGGCACGTATTGCTGTTGCGCGCCCACGAGTTCGGGTTTGTAGACAAGAGCCAGGATGCCGCCGATTAAATTCAGCAATGACCAGCTGCCGATTATTGAGAACACCAGAATAATGGCGCCCCATTTCGAGTGTTTAAGTGGTTCTGAGTTGAGTTTTGAAGCTGCAATAATCACTATAAGAGAACATATCATAATCGATAATCCGATGCCGCCAATCAAAGCGAAGCCGAGCCCAAAAGTGAAAACTCCAACAAATGCTCCAGCGCCTATCAAGACTAAACCGCCGATAAGCCCAAATATCCCACCTATCAAAGACAGAATGTATGCTGCTGTAGGTTTGTTTTTAACTTGATCCTGTGATGAATACATGTTTCTCTCGCTCCAGTAGACTGAACCTTCTTTGTATGCAGGGTGTATAAAACTTTTTTGAGCGCTGGTTTGATCGATCTGAACGCCGCTGGAAAGTCTGTGGCTCTCAGAAGAGCCCCCCTCCCCTTATATAAAGCGATAAATTTCTAATAGCAAACAAGGAAAACGAGCTCAAGGGCAGTAGAAAACGCCCTTAAGAAATAATTTCGGTTAATTCTTCGAATAATCCATTCAAGTCTTTTGCAATGTAGTCAGGTTCTTGTTTGCTTTCTAGTAGGTTTTTTAAGGTGTTAAATTTTGAGGGGACAAATACTGTTTTTAGCCCCGCCTGTTTGGCTCCCTTGATGTCTTCAATTGGGCTGTCGCCGATGAAAACAGCCTCGTTCGGTTGGATTTGAAGTTTGTTTAGAGCATATTGGAATATGCGGCTGCTTGGTTTTCTCCAGCCGACTTCCTCTGAAACCACGACAACATTGAAGAACTCGCTTATACCAAGCTCGCGTACGCTTTTGTAGATGACCGGTGTATAAGTGAAGTTTGAGATTAACGCTACTTTGCATTGCTTTTGGGATTGTTTGATTAGTTTCATAGCCCCCTCCCGTAGCTCAAGGGTGTTTATGAAATCTTGGAAAAAAACATTCAAGGCAGCTTTAACGCGGCAGTCATCCGCCGCTACCTCAAAACCTAAATTGCCTAAGGCTTCAGCAACCCAAACCGCGTTAGTGACTTCACGCAGTTGCTCATACCGTACTTTGCGGTATTTTTCATGAGACAAAATATAGGATTCCAAAAACTTGTCTTTAGCAACATCAAATCCTTCGTTTACCAGGGCGCTGTGCAGTTTTTCACGTGAAGTATCCATGGTGTAGTTTCTGCAGTTGACTAAGGTGCCGACGAAATCGAAGATGACAGCTTTAGTGCAAGGCATTTTAGGGCTCTCTCTTTCTTAAGATAGCGCTGTCTACAGGTGCCCATCCATTGTACATAAATTAACTTAGGCTTTAAGCATCAATAAAAGAATATTGCAACCACAGCATATTTGGAGCTAATAGAGGTTCAATTCAGAAACCTATTGAGGGCAGGTCGGGATCGGCGTTTTAGCAACACAGAAGATTGTTGAAAGAAGTCAAATCGCCCAATGCCAGGAGAAACGAATCAGGCAGAGCAAGTAAGTTTAAATCCGCTTGGCTGATTCAATTTAACTTGGTTTTAGGTGTTTTTTTGGAGCAAAAAATTAAGGTTCTGGCTTTCGCAGGCAGCCTAAGGAAAGGGTCATACAACAAAGCCCTTATCCGCGCCGCCGTCGAATTGGCACCTGAAAACATGGCAATTGAAGTTTTTGATTTGGAAGGCATTCCGCCGTTCAACCAGGAATTTGAAGCTAATCCACCTCAAAGGGTCAAGGAATTCAAGGATAAAATCAGGGAATCGGAAGCACTGCTAATCGCAACTCCCGAATACAATTACTCAATCTCAGGCGTGCTCAAGAACGCCCTCGATAGCGCTTCAAGACCCAGAGTGGATACACCTTTGGAAGGCAAACCCGTCGCTATAATGAGTGCCTCTTCAGGAAGGTTCGGCGGAGCCAGAGCGCAGTACCACCTGCGTCAATCATTCATTTTTCTCAACATGCACCCAGTTAATCGCCCAGAAGTTATGTTGTCAGATGCTTCACACAATGTCGATCCCAACGGAAACGTAACTAATGAGCAGACACGCCAACTCATCCGCCAACTGCTCGAATCGCTCGCATCATGGACTATTAGGCTTAGAGAAAAACCGCGGGAAAAGTAAACAGTTCAACGTTTTATACGCTAATTCAGCAAAGCCTTAAAATGATCAGGTGCCACGTTAGGGATTGGCGTTGCAACATGAGATAGTTAATTCTTGTTTCTTTTCTTTTCATTAACGCGCCCGCGCAGTGTACGCTGTTATCGGGGCAAGTTGGCATCGACGATTCTATGAATCCTGGATGCGCAAGGTTTAAGAAAAGTAAATCCTTTGCTTGATTGGGTAGGTTTAGAGGGAACTGCTGGATGGTTCGCCATCTTCATGCACTTCCGCAAACTCTAACCTGCCCTCTTTAAGGCCTTCCAAAATCTGGGGGTATAGAGGGAAAGAGGCTTTTCAGGTTTTATCTTATCATCAGAACATATAATATGAACATAATTTATTTTGATTTGACTTATCCTATGGCGCCCAGATTTTGACAGTCCTTAAGCGCGTCAAGTATCTACCAGTTGCAGTTCAGAAATTCTTTTCTGCACTATGTCAGTTAACTGTTGCCGCAGCGTTTCTTCTGGAACTTTTTTGTCTAGATTGTAGATTCTTCGTGCGAGTTCCTCGTCGCCGATTGTGATTCTTAGCCACTTTTGAAAGTCGCCGCGTTCGAAGTGGAAACTGATTGATTGAATATCTATGTGCCCCAGATCCCTTAAAAAGGTGCAAAGAGACATGGCTGTTTCGCCTGAATAATGGCCATCTGGCGCGAAAAAGTGGAAACCTTGCTCGTAAGGAACCGGACTGAGTATTTTTTGTGCCTTTTCAGTGCTCATTGACAAGGTGTTATCCCAAGATGATTATGTAGACAAGACGTTAAAACTGTTTTGTTATTTGCTATATTATGCTCTGGTGTTATGCCTAAACATCTTTTTTAGTCGGTAAACTTTTTAGGGAACTCTTTACACACCAAGAAGAATTTTAGTGAAAACTTATGGTCGAGTACAAGTGGGTTGCGCTTTCGAACACTACTCTTGGTATATTGATGGCCTCAATCGACAGCACCATCGTTATGATTGCCTTGCCAAACATCTTCCGAGGAATCAATATTGATCCTTTCTCATCTTTCCAATACATGCTTTGGACACTTTTTGGGTACAGCATAGTTACCGCCACATTACTAGTAACATTCGGTAGACTATCAGACATGTTTGGGCGAGTAAGACTTTACAACCTTGGATTCGCCATATTCACAGTCGGCTCAATATTACTCTCAATAATACCCAATCAAGGAGACGCAGGTGCAATCGAATTAATAATTTTCAGAATAATTCAGGGAATCGGGGGAGCCTTCCTATTTGCAAACAGCGCCGCAATATTGACTGATGCATTCCCAAGCAATGAACGTGGAAAAGCACTTGGGATAAACCAGATTGCTTTCCTTGCCGGCTCTTTAATTGGTTTAGTTCTTGGCGGAGTATTGGCGATTGTTAACTGGCGGCTAGTATTTTTGGTAAGTGTTCCAGTTGGAGTGATAGGTACCGTTTGGTCTTATTTGAAACTTAAAGAGCAATGCAATATCAAGAAACACCAGAAATTGGATATTTGGGGCAACATTGCTTTTGGCGGTGGCTTAACATTGGTTTTGACAGGTTTTATCTATGGTTTGATACCGTATGGAACCTCGTCTATGGGTTGGGCTAATCCATGGGTCGTTGCTTCTCTTGTCTCAGGTGTAAGTCTCCTAGTTGCTTTTCCATTCATAGAGAATCGTGTTGCTGAGCCGTTGTTTAGGCTTGATCTGTTTAAGATACGAGCGTTTACTGCGGGTAACCTTGCGTCATTTTTCAGTTCCATGTCAAGAGGGGGAGTCATGATTATGCTCATAATATTGCTTCAGGGAATTTGGCTTCCTCTCCACGGCTACAGCTTTGATTCAACACCGTTCTGGGCTGGAATTTTTATGATTCCTATGTCTATTGGTTTTGTCTTAACTGGACCGATTAGCGGCTGGCTCTCTGACAAACATGGTGCAAGGTTGCTTGCTACTTTGGGCATGGTAATCTCTGCTATTGCTTTCATAGGGTTCGTTTTGCTTCCAGTCGATTTTGTTTACTTAGCATTTGCTGCTGTGCTTTTTGTAATGGGCATCGGCGGTGGGGTGTTTGCAGCTCCTAACATGGCATCGATAATGAACTCTGTTCCTGCAGAATGCAGAGGCGCAGCATCTGGAATGCGTGCGACCATTCAGAATAGTGCAATGATGATAAGTCAAGCTGTGTTTTTCACAATCATAATAGTTTCGCTAAGCGCTACTCTTCCAGGTGCACTTTCTGCAGCCGTGACCGGTGCAGGCGCTTCTCCACAGATAGCACACATCTTCAGTTCAACTCCAGCCTCAGGAGCTTTATTTGGGGCATTTCTAGGGTACAACCCAGTAGCCACGATTCTTCACACCCTTCCCGCATCAGTGGTAAGCACCATACCAACATCAACAATGAATTATCTCACTGGATCTACCTTCTTTCCGAATGCAATTTCATCTCCATTCATGACAGCGCTAAGAGAGGCGTTTATCATTGGTGCGGTAATGTGTGTTATTGCCGCTGTTTGCTCTGCGCTAAGAGGCAGAAAATTCACGCATGAAGGACCAAAACCTATGGAAAACCTAGAAGTCTCATCTGAAGTTTGATCCCAAAAATCTTTTTAGGTGTGTTTGTTTAAATTTATTATATGCCGTCAGTCAAGGATATCATGACGAAGAATGTCGTTTCAATCGGTGTTGATAATAGTGTTCTTGAAGCAGCTGAGATCATGAGTTCTAACCAGTTGGGCTGTTTGGTGATCATCAATAGGGAATTGCCTATTGGAATAGTTACTGAAAGAGATATAGTTAGACGGGTTGTAGCGAAAAAATTGCCGCTGGACACCAAGATTTCAGAGATAATGTCACAGTCTCTTATTACCGTTGATGCTGATGCTTCGATTAAAGAGGCAGCTAGGCTAATGTCAAGCAATAAAATTAGAAGACTTCCTGTACTAAAACAAAACAAATTAGTTGGGATAGTTGTTGCTTCTGATTTTGTGCGAAATCTTGGAAAAAAATCAGTCTCTGAAGAAATCTTAGAGGCTATGGGACGCTACCCTTCCGTCTCTTCACCAATTTGAAGTGCTTGTTAACTGTTAAGGTTTTAGTCTGGAATAGGTGAACCCACAAGGACGCGAGCAACTTGAGCCGTCATTTTGGTTGTCTTTAAACTATATACTAATTGGTTGGTTGAAAAAATTCCTTAAGAAAATTCTTATGTGCAACAAGCGAAAATATGGTATCCAAATAATTCATTTAAACCATAGTCTTCGCCCGTTCAATGTACGCTGTTTAATAGTGTGCTGAAGGTCTTCCAAAATCTGGACCAATAAGGCGAAGGCTTTCATCGGCGGTAAGCAGTTAGCGTTCTTATAGAAGAGCCAGACTTAGGATAATGAAGATAGGAGTTGGAATGATTGACTTTTATTAAAGTTGCTGAAACCTCAGAGGTACCTCTGGGGCAAATGAAGGTTGTAAAGCTTGCCGAAAAGGAAGTTGTGGTAGCAAACGTAAACAACGTCTATTATGCCATGGAAAATAGTTGTACGCACATGCATGGTGAACTTTCTAAAGGCTTGCTGGAGGGTAATACATTGACGTGCCCAAAGCATAAGGCAAAGTTTGACGTCACGACTGGCAAAGTCGTTTCTGGCCCGAAGGTTCCTTTGATGCACCCAAAAATCAAAGATGAACCTGTTTCTGCTGTGAAGGTTGAAGGGAAAGACATTCTGCTTGAAACTCAGTAGAAGGCCTTCCAAAAACTGGGGGTATAGTAGGAAAGGCTTTTCGGAAAATAGCTTATCATCAGAACATTTAAAAATCAAATAAATAAATTCAAACTTTCTTACTCTATGCCCACCAGTTTTCGGCAGACCTTTGCCCTCGCAATGTACATTGTATCGAGTTATGCCGAATTTTTTCCGGGAAATTTTCGGATGCGCCGACACACTTGAGCTTAGCCTTTGAACGGATTTAACATTTCTGCTTAAGTGGATTTTCGCTGGACTGATTTTCGGACGGTGGCAACGCGTCCATCGGGAGTATCGGTCATTTGCCATTTCAAAGTGTCGTATCTTTTTGCAATGCAACAAGTCACCTAGAAATCGACAGTTTCCCCGATAACTTAATTCCGAAAGCAACTTTATCTTGGCTTTATTGCTCTTTCAAAGTTGTTTTGGCTTCTCGTTCCTGTGGATATTCAACTATTCGTTTGTGGTACCGCCTGCATTCTTTAACCACTCTACTCACGAAATGAGGCGGGTACATCGTAACCATCCCAGCAAGCCACGTGTATTGGCTTAACGGCTCCATCTTTGTTTCGCTGTAATCTGGGCATCCTGTGCACTGATCGGGGAAATCATTGAAGCATGCATGTTGTAATTGCAACACTACTTCCCCTATTTTAGTAAAGAGAGTTGGGTATTTAAAATATGCGAAAGCAAAAAGTCTTAGTCTCAAACACCCTCAATTTTTGACTTTTTGACAGTTGCGACCCGCTCACCTTGAGTGATTTCCATTTGCCATTCGAGCGTATCGCCTGCGTTGAGTCCAAGAAAAACGGCTATGCCTTCAGGCACGGTTGCTCTCAGGGACTTCGATTTGGGTCTTGCTATGCTGGTTTTTGATTTGAGGCTCATGCCCTTTCTATGTACATCGACTTAGTCAATAATTGCATACGAGTGATCCCAGAGAAAAACAGCAACCCAAGAAACCTGCCAATCTCCAACAAACTTGTAAGCATGCTAAATGCGATGCCACAGAATACCCAATGTGCCTTCACCTACAACACAGACGCATGGATTAGGAATTATTCGCGACAACGCAAAAAAATCGCGTTTAAACTCAAAGATCCAAGACTAATGCAAATCCACTTTCACACATTCAGACATTGGAAAGCAACAACAGAATATCATAAGACTCAAGAGGAGAAAGACAGACAATTGAGGCTTTAATTATTGGAGAAGCATGTTGTTCGCTAAGTACTCAAGAAATGAAAAGAAGGCGTGGCTTCCAAGGATTTCTATTGAAGAGAATTATACAACTATTTGCTCGCTCACTGAGTAGTAATGGTGCCTGGTGGAATTGTCTGAGGTTCGAATACTTCCACCGTTGGATTGACCTCAATACCTCCAATGCGAGGAGTTCTCAGATGCTCTAGCATTCTGTCCCATGTTAGCAATCTTATACCAGAGTTGGAATATAGTTCATGTCTGGCAGCCCTAGCTTTCTCATAGAGAATTAATGCCCTTTCTGGCAATATGTGCGATTGTTGAATCCTTCTTTTGTCTGTACTTATTATTATTCCACCTAAACAGACTTCTTTTTCATCTGTAATATCGAAAGTGTTTCGAAAATCTCTACTGCCTTTAGCTTCAAGATAGTAATGTAGAAGTTGGTTTTCAGCCTTGACCAGTTCCATTGTAGGAATGAATCTATTGTCGGTTTCCCTCTTGAATATGGCAACTTGTGCTGGCTTGCATTCCCAGACATACGCTCGTTTGCATTCAGTTCCATCCTCCTCTCTGATTCTCGCTGAAATGACAACATCTGCATCACCACTTGTAAGGCGGTATTCCGAATCAAAATGAATAAAATTTAAGACTCTTGTGAATTCTTTGAAAAGGAGAAACTTGGTATGTTGAAGATAATCTCGACATTGCTCTTCATTGTGATGATTTTGGTCTTCAATAAGATGCTTTAGCTCTTCGTACAAGTTATGTTGAGGGGTTGTCATTACTCCGCCTCCAGATTTCAAAGGAATAAGAAACTAAATCCTTCACGGAATCCATTAAATTCTCTTTTGTTATTTCATCTCCAAAAGAAATAACGTAAGCTAAGTCTATATCATATTGATATCTTCTTTCTTTAAAAAAGACTGATTGTCGCAACTCTTCCAGAATAAGAGTGCAATCTTTACCAATTGAGAAGCCAAAACCATCTTGCAACGTCATTTTTCCAACATAGGTATTTCGGCTTTTGTCAAGTTTAAAAAACACGTTCCCTTTTGCATTTGATGGTCGTATTAATGCAAAATAAGGGTGAATATTATGTTCTTTTAAATCCCAAACACGCTGTTTTTCTGTAGGATTCAAAAAGCTTATAATCACATATTCTCTTGTTGAAAAAATAAATATAGAAACATCATTACGATTTAGAATGGGTGGTAATCTTCTCCCAAGTTTCTGGTGGTCGTAATTGGACTCATAGCCATTGGCCTTTGGGTTTATTTAATAACTAATACCACTGTGTCATTTTCTGACCCCGGTAATATAGTTTCGACTGTAATTATTGTTCCTTTTATGGGTTATTTGATATTTTTTGTCAAAGGCAATAAGGACTAAAATACTATCTCCACTTTTTTAAATAAAATTTATTTAAAGAAAAACAGATTCTAACCCTGAAATTCTGCTTAGCTACTCGGCGGTTTTTTTTTAATTAAAATTTAATCCCCACACACACTAAATAACAAAAATAAAAAACACACAAGAGATGCTCATAACGCGAGCATAGGCAGAAGCGGTTTTTGCGCGCCATGTAAACGCGCTCAAAGCAAATACTTAACCATCATTGCTCGAAAGGGCTCATAGCGACGCGGTATCCAACATTTTGAAAGGATAATCATTAATATCATTAATATCAAAATAATGTTGCAATTCCGAACTTGATTATACCATAATTGAAGATTTCATGCATTCAGCATGCTATAGTGAATCAGCTGTAACTTGCTACCTTAAGATTTAAATCAAAGACTAAGCTTACACAGCTAATTGAAGTGAGAGAAGCCGCTGGCACTGAATTTGCCGGAATAGACTATCACACTGATGTGAACTTCACGTAAACATTTACGCTTTCAAAACAAATTAGTGGGGACCAACAAACTTCGCTATTTCTCCTTCTACAAGTAATGAAGTTAATTAAAACATAGCCGACAAAACGGCTTTACTTCACTTCCAAGCATTGCATGGAGAGGGCTGAGAAGGGAGGTGAAAAAATGAAAAGAAAACTTTTGGTATTTGCACTTTTGCTCTTACTTATCACCACATTAATTCCAACAACAATCTCAACGATTCTAACAACTTCTGCTGCCTCGCCAGATACCGGATGGACCTTAGTAACCAACGCCAGAGCATTGAAAGGATACCCTAACCTGGCCGAGTATATTTGGCAAAAGAACGCCTCCATGGCACCAAACGGACCCTACGACAAAATAGGTTTACATCGCTTGGTCAACTCAGCCGTTACGCCAAAAGGAGTTATATTCATAAATCCTGGAACTTACGGCAACGGCGAACAACTAACCTCTAATCCACTCAGCGACAACTACACAAAGACCGAAAACGACAGCATAGCTATCTATTGGGCAAATCGAGGTTTCGACGTCTACGCAATCGACTACCGAACGCACTTTGTTCCAATCACTCTTAACGCATCCCAACTTGGGTTCATGGCTAACTGGGGCTGGGATCAGTGGATCAGCGACATCAGAGAAGCAGTCACCAAGGTTAAACAGGTTTCTGGAGTTGACAAAGTCTTCATGGTTGGGTTTAGTTTCGGAGGAATTGCCACGATGAACTATGCGACAATATATGGAAAAGAGGACTTGCAAGGTATTGTTCTGCTCGATGGCGGATGGACAGCAAAAAATCAAAACTACAACTCTACAAACACGATTAATTTGACTTCCACAGTAAGCCAAATTAACGCGACAGGGATTTGGGGATACGAGTATCCTAACTTACCAAATTTCCCGCCTCAACCTTCAGGAGCGCTGTTTACAACACAATTCATCGTTCAAAACCCAAACGCGCCAGCAAATATTCCAGGAACAAACCAGTCCCTTCCACCTCCGATTAATCCGTTAACAAACAAGACATGGACAAACATCACGGAGTGGTATAATGTCGTTCAAAGCGGGCCATTCTCAAACACACTTGGAGGCTACGGAAATGTCACTGTAAATCTGCAAAATGGTGCTTACAACGATCGATATTGGCCAAAGCTGATTTATGCTGAAATGGGTGCCTACAAGGATTGGACAAACTGCCCATACGTAGCGCAAGACTTCGATGACAAATACAAAGATATCAATGTACCACTTCTCGGCTTTAGCAGTGAACTATTTGGAATCCCCTCCTTCGGAAATCTGACCAACGGAATTGGAAATACCGACTTCATAACAAAACTATTACCTGAATATGGCCACCTAGACGTTATCCAAGGACCATATTCTGCAAGAGATGTCAGCGAGCCTGCTTACCAGTGGATGGTTAATCATTTGCCGCCCACGCTTTTCGGAAATACAGCAATCGGTACGGTATACGACCAGAATGACGCCAATGCGCAATCCATTTCATACTTTTCATGCAGAAAAACTGGAGTAGTAACCGATATAATGGCTTACATTGATGGAGCATCCTCAGGGAACTGTATAGCAGCCATATATGCGGTTAACGGAGGCTCTGCCGGTGCCTTACTAGCGCAATCCAACCCGGTAAGCTTAGGCACAAGTTTCTCATGGGTAGACTTCAAGCTACCAACACCCTATAATGTAGTCGCAGGTACAACGTATGGACTAGCAGTGATGGGCAATGTCCCAGTAAACGTAATGGAGGTTGACGGAACAGGCCAACGAGACCACAACGCAGTCAGCTCTTACGCAAAAGGCTTTGCAAACCCATTTGGACTCATATGGGGAACCGACGATAGAGGAGCCATGAGCATCTACGCAACTGGCATAAACACTTCAACTTTGGGCAACACAAACATCGGAACTTATCAGGATGGAAATGACGCCAACGCTAAATCTGCATCTTACTTCATGTGCAGCTATACTGGAACGGTAACAGACATCTTCGCTAACGTTGCTCGGGTAGATGCTGCAGGAGACGGTGCGGCTGCAATCTACGCTGATAATGGCGGTTCGCCAGGAGCCTTAATTGCATCAACGAGCGAGGCGACTGTTGGGACAACTTTTTCTTGGGTTGACTTCCATTTGCTATCACCGGTCAGTGTAACTACTGGAACTGGCTATTGGCTTGCAATCTCCAGCAATAACGATTTAAACCTAAACATAGTCGCTGGATCAGGAGTACGCGTTCATAACGGGGTTTCAAACTGGTTCTCAGATCCGTTCGGTCCAGTGTGGGGCGCCGATAGTACAGGGGCGATGAGTATCTACGCAAGTTGAACTTCAAATACTTCAGGCATAAACGCTCACTCCAAAATAACAAACACTCACCCATAGACCAAGAGAACCTCTTCAACACCTCTTTTTCTTTTTTCAGTTTATGTTTTGCTTAATTAAACAAAACGTTAGCAAACTTATGGACAAGTGGAGCGTCTTAACGCTTGGTTATGAAACATAAAGCTGCACTCCCTTGTTATAACACCTCTACGCCCTCTATTTACAAGAAATTTGCTAAGAACTATTTGCATAGACTCTTGTCCTATAGAAAACAGAGTGAATCGCTTACTATATTATACTCGGTGCACCCAACTTATTATCGCTTAAAAGTCGTTTCTATTTCAGTTTAAACTTTTTCAGATATCCAATCAATAACCCGAGTAACTGGGGTTTATTAAAAAAGATGTTGAAGTGGACTGGGGGGGATTTGAACCCAGTTGGGTTCAAACCACAAGAGATAGAGGGGTAAAAATAATAAAAATACTCTTAAAATAGTCAACAGCGAGCATTTCTATGCGGGAGTGAGCCGGCCCGTGCTTACACTAAATTGGTCTCAGTCCCTTTGTTTAAAACTTGGATTTCAGTCTTTACCTAAGTCCAATACATGGTGAGTTCGCTGGGTCTCAGACCCAAATCAGACTGTGTGAAAACTAAAATCACGTCCAAAAAGTTGCATTCTATGTGTGTAAACAGTATCTTGTTATCAAAATTATTCACATAAAACAAGCATTTTTCTGAAATTGAAAATAGTTTTTACACAGTCTCAAATGGGGTCAGAGCCTAAATGCAAGAATCACAAAATATTGCGGTTTAGTTTGGCTTCTCGGCCACCTGAGTTTTGTGTATTTGCCCTTCTTCCACGTCATCGATGTGTAACCCCCCAGAGCGTAAAAGGAACAAAAATTATAGTAGGTAGTTTCCTTTCATAGAAGGTTGCCGTAGTGCCTGTTATTTTTACGACAACTACAGCGGTTCTTCCTCAAGAAAAGAAGAGGAAAATAGTTTTATTGCATTGTCTACCGGTTCTTCTTAAAACGATACTTGAAAAAATATCCTATCACCATAATAACAATGGTTACAACAATGACGATGTAAAGTGTCTCTGTAGTCATTTACCGCCACCTCGTTTCAATGTGTTGTTCTGTATCTTGGCAAGCATAAAGAGGCTTTACTTCCATTTTGTTAGTATTTCCTCCCTACGGAAAGTCGCTGTGCTGACAAAGAAAAGCACCACATCAACCGCTAAAAGTATACCTGAAATTAGGAGCAGGCCATTTACGTCAAGGGTTATTATGCCGACCTCGCTGGCAAGGTATATGCCCAGGAGGGGAAAGAGCATAAAAATTCCAAAACTGTTAGCGCTGCGCACATCATTAACTCGCGATGAAACAATAACGCTAAACAAAACACTCATAACAACGGCGACTGGCATCAAAACTATGAGCAAAGTGGCGATGGTTAAGTTTGGGAAATAATAGTAGCCTAACGTTGGAAAAGTCACTGTATCAATTCCTACCATGAACACTGCTGCAGCCGCATACATTGCCACTAAAGTTGGAATAACTGCGGAAATGGCTTTTCCAAGCAATAGTTCTCCATCAGTAAGGGGCGTGGCTAGAAGCGGTTCCAGACTCTTCTCCACTTTCTCCCCCACTATACTGTAGGAGGCAATCCCTAAAGGAACGTATGCTGCTCCTATGACTAAGAAGAAGGAAAAGGAGTTAAGCAAATTTGGAAGCACACCCGGCGCTGCGAGTCCGTGGCTCCCCCTTACTGCTGTATACTCCAGTATCGCCGGAAACAAAACCGAGATAATAACTGGGAAGACGATGATTGAATACCAGACGTTTTTTACTCGCCTAAATATTTTGAAGTCCCTTGCTGCTACAATCCAGGCCTTTGAGAGTCTCATGTTTATTTCCTCACAAGTTTTAGATAGGTATCTTCCAAAGTTGAGCCAACCACATTTATTGATTTGACATGACCGCCCGCCAGCACTATAGTCTCTACAACAGGCGAATTTTCCTTGTCTGGGTCTTCCACATCAAATGTTATCGTGTCGCCGTCGCTGGACAGGTTCTTGAGCGGCAGTTTTTTCAGTACCCCTAAAATAGCATCGTTTACTTGCTGTTCTAATCCGATAACTGTCTTCTTGCCGCTAACGGACCTTTCAAGTTCCTGCGGAGTGCCTATTGCCCTAAGGCTCGTATTCATTATTGCTACCCTGTCGCAGATTCTCTGGGCCTCGTCGAGGTTGTGGGTGTTTAGAAAGATTGTCTTTTTCTCTTTTTTTAGTTGAAGGATGAAATCTCGGACTGTTTTCGCAGCCTCAGGATCTAAATTTGCAGTAGGCTCGTCCATGAAAAGTACTTGCGGGTCATGAATTAGGGCCCGGGCTATGGCGAGTTTTTGTTTCATACCTTTAGAAAAGGTCCCAGCTAAAACGTTTCTCTTATCCCAAAGCCCTAACATCTCAAGAAAACGCTTATTGTTCTCTTTCCTTTGAGCATCGGAGCAGTCGTATATTTTTCCGTAAAAGTCCAAGTTGTCATAAGCGGTCAGATGTTCAGATAACCCAACATTATCGGGAACTAACCCGATGATCTTGCGGATTTTTAAAGAGTCTTCCTTGTTGCCTATTTCATACCCGCCTATGCTTGCGCTTCCGCTGGTCTTTGATATTAAGCAGCAAAGCATTCTAATGGTGGTGGTTTTTCCCGCACCGTTTGGTCCGAGGAAACCGAAGACTTCGCCGTCGTTTACATGTAGGGTAAGTTTGTCTACTGCTGTTAGATCTCCGAATTTTTTAGTTAAGTTGTCAGTATCTATCAATGCGATTACCTTTCGGATTGAACGCTGCCGATTGTTTGTTAGTAAGGGTTAATGTTAAATAAATAATGTTGTGCAGGCCCTCTCCCCAACATTCAATCGCAAAACTAGCTAAAGACCAATGCCAATCTTTTAGCACCCACCGAAAACTGCTCGCCCAACTCTTGGGTGAAGGGGGCGAAACTGCGCAGTATCGACATAGCGCTTTCCCTATAGAAAAAATAATTTAAGACTCACATTCAAACAAAAGTTATATGTTTTTATCTATTTAATAGGATACAAACAGGTGCTTGTTTGTGAGTCTTGGTTGGAAGGATTGGAATCGAAATGACATAATTTACGCGGTTATTGCACCTATACTTGCTATTCTTTTGATCGTGTTGATTTCAAAGCTCCCATCAATATTCGGAGGCGGCTTTGGAGTAGTTACGGGCATTACGATGGAGTTAGAAGAACTTGTTGTTATAGTGGGTGTTCCCTTGGTTCTTGGTCTGGTGTGGAACCGATGGGCAGGAGGCGCCTCAGGCTTTTTGATGGGTAGTTTCTACGCCTTGTACTGGGCAAATAGTTTTCACGGAATTCACGGGGCAGGAACAGTTCTTATTGCGTACATTCTTAGCGCAATGCTAATCGGTTACATGGCTGGAGCATTAAATAAGCGGTCAGAGAATTTTATTAGATTATTAATTTCAAGCGTTGTCGCTGCTACAATTGGAGGCATTATGCTTTTTGGAATATTCCAGCTATCTTCAGCTAATGTGGTGACTGGAATAGTCGGTTTTTTACTTACAGTGTTGGCTCGTACAGCCTGCGGCGCAGTTGTTGCGGTTATAGCTAAGGTTTTCATGTGGTACGGAATAACAGCAGTGAATAAATCGAATGCTTGATTGGCAATTAGGCAGTCCAGAAAGAGAAAATCTCTAAGTTCTCTTTTTCAAACTCTTTCTTTAGGATAGTCTTGACTTCATCTTCGTCAAGGTTATAGAGACCATTTTTGCCTTTGCGCAAAGGAATCCCTGTTTCTCTCAGAGATTGACCTTTGGGGAAATCAAGAAAAATGTAGTAACGTTTGTCATGCATCAATATTATTCTTAAGGTTGTAAGTTCTTTGTTTGGAGAGAGAGCATTTTGTTCAAGGACAAACACAAGCGACGTTGGTTTCTTTTCACTAACTAAGCGTTTGAATTCATCCCAATTTCTAACCCTAACGTGCCCATCACTCATTTTCTTCAATTAACCTTTCTTTCTGATTTTAAGGGGAGTTGGGAATATGAAAAATTATTTAAGGCTTGACTTTAAGGCGAGGCCTTTTTTAGTTTATCAATTATCGCTTGTGTTTCTTCTTCCGAGGGATGGGTGATAGCGCCTGCAGGACAAATGTCCTCACAACCTCTACAGAATACAACACATCTGTTTGGGTTTATCACAGTTCGTTTTTCGCCATTTTTTTCCTCTATTCCAAAGGCGCTCGTGTGGCAAAAATCAACGCATTTTCCGCATGATACACAACTTTCATAATCTATCTTTGGGTCCCAAGGTATTTTGCCTCTGGGGATGCCTTCGTATGTTTCCTCAGACATTTTTCGCTCTTCCGTTGTTGGTCGAGTAATAATTAGTTGTAGTGAATTATTTTATGCTTTAACTCTTTCCTATCAGCTGGCCTTCAGTTCTTCTTTGCAAAACTACCGCACTTATGATAATAATTGAGATAATTGTAGCAATTAATGCCAGTATTTGAGGATTAAATTCTGGAACGGTAGGTGAAGGAGTGGTTGAACCAAAAATGTTTGTTTCAATAATGCTGTATGAGTAGGTTGATGTTATTGGCTGAGGTTGGGCTTGAGTGGTTGTTGTTGATGTTGATTCAAATAGCATTCCTGAAAGCTTGTCGTAGACATAGTTTAGTGTCGAGTTGTAATCTGGAGTAGAAACTACAACGTTAAGAATGTTAACGCTTCTAGTTGTGCCGAGGTATGTTCGGTCTGCAGTTTGGTTAACTGAGTAAGTGTTGGGCGGTGGTATAGCGTCTCCTTGGTTAAGGTTTGCTGCAATTATTGGGCCTTGGGTGCTTGGGGGTCCATTGTCTGTTCCTGTTTCGATGTTCCAAACATCTGTTGTGCCATTGCCTGGAAGAGCTGTCCCATTCTTGAACTGCCCAGTTGAAAGCAAGGTCACAGCGTTACCGGAAACGCTTACTACCTGCAGATTTAGAAAACTATAATCATTAAACGCTTCATATCCGGGACCACTACCAGCGAAATTCCCGTACTTAACATACTGACCTGCTGTAACTCCGGGAGAATATTGGATTGCAAAAACAGGAAGCGCTAAAGCTAACAAAACAGCAAATGCCATTATGATTGATACAGCATATTTTAAACTTGACAAAAATCTGGTCTCCTGATAATGTAGAATGTTTTTATCTTAAAATAGTTATTCGCTTCTTCTTGCTCCGCAATTTGGACAAAACGTTTCGGTTTGCGGGAAAAGGGCTGCGCAGTACTTGCATGGAATCATCACAACTTGAACTGGTTTCTCCACGGTTTCCTCTTCGTCTGAACCACAACCACATCCACAAGGACACATTTTTAGATCATCTCTCAGGTGTGTATGATTTAGCCATTTCTTGTTTTTGATTGAGTTGTTCTAAAAGGACTTCTCTTACCATGTCGCAGGCTTGGCTAATTTTGGGGCTTGCAACTCTGTAGTAAACTGTGGAGCCTTCTTTTCTGGTTTTGACGATTTGTCTTTGCCTCAGTAACGCTAGATGTTGGGAAATGTTGGATTGGCTTGCACCCAATGTTTGAGTTAGGTCATTTACTGTTTTCTCTCCGTCTTTCAAATAATGGATTATTGCTACTCTTAGGGGGTGTGATAGTGTTTTTGAAATTTCTGCTTGCAGCTCGTAGAGGGTCATGTCCAAGTTTGTTTTCGCTGTTGATTTCTCCTGGGAATTTGAATATTCTAACATTGTCTCATCCTTTAGATTTTCTATTCTAAAATAATTGGGAAAGAAAAAGAGGGTTTCATGGGGTTTCTTTTAGCTTACTTGGAGTTCTTGTATGAAGGTTCCATGCCAGGTGTGAACCCAGACTTGCCCGGTGTAGCCGTTAACGCTTAGCATGCCAGAGGTTGTTCCACTTGTAAGGACTTCGATAGTGTAGTAGCCAGGGAATGTAGTGACATCGCCAGTTGTGCTTCCAGGTAGGTAAGTATTAAGGTACTGCTGTGCGTTTGTTGTTGCTTGGGATGCAGTTACTGGCATTGTTGTGGTTGGTGCTCCGAAGATTCCGCCGAGGATCCCGCTTCGCATCATGCCGTATTGGGTGTTCCACATCATGTTGGGCCCCATTTCTGGGTAGATGCTGCCCGTGTATTTGTTAATTAGTAGCTCGAATGCTCCATTGCCTGTACTTTTGTCGTTAACTTGGACGTAGAAGTTTGCAGTATATTCTTCAACTTGCTTGACGACCAAGTTAGGGTTGCCGATTGAAGCGACATAGTTTTGAGCTATGGTTGATGCTGTGTTAATGGTTAATGGTGATCCATTGTAAGTGTAAGGTGCTGCATATCCGTAACCGCTCATCATTCCTCTAAATCCGTTGCCATTGCCTAATCCGCCCATCATGCCGCCTCCGAACATCATCGGGTAAACTGGCTGATAGTATTGAGTTGATGATGCTGGAGCGTTAGCGGTACCGGTTGTGTATGGTGGGCTGTTGTATCCGTAGCCGGTTCCGTAGCCTCCTCCCATCATTCCGCCATAGCCTCCGTAACCACCGCCGCCCATCATGGCCGCGGCAAATGCGGACGAAGCTAATAATGCAGCTGCAATCGCTGCAACACTAAAGATTGTTATTATTTTCCAAGTTTTCATTTTTTTTACCTCACTTTTGTTTTTATTATGATATACTAATGTCTTGGAGTGATATGATAGTTGGCTGAAACAGTCGTGAAACAGTTTTGAAACATTCACGAATCACGTATTATTGATAGTGAAGTTAACAAAACCAACCATCTAAACACATTCTAATATCATAATATAACGATGAAGCTTGCTTATAGGTATTTTGACTACAACCAAAGGTTATGTGCAACCTTCTCATGTTGTTGATAGCCAAATGGAATGGTTTTGTTTCATGCACGAAAGTTAATTACAAGGATTCCAGAAATCAAGTTGGAGAACTATAGTTGAAGATCCGGGAAAGCGGCATGCCTAAAGAAGAAGAATGGACTCAGTTTTTCGACCCAAGCCAAGCGCTGATCCTTTTAGGTATTAATCACGGCATAATTAACGTAGCAGATTTTGGTTGTGGCTACGGAACTTTCACAATACCAGCTGCAAGAATAATCTCCGGAAAAATCTACGCTTTTGACATCGAACCTGAAATGATTAAGACAGTAAAGCAGAAGGCAAATGCACTTAAACTTTACAATGTGGAAGCTATTCTTCGAGATTTCATATCCAAAGGCTCTGGACTTAAAGAAGAGAGCGTTGATTATGTTTTTCTCTTTAATATCCTGCACGGTGATAAACCACAACAGTTGTTAAGAGAATCTTACCGAATTTTGAAACTTGGTAGCAAGGTTGGGATTATCCATTGGAACTACGATGCTTCAACACCCCGAGGACCGCCAATGGATATCAGACCCAGACCTGAACAAAGTAGAAGTTGGGCTGAATCTGTGGGGTTTATTTTTGAGGAAAAATTCGACCTTAAACCATATCACTATGGCCTTGTTTTGAGAAAATAAACGAAAAATCTCTTTTTTATCCTACTGTCAAATGAGAAGGGACAAGAATAAAAAATGGCGCTTGGTACGACTAATTAGAGGTTGATTTAATGAAAATTGGCATTGTGCTAAGTACAAACGATCCGGAAGAAGTTTGGAATGCATTCCGTTTTGGGAATGTTGCTTTGAAAGAGAATAATGAGGTGAGAGTGTTCTTAGTGAACAAGGGCGTTGAGGCTGAAGATATAAAGAGCGATAGATTCGCTGTAAGAGACCAGCTCCAATCATTCATTGAAAACAAAGGGGAACTTCTTGCCTGCGGCACTTGCATGAAAAATAGACAAAAAGAAGAAAGTAATTTTTGCCCTATTGCGACTATGAAGGACTTACTGGACATCGTCGTATGGTCAGATAAACTCTTAACTTTTGGCTAATTCTTGCTCTTTAGTGCAAGTAAGGCTTGTTCTGCGTGCTTGGCAGGCTGGAGCTGAGACGAAAATATGCACTTAATTATGGCTTCTTTATCGATGACAAAAGTTACCCTTTTTGGCAAAATACCTAGCGTAGACGAAACACCGTATAACTTTCTAACACAATTATCCAAATCACTTAAGAGAAAATAAGGTAAATCATAATGGTTGGAAAATGACTTGTGAGACTCCACGCTTTGTGAGCTTATTCCTAATACCTCTGCGCCCAGTTCTTTGAAAGTTTCGTATTTACTTTTAAAAGCCTCTGCTTCTCTTGAGCATACGGGAGATTCATCCATTGGGTAAAAGAAAATGACGACCTTCTTTTTTCCAAGGAATTGTGAAAGTGAAATTTTCTCGCCAGTGTTTGATTGGAGAGTAAAGTCTGGAGCCCTATTACCAATTTCTAATTTTATCAACCAAATCAATTCCTAATAATATTAGGTGTTACTGCTATTTTCTATTGGCTTTAGGTGATGTCTTTTTTCATCTGTTCATACTGCTCTTTGCTTATTTCTCCTTTAGCGTATCGTCTTCGCAGTATCTCCGTTGCAGTCTCTCTTTCTTCAGCTGATGTGTAGTGGCCATAGTGTCCTCCGCGGCCTCCGCCCCAGCCGAGCCCACGCCATATAGCATAGCCTATTATGACAAGAACGATTAGCCCTACTGGTATCATAAATAACATCCAATAGCCTCCGAAACCGCCCATCATTCCATATCCGCCATAATATCCGTTTCCGTTTCCATAGTAAGAGTTTCTGGAAGAAAAGTACGCAAAAACCGCGATAACGATGACTACGACAGCTATCACCGCAGCAGCCATAGCAACGAATACTGTTGGGAACTTTCCTCTATTCATATGGGAATCACAATCTTTTTGCATATTCATCACAATGTTATTCTAAATGTCAACGGGCGA
>PLYI01000081.1 GCA_003151735.1 Candidatus Bathyarchaeota archaeon | reverse complement strand
AAGGCGGGTTACGTCCAATACACCAGCCCACTTCTATAACTCCCTAAATGGCACCCCCCTCGCACCTAAGGACTCTGTTTTTGCACAATCCTATCAAGACTCGATAGAGAGATTATTAGGAAAGTTTGCTTCCTCAACGCCTTTTAACACGGATTCTCTGTTTTGGAAGATGTGCAATCACAAGGATTATTCAGATTTTGCCCGTTCACATGTTGATTGGCATCAAGCCATGGAGCCCGATGGTCCATTGAAGCTGGCGATTATTGAGAAAATTAAGCGTCAGTTCGGGGATGATCCGCAGCGGTGGCGTCGGGAGAGATGGAGGCGGAGTGGGCTGAGGATGAAGACACTTGGCTGGCTCAAAGCCTAATTGTTAGCTGCATTGGCACTGAGAAGAATTGCGGGGAGGACCTGCAAGAGTTCAATCCTGAAAGCAGTTGTGAAGGAGATTTCTTTGCTGGGCTTGACTTGGCTCAGACTAGAGATTATTGTGTGCTCTCAGTGGTTGAGCGGCAAAACGATCTTCTCTTTTTGCGTCACCTTAAAATTTTTCAGCAGCCGACATTGTATGCTCAAGTTTTGGGTTATTTGAAGGTTTTGCAGGATCGTTGGGGTGGATTTCAGAAAATGCGGGTAGACTTCACTCGGGAAATTCCCAGCATCATTGCTGACATGACAACCGCTGGAATCGACAACACTGAAGGAGTAAACTTTAGCGTGCCCAGAAAAAGCGAGATGGCCAGTCTGCTTAAGCAGCGCATGTCAAACCACAAGTTCTTCTATCCACTGCTGAATTGGGAGCGACCCTGCCGCTGGACATATGCACTGAGCTAAACGTGGAGCGCTATGACTTACGCAAAGATGGCGCCATAATCGCTGGAGAAGACGAAAAAGCTGTGTTTACTGCCTCAGGCTTGCCCTATCCACAACCTTCTGAACGGGAAACTGTAGAAGGTAAACCTGTTTGGATGCCTATCCTACAATAGCTGGTAGCCTATGGTTTGAAAATGAGCAAATATTTTCTTTCTTTATCCTCTGTAATAGTTAGGCCCAATTTTTTTGCGTGTTTCTCTATCTCTTCTTTGTTGTAATCGCATTTTATTTGAATCTGAAAATCGTTAGGCTTAACTTGAGACATTGAAACATAAGAAGGTTCAACTAAATTATTAGTCACTAACTCTTTTAACATGGCCATAGCCTGCAATCTATCCACGAGATTTCACGTTAGCAAATTTGGGGGGGAATTATAACTTTTTGGTAAGTCCAACCAGTTTAGGACTTGACCGTTTTGCGTTATTTTTTTTCCTCTGCGGGCTTTTGTCCTTCTGGTGTTGGCGTTCCTTGCTGCTGAAGTTGGGCCGAGTTAGCATACCCCGTTGAGAAAGGTGATTGGAATTTGCCAATGTTCTCTCTGATGATTCCGTATGCTTGTTCTGCAAGTGAATTTGGTAATTGCCCCAACTCTAAAATTTTTTCGTCGCGTTTAATCGTTAGTTTGATGGTTGACCGCAGTACCCCTTTGTCTAACACTACATTTGTGATGTCTCTGTAACTGTAATCGGTGTAATCCTTTTTCAGACCAAGCGAATGAGGGTGCCGCAGAATTACTCGTTCATTGGTAATTATTACGGAGTCAATGTTGATTTGGGGGTGGAAAATTTTTTCTTTAATGTATAGCTCAACTTTTTCGTTCGAGCCAATTATGTTTTTTATATCGTCGGGAGTAGACATTATATAATCACCTTTACTATATTTTTGGGAAAAACGGCGCAGGATATGCTAATCCGAACAGAGCACCAATTATTATGCTTAAGACGATAAAGATGACCCATGCTAGAATTGCTATTAGAATTGCTCTAAACCAGCCTGTTTGGAAACTTGCTTTGAAAACCCAAATCCAAGCGATAAGCGCTAAAATGTATCCGAAAATTAAAGCCGATGCTCCAAGGAAATAGCCTACCAAAAAAGACACAATGAAGTAGACTATTGGTCCAGCAAGCGTTGCAAGTAAAGCATCCCCAAAACTCGCTTTTCCTCCAGTTACAGCCTTTCCGGCAATCCAAACAGGGATAGAAACAATTATCCAAAGAATAATTAACCCTATTATAGTATAAAGTATGCCTGGAAAAGACACATCAAAACCAGCAATAATCATTTAAAAAACCTTTAGTTATTATAAGGTGGATCCTTTAGTTAAGGCTTGTTGTTAGGCAGACAGTGATTGAATTGACGACAACCAGAATCAGAGAAAGCTTATAACTAGACGGCGACAAATGAGAAGTTACTGAGCCCTAAGGCGGGTTACAGCCAACATTTTCCTTCTTGTTGTTATACTATTTTTATGTTCAAATCATCTATAGCGCCGAATTTTTGGTCACGGGTCAGCAAAACATCATCGTTTGCAAGCGATATTCCTGCGATAAACAAATTATTTTCATTGATCATTTTTCCATCTATTCTCAGCGTTTCATAAAGTAGAGTTGCTTTTCTGGCGGAATCTGTCAAAAGGATAAACAGTTACACCTGACAGGAATCGTTCAGCGGCATTTCTCTTGATTTGTGTCCTATGTCTAAGTAGTTCATACTCCGTTATGGTTGTTGTTTTGATGTCTTGTTTCTCAGACAATTCTTTTACTAAGGCAACAATCTCTTCGTCGCCAACTAGGAAATCTATAATTAACGTTTGTGTCCAAGAAAGTCACTCGAATGTCCTTCCGTAATTTTTCTCTCTTTCAGCAGCTATTTGCGATTTTAACCGCTCAAGTTACACTTTATCATCCTTCAGGATTCCAGCTAAGCTTATTATGTTCACTTTTTCTTTCTTGGAACACAGGTTTTCTTTAATTACCTCTGAAAAGCTCTTATTACCTTTTCTTTTTACAAGAAGCTCATAAACTTCATTTGAGACTGAAATCTGTCTTGCCACATTTATCATTATAAATGATGTATACATATACAGAATTAAACTGTTTCATTGCGTTCTTGAGTTAAAACGCCGATTAGGCAAAATTCGCAGGCCATAGAAGGCGGGTTACAACCAATAAACCTACCCAAATAATTCTATTAAAAAAGCTACTACTTTCCAAATAAAGTTCAGTTTTTACAATGAACTGGCAAACCAAAGAAGGTATTCGTATTAGAAATTAAGTTGTTACTAGTTGTCTTGAAGTTAACGTGGCAAAATTAGTGCGTGCCGTACGGCAGATGCAGCAAAGTCCCCAGCAGTCCTAACCTGCCGAGTTGGAAAAATTGCAGAAACGCCTGGCAATTATTCCACCTTTAGCTGTGACGCTTCTGCTTTCGACTGAAATATTCATGGTGGCTGCCGCCCAATTCTAGATTAGAATCCGTAATCCATGTGGGGAGTGGCAAGTTACTTGTTAATGGAGACTATGTGGTCTTAGACTTTAAAAGGATGTTACTTGCAAGCCGTAGCAGTTCCTCTTTGGTCTCAAAAGACACTTGTTCGAGTTTTCCGATATCTAAAATCTCATTTCCCAGATTAACCACTATATTTCGCCCCATACTCCGATGTCTAAAGTAAACAAATGTTTTATTGGCTTGTTTTCTTGCCATGCTATTTCCTTAACAACTTCAGACGACAGGTCAAAGCCGGGAGTCATGATAAGGACAAAGTACTTGCTCTCCTCCAACGCTTTATCGCGAACCCTTGCCCAACCTTCTTCGGTGTCAACAGTCTGTGGGATATCTTTACAATCCTCGAATGTGTGCAATCCAAGTTCTTCTAAACCTGCTTTCAAATGATCAGCATAATCTTTTCCTGAACTCTTTTTGTAGCATAGAAAAACCTCAAAAGGTTTCGAGTCTCCTTCTTTGACACTCAATTTTTCGCGTTCAGTTGGCGAGCTTCCTTGAATTTTTGCTGGAATATTTTTCGATTTTTCGGTTTTTGCTCTTTTATCCTTTTCTTTTTTTGAATAGAGAAAAAATAAAACTATCGCTATTGAAATTATGATTGCTACTGAAATTAAAATAAGAGCAATTACCCCGTTATTTGTCGTCGTTGGAACTCCGTCCATCATCCCGTTAATTCCATTTGCATTGGAATTAAGTAAAAAATAAACGCTGACTACAAGTAACAAAACAATTGAAGTCACGGATACAAATAGAAAAAGAAGTTGGTTTTTTTGCACAAAATTATGGTTACTTAAACGTGAAATTAAAGCTTGCTATCTTCCAGCTTAGGGAGAGGCGGTCAGTTCAGCGGTACAGGCTTCGTTACTAAGTGGCTGAACAAAGGGACGAGCAAATCTAAGGAGCATTGCCATGAAGATGTGGAAGCTTAATTAGCCGTCTCGACTATTATTTATCTGTGGGATCTTTTTGGCGACACCTCAAGAAGAAATAAAAAGGAAGTTGCCGAGTGTCGTTGATATTGCTTTTGAGCAATACAAACGTGATTTGCCACGTTATCGTATGACGAAGGAATTGATGAGCCATGACGTTGTTTTCATAGCTCCTGAGGCTTCGCTTGATGACGCTGCTCGAGTAATGGGTGAGAAACATATAGGAAGCCTAATTGTAGAGAAATACAAAACTCCCGTTGGGATAGTTACTGAGCGGGATTTGCTTAGCAAGGTCTTAGCGCTTGGATTGTTTCTGAAAGATGAAAAAGTCGAAGATGTAATGTCGTATCCCCTAGCGGGTGTTTCAGTTGCAGCTAAGATAAAAGAAGTTGCCAAGTTAATGACTAGTATGAAAGGCAGGCTCGCCGTGTTTGATGCGGGAACGCTTGTGGGTATCATAACTGCTTCGGATCTAATCAAGAGCTTGCCCGATGTTCCCGAAACAGAAGTCAAAGTTGATGATTTCATGACGAAAGAGGTTGTCACTGCTGACGAAGAAAAATCCGTTATAAGCATCGCTAAAATAATGGGCGAACGGCGAATCGGCAGCGTCATAATTACCCGCAAAGAAGAACCGTTTGGAATTTTCACTGAACGAGACCTGCTAACAAATTTCTTAGCCAAAGGCAAGGCGCTGTTTACGGAGGTAGGACCAGAATGTTCACTGCCTCTAACCGTTATTCAATCAGGCACAAGCGTTCATAGAGCTGCTGCAGCAATGGCATTAAAACATATTAGACGATTACCTATTATTAGCAACGACAAGTTGATAGGCATAATCACTGCACGCGACCTCGTTGAAGCTTACGCAAAATAGTCTCTTACATTTTTTATTTTACGCCAAACCCTGTAAACCCGTAAATGTAAGGGACAAATTATTAATTTCAAAAGAACATATAAATAATCAATGGGCAGGAAGCATAAAAAATTTTACCCTTGCCCAATGGTACAATTCCCATATGCTTCCTGCCCATATAAAATAAATCGGTTTTGTAACCGCGCTTTGAAATAGAACATTTGTTGGTTGCTTACTGACAATCACAAATGCTTAAGACGAAATGAACTATTCTGTGTGTTATTGGTGATTATTTTTGAAGTTTTTAGTTATAGGTAGGGTGTCGATTATGGCGGTCCAGTTGACCCTGCAGATTTCGCCATGTTTTCTGAATACGTGATTTTACCCAGCATCCAAATGGTGAAGGATTGGATAGACAAAGGCAAGGCTGTAGGCGGATTGTTCGCGGGACAACGACAGGAGTAATAATTGTTGAGGCTCAATCCGGCGAAGAACTCAGCGCATTGCTCCAGACCTTGCCATTTTGGGGACAAAACACCTGGGAAATAATTCCATTGCAAACATTCCAATCAGGAATTGAAGATGTTAAGCGCCAAATCGTCAACGCAAAAAAGATGGCTGAAATGGCAGCTTCAATGCAAAAGAAAACCTAAGCTTCAATGCCAGCCCGTTTATTAACGGCGACTCCGGTGGCTGCCTCAGGGAATTTTTCCTTAAGTCTCCTCTCTGCGGCTACTTCTGCTTCTTCTAGGATTTGCAATGCGTCTGCGCTTGCCATTATCGTGTTTTCTGGCATATCTGAGCCCTGATTAGTCGTGGTGACTATGTCTGAGAGTAGATTCCCGATGTTTCCAAGCTCTTGACTTGCCTCTGGAAGAATACTGCACATCTCAGAGCGAATATTGTTTAGCATACTTTTTGCAGGACTCAACACCGTCACTACGTCGCCCATTTCTGAAACCGTACTTAGGCGCATAGAAACGCTTTGTAATGCAAGCGAAGCGTGGGATAACATCTTTTCGACTTTACGTATTTCCCCAAGTTCTGTGGCAAGAATGTTTGCCCGCGCCGTGTCTCTTTCCGTCATGGCTTTCACAACACGCTGAAAGATGTCGGCGTCACGAATCTCAAAACGATGCACTGCTGCATCCAATGTTTTAGTCTGAACATCTAATCTTTGAGTAACCAAACTTATTTGGTCTTTCAAGCTTTCCTGCGGCTTAACTATATTTTTAATCTTTGACACAACTGAGGGAGTTTCCTCTTTTTCCTTCCACCTATTAATGAAACGGTTAACCAATTAGCTATCTCACCTTTGTTCCACTTCTGGAGCCATCGCATAAAAGAGTGTTCTACCTGTTAAGTTAAAACTCAGCTCCCGAAACTGCGTGTTTTTAATTTTCGCTATAAATCAGTGCGATGGCTGAGAGATTTGGCTCCATGATTTTTTGGGGAAAGCAATGGATTTGATGAGAATTTGTATTTAAACTACTATAATAAATGGAGCCAGCATTTGTGTTACCTTTCTTTTTCTTTTTCCGACTTGCTTTCAATTTGCTATAATTGGAGGTCAGCAGCTTCTATGGTTCTTCGGAGAAGCCTTGACCGTGTTTCAGATTTAACCCTCTTGTCAGTTATCGGAAGGTTCAGATCTTGCGCGGTTAACACCAAAATTTTTTGAACAAGGATTTGGGCGGCTTTTCCAATTTCTTCCACAGGCAAAGGTTCTTCGTCACAGGTGCCCATGCAGCAGCTTGAAAAAGGAAAATTCAATATCAACTCTATTCTGTTCCGCTCATAGTCGTAGTCGACTATTGTAAATGGTTCCAACCTGCAAATAGCTGGCCTCACCGCGTAAATTGCGCATTTATTGTCTTTTGTGAGGAAAAAGCAGCTGTCATCTTTTTTTCTGCGGATCCATGCAATTCCTGTTCCATCGGGGCGCTCCAAAAAATCCCTGAACCCTTTGGCTTCTATCTGTTTTTGCTCTGCCTTGTTTACGTCGGGCGGCTGCATGCGGCAGCAAATTCCACAGTTTTTGCATCGAAAGCCCACAGAATCTGGGAAGACTACATTCTGGAAGTTCAAGGTACATGTGGATGGATGAAAATGGTTTATTTAGGTTGTGCGAAGAAAAATCAATTTGACCCTGCTTATCGGTCATACCATCTTTTTATGTGGAAATCCAGGTTTTTTTTGTTAGTGAACCAGCAGGTGCAGGTTGGGCAAGGGAAAAAGCCTTCATCGAGGTTTTGTGTCTACTCAAACATCTTGCAGTTATCTGTTAAATTTTGTTCTGGATTTAGTTCTTGCAGATTTAAGAAAATTTCGTTTAACTGACTGGATGGGTCTTCGTTAAAATTAGACAGGTTTCTGCGAAAACGCTTAGCGACCTCATTGGTCCTTGCAGTCTGCTCAAGATACTTTGCCTTTACGATTTCGTCAATCATGTCCCATGGATGTGTTTGCTTTTTCTATTTAGAACTTTGTCTAATCCGAGATTTCTTTATGGGTAGTTTTAGGATGTTAGTCCTTATGATTGTTTGTGCTAAAAACTATCAATATATTGTGTCGCATCACACATTATTGTCGAGTGTTCAACAAACAAACAGCAACAAATCACCTCATCCACTCCATCCCTACCGATAGGATGAACCTTTAAACGTATTTTAAACACCTTTAACAGTAAGGTCGAACGTGACAAAATGCCAGCCAAAATCAATTATAATCCCCAAAAAATACGCCAAAGAAAAAGAACAATCGGAATAATCGCAATAGTTCTTCTGCTTTTGTTCACCGTTTTGGCTTTCTTAGGTTACATTTCATTCATCATTTGGGTTTTAGCGGATTTAGTTGTGGCCGCGGCCGCTAATTTGCTTTTAAGAAGAGTTGGAAGAAAACCACTCTAAGACCAATTGGTTGTATAGTCTACCAGATAAAGGGAATCAAACGATATTTTACTTTTTGACAGCATTCAGCGTATCCCGGCAAATTTTTTTTTCAGAAATTTTTCTTCCTCGCCCAGTCGCAAGGCAATGGCCAACAGGATGGGTGGAAAAGCAAGCAGTCCCCAAAACGAATCCAACGCAATGGGTACGAAGAACAGCATTACTAAAGCTCCAGAATACATTGGGTGGAGGACTATGCCATAGGGACCTGTCGATATTACTTTCTGGTTTTCGTTTACTTCAACAAGTACAGAATATACGCGTTTTCTCTAAAAACCAAAAAGATTATCAGAAGTCCAAGTGCAACAAAAACGTCTCCAGTTATGCTTAAGCTGGATAGAACGTTGGACCAGTTAAAATGATGGTCAATCGACGGAACGAGCAGCAACAAAATGAAGAAAACGCTGATAACTGTCTGAGTGATTTTTTGGTTACCCTCTTTTTCTGCGGAAGGACCTACTTTTAATCGGCTTGATATGAGGTTAAGGTCCTTCTTGAGGAAATAGGCGCTGATTGCCGTTATGGATACCACAAAGACAAGCCAGAAGATCCATGCTTGCCAATAATTCAGCGTCCAAGCTGGCAAAAACAGCGCAATCCAAAGTAAAGCAGCAAGGGCGGCTAATCCGAGGAATGCTTGCTTTGTTATGCTTAAAGCTGGTTTGCTCAAAGTTGGCCCTGTTTAACTCCGCAAGGAACTTTAAATATACAATTGATTGAAAAGAAAAGGAAAATTGTTGGATTCTCAAGTCTTATCTTGAGCCTTTAGTTTGAGTTGCGGTTATCATCACATGAACGCTGAAAGGTGTTGCACCATACGCAGGTGTATTTGAAGCGATTGCTACGGTTAAGGCTGGTTGCACTGTTTGCCAAATCTCAACAATTTATCATAAAATTTTACATTAGAAGTCAAAAGGATTTGTTTGAGCCCCAGAATTAAAGTTGATATTTCGGACGCTTAGATTCCCGTATCCAGAAGAGAGGGTCATCAACCTGTATAATCTGAACCTCACAAACATTTTCCGGATTAGTAATAGCAGCGCGGAATTTCGGGGACAAAGCAGGGTCAGCAAGGAAAGCCATTCTGGATGCCTCCAGTTGCTCTGCGATGTGATCAGCTTTTTTGTTCGCGTAGCCGCGGTACTTGACGCTTTTGCATTCAACGATGGCTTTGTCGAAGCCTGCTTTGGTGCATTGAATTAGTTTTTCGCCATCTCGGATAAACCAGCAGTAGGCAATTGGAGCAGGCTTTTTCATAATAATCGTTAGCTATATCGTTGGGTGATTGTAATTAACGTTGTCCATTAAGTTGAGATTTGGCGCCTCAGAACCAAAATTTTGTTTTAAGTCATATTGGAGAAACAGAATTAGCTGCAACTCCTACTTTCGTGCAATTGTCATCACAGGCGCCATACGACTTGAAGTTAATGTACTAAGTTTATACTTAAAAAAACGATGTCTGTGCCTCAGAATTCGTATAACTGACATCATCTATGGGACTACCAATCCCTGTCAGACTGACGTGTTAATCATCATAGGCATTCCTTAATAGGCAATGTCAAATAAAAATGGTCTACTCAAGAATTAAGAAAAAAAATAAAAACTTTAAGGGGAAAGCAGGGCACGTTTCAGACTAATTTAACTAGTCTGTGTTTTGCTCTGTTTTGCCTTTTTTGCTTTTCTTTTTTCGTCGCGTTCTTTCTTAGTTAACGGTTTTTCTTTTTTCGGCATCGGGTTTTACTCCGAGAGTATCACTATAGCGATAACATGCTTTAATAACTTTCCAAAACTAAGTGTATTCCCTGAACGTGTGTCCGCATTTTGTGCACCGCATAAACTGCGTTGAGGCTTCGTCGCCGCCTCTTGTCTGCACCTGCCAAACAAAAACTTCCATGTTCCCGCATTTTTCGCATGCCATCCGAATGGTCTGCATTGTTTTGATTTTCTGGTCTTCCTCAGATATAACGGTCATGAACGGTTTCGGCGCGGTGCTAGGCGAAATAACTTTTCCTGTCTTCGCTTCAGCTTTTCTATCTATCGGCTGCTTTGTGTATCCACATTTTTGGCAAGACAATATGAACGAGGTGCCTACGCCTGTTTTTTTAGGTTCAAGCCGGCAACCGCAGCTGGGACAAAACTCCATTTAACAGAATTCCCTCACGATACCTCTCCATTAAGTTAACAAATAGGATATAAGGATTATTTTTCTTAACTGCAGAAATTCTGGTGTAATAACAAACCTAAATTAAAATAAGCGTCACAGGTTAACTTGCAGAGGAACGAAAATGGAAAAACAAGGCGCCACAAAAAGCGAATGGCAAACAATCGAGCATGCACTGGCTTATTTGGCAAGAGCCGATAAGCTGCCGCATCGAACAGAAGGCGAAAAAGTGCTGTTGGACCAAATTCCGCCGAATACCAAGCGCGTTTTGGATTTGGGAACGGGCGACGGAAGACTGCTTGCACTTGTAAAATTGAGCAATCCCTCCGTGGAAGGTGTGGCATTGGATTTTTCGGACCCTATGATTGAGCGGGCCAAGAAACGCTTCGCAAACGACAAACACGTTTCGATTGTTAAGCATGATTTTAGCTTGCCGCTTCCAGCAAAGCAATTGGGCTGTTTTGACGCGGTAGTCTCCAGCCTTGCGATTCACCATTTGACACACCCAAGAAAAAAACAGCTCTACACAGAAATATTCAACCTATTAAACCCTCAAGGCGTCTTCTGCAACCTTGAACACGTTTTCTCTCCAACACAGAACTTGCACCTAAAATTTTTAGCCACTACAGGCTTAACGCCCGAGACGGAAGACCGTTCAAACGAACTCTTAAACTTCGAAACACAACTGCAATGGCTAAATCAGATTGGGTTTATAGATGTGGATTGCTACTGGAAGTGGCTTGAATTAGCGCTCTTAATGGGATTTAAGCCCTAAATTGAATTCGATTTTCTTTTCTGAAAAATTAGCATTTTACAGTGAGAGAAAGTATTATAAACAACTATTCTAGAAAGAATAGTAGGAGTTTTTAAAAAAAATGTCAAATTATCCACCACCCCCACCACCACAATCTAACACAAACTTAGCAACAGTAAAAACATACATGCTGATAGCCTTCATCTTTTCAATCATATTTGTGATTGTTTGGATAGGGGCTGCCTTATCGGTTATATCTGCTTTTGCCTTTGCTACAACCGTAGGACTTGGCTTCTTCTTTGTACTGCCCGCACTTGTATATCTAGTGCTTTTCGCCGTTTCGATTATAGTATTTCTTAGAATCTATAAAATGTACAAAGCAGCTAACGCAGGCGATATCGCAACACTAAAAGAAACAAGCAACATGATGTGGGCTATAATAGCGCTTATCTTTGCAGGCGTCATTCCTGGAATAATGCTAATAATCGCTGACGGACCAATCAAGCAACTCTAAAACTTGCGCCAAATCAAAAATAACCAATATTTTTTCTTTTTTGACAATTACGAATCGTAATTTCTAGAAATAGCCAAAAAGCATCGACGCATCGCAAGCAGGCATTCGCCGCAGAAGCGCATAAAAATCTCTTTTTCCTTTTTCTTTTTATTCAAAACATTTTTTCTCCTAAAATTTCAGTACTTGAAGAATCAAGATGACTTAAACTCTTCTATCCAAACTCTAAATTCCCCTTCACTCAAACCCATCCCAAGTCTTCCATCAAGCCGCTTGCAAACGTTACCGTTTTCAAAAAAAATGATTGTCGGCACAGCAGGCACATCATATTCATCCCACAATGGGCTGTCGTAATCGTCTAAGAGTACGTGGACAACGCTTTCAAAATCCATTTTCGCTACTTTTTTTTCGAAGGTTGGAACAAATCTTATGCAGTAGGGGCACCAGGAAGAGTAGAATAAGGCGAGAACCTTCTTGTTTTTCTTCAGCTGCACATCGAGGTCTTTTTTGGTGTATACTTTGATCATCAGTTCTCATACTAGAAACCGTTTTGGGATTTGATAAACATACCGTTTACACCGCCACTCTATAACCGCAATCTGATAAAACAAGCAACACCTAAAATAACCAAAGCCATAAATGAATAAGCGAAACAAAATGAATCCGAAAAACTACAAACGTGGATACCCAGTTGCAGTCCTAATCGGAATCGAACAGGACCACGCTGCACTATGGCATATTTTCAGTCAAGTCGCCAAACAACAACAAACCATACCTCTAAACGGCGAGCGAAAAGACCAAAAGGCACTCTACAGCTTCCACGAAACCATTATCAACGCATTAAGACCCGTGTTGAAAGAGGGCATAAGAAGCATAGTGGTTGCTTCGCCTCCCCGAACCAGTTTTGCCCAGGAATTCGTCAGCCACATCAAAGGCCATCACGCTTGGCTTCTGCAGGGAACAAACAAAGCAGCTTTCTCACAGATAACGGGTTCTGCGAGTGCACCCTCACAAGTGGCGATTTTAACAAAAACATCAGCTTTCAAACAGTTAATACAAGAAAATGCAGCAGAGGAAACAGAGAATCTGCTGGAAATTCTTGAGAAACGCCTTAGCAAAACTGATAATCTCGTGCTTTTTTCGCTTCAAGAAGCAGAAAGCCTCATCTTATACCCGCAGGCGCCTAGAAAACCCCAGCCCGAATATCTTTTGCTAACTGATGATTATCTTGCTGGCAGCCGCATGAAGAACCGAGTGAACCGTTTGATGCAGATTGCAGCGAGGAACGGGGTTAAAACAAGAGTGATAGATGCTGAGTCAAACGCTGGCAAACGCCTCAAGCAACTTGGTGGTTTGGTGGCGCTGGCGAAAATGGATGCGTAGATTAGTTTCTTATAGTTAACTTAACTTTGTTTAGTTGATTGTATGAAGCAGTTTGAGGCACGAGTTCACCTTGCAACAGTCGCTTTAGTATCCTTCATTTCGTCTTTCCTTGTTGCGAGAACCTTTACAACTTTTTTTCCAAGCCAAGTCATAATAACCAGTGGCATTCACATTCATCATTTCTGGTTCGGCATATTCTTCTAGCCGTCGGCGGCTGGCTGGCTGGGAATAAACTACCGGCATAAAGACATCGAGATTGCAGCGGTAATACTCTATGGAGTAGGCGGAGGTTTAATCGTTGATGAAGTTGGATTGCTGTTAACTTTTGGAAACTATTGGACTGGATTGACCTGGGTTATACTTGTGGTGATGCTAGCAGTAATCTCGGTGCTTATTCTTTTGACGCGGTACCGAAAACAAATTCGAGAGGAACTAAGTGAACACTTAAGCAGTAAATTGGCTTTGACGTTAGGAATTGTCTTGGCGGCGATTTCGTTTCCTTTTATTCTTCAAACCGATAATTTGGCAGTGATCTCGGCATCTGTTGGGGCAATGTTGGCTGCAATGATTATTATAGTTATCTTTTTTATTTCACGAAAGAAAGGGCGCCAAATTCGCTAGAGCAAATTTGCCTGTTTTAACGCCTCAACCTTAATTTTTCCCAAATGCAAAGCAGTAGCCACTAAAGCGCCTTTCACACCCAAACGCCTAAGCTCCAGCAAATCGTCGATGTTTCGCACTCCGCCGCCAATATACACGTCAACGCCAACTTCCCCTATTACTTTCTGGAGAAAATCAACGTTTACGCCTTCGCTGCTGCCAACCCGCGATAAATCCAAAACAATAACCTGCGAAACACCCATCCGTTTAAAGTCTTGCAGAAGGCAAATGGGGTCACCGCCGCTGTCAAAGCTTGATTTAACAAGGACTTTATCGCCCTTCAAATCCAAACTAATGATAATGTGCTTGCTCCCAAAAATCCCAACTGCGTCACCCACGAAACTTTTCTCTTGCAGAGTCTCTGTTCCAATGATGAGCTTTGAAACTCCGCTGTCCAGCAGCTTCTGTGCTTTTTTAATGTCTGTTACGCCTGCATCAACCATCAATTTGAGACCTGTTTCCTTAGCGATACCCGTGAGAGTTTGAAAATTCAAAGAGCAATTAAGGATGGCATCCAAATCAGCCACGTACAACTCACTGAAACCAAGGTTTAGAAAGGTTTTGGCAACTTCTATGGGCTCAACTGATTTGCATAGGATGCTTTGAAGCGGTTGATATTCGTTTCTTTTGCCTCTGATAGCATGCACGACTACTCCGTTTAAAATGTCAATTACAGGTATAACCTTCAAGGTACAAGCTCCTTGAGAATTGAACCTTTGCAGGTAGAAAAACCTAACCTTTGCTTCAGCTGATTGTATTTCAATTATTCTTGGGCAAACTGTTTAGTTCTGGGCATATTTGCATCCTAATAGTGATTCATTGCAGAACCAATAGAGGGAGGCAATTCACTAAAGGTGGGTAGGTCGTATTGGCGGAAAACGGGCGCATTAGTATGTTGAGGCTCATTACTTCAAACAAAGTAGACAAACAAGTTAATCAGCAAGGCATACCCTTTTTGTTACCTCTTTGTTTTAGAAGTCTTTCTGGGCTTACCCATTACAGCTGCTTGCTTTAACTCAAATGGCGTTTTTACTGTGAAGAAAGTTTTCAAATCAGGATCCAACTGCTCAATCACCATCAAAGACATGTAGCGTACACCCCGCAGCTTCTCAACCATCGCTTGAACGTCAGACTCATTTTCCTCTAACGCCTCTTGGGCTGCTTGCAATGCTTGTTTTGTGTTGTAAACGGCGTGCAGAGGCTGGCACTCCATGTCTGTTGACCTTGGAATAACCGCTGCTTTCCCGATGCAGCAGTCAAAAAGCAAAGACATAACCTCTTGAGAGACAAAGGGGCTGTCAAAGGGAAGAAGCGCTGAGTACTCCCCTTTTGCTACTTCAAAACCCGCCAAGACACCAACCAAAGTTCCCTTCGACCCATAATCGTTAACAACAAACTTGACTTCGGGTGAAAGCACCTCTGCGTACAAGTCTGAACGTTCCTGCGAGCTAGTGACAACAATAACTTCGTCAACAAGACCACTCACAACTTCAACCACGTGGCTGATTAACGGTTTCCCATTCAACTCCAAAATACCCTGATCACTATCGAACTTAGCCGAGGAACCGCCTGCCAGAATAATAGCTGACCTATCCAAACAACTACATCTCCAAACAATAAAATCTAGCACGTACCGTATTGTTTAAGCTTTTTCATAGATAAATTAAAAGAAAGGTAGGCTAGTTTACTTCGTCGTTTTCTATTTTTCTAGCCATCTCAGACATTATCTTTGTGAATGGATGGTCAGGTTTATCCTGAACGAAAATCAGGTTTCCTTCAGCTCTAAGAACTTCGCAGAAGCATGGAATCATTCCCAGCATTGGCACTTGATAGTCGACTTTGATTTTGTTTTGCATTTCAGTTCTCTTAGCAGTTACTGAGGGATCAAGCACTTTGTTTAGCACTAACCCGGTCTTCTTTTCGAACAGGTTGTAGAGTTCTTGAAGCATGCGTTTTGTTCCATCTACGTCCGATCGGTCGCCTGTTGTTGCTACAACCACAAAGTCAGCAGCTACAATAGCGTTAATGGATGAGTACTGCAGTCCTGGGCTTGTGTCAAAGAATAAGTAGTCAAATTTCTTGTCTTTAATCAGGGTTTCTCTGAGTGCAAGAAGTCGGCCTAAAGCACGCATTTCCCACTTTCGGTCTTTTGAGGACATATCACGGATTGCATCTGTAGATGGGTTTGCTAAGCAAGCGTAAAACTTTCCTTTTCCAGGTATTCTGCTGCTTAAATCGACAAGTGCTTTGTTGACTTCGATAGTGTTATTTAGGTAATCATTTAACCAGAAGTCGGCATTTGGCGTTTTGAGAATAGCGAATAAGCTTGGGGCTCGAAAGTCAAGGTCAAAGACACAAACTTTCTTTCCATTCTTTGCGAATGTAGCAGCCAAATTTACTGAGAGAAGGGTTTTTCCTGTTCCGCCCTTGTAGGAATGTACTGCGATTATTTTGCTCATAGTCTCAACTCTGTGTTTCCTTGTCTATGAAGAAGTAGGCTTTGCGGCCTTTGCGTTCCTTTTTTAAGTAACCCATAATGACCAGTTGATTAAGATATGCGCTTTCTACTGCTCGGGCACGTTTTGTTTGCTCTGCGATTTCTTCGGCTGTTGCTCGGCTGCACCTGCAAATTGCCATAGCTGTCTTGCGTAAGTGGTCAGGCATAGATAAAAGAGTCATAACATCCAATGATGCATCAGGCAGTGATAGTGATGCTTTTTGGTTGTGGTCGTTGCCGTTTTTTTGAATTTCAATCATGATTTCTATTTTATCGTTTAGTTTCTCGAGGCTTTCTTCTATCTTTTCTAGGATGCTTGAGGGTTTTTTATTGGTTAGTTCGTTTCTAATCACGTGTTTTCCCCGAGTTTTATTTCATGTGTACGTGTGTACAGTTTGATAGACTAAGCCAATGCTATTTATTAAGTCTTGCGACACTGCCATATTTATTTGAAATACTTATCCAAAACAAACAACAATCATATACCGATCTCTTTAAAAAAATAAAAATTGGCATATAGCCTTGATAGGTTGAATGATTTAAGATATGGGGTTTAGTAGGGAATAGGAGTTTGACTTCTTGCTTCCTCTACTATTGGTAAGACTTGTTTAAGTTCTCTGAAGTACTTCAGAACTGTTATCCCGCGTTGTGTGACAGCGAAAACTACGCGTGCTTTCCCTACTGTGCGTTCTTCGACTAAGCCTTGCTTCATGAGGAATTCTAAATACTCCTTAAGAACACTGCAGTTAACATTCGCTTTATACATGACATGCGTTAGCTTTAGTGGTCCTCGGTGGGCAAGCACTGTAAGGATGTCTACATACATTTCAAGTTTTGATCGACGCACTTTTATACTCCTCTTTTTTGTTAAATGCTCCGTTTAGTTATAAATCATTTGTGTATTAGTAATCAGTTGTTTTTGACCATCTGACCGTCAATTGGCGGTTTTTCTAGCAGCTTTGTTTAACACATTTAACCTATTTTCGAATGCCGTAACCATGTCATCTAGCAGTATTTCACGCAATTCGGTAGACAAATTATTGATTTCTTCATCAAAGACATCAGCTAATTTTGCTTCTAATTCTTTTCTATCTTTATCCGCAATTTGCTTCATACACTTATCTCCCAATTTTTAATGACAAATCAGATGGCTGAAGGTATATAACTCACTTATGAAAGCAACCTATGAATCAGAAATTAATACCTAAAAACAAAACCATGGCATTGAACACACAATATTAAGTGCAATTCAAGTCCGTACCCGAGTTGCACACCCAAATGGTTCTCTTTGTGTGTGTGGGTGTGGGGCGATAAAAACTGCACACTACACTGGAGGCTTTGGCAAGAGATCCTTTTTTGGTTTGGGTCGTTTTCCTCTTGCAGATTGAGTGTGGGAAGAGAGGTTGGCCCACAGAGTCAATATGGATGCTATGTTGGGATGTGTGAGTGTTGTGTGAAGGCATATTGGCGCTTCTATTCCTGTGTCATGTCTTGGTTTTTCTTTCTGCTGAACTAAAAGGTACTATAAGCTCAATTAGTAAGCACACAATCTGTGTTAAGCTGTGACTAATCGCAGAAGATAGAGAATTCTTTCAATTTTGAAAAATACGCCTGCAACTAATCTGTAGCGCGTTTAGTTTTTCTGTGTGTGATTAATGGGATTTTGGTGCGGTCGCCGAGATTTGAACCCGGGTCGTCAGCGTGGCAGGCTGATGTCCTAGACCAAACTAGACTACGACCGCCCGAAACTAGACTGGGACTGTTTTCAGTCTTTGTCGATGGGTAATCAGCAAAGTTCCTTATTTGCATTTCCAAAAGCAAATTCGCCTTTTTGCTCTCTCCCCCTTTTTCTTTTTTGGTCAATATCCAGGAGGCTTCTTGATTGAATCAAAACGAGCTAGAAGCCGCAGCCAATCGATGCTTCTTTTTCTTGTCAAACTTGCCTTGTACTATAATGCTGATTTTCATGAGCTTGAAGAAATTACTAAAAGAGCTTTGCTTGAAGTCGAGACGGAGGCACCATAGACGGGACAGGTTTCTCTTGCAACCATTATCACTCAAACATTGCATTGTTCTGATTGTGCTTTTTGGTGTGGCCGCTGCTCAGAGCCTATGACTCAAAGAAAGAAAACTTTGAACTACCTGGCATCAACTGAGGCGTGTGATAAGTTCCTAAAGGCAAAAAGGAGCTAATTTTTTGGCTAACTCATCTGATAACTCTACAAACACCTTAGCAACCTAGGTTTAAACAGTTTAGCAGATACGCACTGGGGAGTAGAGTCGAGGGTCTTTCATGTTATCGATGAGTCAGAAATTGAGCTCAGACCCATAGAGATTGCACGCAAAATCCATGCACCAAGCAAACCAACACGTGCCCAATGTACGACGGTACGAGTGGTCCTAAGAAAACTTAGAAAAAGGCTTAATCTTGCAGCCCTATGTTGGAAGTTACTGCAACAAAATCACCTACGGGTTGAGATTCGTGCCACTATGCGTGCACAACATAAGCTTGCGCAGCTTTGTTTGCCAGGATGTGAAGTCTTGGGAAAAAGACGAATTCGTAGGTGGGGTCAAGATTCATGTTTGTTTTGGTGCGGAGAGGCGCAAGATTTCTGGGTACATAGCTTGCGACGTGGGCGATATGAGTCACGATGCTTGTTTGCTAGCGTTGAATCGTTGGTTTGACATTGTCCAGGATCATCTGGGCTGGCAACTCAACGACCTACAGGTCTTAACTTTTGAATGTAACAAGGATTACCATGGCGTTCGCATCGATGGCGTTCAATGTGTGACAAAGATGGATCTTTTTGGGATGGTTGAGCGGGTGTACCAGAAGGAAGAGAACTTGGTTCGTAAAGAGCGCAAAACTGTCCGTCCGGTTAGCGTGAATAAATTTGAAGAGGCCATCGCAATGGGTTTTGCAGGCAGTGACAAGGCCCAAGAGCATTTTGAGTTAAAGGAAGAAGTTAAGCGGGTTAGTGAAGCGTTGAAGTTTAATAATTCTCGGTCATTGTCGATGGAGCGTTTACTCGAGGCGATTTACAAAAGTAAGGTCGCTGATGTCGAGAAAGTGAAAGGTCTTGAGGGTGAAGTCGCAGCCCTAAGAAGCGACATTAGCAAGTTAACTGCGGCGTTATCTCAGGTTTTCAATTTTGAAGGTGACGCCAAAGGTCAAGCGAAAGATTTGGGAGGCAACAAATATGTGTCTTAAGTCATTTTTGGAAGTAAAAAGTTGCTCAAAAGCACTTTTTGCAGTATCGTTAGGGCATGGGAAAAGTCCATGCTTTTCAGAAGTCGCTTTTTTGCGGTTGGTTGGTCGATTACCCATTGTTAATTCTGTCTTCTATCCATGGAGTAAAAATCTTGGAGTGTGCATTTTGATATGGAAATTAAAAAAAACTCTGTTCAAAACGTAGGTGAAGATGCAAAAAATGCGGGAAAAACCAAGCGTAGCCAGGCTGATAAGGTTGGGAAATTGAAGTATTTGCTTCAGAAGGATAAGGAACTTGCCCAGGAGGCTCAGCGAGATTAAGCTGATGCTTCGAACTATCTTTGAGGGTCTGAAGCCTTCGTTTAATTTCAAGAGACCGCTTATCGAAAAGATTGCTTGCGAGGACGAGGTCGATCGGGAAATTCTTCAGGTTCTCTTTGAATCAGGATCTGCTGGCCTATTACCCAAAGATTTAGCGGTCAAGCTTGAGCGTTTCAAAGTTACCCGTCACCAGATTAGCCACCGACTTGTGCGAATGAATAAACGTTTGTTGAGAAAGCTTGGAGAATGCGTGGCGGAGCAACGGGGTTGGCATTGGGCGTTGACAAGTTTTGCTTTGGATGCTTATGGTGACACAGATTTGGACCATGGCTATAGTGAGTCAATGTCGGTTGGAGAGGGGGTTTAGTTTTGGGTTTGCATAGGGCTGATTATTTTTGGTTGGTTGATGACATCGTTAAGGATGTTGGGCTTTCGGCTGATTCGGGAGCGCTGGCGAAAGAAATTTTGATGGATGCTAGACGGTTTAGGCTTACCGGTGGGCATCATCCTTCTTCGTTAGCAGCTGCTGCATTGTATATAGCTTGCGTTTATAGATGCGAGCGGGTGACGCAGTCGAGGTTGGCTGAGTCTTGCGGAATTGCCGAGGTTTCGGTTCGTGTTAATTATAGGCGTTTGTTGAGAAGACTGAATGCTTGTTTGCCCGTCAAGTTTGTTGATTATTACCGTAAATGGTGTCCTGTTGAGTCTTTGTCTAATGTTTGGCTTAGTGAATGGAGGCGAGCTTGGGAGAGGGAGTTTTTTGAGGATGAAGTAGAAGTTACAAAAAGCAAAGAGGAGAAGGCTTAGTTTTGAGTTTGACTGAGCGTGAGAACAAATTTTGCGCCTGAAAAAAGGTGACGTGTCGGATTATGAGATTGCCCGAAAACTTAGAATTGATGCTGGGAACGTTACTCGCTCAAGGTTAACTGCCCTGCGCAAAATTGAGCGGGCCCAGGCTGATTTGGACTTTGCTCTCCAGGTTGGCGTGAAGATTAAATTTTAGTCCATAGCCTTCTCAAATTCTGAAACTAATCTGCGTTTTAAATGGTTTTAAAGGTCGTAGGTTGGTAGGATTAAATGTTAATTTTGCTGCTAATAGTGTGGCTTCCGAGTTGTATGGATTTCAGTATTCAGAAAAATCAAACTTGACATAAGTCGCTACTAACTTAACTGCCGCAGTAGTTTCTCCTTCTTATCATCGACCACCTTATCATAATAGAAGTTTCCTGTGCAAACCAACCATATTCTTTTATCAACCTCATATGGCGTTTTCCCAACGGCTTCAGCTACCTCTATTATGGTCTTAAATACTTCGTAATCATCCCTCTTGCACAATCCACTTTTCCCGAAAACTTTCATGAGATGACTATCAGGTTTTGGGTAGCCATCATATCCTGCTTCTTTTAGAAAATCGCAAGCTAATGCAAAACCAAAACCAGATATTTCTTTATCTAATAGCATCGGTAAAGCTTCACGAGAATATTTGTTTCTTTGAAAATCTTTTATGAAGACATCAAATTCGCCTTTGCCCTTAAAATCTGAGAGAAAAATGGCAGCGGAAATAGCACCTTTGCCGAACATCACCCACTGGCTATTTTTATTCTGCAAGTCTATTGTCAGACTTAACTTTTTATTGAATGTGTCAATAAGAGATTTCAATCCATTGTCCTTGTCGTACTCTTTTTTTACTGTTTTAGGGTCGAAATCAAAGAGTATCTCTTTAATTTGGGTGCTTCCTTTTTGAATTTTCTCTTTAAGCTGGGTGCTTCTTTTTTCAATTTTAAGTTGGGTACTCCTTTCAAATTTGATGTTATTACGCATACCCCGACGATTACATAATGAAGATAGAGCTTGTTCATAGACCTCGTTCAATGTTTTGCAAGCTTGAGGTTCAAGATACCTACTGAGGTCTATATGATTTTCTTTAATCATCTCGCTTAGAAGACCATTTGTGATTGCATAAAGACGTTTCATCTTATCTGTTCTTACCGTGTCCAATCTTAACACTCTTCAAACCTAATCGCCTATTCTACGCTTTACAGATTTAAGAATTGCCTTTAAAAAAAATATGGAGTTAAAAAAACTCAAGGGGTACGGCAAACAGGGCAAACACCATTTTCACTTAATTGCCTGCCGCATCTTTCGCAATACTAATAGGCTTACCCCATGGTTTGTAATGCTGCTAATTACAATCTAATCCAACCAATGACTTTGCCGTTGAAGTTGGTTGAATTAAATCATAGTGTTAGCCTTTTTTTAGGCTTACGACGCAATTTAGCCTTCGTACCTTCGAGTGCACCTCAAGGAACCTTTGGAGTTTATATACTCGTGGCTGGCTCGGTTTTGGTGCTGTCGTGTTTACGACAATAAGCCATTAGTGCAGTTTGTTCCCAACTAATTGAGCATGTCTGTTGGCGGCACTAGGCATCCTGATTTCGAGAAGATTTATGCAGCATTTTTGCAGCATTACAGCGCGCGTGCTGATTGTGCAGGCAAAAGAGCTGATGGAGGTTCTTAGGTTGGCGAATTGTTCGTCTGGTTTGACTAATCGCGAGAAGCGGATTTTGGAGTTGAAGGCGAAGAATCCGGGTTTGAGTGATTATCGGATTGCTCGTATGTTGCGGGTTAGTCCGGTTAGTGTTAAGGAATCTCGGGTGAATGCTTTGCGTAAGGTTGAAAAAGCCCGGGCTGACTTGATTTTTATTGGTCGTTTGGAGTCTAAGGGGTCTCAGGCTGATTTTAAGTTGCGTTAGTAGGGTTAATGCCTTCTCAAGCTATTAATGGCTATTCTTGCGATTGTTTTCTCGATTGGCGTATAGCGTTTGAGGATTGTGTGTTAGGGTATGTCAGCAGGCTCTAGTTGCAAGAATTGTAAGCGTGTTCTTGAGCATGTAGCTTCTCTTTTGACTTTTCGTGTTTTAGAGTCGACGGTTGGGGCAAGGTTGCGGATTGCTAGTGTAGCTATGGCTGCTGGCATATCTCGAAATTTTAACATTTACACGCCTGAAGAGTTGAAGGCTTTTGCGGAGAAGTTGGTTGGTGCTCCCTTGTATATGGAGCATGTGACGGCTAATGCCGCCGTTGGGAAATGCACTAAGGCCAATTATGACTCTGTTTCAAAGCAGGTGCTCTATGAGGCTGAGATTTACGACCCTGCAATTGCTGAGAAGATTCGCGATGGATTGATACAGCATGAGTGTGGAGGCGGATTATTCGGCTATTGATGTGGTTGATGAAGGTTCCGCATGGCCTCTATGACCCCGAAATTAGTTTTGTCGCGATGCCTGGCGTGCCTGAGACCACGGTTCATGTGCTTGAGACTTTGAAGCAAGGCCAAGTTAACTCAAATGGAGTTGAGAAATTGGAAGAAAAAGATTTGGAAAATTTGGCTGGAAAAGTCGCTGCGAAGGTCAGCAAGACAAGTGTCCTTGAAGTGGAAAAAATGAAAACTGAGTTCTCTTTGGCTGAGGCTAAACTGAAAACCGAAGTTGCTGAGGCTCAAAAGAAGGCTGCTGAAGCGGAGGGTAAGATAAAGCTCGATGAAGCTACTCGAGATGAAGCTAATGGCAAACTGGCTATTGCGAACAAAGCTGTTGAAGCCTTCAAGACTGCTGTACCTGTTGTGGATCTGTTGGCGTCGCCTCCGGTGTTGATGTCTGTTTCTGAGCATATTGCTGTTCTTGAACGGTTGGTGCCTCCTGCGATGGTTGAGCGTTCTTCGATGGGTATGCAGCGTCAGGGTCAAGCGGTGCGGGCTGCGCTTTTGAAGGCTCAGGAAAGATTGAAGGTGAAATAATTTCTGAATTGCCTGGTGAAGGAAAGTTTCATAAAGTCAGCGATGAGGAAGCTGACGCTGTGATTGCTTTGAAAACTCCAATGCGACCTACCCCCCTTAGTGAATTGCCTTCCCCTATAGGTCCTCCAATGAACCACTATTAGCATCCAAATATGCCCTTAAAAAATAGAAAAAATCTAATTTACGTGTCGTATCTATTTCATTTCTTTTATTGGAATTGCAACCTTGCATTTCTTTAACAAATCTGTGTCCTGCGTGACTAATCTGAGGTTTTCTTTTTCAGCTATGTATGCGTATGACGCATCATAGAAAGTAAGGTTCCTTTCTATAGCAACAACGAGGACGTTAGCGATTGAGTCGAATTCAAGTTTTGTTAAAGTCTGCATTGCTTTCGAGAAAGTTGTTGCCGCCAACTGGAGGTTTTTCATCCTTCTGTGATTGCTCTCTCTCTATAATACGTTTCCTATCTCATATTCTGTTAAGGAGCTTATTGCACACTCCTGGAGTTAAGAGGAACACCAGAAAGTAGAATAGGATAGAGAGCGGATGTGTCTATCAGGTACCTACATTTCGTCCCTTGTCGCTCTGACATCCTCGGCCCACTCTTCAGGTGTAACATCCATTGCTTCACGAAGCTCTTTTGCTATTTGCTGTGCTTTTGCCTTTTTTTCAGCGACGAGTTGTTCAAGGAGGTTTTCCACTTCTGCTCTTAAGTCAACTCCCAGCTTTTCTGCTTCATCTTTGAGGTTTTTTTTGACCCTTACAGATAGGACCTCTGTCGCCACACTACCACTTCGTATACAATTAAACTGAAATGTATACGGGCAATATAAGATTATGGTCAACTCACTTCGATAAATTTCTGTTTTTTTAGGGAAAAACTATAAACCACCATTCGTGTTTTAGATGGGAAAGGCGCCAACTTAAATGAAATGCCAATCATGCTCTCAGGAAACTCTTCTCCCGTTCCGTTGCCCCCACTGCGGAGGCCAATTCTGCAGCGCACACCGTTTACCCGAGAACCACGCATGCCCAAAAATCGATGATGCCCGCGCCCAAAGGCAAGAGCAAGTTATGACAAATCAAGCCTATGGCTCCTATAATTACAGTTATGTTTTTAATCAACAACCGTTCAAACGTAAATACCGCGTTAACTTCAGCCAAAAAGAAGTCAAGCACATATCGATTGCAGCTTTGCTTGTCGTAGGCATTGGCTTCTCAATCGGGTTATATGGGAACTTTTTTGGGGGTTTTCTGTTTGAGTGGACATGGGTAATGATGGCTGCTTTCGCGGCTATTATGACGGCGTCTTTTCTGGCACATGAAATAGCTCATAAAATAATCGCTCAAAAAAAGGGCATGTGGGCTGAATTCCGCTTAACCACTTGGGGTGCAGTTTTGACGTTTGCATCCATATTTTTGCCGTTTAGGATGATTGCTCCAGGCGCCATGATGATTGGCGGCTCTGTTCCCAGCGGCGAGGACATTGTCAAAATCTCTATTGCTGGACCAATAACCAACCTAATTTTCTCCAGTACCCTTCTCGGATGCGCCTTAGCCGTCTTACCAAACACGTTTGCTTATCTTCTGTTCTTTGCTGCTTACATCAACGCTTTCATGGCAGTCTTCAACTTGATTCCGTTTGGCATCTTGGATGGTTTCAAGATTTTTAGTTTTAACAAGAAACTATGGGCTTTAGCTTTCATTCCAGCTGTTGTTCTTGCAATAATTACTTTCTTAAACGTATAAAAAATGAGAGTGTTTCCTAGAAAAGCAAAATGAACAAAAAATTTTAAAAATTATTTAAAAGAATTAGATTAGTTCGATTGTAACGTGGACTTCTTCTGGAACCCGAATACGCATGATTCTGCGCATAACGCGTTCTTCAGAGTCAATGTCGATCAATCGTTTGTGAATCCGCATTTCCCATCGATCCCACGTTGCTGTGCCTTCGCCTGATGGACCTTTAAGAACTGGAACACGCAAACGTTTTGTTGGGAGTGGTACTGGACCGTTCATTTTCACGCCTGTTTTTGACGCTATGCTTTTGAGTTCTCCACATACCTCTTCTAATTTACTGTAATCTGTACTTGTAAGGCGGATTCGTGCTTTTCTTACCATGTTAGTCGATCAATCCATTGTTTTGCCATCTATTATATGTTGGCGACACCTTACAGATTTAAGCGGAACATAAAAACCTTGCGACCCGCAAAAACAAAGGTCACACAAAAAATAACACATAAAGAAAAAGCAAGTTGGATGAAGTACTGATGCTCCAAGCGCCTCCCCTCTATAGATTTCTGCATAAAACCATTATTAGGCTCCAAACGGGTGGTTTATGGTTCAGTTAAGCCACTGATTCGTTTCCTAATTGTCTCATACTGTTGGGGCGTGAACAATTCTTCGCTGCATTCAGGACATCTAAGCGCCTTTACATTATGCAGGACGACGCTGCCAACTTCCATGTCAAATTCAACTTCAACATATTCTACGCAGCAGGCGGGGCAAAGCAATGCATTTGCTTTGGTGCCATTTGGTTTATTGGGTGAATTTTTTTCCAAGTTCTTCTGCCCAAGCCTCAACTTTAGCCAAATCCGTGTTGTCCACCATTGTTTTTCTGATATATTTTATGCGTCCGCCGAAGGCTTCTGTACTGACAGGATTGATCTTGGGGTATTTGGCTAACGTTTTTTCTACAAATCTGGCTTTTGCAGTTTCGTAACTTCCAGGAGTCCCAGCCCAAGCAGAGGACACAAAAAAAGCCACCTTCTTACCCGTCAAATCGTTCTCAAGAAACTTTAGGGCTTTACCGTATACTTTACCCGCCCTAACCCCGCTTCCAATAACCATGTTCTGGTACTGCGCCAGGTCCAAAGACTTTTGCTCTTTGAGGTCAACCAAATCAACCTCCAAGCCAAACTTACAACGCAAGATTTCAGCGATTATTAGGGCTGACTCCCTAGTAACACCCATCTTTGTTACATAAGCGATAAGCGTCTTGTTTGCACTCAATGTTTTAGGTGCTTCCCTGAGGCTTTTCCGCTGGCGCTAGTTTTGCACCGCAGTTGTTGCAGAAAATCGAGCCGGAATGATTCTTGGTTCCGCAGCTGGGGCAAACAAGTGTTCCCTGTGTAGAGGCGGGTTTTTGCTGCATGTTGTCACTAGCCTTTTTAATGGCTTGGTGCGTTTCACGCGCTGCCATGCTGAATGCTCGCTCAAGCTCTATTCCTACCTTGTAGAAGGCGTCGCGTAAATCGTCTGAAGGATAAGCTGCGTTTGATGCTTTACCTTTAGGGGTTTTGGTGCCACATTTGGGGCAGAAGAATGCGTCATCTGGAATTTTTTCTCCACAATTAGAACAGTAAGCCATTTTTTTCACCAGCTAAATATGCATGTAGGCAGTGAATTTAAGCTTTATAGAATTGGTTCCTTTCATTTTTTCCACGCTGAGTGTGCAATTACAAATCAGCCTATACACTGCGAGGGTGAAAACTAAAACCAACTAAGAACGTTAAATTGGCAATTTGTGTAACGTTCTCTAACTAGAATAAAATGTGAAAAACAGGTGTTTCCTTTCTGCGGCGTCTATTTAGGCGAATGGGTTTTGCAGACAATCAAAAACTGTTTGTTGGTATCCTCATGTAACGTTAAATTATTTTTCTCAATAAACTCCTTTATTGCGTCACGGTTATACCCACTGCCAATCTGCAAGGTATAATCCCCAAACGCAGTCGCCTGTAGGGAACCCCAGGAAAGTCCGTTTATCTCACTAACAACCATTTCCTTCAAAATGCCTACGGCGTCTTTTCGTTCCATAAAACACGAAACTCCTTCTCCAAGCAGCCTACCACTTGCTTACGTATATTGTTTATTCCTATAAAAATAAAAAATATTGTCAAGTTGACCGAAGTCGCCCCGAGTGTTTCAGTGTTGTATTTACCGCCTATATCGTTAGTAATAAAATTGAAATCAAAAAAAATGGTTGCTTAAGGCTTTAATTCACGAGTTTTGCCCTTGCATCCTCAATCAGCTTTACCGTCAGCAACCGCCATGCCTCAAAATTCGCCGGTGTCTCGGGGTAAGTGTTGTAGTGTGCCCTGAGCTCTCTCATCATCGTAACAGTTAAGCGCAGCCTGTTGAGGAATCCAACGCGGCGTAAACCTTTGAAAATGCGTTTGGCGGTTTCTGTTATGTTTAGGTGGAAGTCGTCGCCCATGCCTGCTTTGAGTACGTCGTCTTCTGTCATGAGTTTCTCGTTCATGCCGTAGTTGAGGTCTTCATCGCTGCAGGATAGAAGGAACATTTTGAAGATGTCGAGGCTGCCTTGCTTCTTGCCGTAGGTTTCAATGTATTTCTTGTTGTAGCCCCAGAGCGCCTCTTTGGTGGGTTCCCCTTTAGAAAGGGCTTCAACGAAAGTTTGTCCAGCTAAATAGCCGCTTAGCATTGAAGGTCCAATGCCGCCGCCATGAATTGGATTAACCAACGAAGCAGCGTCGCCGATCAGCATGACACCATTTGAAACCATGTTGTCTAATGGTCTGCGGACAGGATCAAACCATGAGCCACCGGTTAAAACCAAGGAACCGTCAAAGATTGGCTTTTTGAAAGCAGTTTCGTAGAGCTGCTGCTTGGGACTAGGATAGTTTTTGCGCATGCATATCCCTAAGCCGACGTTTACTCGTGCGCCACCTTTGGGGAAAATCCATATGTAACCGCCTGGTGACGCCCTTTGGTTGAGGTAAATTTCGCAGAACCGGGTGTTTTCGGTTTCTTGCTTAAGTTGGCGGATTTCTCTGTAACATGCTTCAACATCCTGGTTTTCTATGTCGCGGTCTATGCCCATTTCTGCTGGAAGTTGCTTGCGTACCATGCCGAAGTAGCCTGTGGCGTCAATCACAACTTTACTGTGAATTTCAGAGACCTTGCCTGTTTTCATATTCTTTGCAGATATTCCTGTTACTGCGCCTTTCTCAATTATTGGTGAACGGAAGTTCATGCTATCCTGAAGAATTGCGCCTTTGTCGGTTGCTTTTTTCAGAAGCCATTGCCCAAACAATCGCCTATTCAACAAGAAGCCGACGAAGTCCTTGTCTGCAATGGTGAATACTGTGTTTTCGTCGGGGGAATAGATTTTTATGCCGTCAATTTTTGTTTCCAACTCGCCGCCTGTGGGCTTTTCCAATCCTAGAAAGGTTAGGTGGTGTTCTCCTAGGGCGTCGCCGCAGATTTTTTCTCCGATTTCTTCGCGTTTTTTCTTTTCTATTAGGCATACTTTTAGTCCTGATTCAGCGATGGTTTTTGCTGCTAAGCAACCTGCTGTTCCTGCGCCTACAACTATGGCGTCATATCTTTCCATGTTACTTTACTCCGTTGACTTTACTTTGTATACCTTGTTGTATTAGTAAACGTTTATAAATTATGAAGTAAGCAAAACCACACCGAGTGTAACCCACATGAGTGCCCCATTAACTTTAAGCGCAGAATTCCGCAAACTCGTAGAAGCCCGTATGAACCAAGTCCTCAAAGGCGTAGAAGTAACCTTCAACGAAATCATAGAAAAACAAAAAATCACACCTACAGAACTTAAAGATGAACTGGAAAGCCTCGAAGAAAGCTTCAACTTCCTATTCCAGAAATGGAGCCTAGAAATACTCTACACACTTATGCTCAAAAACGCAATAGGCTTTGGCGGCGTAAAGAAAATCTTAAGCGTCAACTCACGAACACTTTCCGACAAACTAAAAATGCTGCAAAAACACGGTTACATAACAAGAAACGTTGTGGCTGGACCACCACTAAGAGTGGAGTATGCCTTGACTGCTAAGGGAAAAAACACGGTGCTTTTGGCGTTGCCTTTGCTGTATTATTCCAGTTCAGCCTAAGGTTTCGGCTGAATTTTCCTAAACGTTTGAGGAAGACTTGTTGACTCTTTCACAGTTTCAAAAACCATGCATGTCAGCGTCTTGTCTAAGCCCTTAATCAACCGCAATTTATCAACCACAAACTTGCCGACTGCTTCAACGTTTTCAGCGCGTAACTTTACAAGGAGGTCCCAGTCGCCTGTAATTATGTGGACTTCTTGGACTTCTGGGAAATGAGCGATTTCTTCAGCTACTTGTCTTTGGGATATGGGTGTGTCATCTTCATTCTTTGTTCTGTAGGAGACTGATGCTAAGATGAATGCTGCGGTACCGAGGTTGAGTTTTTCTGCGGAGAGGATGGCGCGGTACTGTTTTATGATGCCCATTTCTTCCATGCGTTTGGTTTTGGCGAAGATTGTGGTTATTGGGGTATTGATTTTTTTGGCTATTTGGTTGGCGGTTAGTTTGCTGTTTTCTTGGATGAGGGTGAGTATGGCCAGGTCTTTTTCGTCCAGTTTTAGGCTCATATGTAATTATTACATGTTTCTGGTATAAAAACTTGTATTAACTGTAAATTATCCATGTTTTCTTATAAAAAATTTATTACCTGCTATTCACAATGTACACCAAAACAAGTTCACAGTGATTAAATTGCCAAAACAAGAATCAATCGAAATACCCAAACCGTTAGACCAATTAACGGCAACAGAAACAGAAAGAAAAGCCTGTATAGGCAAAATCATGACTTACACACTAAAAAGCCTCTCAACTACCTTTGTAAACAAAGGCTTCCAATGGCTCCTCCCAGTAGCGCTCAGCCAAAGCACTGATCCGCTCTGGCCCGATCCAGGTGCATCCATAGAAAAAAGAATCGAAGTCGACATCTACGGCAAACCAGTCCGCACCACCGCCAGCATGATAATCCACAAACTCGTCGCCGCCTCAACCGCCTACCCCAAACTGTTCATACTCTCACCTAACATACGCATCGAAAAAGCTGAACGCGCCAAAACTGGAAAACACATCTACGAATTCACGCAACTTGACTTTGAAGCCAGAGACGCAACATCAAAAGAAGTCATGACGTTAGTGGAAGATGCCCTTCAGACTTTAGTCAAAGACTTAAAACGTGAAATGAAAAGTGAATTAACGACTTTGTGCCGCTGTGACACCCTGAAAGTACCTAAGACACCCTTCAAAATCTACGACCGCGTAGAGCTTGAAGCTAAATACGGCGCAGACTGGGAAGCAGGTTTATCCAAAGAGATAACTGAGCCTGTTTGGGTCATGAACATTCCAAGAGAATTCTATGACTTTGAAGACTTCAAGACGGGCAAATGGGATAACTATGATTTGTTCCTGCCACAGTTCGGCGAAGTCCTCTCAGGCGCTAAACGTGAATGGGAATACGCAAAGATTTCCAAGAAGATAGAGCGTGACCAAGTCAAAAAAGAAAACTACGCTCTAATCCTCAAAATGGCCAAGGAAGGCAGACTCAAGCCCACCGCTGGCGGAGGCATAGGTATGGAACGTTTAGTCGGCTGGCTTGCAGGCGTCAAACACGTCGGCGAATGCCAACCGTTCCCGAGGATTCCTGGAACTGTAAACGAACTCTAAGGATGATAAACAAGCAATGAATCCATACCTTGAAGCATTACAGTCCAAACTAAGCCTCAAAGACTTCCAAAAACTAAGCGCCATCGACAACCCAAACGTCCATGAGTTCATCGCTAAAGAAAGCGACCTTTGCCATGCAGAAAAAATCTTTGTCTGCAGTGACTCAGCCGAAGATGTTGCTTATGTGCGAAAACAGGCTGTTGCATCTGGAGAAGAACAAGCAATCTTGACTCTTCCAGGGCACACAGTTCACTTTGACGGCGAAAATGACCAGGGAAGAGACCGCCAAAACACCAAGTACCTCGTTCCAAAAGGCGTTACACTTAGCAAAGCGCTCAACCAGATGGATCGTCAAGAAGGCTTAACGGAGGTTAGAGGACTCCTAAGAGATTCGATGATGGGCAAAACAATGATTGTCCGATTTGTCTCGTTGGGGCCAGCTACCTCAGTCTTTACGATTCTTGGTTTACAATGCACCGATTCATGGTACGTATCGCACTCGGAAGATTTGCTTTACCGTCCTGGCTATGAACAATTCGTGAAAGCAGGACCAAAAAGCGACTTTCTACGCGTTCTGCACTCAGCAGGAAAACTAAACGAAGATATGGTCAGTGTAGATTACGACAAAAAACGCATCTACATCGACCACATGGACAACACAATCTATAGCGTCAACACCCAGTACGCAGGCAACAGCGTAGGCTTCAAAAAACTTGCCTTCCGCTTGGCAATCCGCAAAGCCAGCAGCGAAGGATGGCTAGCCGAACACATGCTACTCATGGGCGTCTTTGGACCAAACGGACGCAAATCTTACTTTGCAGGTGCTTTTCCAAGTGCATGCGGCAAAACCTCAACCGCCATGCTTCCAGGCGAAACCATACTTGGCGACGACATCGCTTATATCCGAGACATCGACTCAGCCGCCCGCGCAGTAAATGTTGAATCAGGCATATTCGGAATCATAACAGACGTTAATCCCAAAGACGACGCTTTAATCTGGAAGGTGTTAACGAATCCGGGAGAAATAATCTTCTCTAACATATTGGTAAAGGATGGCAAACCCTACTGGCTTGGCATGGGAAAGGAGCTGCCTAAAGAAGGCTGCAACTACACTGGCACATGGTATGAAGGCAAAAAAGACGAAGAAAGCAACGAAATACCAGCAGCCCACAAGAACGCACGTTACGCAGTAGCCCTAAAAGCGCTGGAAAACGTTGATCCTGAACTGGATAATCCTAACGGAGTTGAATTAAGCGGCATAATGTACGGCGGACGCGACGCCAAAGCCTACGTGCCTGTCCAGCAAAGCTACAGCTGGGACCACGGCATCGTCGCTTACGGAGCATCCTTGGAAACCGAAACCACGTTTGCTACCATCGGCAAAGAAGGCGTTCCAGAAATTAACATGATGAGCATCCAAGACTTCATCTCAATTCCAATGGGCAAAAACGTCCACAACAACCTGGATTTCGGGCGAAAACTCAAAAAGCAACCCATCATCTTCGGCGTAAACTATTTCCTAAAAGAAGTCGGCGACGGAAAATACCTTAACAGTCCACAGGACAAGCACGTTTGGATAAAATGGATGGAACTGCGAGTCCACAACGAAGTCGGCGCCATAAAAACCCCAACCGGATACGTACCAAAATTCGAGGATTTACGCAAACTGTTCAAGCAAGTGCTCAACAAAAACTACGCCAAAGAAGACTACAACAAACAATTCACTATACGCGTCCCAGAAAACCTAGCAAAAATCGAGAGGGTTTCGCGTTTCTACCAGGAAAACGTCAACGACACGCCATTGGAGATGTTCGGAATCCTCTACATGCAACGCGAACGTTTGCTCCAAGCCAAAGAGAAGTACGGCGAATATATTTCACCTGAAAACTTTGAAAAAGAAGCATGAGCCTGAACAGAAATGGCGTTTAAATCAATTATTTTTTCCTTTTTTTGCGTCAAGCTTTTAAATGGATTCCGCATACTGAATAGAAATTCATAATCGTTAATTAATAAAAACGGTCAATGAAAATTTAAAGAAAAAGAGTGAAAGAATATGATGATGAAAAAGCTGGACAAAAAAACCTCGACATACAAAATAGACCTATCTGCAATCGAAGAGGACGGTACGTTCGAGTGCCCAAAATGCGGAAAAGCAATCTCGCCTGACGACGAATCAGAAGACAACTACCAAATCCTGGATACAACAGTCGTGAACGACGAGCTTGCAGAATTAGTTATCAGCTGCGCAAAATGCAAAAGCACCATAAAACTTACTGGTTTTCAACAAGGCTTAGACGCTTAATTTTGCCAGTTAAAACCTAAATTTCCGTTTTAATAGCCACCATTCTTAACCCATTTTAGATTTTCAAGAACCTTTTCGGCAACATTTAGAAATTCTATCTCTAACCCTAAGGGGAGTAGGTTGTATTGACGATTTTTTGATTCAATAGCATGTTATAATCGAGACTTTCGGTGAGTCAGCTGGCAAATACTTTATTTTACCTTTGACTCTATTTTGAGTGCTGATTCGTATGCTTGTTGAAACCTTTACTGTCGGCATGTTATCTACCAACAGCTATGTAGCAAGTTCCAAAGAAACAAAAGAAGCAATCCTGATCGATCCTGGACTGGATTTTTCTTCCGAAGCCCATTCAATATTTGACTACATCTCAGCTGGCAAGTTAAATGTGAAGTCTATCGTAAACACACATGGGCACGACGACCACATCAAAGGAAACGCGCTTTTCCAGCAGAAACTCAATGTTCCAATCTGCATTCACCCGCTTGACGCCCATTTCATCGAAGGCGCGAAAAAGGTCGTTCTGCTTGAAGATGGCAGCGCAGTCGAGTTTGGCGACCAAACCCTCAAAGTGATGCATACTCCTGGACACACACCTGGCAGCATATGTCTTGTCGGAGAAAAACTTGTTTTCACAGGCGACACATTGTTTGCTAGTGGAATCGGCAGAACCGACTTTCCCGGCGGCTCAATGACAGACATGAGGCTTTCTCTGCAAAAACTTGTACGTTTGCCTGATGTTTTGCTGGTGTATCCTGGACATGGTGAGACTTCTATGATTGGGAAGGAAAAAAGAGTTAATCCTTTTTTGAATAATAGAAGTAGAGATGTATTTTTTTAGTATCCGCGGGGGTTTTAGCTGAGTTCCTTTAGTGCCCGCAGTCGCTTGATTATGTTTGGGTGGGTTGAGAAGATTTCGGTGAATTTGTCGACGGATGTGGGTTGTTTTGCCAATGTTTCTCTTAGCAGGTCTTCTTTGTTTGTTGCGCTGCTGTTTGAGTTTAGTTCTGCTGCATCTGCGGTTGCGCGTTCAGGGTCAGCTATGAAGAGGGCTTTGTAGGAACTTGTGCTTTTCTGTTGGTCTTTTTGTTGTTTAGTTGGGTTTTTGCTTTCTTGCACGATTGTTACCAGGCCTGTTGAGAGTTTTTCTGCTCCATTCTCAACTATCAAAGCGCTGTGCCTGTCAGCATAGTATTCTCGTAGACGGCTCAAGTAAAGCGTGAATAATGTTAGTACCCATGAAAAAGCCATGAAGGCAATGCCGAATAATGCGTTGTTTCCGCCGCTGTTTTTGTTGTTCTGATTTCCTCCGCCAAATATACCTGATAGCATCATAGAGTAACCAATGTAATAGAAAAGTGCTGGCAGGAACGAAACAACCATCATAACCTGCACGTCGCGGTGTTTTAGGTGGCCGAGTTCGTGACCTATGACGGCTTCAACTTCTCCGTCGTCAAGTTTCGTTAAAAGTCCCTGAGTTACGGCAACTCTGCTGCCTGTTAGTGGCGAGCCGTATGCGAATGCGTTGGGCAATGGAATTTGCGAGAGCATCAGTTTTGGTGTGGATATTCCGCTTTTTCGGCTTAAATCGCTAACCATCTGGTGTACTTGGAGGTTTTCGTTCTGGGGCATTTCTTTAACTTTGTATATCCAGCCCACTAAGTATGGTGACAGTAGCCACTGGGCTACATTGAGTACCACCACGAATATTCCTATGGTTAAGAGGCTGAAGCCTACTCCAGCAACAGTTAAAATAACTGCGAAAACTAGTGTAGTTAAACCAAAGATTACGGCCAAGGTTGCAGCCATAGAAATTCTGAGTTTCCAAGCGTTCATGCTTCTTCACGGTCTGTATTCTTCAATGTGTCTTTAAGGGCGCTTATAACTTTTATGCGCCAAACCTAAACAAAAACCCAAACAACAAAGCCACCTGAAAACTCACTTTACCCGGGCAACAATGATAAGCCTCGGCGAGTCAGCGCTGAATTTTCCTCCGTTATAGCTCCCATAAACCTCCTCTACCGCAAAACCCGCTTCCTCCAGCAAACCCGCCAGCACATCTTTCCCAAACAAACGTACCTTATGCTCAAAAAACCTAACCATTCCATCTTTTTTGTCGCGGACAGTCCATGAATCGCAAAGCCACCCGCCATCGCCGCTTATGGTCCGTTTTTGCTGGAGAAAAAAGCTGGGGTAATCTTTCTCCTTGATCGATTTGTTTTGTTCTTTGAACCTTAGAACTAAATTTTCTCGGTTAAAAACATCGATAACAAAAATGCTCCGCTGAAAAAGGACCCTTCGCACTTCAGACAAGCTTGCCCTATCATCAACCTTAGATGGCAAGTATCCAAAACTCGTATCCACGCTGACTACATCGGCAAATGCTCCAGCTTTGAAGGGCAAATGTTGCATATCACCCCTAACAACCTGAAGTTGGCTCGAACGCTGCTTGGCAATCCCCAGAAGCTTCAAGGAAACGTCCAAACCCACCATGCAAAATCCTTGCTGGCTTAAAGGAATCGAGTGTCTTCCCGTTCCACAAGCAAGATCCAAAACATATCCTTTAGGCTTAAGATGGCTTTTTAGGAATTGGATTTGCTCCTCCGTTTGATTTTTATCAGCTATCTCTGCCCAGTAAACTCCCATCTCATCAAAGACGTTTGCCGTAGTTTCGCCTCGGTTTTTTATCACAAGCAATTAAAACATTGAACGGGTGCGGATTTAGCGGTTTGGTTTTTCAAGTTATTTTTTTTTCGGTTTTCTTGCTTTCAAGGCAACCGCGCAAAAGGCCACTGTCACCAGTGCTGCAGCCAGCAAAATGAGACCTGCATTGCTGAACTCTGGTGCAGTTGGGCTGGGGCTAGGGGTCAAAGAGGTATCAGATACTACGGAGACTTGGGTGCCGTCTTCATTTGCTATAAAGATTTCACCTTTGATAGGATTGTAAGCTATTCCTGAGGGGTTTCCTACCCCGTCTATTGTGGAAACCACTTCATTAGTGCTGTCTGATATGACCGAGATTAGGTTGGCGTCATTATTGCCTACTAAAATCTCGCCTAAATTAGAATTATATGCTAAGCCGTAGGGAAGGTTTTGTACGGTAACGTTCGCAACCACGGTATTAGTGGTGTCCGATATGACTGAAACAGTGTTAGAGAATAAATTAGCTACAAATATCTCGCCCAACCCAGAATCATAAACAACCCCATAAGGGAGCCATCCCACGTTAACGGTTGCAACTACGGCATTATTGGTGTCGGATATGACTGAGACATTGTTGTTGTCAGAATTTGCAACGAAGATCTCACCCTTATCAGAATCATATGCTAAACCCATAGGAGAACCTCCCACCCTTACTGTCCCAACTACAGCGTTTGTATTGTCTGATATCACAGAGACTGTACTGGAGTTAGTATTTGCAACAAAGATTTCGCCCTTCCCAGAATCGTAAGCTACGCCCACTGGATTAGTTTCAACGTTTACGGTTGCAACCACAGCGTTGCTATTATCCGAGATGACTGAGACCGTGCCTGAATTAGTATTTGCAACAAAGATTTCATTCTTGCCAGAATCGTAAGCTAAGCCATAGGGCAAAGCAGAATTTTCCGCCGTAATGTTTGCAGTTATGGCATTGTTGCCTTCTGATATTGCCAAGATAGAGTGGGAGTCATGAACAGCGACAAAGATTTCGCCCTTCCCAGAATCGTAAGCTAAGCTTTCAGGAGACTTTCCCACATTTACCGTAGCTACAACGGATGTCCCATTATTTTTTGCAACTGCATAAAACGCATTAGCAACTGAAAAGGAAAGAATTACTGTGCATAAGATCAAGACAGAAGAGATTTTCTCTAAGTCTTTCATAAATGTTAATTGTGCTTCCAGTATTTTAAGTATTCACTAATTTTGGAAAAAAACAGAATTCCACACAAACAACCAGAGAAAGTATACGCAAATTTGAAATGGATTATTTTAGCGCTTTGGTTTCGAGCCGCTTAAATATCCAACCGCTCACTTTCTAATTCACTGGAGAAGAAAGCGTTGACTGAGAAGCAGGAGTGGCAGCACTTCTACATGCTCCTAAAACTCGCGGAGATGGGTGCTTATCGGCGAACAGCCAAAATCTCAACCGAGTACTTAGCGAAGAAACTGGGGATTTCCCAGCAAACCGCCTCACGTTACCTCATCGAACTTGAACGCAAAGGCTGGATACAGAGGAACATCTCTCCAGACGGCAGCTTAATCAAAATCGAAGACCAAGGCACCAAAGAACTGCAGAAACTGTATCTGGGTCTTAAAGTCCTGATGGAAAAATCCTATCCGCCTTCAGTGACGTTGGAAGGAACTGTTTTTACAGGTTTAGGTGAAGGCGCCTACTACATTTCAAAAGAGCATTATCGGCAGCAGATTGTTGAGAAATTGGGTTTTGAAGCTTACCCCGGCACACTTAACCTGAAGTTGGCAGGGGATTATGATGTTAAGACACGCATGGAACTGGATGCTTACCCAGCGATTGAACTTAAAGGCTTCAAAAATGAAGACCGCACTTTTGGACTGGTGAAGTGTTACCCTGCAATCATCGGAAACGATGTTAAGGGTGCCTTGATAACGGCTTTGCGCAGCCACTATGACGCTTCAGTTGTGGAGATAATTGCGCCCGTGTGCCTTAGAAAAGCGCTGGGTCTAAAAGACGGCAACAAAGTAAAAGTTGAAGTCTGCACGCAAAACAGCTAAAACGGCATAGCAACCGAATATGGATTTCTAGCCTTTTCCTCATGGTCTGGTTTGCGGCGGGTAGCAATTAAATATCCGACTATTAAACCGAAAGCTAATCCGCCTAAGTGCGCTACTATGTTGACGCCTTCCCCCGTGTTGATGAAGAACAGGAAGAACGCGTACACCAGCGCTCCGAGGATTGACTGCCTCACGGATCGTCTGCCATAAATTACGCATGCGCCGAACAACGCGAATATTGCTCCTGATGCTCCTACGGAAATGAAGAAGGGTCCGAACACTAAAGAGAGGACGTTGCCGACTAAGCCGCCGACGAGGTAGATTGTGAGGTATTCGGGGAGCGAAAACATTTCTTCTCCTCGCAAACCGAATATGAGCAGGAAGAGCATGTTGCCGGTAAGGTGAACTACCGAGGCGTGAATGAACATGGATGTGAAGAGTTGGTAGTATGCGCCTTGGAAAACGTAGAGGTTTACTTGTCCCCACTGGTAGACAACGCCGTCGCCTGTGGTGAAGGCGTTTCCGCTGACGATTGCCCCGTAAATGTAGATAGCTACGTTTATGGCGATTAAAATGAACGTTGGCTTATACTTCTCGCAACCCATAAGAGCGCAACCAGTTATTTGGAGAGCTTGTCAATTATTTTCTGTTTAATCTTTGATGAGCTATCTAAAGTATTCTCCCCAAACTTGCCAATCTTAACAACCTCAACGGGAAGTTTATTCTGGGCAATGTACTTTTTAACATCCCCCTCCATACTTGCTTGGTCATAACCCAAAGCAATTACGTCTGGCTTGATTTTTTCAATGACCTCGCCGATTTCAAATTTTTCAAAACCAAGCACCGCTTCATCAACCACCTTCAACGACTCCACCAAAGCGCAGCGCTGGTCTTCAGACATTATGGGTTTTCTGCTTTTCATTTTTTCTACATTGCTATCTCTGGCGATGATAACTATGAGTTTAGCGTTTTCTCCGCCTGCTCTTTTGGCTTCCTCCAGAAACCGCACATGCCCCAGATGGATTAGGTCAAAAACGCCTGAGGCTAAGACAACTTTTTTCTTTCTTGGTTTGTTGGCCATTCGAAGTTCACTGCGCCAATTAATCTTAAAGCGTCAAGTAGCCCTTCACAGTAAGCTACTGAAGTTAAGCTTGTTTCAAACTTGCCTTGAACCTTATAATACTTTGCATCTTCAAGGTAATCGTTTGCCCAACGCAGAACGTCAGCCACAGTCTCCTCTGTTAGCTTAATTGGGGTTGGTGCTCGTTTGAGTTCTTTAAGGACCTTTTCAGCTGACGAAATATACTTGGTCGTTAACATTTCTATGCTTATTTAGCAAGCCTCCTAAACTCTGCGGGTGCACCGGCAAAAGCAATCAACGAATCAACCTCCATAAAATGCAGCTCCCCCGGAAAAATCAGGCTAAACGGCGGCTCTTTAAAATCAAAATTTGCTAAATCCTTGATGAAATCGGCTTTTAAGGTCGGGTTGTTGCCTCCTGCCCTTGCTATTCCAACGGCAACCGTATCAGGAGTGATTACGTTCTGTTTCTTTTTTTCTTCAACTTCCCTCATCATCTTGAGGGCTTGGTTGATGCTTAGGAAAAGTTTTTCGTGGGCTTTCAAATCTAACAGGCAAAGAGTATGCAAGCCCAGCTTCTTGTTTTGGGCAATGACGTTGTAGGGCGTTTCAGAAAAGTTCTCGGGAAAAGGCACGGTTACGGTTTTTCCGAATTTGTAGTTGTGCAAGCCCGACAGGCTGACGATTGCCGACATGATGGATGTACCGTGGACTATCCGGGTTTTTATTCCTTGTTTTTCGGCGTCAATGCGCAGGGTAACGTGGGTTGTTGCGATGAAGGGGTCGCCTGGAACCAGAAATGCTGCTTTGCCTTTTTTTGCGGCTTGGAGGATTTGGGTTCCGTTTTCCTCTTCAAGGTCATGTCTGGAAACGAGTTGGATTTTTTTGCCGCATAAAGCCTCAAACCGTTGCAGGCTAAAGTCAGGCATGAGACTCGTGTAGAGCTCCATAAAAACGGCGTCTGCCGACTTGGTTTCCTCTAATCCTTTGATGGTGATGCCTTTTTCATCGTTTAATCCTAATCCTATGAAGATAAGTTCATTCAACTGTGAGCCCTTGGTAATTAAGTGGGGCTTTAAAACTTAAAGTTATTTTTCTTTGATTTCGCCCTTTTCAACTAAGAGGTTGTAGTAGTATCTGCATGTGCCTATGGTGGTTGAATGACGTTCGCAGAAGACAGCGAGAACCTTCTCTATTGGCTCGTTTGCGGGTTTTTTGGTGACCATTTCTTTTAGTTCTTGAATTTTGTGTTTGTCTAGTTTGTCGCTCATCTAATCATCCTTGCTCTAACTTTCATCTATACCATTGTTTTGGCTTCTCAAAAACCCTTTTGCCGACAAATCTTTGGATGGAACATCCAACCAAACATTTATATGATTTACGTTAAAAAGAACCATAGCATTTAGCGGCAGAGCGAAGGAACAAACCACATGAAGCCCATTGAGAGCCTAGTCAGGGATAATGTTAAAAATCTAAAGCCCTGCGTTCACGGCGCAGAGATTTTAGGTGCCGCAGAACAAAGTGGACTTTTGCCGCAGGAGATTTTGGATTTTAGTTCAAGCGTAAACCCGCTGGGTCCATCAAAAAAAGCTCTTGACGCCGCCAAAAGAGCCTTCAACCAAATTGCAGCTTATCCAGACTCAAACTCCAACGAGCTAAGGCAGGTTATCGCCAGTCACTATGGAATAAGCAAAGGCAATGTTGTTGTTGGGAACGGCTCAACAGAACTCATGTACCTGTTTGCTGAGGTTTTCCTCAAGAAAGGTGAAAAAGCAGTTATGCCTGCTCCAACGTTTGGGGAATACGAAAGTGCGGTTTGTAAGACTGGGGAAACACCGAAATTCGTTAAATTGGGCAAAGATTTCTCGATTGATCGCGACGCGTTTAAGCTCGAGATGGCTTGTGCAAAAATTATTTTCCTGTGCAACCCAAACAGCCCAACCAGCATGCTCACTCCCAAAGAAACCCTAACAAACATCATTGAGACGGCTTTGGAGCAGAACACCCTTGTTTTCCTCGACGAGGATTTCTTGGAGTTTGTTGAAGACGAAAAAGCCCTTACAATGATAAGAAAAATCGGCAAGTACCCGAACCTGTTCATTTTACGATCTTTTACCAAGATTTTCGGTTTAACTGGCTTGCGGGTTGGTTACGGCATTGCAAGTGAAGAAATTATCAATTTGCTATCCTGTGCAAAGATTCCTTGGAACGTTAACTGTCTAGCGCAGGCAGCCGCGGTAGCCGCGTTGAAGGATGAGGCGCATTTGCGGGTTACGCGTGACCTTATCAAAAAAGAGAAAGCATGGCTGCAGGGTGAACTGGGGAAATTTGGTTCGTTCAAGTTTTCTGCACCAGACGCCAACTTCTTCTTCATCGACATCCGCAAATCAGGTTTAACTGCTACTAAACTGAAAAATAATCTTTTGAGCCAAGGCATTTTGATTCGCGATTGCACCTCGTTTAGAGGGCTGGATGAGTTTTACGTTCGAATTGCCGTAAAAACCCATGTCGAAAATGCACGGTTGATTGAGGCTCTTAAGCGTACAGTAAAGGCAATTTGAGTCGTGACTTATGTTTGCGCTTGACTTTTCACTGCTTGTTGATTCTGTCCTGATTTTTGAGTTAGCCTTCTTGATCGATATTGTTTTTGGGGAGTACCCTGATAGGATTCACCCAACCATCGGCATAGGCAAAATAATTTCGTACCTCAAACGCAAATCAAAAAACTCAAACCCACGGGTTGAGAAAGCAAACGGCGTCTTAATGGCGTTGCTCATCATGTTGGTGGTTGCGCTTCCAGTCTTCCTGCTTCTCTTCTGGCTAAGACAGCTGCCATACGGCGAAATACTCTACATCGTCGCAGGCGCGATCTTGTTTAAGGCTACATTTGCCATAAGGGGGATGGGGCATTACACCAAACCCATCGCGAAAGCCTTGAAACAAAACGATTTGGATGGTGCACGAAAATGGTTGCCCTTCATCGTGCGGCGTGACCCAAACAGCCTCAATGAGCGTCAGATTATTTCTGCAGCCGTCGAATCCATCGCGGAAAGCACCACCGATGGGATAACTGCGCCGTTCTTCTTTTTTGCGTTGTTCGGTGTCCCAGGAGCTTTTGCTTATCGCGTTGTGAACACGTTGGATTCGATGGTGGGGTACAAGAACGTGGAGAACCGCAATATCGGCTGGTTCTCGGCAAAACTGGATACTATCGCAAACTACATTCCCTCGCGGTTAACGGCTTACCTGGTGGTTGCCGCATCATTTCTCCTCCATGAGGACTGGCGAGAATCAATGCGCATTCTGCAGCGCGACAAACATAAAACTGCAAGCCCTAACGCAGGCTACACCATCTCAGCTATGGCTGGAGCATTGAATATTCAACTTGAAAAAAAAGGATACTATATCCTTGGAGATGACCACGGAATTTCGGCTGAGCATATTCCGAAGGCTCTGCGGGTGATGACGGTAACTGCTGTTTTGTTTGGGTTGGTTGTGGTTGTGCCCGTTTTAGCGTTGCGAATCTATGTTGTAGGGCTCTAGCGCTCAAGGCAGAACTATTAGAAATGGAATTTAGGGCTTTTTTCCGTTTTTTTAGCCTTTTCTGGTCGAGATAACAAGATGGCGAGTTTATGGGCGACAAATCTTGTCCTTGTTTTGTCGTTGTGTTGTACAAACAGTCAAGTCATGAATTAAATCGTAATGTTTAATATAACATTGATCTGATAATTTTTCTGGGGTAAGACAGTTGGGTGTACTTAAAAAAATAATCTTTATTTCAATAATCACGATTGCAGTGGCATTCATTATCATTGATACCAGCGCGTGGAATCTGTTGGGAAAACCGATTGATTTGAGCATGACGGAAAACGCTTTAGTGCGAAAGGTCTCATTCGACAGTGCCAACAGCAACGCGCTTTTACTTGACGTGCAATCAATGTGCAGTAAAGAAATCGTTCTAAATACAGTAACCATTAAAGATTCAGGACATAATACTGTAGCTACAATCACTCCATTTCAAGGGCAACCTGCCAGCCAACGAAAATGCAACAATATCAGTTGATCTTAGCAGCATTCAACTGGGCCCTGGAAACTACACAATAAATCTTTGGACTACAAAAAGTCATGTAATATCTTCGCCCACATTTACCCTATCGGCAAAATAGAGAAAACCTGCCAAACACAAAAAAGAGAGTTATGCTTGAGTTGCCGTTTGTAGACACATCTAAGCGGTAACTAAACGCTGAGCCGTCCCGCGCATGGTTACCGGTAACTCAACCAAATAGATTTACAACGACCGATTGACCTACAGCTAAAGTTCCCAGTGCTCTTTCGTTACCATTTGGGTTCCTAAAGCCCCGGGTGTCCTGCATGTCACTCCAGAAGTTGTATGTCATTCCAGATGGTAAGTTAGGGTTTGGGAAAGTTATTGACACATTCATTGGTAGGCTTCCAGTCTTAGTTATGTTTAATTCGAGAAAGGGTGAAGCTCCGTTATCTGTTTGGTAGAATATTGTGTTTGGGGCTGACGAAAAAGTTGCGGGAACTGCGGTTCTATTCTGGTACGTTAAGGTGAATGCCACGTTAGAGGTTGGGGTGGGCGTGGGAGTTGGGCTTAAAGGGGCTGTTGGAGCGGGCGTAACAAGTGGATCAGGATAGTGCCCTGTGCCGTTTATTGTGAAGCTTTGTTGCTGCGTTAAAGCTGCAATTGATAAAGGAACGGCTATAGCCAAAATTACAATTATAGCTACGGCTACATATCTTTTGTATACATAAATCACCTCACCCAAACCTTGATAATTCTTTTTATCTTAATATTTCCTACTAAATGAGAAGCTAAGATAATTCGTAAGGAAATGTGATTGTGGTCTAACTATCGCAAGTTTCAGAATCCCCTCAGGATTCAGGCATTCAAATGCAGAAACTATGATGTGGTTTTTATTCTGGGCTGACGTAAATGTATAGCGATTGAGAGGTACATGGGGTTTGAATGGGAAACCACTCGTCAGCATAATCAGCGCTGGTATGTCCAAATTCGGCAAACACGAAGGCTTACTTGCAAGAGAAATCTTCAGCCAAGCCGCGTCTGAAGCGTTCAGCCGCTGCCCCAAACTGGAGCCCAAAAAAGACATCAAAGCAATGTTCATCGGACACATGGGCGAAGCCTACGAACACCAAGGCCACACTGGCAGCGTCATTGCAGACTGGGCAGGACTCACAGGTATCCCAGCCACTCGCACTGAGGCGGCATGCGCTTCTTCAGGCGCAGCACTGCGGTCAGGGATTTACGCTGTTTTGTCTGGTTTGGCCGATGTAGTTGTGGTTGGCGGCGTAGAAAAGATGACGCATCGCACAACGGCTGAAGTTACGGAGTATTTGGCTATGGCGTCTGATTACCCGTTTGAGCAGTGGCATGGCATCACTTTTCCAGGGTTGTTTGCGTTGATGGCGACCGCGCATATGCACTTGTATGGCACAACGGAGCAGCAGATTGCTTTAGTAGCGGTCAAAAACCACTACCATGGAAGCCTCAACCCGAAAGCTTACCTGCAAAAAGAAATCACCTTAGAAACCGCCATGGCATCACGTTATGTTGCTTGGCCACTAAAACTCTATGATTGCTCCCTGATAACTGACGGTGCAAGCTGCATTATTTTAACTAAACCTGAACTCGCAGCCAAATACACCGATCAGCCCGTGCACATCTTTGGAAGCGGGCAAGCCAGCGACACCATCGGTTTATACCAACGCAAAAGCCTAACATCGCTAAATGCAACAAAACTCGCGGCGAAAACAGCCTACGATATGGCACAAATCACACCAAAACAGGTAAACCTCGCGGAAGTCCACGACTGCTTCACATTTGCTGAACTTATGGCATATGAAGACCTTGGCTTCTGCAAAATAGGCGAAAGCGGAAAATTCATTGAAAGCGGCGAAACACGTCTGGGCGGTCGAATTCCAGTCAACACGAGCGGCGGCTTAAAAGCCAAAGGGCACCCGGTCGGCGCAACGGGAACCGCTCAAGTCTATGAAATGTACCTGCAACTTACAGGGCAAGCGGGCAAACGCCAAGTGAAAGACGCAGAAGTCGGCTTAACACATAACATTGGTGGGTCAGGAGCTACAGCGGTAGTTCACGTTTACAGGAGTGCACAGTAATGAGCATAAAGGAACCTTTTACGATTGAGCAGTTCTACAAGTTTTTAGATCAGCAGAAGTTGATGGCTGGAAAATGCTTAAATTGCGGAAAAATCCATTTGCCACCCCGACCTTTATGTGACAACTGCCTCAGACAAGAATTTGAATGGGTCAGCATCTCAGGCAAAGGCAAACTGCTTACGTACACAGTAATTCATGTTGCTCCTCAACAGTTTCAATCTATAGCGCCATACACTGTAGGCATTGTGGAATTAGAAAACGGCTTAAAAATCCCAGGCATGATTCAGGGCGCAACGCAAGAAAACCTAAAAATCGGCATGAAATTAACGTTGGACTTTGGCACATGCAGCACATCGCAGCAGTGGCCGCAATGGCAAAGATACTGCTTCAAACCCTGACAACATACGCAAAACGAGAGCCAACTTTTCCTAAAAATCAAAATATAGGTGAGTTTTTCCCGCTCAATAGCTGGAAAATAAAACCTCAATTTTTCAGGAAAAGAGGGAAATACGTTCCAACCACTTCGCTGGTATTCCTCACCTACCAGCTTAGTACTTGCTCGCTTAAAATAAATCATATATTTTAAAGCCAATAAACTGTTTTTTCAATTATCGCAAAACTTTATTGGCAATCAAATAGTTAGGGTTCACTTAGAAGCTGAATAGAAGTGAACAAAAAACCGAAGATTTGCCTGGTTTCTTGCAGTGTTCTAAAAGAGGAAATTCAGCAATTAGTGAAGCAGGGCGACTTGGATGCAGAACTGGTTTTTGTAAGCAAATTCTTCCACATCGATTATTCGGCGGTAGAGAACAATGTGCGTAAAGTTCTAGAACAAACCCTCAAAAAATTCAAGGGCAAAGTGGTGCTTGTTTATGGTGACCTTTGTTTGGGGCAAGATGATGAGATGAAAAAGTTAGCCCATGAATACGGGGTTGTCAAGGTCGATGCCGTGAACTGTATTGACTGCCAACTTGGAGGCAAAGGCAAATTCTATGAGGCTGACTCTGAGCATAACTTGATGTTTATGGGTCCGGGTATGATAGGCTTCTTCAAGCATGCCAAGGAGGCGATGTTAAAAGAAGGCGTTGACGAGGCAGCGTTTGAGAACATGTTCAGCGGCATCAAAGGCTTCGTGCTCCTGAACACTTGCGGCAACATAGATCGAATGCGTAAGGAACTAGAAAAGTCAGGAATTAATGTTCCGATATTGGAAATCAAGGAAGTGGGCATTGAAGGTGTAAAGCGGGTAATTTTGGATGCAATAGAATGTGCATCTAGAATCAAGTGACTCTTTTAACATTCTAAACATTAAAGATTGATTGTTTTGGCGCCTACTAAGCTACCGTAAGTATTAAAGAACCATCCATACAATAGTGCTAACCTGTATCTCGTGGATGTGCCTTTAATGACTGAATCATTCGAACCTGTTCCACCTTCATCACCTATGAAGCGCGTTGAAGACTGGAAATCACGCCTGATTGACCTCTCCCGAAAGAACAACCTGCTTTACTTCCATAAATCAAAACGCGGAAATCTGCCAATCACCCAACCTGACCCACAAAAAATTTTCGATTCACTTGTTTCAAAGAAAAATCGCCTTGAATTTTTTACTCCCCCAGAAACAAAAAAGCCAGAAGCGCCAGAGAGCTCAAAAGCCAAGGGCAAAGGCAAATCCAAACTTGTACCCAAAACAGCAAAAGCCCCAGTAAAAGCTGCCAGCATCCCAGAAGAACCAAAACGGCCAAACCAACTGGTCAGCGGCAACTTAAGTCGCATGGACCTTGAACGGAATCTCAAAAGCCTGCAGAGCCGTTCGTTTCTCGATTACATGGAACGAGGCGTCCGCATATTGCACGCTGCTTTTGGCACTTTGAACTGGGTGGACGCGGAAACAAAAGAAAATGTTCAGTCACCCCTGATTCTTGTGCCTTTAGAATTAACAAGAGAAACCATCCGCCAACCATTCAGCATCTCTGTGCCCCCGGTTGAAGACGAAGCCGTTCTAAATCCTGCGTTGCAGGCTAAACTGAAAAACGACTACAAAATCGAGTTACCCCCGTTGCCTGAAGAGTGGGAAGAACAAAAATTAGCAGACTACTTTAAATTAGTTGACCAAGCCGTCGCCGAATTAGGCTGGAAAACCGAGCTTTCGGCGGATTTGGGGCTTTTTTCTTTCCAGAAACTGGTCATTTACAAAGATTTAGAATCCAACGCTGCCCTAGTTATTCAGCACCCCATTATCAAGGCGATAGCAGGCATCAAAGAAGACAACCTCATCCTAAGCGGCTTACCCGACGAGAAAGACGTGGATAAAATTGAGGCGCCGGCAAAAACCTATCAGGTCCTCGACGCCGACAGCAGCCAACGCGTCTCAATCGAATACGCTCTGCATGGACAAAGCTTCGTTATGAAAGGTCCGCCAGGCACTGGGAAAAGTCAGACCATCGCAAACATCATCGCCGAATGCATTGCTAACGGCAAAAGCGTGCTTTTCGTCAGCGACAAAATGGCGGCGCTTGAAGTTGTTTACAAACGTTTAAGCGAGGTTGGTTTGGCGCATTTCTGTCTTGAACTTCACAGCAGTAAAGCCAACAAACAACAAGTTGTAGCGGAACTAAAACGCAGCTTAGATGAAACACTCATTCCCCGTAAACTCCCCTCCGCTCACGAGTTCGAGATGATGGCAGAATACCGCGAAGCCTTAAACGGCTACGTCACCGCTTTACATGAAAAACGCCCGTACCTGCAAAGCAGCGTCTACGAAGTTCTAAGCATAATCTCCGGTTTGGAGAGGGTTCCGTTTGTGCCTGTGGGCTTAACGGAGTTGGGAACATTGACTCCGCAAAAGATGCGTGAACTCGAAGAACTCGTTTCGCAGCTAAGCAAGGTTTGGCAGGTGGTGGGGGAACCAGATTTTCCGTGGCTCGGCTACCGCGCTGACAAATACAACCTTGAAATCCGTAGCGAACTCCTCACAACACTTGAAAACATAAACGAAACACTACGTGGGCTGCAAATTGAAACTGAAGAATTCTCCGCTCGCCTCGGCGTTTTTCCCGCAGAAACCTTTGCCCGCATACAATGGCTCCTTGGCGTCAGCAAACTCCTCTTTGAAAGCCCCAAACCAGAAGCTCACTGGTTAACAAACCATAGCCTCGACAAACTCCTAAGCGAAGCCCAAGCCTACCTTGATACGAGCATTTGGATAAAAAACACCCGCGCCAACCTCATGGAACGCTACCAGCCATCCCTATTCACGTTGGATCTTAACAGGTCCTCGGAGATGCAGCAAGCAATTTCGGCGTTAGCCAAGATGCTTCCAGCCCTAAACGTGGAAGAAGGCGAATTCTTAGCGAAGCGAGAAAAATTATTAGCCTTTGTCAGAGCCACGCAGTTGGCTTCTCATAAATGGCGCGAAAACTCTCAAGCACTCGCTCCACTCCTAGGACTAGACAACGCTGACTTGACCATTACCCAGCTAAAGCAACTGTCCCGCATGGCGTTGCTGTGCTTTGCTGAAGAAAAACCAGAGCCAGAATGGTTCGATGCCAAATACCTCGAGCAAGTCCAAGAAACCGTCTCCAAAGCAAAACAACTCTACCAAGAACACAACTTGATAAAAAGCAGGCTGGGAGAAACCTACAGTGATGGCATTTACGAGTTAGACCTCGATGGGCTCATTGAAAGGTACAGCGGCGAATACCAGAGTGGTCTAAAAATCTTCAATGCAACCTACCGCAACGACCAAAAACAGATCGCCCGGTTAACAAATGACGGTAAAGTCCCAAAAACAGTACAGCAGGACCTAATTGACGCGCGAAAAGTCAAAAAACTGCATTCAAAGATTGAGGAGTCAGCGGAAACGGTCCAAACCTTACTGGGGCATTATTACCGTAAAACCAGAACCGACTTCCTAGGCGCAGAAAAAGCCATACATTTAACCGACGAAATCAAAAAACTGTCGTGGGCAACTCAGATTCCTGACGCTCTCCTTAAACTGCTTACCGCTTCAACAAGTCCTTCGCCTATGATTAAGAACTTGGGTGTGGAACTGCAGGAATCTGTCAACAGATGGGAACAGCAAAGCAAAGAGGTAGAATCTCTAATTCCCCCGAGTATACCAAAATCCGACAAAGCCATCATCGAAACTTCATTGTTGCTTGTTGAGGACTGGGCAAACGAAACAGAAAAACAACTAAACCCACTTTGCACACTCACAAACCAGACACTCACAACCTCCAAACAGGAACCCCAAAACTACAAACAACTAATCCAAGACCTCAAAAACGCTGAAGACATATGCAAAAAAGAAGCCCAAATCATCGGCGAAAAAGTCCAGTTGCAAGAAAAATTCGGCATCCGCTTCAAAGAACTAGAAACCAACTGGCAAGACATCGTCTCCGTACTCGAATGGTGCAAAAAAGTACAAGCAGCATTAGCCGACATCCCAGTGCCGCAAGCTTTCGCAGACATAGCAGCTCAAGGACCATCCGCAGCGCCATCTAACACGGAACTAACCGAGCAAAACATGGCTTCGCTTAAGGTTCTGGAAGAGTTTGAAAAGCGCTTTGAATCTGAAATGAAATATCAAAATCAGAAGCTAAAGGACTTAGAAATCAAAGTCATAGGCGAACGGATCCAAGCACTGCGCGACCGCGTGGATGACTTGCAGGTTTGGATTGACTTCAAAGACGCCAAAAACCGCTTCACTCTGCGGAATTTAGACCTATTTTTCACGCGCTTAGCGGAACAGCACATTTCCGCAGCCGACTTAGGCAACGTTTTCCGCAAAAGCGTATACCAAGAATGGATAAACAACCTCTACAACGAAGATCAGAAATTGGGCAGGTTTCGCAGGGAGAACCATGAGCAGTTGATTGCTGACTTCAGAAAACTGGACCAAGACATCATCCACCTAACATCGAGTATGGTTATTGAAGCGGCGAACAGCCGAAAACCTCAAGACATCCTAATTCAAGCCGCCGACACAGAAGCCAACATCCTGCTTAAAGAAGCAGCGAAAAAGAGGCGTCTCATGCCAATCCGCACGTTGATGCAAAAGATTCCAAACCTGCTCGTTAAACTCAAACCTTGCCTGTTGATGAGCCCTATCTCCGTCAGCCAGTTCCTACCTCCTGACAGCAAATTTGACTTAGTCCTCTTCGACGAAGCATCACAGCTCGTTCCCGAAGACGCAATCGGCGCAATCTACCGTGGAAAAACTCTGGTGGTTGCAGGCGATAACAAGCAGTTGCCGCCTACCTCGTTCTTCCAGAAAAGCCTCCTTGACGACGTAGACTGGGACGAACTAAGCAATGATGACATCGAAGTTTTCGACAGCATCCTTGACGAGTGTTTAGGCATCGGTTTGCCAGTGAAAACGTTGAGGTGGCATTACCGCAGCAAACACGAAGAGTTAATCGCATTTTCAAACCACCGCTTCTATGACGACACCATGATTACGTTTCCAGCTGCGAAAAACCAAAGTGACAGTTTAGGCGTAAAACTGGTCCATGTGGCAGACGGCATCTACGACCGCGGAGGCAAAAGAAACAACCTCAACGAAGCAGAAAAAGTCGCAGACCTAGTCTTTGAACACTTCAAAAACTACCCCCACAAAACCCTCGGAGTCGTAACCTTCAGCATCGCACAGATGGACGCTATTGAGGAAGCCATCGAACGTCGACTCAAAGAACAACCCGACTTCGAACCATTCTTCAAAGAAGACCGTTTAGAAGGCTTCTTCGTGAAGAACCTCGAGAACGTGCAGGGCGATGAACGCGACGTCATATTCTTCAGCGTGGGCTACGGCTATGACCAGCAAGGACAAATGACCATGAACTTTGGCCCCTTAAACAAGCCAGGCGGCGAGCGTCGTTTAAATGTCGCCGTCACACGTGCTCGGGAAAAGGTTGTTTTGATTACTTCGATTCATGGCAGCGACATCGACAAAGATGCACAAGCCCCGGGAGTACAGACACTGCGTACCTACCTTGACTATGCAGAGCATGGACCTGAAACTTTATCGACCAAAACGAAGGAAGGTGCGTTTGATTCTGCCTTAGATGAAGACGTGGCAGCTGAAATCAAAAAAATGGGTTACGAGGTTGTTCCAGAAGTAGGATGCAGCGGCTACAGAATCGACATAGGCATCGTTGACCCAGTTAACGCTGGCAGTTTCTTGCTTGGTGTAGAATGCGATGGTACCACATACAAATCCAGCAGTAGCGCAAGAGACCGAGATAGACTCCGCGAACAGGTGCTGCGGCAACTGGGCTGGCGTATTCACCGCATCTGGTCACCCGCATGGGTTGCACGACGCGACTCAGAAATCAGGCGGCTAAAAGACGCCCTTGAACAAGCCCAGAAAACACAACTAGAAAAAGACGCCCAAAAACCGATCATCGACATCAAAGAAAACTCTGCTCCCAAAACCGACATCCAAAAAAACACATTCGCAGGCATCGAAAAAATCGGAGTCCCCTACAAAGTCTACCCATTAAAGGCCACGTACAACCCTTACATAAAAGTCGCCACAGCCAAAACCACATACGACTCTAAACAAAAAAACGAGTTCCATTTCCCAGAAAACCGAGAAAACCAAACTAAACTCCTCGCGGAACTGGTTCAAAACGAAGGACCAGTCCACTTTGACTACGCAGTTGAACGGTTAGCGGCTGCATGGGGAATAAAGCAGGTGACACCAAAAATCACCCACGCCGTAAAAGAAGCATTAAACAACCTGATTAGAACGCAGAAAGTGGTTATCAAAGGCAGTTTTCTCTGGCCAACCGGGCTTAAAGAAACGCCGATCCGTGTTCCAATTCAGGGTGTTCCAGAATCCAAACGTAAACCTGACTACATTGCACCTGAAGAAGTCGCTTCAGCCATGACAATGGTCGCCCGGTACGCTTTAGGTATAAGTGATTATTCGTTGATTGCTGAAACCGCTAAAGTGTTCGCAATAAATCATTCAAGCGAAGAAGTTAAAGAAGTGTTCTCTGAAGTGCTCAAACGTTTGGTGCGAGAGCGGAAACTTGTCTGCAAAGACGACGGCGTAATAACCGCCGCTTAATTCTTATTTATTTCTTTTATTAGAACTAGCAAATCATTCAGCGATGTTACTATGTAGTTTGCGCCGTTGCTCATCAGCTGCTCTGTTGTGGTTAGGCCTGTTGGCAACCCGACGGCGATGGCGTTTAGTTCCTTGGCGCTCTGCATATCAACAACGCTGTCTCCAACCATAAGTGTGGCTTTGGGTTGTACAGCTAACGTTTTTAGAGCTAACTCGCATTGTTCAATATGCGGCTTAACATATTTTACTTTGTCCCGTGAAACAACAACTTTAAAAAAACCGTCAATTTTGAAGCGCTGAAGAATATAGTTTGCAGCTTTCTCACTGCTGGTAGTGCACAAACCCATTTTCAGGTTCATTTTCTGCAAGTCTTTGAGCGTTTCAACCGCTCCAGTAATCAGGCTCGTGGTTGAGGCAGCTTCCATCTCGTATTTCTCGGCAATTGACAGGGCTTGGGTGCGAATTTCCTTAAATGCTTCAGTTGATTTGGAAGTGTTTTTCTCGTAAATCTCGGCTTTCTTAAGCATTTCAAAGATGCTCTCGTTGACGTCGAGAAGGGATGCGGGAACACCTTTGCTCATTAGGTAGGTTCTGACTTCGGAGCGTAGGGTTTTGTAGTCCAAGTTGAAATTGGCAAGTGTTCCATCTAAATCAAATATTACTGCTGCTATAGCCAAAACGTTAACCTCCGTTTCCATCAGGTATTTGGGGTTAACACATCTCTAACCGAAATATACCTTGTGGTTAACCAGCCTGGAACATTTTACTGTGTTATTACTACTTTCAAAGGCTTCTCCGCTGGGTTATCTACCGTTTTCAGTGCCTTCTCAAATTCATCCAGCTTAAACCTGTGGGTTATTAGCCCCTTCACATCCACCAGTTTGCGAGAAATCAACTCAACCGCCGACGGATACTCAACAGGCGAAAGGTAGACAGTGAAAAACTGGACTTCATCAGCATCTCCCAAATTCAAGTAACCTTCGGACTCTCCAACCAACGCGACTTTTCCTGCTTTCCGCACCAAAAACGGGGTTTGCTCTACTGTCTTGGAGGTTCCTGCAGCTTCAATCACAAAGTCAGAGCCCATCTTAGTTAGTTTGCGGACAGCTTTGGGAACGTCTTCTTTTTTAGCGTTTATAACTGCGTCTGCGCCGTATTTTTCTGAGAGTTCCAGCCTGTAATCCTCTAAATCAACGGCTATGACTCGGCAGCCCTTCATCAGTGCGATTTGAGTCATGAGTAAGCCAATGGGTCCCTGCCCAAGCACAGTAACCCAGTCGCCTAAATTAGGCTGCAAATGATTAAGAACCCTCAGCGCCAAAGCTACAGGCTCCACAATCGCCGCCTCTTCGTCGCTGACATTAGAGGGGAGGGGGATGAGGCTTCTCGGCATCATCGATTTGGATTCAGCAAAGAAACCGTCTCTTGTTAAACCGTAAAGTTTGGCTCGCATACACAAACTGGGGTAGCCTCGGAGGCAGAAGTAGCAATGTCCACAATTCACCACTGGAACCATCACAACTCGTTCGCCTGTGTCCTCCCTTACTCCGCAGGCGTCGTGGCCGAGAATTCTGCCATTCTTGAGTTTCCACTCGCCTCTGTAGAAGTGCATGTCGGTTCCGCATATGCTGCCTGACTTAAACTTCACCAGTACCCTTCTGCCTTTAACTTCGGGTTCAGGGACTTCTTCAATTTTGATGTTGTGGGGTCCACGGTATACAGCGGCTTTCAAAAAGAGTCAACCTCTAACTATGGATGGGTTCTTGGAGGGGTATTAAGTTTGTTGTGCCATTTTTTCGGCATGGTTTGCGGTAGACTAATAACTCTTTAGGGCATATCAATGGTTGATGCCCTATGAATTTGGATGAATGCACAAAAGAGCGGCTTTGGCAGTTGCTTGTCGAGGCAGTCCACGCCTCAGTCATGTATCCAACTCATAAGGCTTACATCCGTGACAGCATAATGCCCCAGAAAGCGGATGTTTCGGCACGTGAGCTTGTGGAACGCTTAGGGATGCCGCTTGGTGAAGCGCTGGTTATTTTGAGTGAGTTAACGCAAGAGCGGAAATGAGCTGCAGGGCTTTTTTGTTTGGCCGCATGTTGGGTTCAAGTGGTCACACGTCGACATGTTTAAATATGCATAACGGCTCACTGGAAAACAGTGAAAAAAATGAAAGCCACAATAATAGCAGCAATCGTACTGATTGTTATAATTGTTTCGGGAATAGGCGCTTATGCAGCTTACAATTACAGCCAAAACAACGGCCCGCAGCCAACGCCTACTCCAACACCCTCTCCCATTCCTTCACCATCCGTAACCCCCTCTCCAAGCCTTACCGCGTCGCCTACTCCTACCGCTTCTCCAACCCCAACTGCAAGTCCCACAGCATCTCCTTCCCCCTCACCATCGCCGTCACCAACCCCTTCACCTTCCCCAACTACAACCCCAACGACATTGACAGTAGCAACAACCACAAGTCTACATGACACAGGACTTGAAGACACAGGAATAGATGGCAACACAGCAGGCACCATAAAAGCAGCTTTCCAAGCCAAATATCCCTGGATAACCGTAAACTTTGTTGCAGCAGGAACTGGCGCTGCCATAGCACAAGCACAGAGAGGCGACGCAGACATGATACTGGTCCACTCTCCTTCACAGGAACTTACTTTCCTAACTGGCAGATACGGAGTAGACCGCAAAATCATAGCTTACAACTTCTTCGTAATCGTTGGACCCGCAAACGACCCAGCACACATAAGCGGCATGACCAACGTCTCATTAGCTCTGCAAACGCTCTATGCTGCAGCACAAGGCAGCCCCTCTACTGTTCAATGGGTGACTAGAAATGATGGTTCAGGCACAGCTACAGCAGAATCAAACCTCTGGAAAGGTGCAGGCTTCACTTACGCTACACTCCTTACTCAGACATCTTGGTTCCACTCCACAGGACAGGGAATGGGAGCAAGCTTGCAGGTAGCTAACAACGGAATCGGCGGAGGCCCATCATGCTATATCCTCTCTGACACAGGCACCTACTTAGCTTATTCCAAACAAGGCAACATTCCGCAATTAACCATCGAAATTCAAGGACAACAAGCCCTCTTGAACGTGTACAGCGCAATAATTGATGACACACGCAACGCTAACCTGACCGCTACAAACTTTAACGCTGCATTAACATTCGTAAACTATCTAGTTTCTGATGAAGGTCAACAATTAATCGCGAACTTCGGAACTTCAAATTATGGACAGCAACTATTCACACCATTCGTGCCTTTAGCCAGCGGAACCGCACCTAACGCTACTTTGCTAAGCTGGATCCAAGGCTATGCTTACATCAACTCAACTAACCAAATCAACGCAAACGGAAATGAATGCCCCGCGGCATTCCGATACAACGCAGGTACCCTATACTCCGCAACCTACGATACACTGTCCGCACAGAACCTTAACGTCCAAATCAGCATACCAAACCACTACTCAGGAGACCAACAACAAATAGTAATTGCGCCGCCATCAACGTACAGTCAAAGCAACGTTAAAGTAAACAAGCTGTAAGTTTAAGAAAAGCTCAAATTAACATTCCCCTCTATTTCTTTGTGATATGCATGGCTGACATTATCGTTCCCGCCATCCAAGAAGCATTTAAATTAATCACAAGCGGGGACCCTGAATTCTACGCAACCATTTACCGAACAATTTACATTTCAGGTGTGGGCACGCTTTTGGCGTGCGTGTGGAGTATTCCAATCGCAATGGTATTAGGTCTGTACAATTTTAGGGGAAAATGGATCATCAAAGGCCTATTCAATGCCCTAATAGGGGTACCCACTGTTGCTCTTGGATTACTTTTGTACCTGCTTTTGTCTAGACAGGGAGAACTTGGGTCCCTTCACCTTCTGTACACTGTTAACGGTATAGCCATAGGTCAAGCAATACTTGTCACACCAATAATTGTCAGTTTCGTAACTAAAGCGTTGGAAACAGCCGACATGCAGCTAAGAGACTTAGCTAAAACCCTTGGTGCATCAGGTTTAAGAACTAATCTTGCGATGATGCGAGAAACATTTTGGTCAACGATGTTAGCTGTAACTGCAGGTTTCAATAGAGGTTTTGGAGAACTCGGCATTGCGACGATAGTTGGCGGGAGCTTGTTGGGAAATGGCACATTATTCGGGGGGACGCGAGTGTTAACGACTTCAATTGCTTTAGAAATCAACTTTGGCAACTTTTCTGTTGCTATGGCATTCGCAATAATCCTCATTGCAATCGTAATTGCATTAGCATTAACCATAAGCCTAATTGAGCGTGTAAGAAACGAAGATGTGGGTTGGGGTAAACTTTCGTACTGGATAAGTTTAGGAGGGAGATAAGCCTTGAGCGTTAACCTCCAACTAGTAGAACTGCAAAAAAATTACCGCGCTGTAAAAGCGCTAAATTCAGTATCCCTAAACCTGCAAGGCAACAAAATAATTGTTCTTCTCGGAGTTAACGGTGCAGGTAAAACCACTTTAATGAGGATTATTGCTGGATTGGAGAAGCCTGATTGCGGACAAATCCTCTTCAACAACCAAAACTCAGATCCCAAAACGCTACGCCACATTTCAACTTTGGTTTTTCAGAAAACAGCCATGTTCACTATGAACGTCTACAATAACTTGGCGTATGGATTAAAAATTAGAAAAGTACCAAAAGAAGAGATTCACTTGAGAGTCTGTGGTTCTTTGGAGGCTGTAAGGCTCTCAGGGTTTGAGAAGAGACGAGCAAAAAAACTTTCAGGCGGTGAACAGCAGCGAATCGCTTTAGCACGGGCATTTCTGCTTAATTCAAATGTTCTGCTTTTGGATGAGCCAACAGCGAACTTGGATCCGAACAGCGCAATAATCATTGAGAAGGCAATAGTCAGCCAAAAAAGTAGCCAACGCATCATAGTTATGGCGACTCATAATCTCAACCAAGCAAGACGAATGGCCGATGAAATAGTGCATATCCACGACGGCGAAATAGTAGAGGTTGCACAGCCAGAAGATTTCTTTGAGAACCCAAAAAGCGCAATAACACGCAAATTCATAAACGGAGAACTGGATTTTTAGTTGCCCACTTAAATTATCTTTATATGGACTTGCTCATTAATGATTTATTGAAATGCTCACCAACAAAAAACACACAGTTTCTTGCAAAGCTTGGATCGAATACAAAGGAAAACCGTTAATTGGCAAAGGCGGCGCAGAAATTTTAGAAGCCATCGACAAGGAAAACTCGCTTTCTAAGGCTGCAGAAACCCTGGGAATGTCCTACCGCTACGTCTGGAACTACATACAGGAAATCCAAACTGTAATGGAAGAGCAGATTGTGGAAACATACAAGGGTGGAAAATCCGGCGGAGGCGGCGCAAAACTGACTGATTTAGGCAAAAGTTTGTTGGGTGAGTATAAGCAAGCGGAGATTTATTTGGATAAAGTTTTATCTAACCCGCGGAGTTTGGAGGTGAAAGTTTTGAAGTTAAGTGCACGTAATCAATTTAAAGGAAAAGTCTTAGCTGTTGAAAAAGGAGTTATAACAGCCAAAGTTAAAGTCGAAATTAAAATGCCCGTAACTGTCACCGCAGTTATAACAAAAGAAGCGGTTGATGATTTAGATATAAAAGTAGGCGATGAAGTTACTGCAATCGTGAAATCAACAGAAATCATGATTGCAAAATAATTTTTTTTTATTCCACTACGTACCTGTAGGTTATGTGTTCGCCTGCTGTTGTGCTTTTTCTAGTGATTTTCAGTACGTCGCCTGGTTTTGCACCTATCGCTTTTACCGCTGGGTCGCCTGATTTTATCTGCGGTATCTGGTAGGGTTTAACTTTGTATTGTGTGAGAAGCTGCGTTTTTTCTTTTTCGGTTAGGATTTCGTGGAATGGCACTAGTGCATGCTCGAAGATGTCGAACACTGGGAATGATTTGGGCAGTAATTCAACTTTTTTCTTTTTTGCGCCTAATTTGACTGCGTGGGTGTAGCGTCCTTCGGTAACTACTATAGCTCGGTCAAGTTCTTTTTCCTTCATAATTTTGTAGAGGGTGTTCATAGCTGCAATGCCGACTGTAGCTTCGCCTAGGATACACCAAACGATTGCTTGCTCTTTATCCTGCGGGATATCAATGATGTAGGCGTATGCGCCTTCAAACTTTTCTTTCTTGATAAGCTTGTATTTTCTTAATTTGATTAGAACTTCTGCTTTCCGTTCTTCAATTGTTTCAACTTTAGTGCTCAAACCACAAACCTCAAAGGTAGAATACTCGCAACCTAAAACAAACATTTACCCTTAAACTTTTCGCATGATTCTTGACGATGTCAACCGCTTAACCTTCTCCTTTCCTTTTTTGGAAGCGCTTAACTTAAAGTATTATGTTGATTTTACTTGTGGCAACACTTTTTTCAATCAATGATTTCGTAGTAAATACTCGATTGCCCTTCTGAAGACAGAAGTCTGATTTGATAAGTTTGACCAAATATTATGCCATCTGTCAGGGTTAAGAGTAACTTTATGTTGGAATTTCCTGGTATCGTTATGTCTTTTTCTAGGCTTGCTGGATAGTTATTTACAAAGATGTTAGCGATGGCTGTTTGGGATGAATTATCGTTAGAGATTGAAACTAAGAATGAAGCCGCGGTTAAATTTATTTGAACATTTGTTATCACTAACTTGTCAGTGATGGGCGAGTGAAGGGAGTTTGTAGCAGATGGGGTGAGATATGTGGGAATGACGCTGACTGAAATCTTTGAAGTTAGGTTGTCAACGTTAACTGCTCCCATCATTATTTGGAGTGGTTGGTTGAGATACTAATATTCCTAAAACTACACTATTCAAGATAAAGGCAAATGCAATCAAAACAATGAGGGTCAAATACTTCTTACGCATATTTTTCTCGTAAATCTCATCGTTAATTGAGAGGTATAATGCTTATGAATTTGAAATAAGTACTCCAGTGAAAAATCTTAAGGATCGAAGCCACCAAAAAAGATTATAACCTTCAGAGCCTTCATTGAAGATTGACAAACCTAACGTGTCCTCTCACGCGAGCTAAATTCAGTTTCCCAACTATTCTTTTGAAAGCAGAATTATTGAAAACAACCTTTCTTCTAGCTGGATGTGTTTAACTATCTTAGCCATCGCTCTTTTCATGCCTTAGCTGTCGTATTGGGGAAGCAACCCACCGCAACCTAATATTCAGGCATCAACCGTAAAACCCTTGCATACCTCAGGGCACACAATATTGGATTCAAGCAACAACTTGGTTTATTTTAGAGGAATTGGTAGAGCGGGAGCAAACAGGCGTTTGGTTTGGCGGGGAATCTTTAGCAGCTATCGCTTGGGCGCCAAACGCTGTTTCTCCAATACCACTCAAACTGGAAAAATTTCTATAAACGCTTTTAGACCCTAAAGCAAGCGAAAATATCATTCAATTACGTTAATGACAGTTGACGTTTAGGCTTTAAGCAGTTTGTAACCCATCTTGTTGCCCATGCGATAGGTGTATGCTAAATTGATTATCAGAATTCCCATGGCTTCAAGGTAGCGTGCTGCCTTTAACGGTCCACAATCCACGGGGTCAAAACCGATGTCACGGGTTAAATGCGCTACTGTTTGTTTAGCTTTCAAATCGTTTCCAGCAATAAAGGCAGTTAACTGTTCACCATCAACTTTGCCGGTGCTCTGGTTTGACGCGAACACGGTGTTGAATGCTTTTACCACTTTTGCTTTAGGCAGTTTCTTCTGGGTTTCTTCAGCTGTGGAGGTTGCGCAGCTTATTGCTAATTCTGCGTTTTCTCCAACAGCGTTCATAACGTCAATTACAACTTTTCCGTCAACGTAAGGCTTTATGGCTTCTCTTGCATCGCCTGCGTTTTCATAGGGCACCGCAAGAATGATTACTTCTCCCCATTTTGCAGCGTCAGCAACAGGTTCTTTTGGGTCGCGGTGACCGAACTTTGTGTCGTGTCCAGCTTTGCTCAAGCCGCTGCCGAGTGCGCTACCAACGTGGCCTTTTCCGATAATTGCAATTTTCATGTTTTTAGCCTCAAATATGAGAGTTTTGTTTGCGCTCTTTAGAAGTTGTGACTGTGCCATGCCTACAACAAGTTCTTCTATGGGAAACATAGGGGTTAACCGAAATCAATTTTTTTATAATTAAATCTGCCCGATCTACCGATAACCAAAAAAACATATAGCTTTCAAGTGAAGTTCCGCCGTGAACATTGACCTAAAAGGGCTTATAAAAAATTAAGAATTTAAGGTGGTTTGTGCTTGGGGTAGCTCTTCTTTTTCAAGCTTTTCTTTTCCAAGACTCCAGAATAATACTGCAATTACTGTTGAGAGCACGGCTAAAAACAAATACGGTAATAGGGTTGACAAGACATAAAACGCCACGTAATTTGATGGTGCGTTGGGGCTGGCAATTTGGAGAAGATAATATGTTATGGTTGCTGATAAAACAACGAATACGGTTGATACGATTCCAAAGAAAGCCGCTACTTTACCTATGATTTTGACGTTCATTTGCAAGTTGCACCTATGCTCTTTTCTATGCTCTGTTGCATCTTTTTAAGCTATGCCTTGGCTGCTTCTTAGAAAAAAAGAATATATGAGTAAAACAAAGAAAGTGAAGTTTAGATTCGAATAAGGACTTTTTCAGTGAATGGCTGGATTATTTTTGCTAAGTCATCGATTGTTTCAGGCGGGTAAGGCTTGAGTGTTTGATAACGTTTATCTAACGTGTCTTCTGGGACGTATTGTTGGAGTGCATGGGTTTTGGAGCCTTTCACCATTTCGCCGATGCATGTAGCGTCCTGCGCAGTGACTAGTTCTGGAACAGCGGTTGTTCGGAATTCGTAGGGGACTTTGCCAGTTTTTAGAATTTCCATCGTACGCATCAGTCCAGCCGTGTCTTTGGCGCCAAGCAACTTGTATTTTTCAGTGCAGGTTTTAACATCCATAGCCACGTAATCCACGCTTCCGAGGCATTCTTCAAGTGTATCTGGGAAGAAACCGTTCGTATCCAACTTAACAGAGAAACCTCGTTCCTTAAGTTTAGCTAAGAACTTCGGCAGTTCCTTATGCATACACGGCTCGCCCCCCGTAACCACTACGGCATCAACATATTTTTTGCGGCTCTCCAAAAGCTCCAATGCGATACCCTCCTGCAGAAAAGGCGGTTGCGGGTCAACAGCGATGCGCCAGTTGTGACAGAAGGGACAGCGTAGGTTGCAGCCTGGCGTAAACAGCACTGACGCTATTTTATCTGGGTAATCCACAAGGCTGATTTTTTGTAATCCACTAAACTTCATGTTTGTTTTTTCACCTACACTGTTAAGGGCGCTGAGGAAACGACGGTTGAGCGGTCGAAGGTTTTGCGCATGGAGAATTCTGCTTGTTTGCCGTCGTTCCATTGGTCCACTGGTCTTAAGTAGCCAACGACTCGCGAGTAGACTTCGCAGGTTGCTTCGCAGACGGGGCATTGTTTGTGTTCACCGCTTGTGTAGCCGTGGGTTGGGCAAATGCTAAAGGTTGGGGTTAAGGTGAAGTAGGGTAGTTTTGAGTTCCAAGAGACTTTTTTGATTAGTTCAGCGGCTGATTTCCAGGAGTGTAAACGTTCGCCAAGGAAAATATGGAATACTGTACCTCCAGTGTAGAGTGACTGCAGGGTTTCTTGGTGTTCCAGTGCGTCGAAGAGGTCGCCTGTAAAGTCCACAGGTAGCTGTGAAGAGTTTGTGTAGAATGGTTCGGCATGATCTGAGACGATTTGTTTTTGATTAGCGAATATGATGTCTTTGTAGCGTTTTTTGTCTATGCGGGCAAGCCGATAGGATGTGCCTTCAGCTGGGGTGGCTTCAAGGTTGTAGATGCAGCCTGTTTCTTCTTGGTAGTCTGCTAGGCGGTTGCGCATAAACGTGAGCATTTTCTGGGCGAAGGCTTGTCCATCACGCGATGCAATGTTTTGCCCCAGCAGGTTTATGATTGCTTCATTCACGCCGACTATGCCTATAGTGGAGAAGTGGTTTTTCCAGAACTTGCCATAGCCTTCCTTAACATGCCTCAGATAACGCCGTGAATACGGGTACAAACCGTTATCCGTGAATGCCTCAAGCACTTTGCGCTTTATTTCTAGGCTGGATTTGGCAGTTTCCATCAACGCCTCTAATCGCTCGAAGAATTCGTCCTCGTCTTTGGATAGGTAACCGATTCTGGGGATGTTTAGTGTAACTACGCCGATGCTGCCTGTTAAGGGGTTGGCGCCGAAGAATCCGCCTCCACGCTTGCGTAGTTCGCGGTTATCTATCCGTAAGCGGCAGCACATACTGCGTACATCTTCAGGTTTCATGTCGCTGTTAACGAAGTTGCTGAAGTATGGCACACCGTATTTGGCGGTTACTTCAAAGATTGCCTGAGAAACGGGTGAATCCCAGTCGAAGTCCTTGGTTATGTTGTACGTGGGAATTGGGAAAGTGAAGACTCTGCCTTTTGAGTCGCCCTGCCGCATGCCTTCAGCGAATGCTAAGTTGAACATTTCCATCTCTTTCGTCATGTCGCCATAGGTGTCTTGGGTAACCTTGCCGTTGTAGAGCACTGCTTCGTTCTTCATGAAGTCTGGAACCGTTAAGTCTAAGGTTAGGTTGGTGAATGGTGTTTGGAAGCCCACTCGAGTTGGCACGTTCATGTTGAAGAAGAATTCCTGCAGCGCCTGCTCCACGTCTTTCTGATTTAGATGGTCGTAGCGTATGAATGGGGCAAGGTAGGTGTCAAAGTTGCTAAACGCCTGTGCACCTGCAGCTTCACCTTGAAGTGTATAAAAGAAGTTTACTACTTGTCCGAGTGCTGTGCGGAAATGTTTTGCGGGTTTGCTTTCGATTTTGCCTGCTACTCCGCCAAAACCTGAAAGTAACAAGTCGCTTACGTCCCAGCCGACACAGTAAGGTCCAAGCACGCCTAAATCGTGAATGTGTAAGTCTCCTGAGAAGTGTGCTTCCGCAATTTTTTCTGGGTAAATGCGGGCTATCCAGTATTTGGCGATGACTGTGGATGAAAGGTAATTGTTTAGGCCTTGCAGTGAATAGCTCATGTTGCTGTTTTCTTTTACTCGCCAGTCCTCAACCTCAAGGTACTGATCCACCATGTCTGAAGAACTAAGCAACGCCGCTAACTCACGCATGTCGGTGTGCTGTTTGCGGTAGAGAATGTAGGCTTTCGCCGTGGAGGCATGGCTGTTTTCGATTAACCGTTTTTCAACTAGGTCCTGGATTTCCTCAACCGTGGGCACGCCGTCGTCGCCGTATTGCTTGTCCAATAAAGCTACGACTTCGTCGCTGATGCGTTTAGCCTGCTCCTTATCTTTTCCGCCCACTGCTTTTGCAGCTTTCCAAATAGCAATTGTAATACGTTCTTGATCGAAGGGTTCTAATTTACTATCACGTTTTAGTACAAACTTCATTGTTTTTTCACTTCCAAGAGTAATTTCCTGAAATCTTCAGGTTCTTCAAACTGCTTGTAAACTGAAGCGAACCGGATGTATGCGATGCGGTCCACGTTTTTTAGGTACTTCATGATTAAGTCGCCGATTTCTCCGGATGCGATTTCCTCGGTGCCTTTAAGCATGAGGTCTTGGCGTACTTGCTCTGCTAACTCGTTGATTTGGCTCATGGTTATTGGGCGCTTCTCGCATGCTTTCTGTAAGCCGCGGATTATTTTGTTGACGTCGAAGCGTTGGAGTTCGCCGTTTTTTTTTCTTACCATGAGCTCGACGGTTTCAAGGTATTCGTAGGTGGTGTAGCGTTTGCTGCAGTTGATGCATTCTTTGCGTCTGCGTGTGGTGTTCTCTGGGGATTCTCGTGTTTCGAGGGTTTTTGAATTTTCGGAGTTGCAGTAGGGACATCTCATATTTGTAACATACTCACGCTGGGATATAGATATAGTGTTAGTAAGCTTATCTACACACTACATTTAGCGCCTATATAAAGCGTTTTCACATTAAACATACAATACCACGACTAAATCCACATGCAACACCATAAAAAATAAACAAAAAACCCAAAATAAAAAAATCCAAAACACGCCTTTTTCACCTAAAAAACCCGTTTTCAAGCAAAAACACCATCGGTTAAGGCTTGCGCAAACAATATAATTAAAAAACACGCATACTCAATATTTACCTTCTACCTTACTAAATCAAACACAAGAAAAACGGTGAGAGTTTGCAACCAAAAATCGTAAAAGCCAACACTTTAAACCCGTATTTAACGCCTGAACACTGTTACATAGCTGAAAACTTCAGCGACAAAGACGTTTCAATTGCGGTTGCAACAGTAAAGCCAGGAGTCACAACCAAAGCACACCACCTCAAAGGCATCCAAGAAATCTACATCATAACCGCTGGAGATGGCAAAGTAGCTTTTAGCGGTTTAGAACCAACGTTGGTGCATGCAGGCGATGTCATCGTAATTCCAGCTGGAGTATCGCAGAAAATAACAAACACGGGCCAAACCAACCTCGTGTTCTATTGCGTTTGCACTCCAAGGTTTACTGAAGCCTGCTACTTTGATGATGAAGCAGAAAAGCTGCCTTAAGCGACATATGTCGATTGTGGAATAGCGGTTTATAAGCTGTGGAAACGGATAGTGTTTTGAGGAGAAGGAGAAGCTCCTTACATTTCTCTAATTCAAAGCATTGTTAGCTTGTTTTTAAGTCATCCATGAACTCGCCAAGGTCAAGGGTGGATACGCCGTTTTCATCTTTAAGTTGCTGTTTCGCTGGCGGATTCTCAAGGTAGAAGGGTATTCTTTTGGTAAAGCGTTCTTGGAAGGTTGGCTCTAACTCGTTCTTGTAGAAGATGCCTATTGGGATTCTGTCTTCCCATTCCTGCGCTTTTTCTAAACCTGCAGCTTTTTTCTTCCAAACTTCGCCGGCATCATGAACCACTGGGTCAAAGCCTGCTTCTTCCAGCTTGTATAATCTTGACTGCGGCTTGCCCGACGCGTCCTTGCGGTCTTCGCCAGCATACCAGTCCTTAGTGTTTATGTCGTTGTAAACTGGGCACGGCTGCAAGCATTCCACAAGAGCCAAACCCTTATGCTCAATTGCCTGCTTAATCGTGTTCTTGAGATGCATAACGTCAAAGGCATAGGATCTTGCGGCAAAAGTGTAGCCTGCCGTTATCGCGAGCGCAACCGGGTTGATCGCTTCGTTGATATTGGGTTTCGGCAAAGCTTTTGTCTGCATTCCAAGCCGAAGAGTCGGTGACGCCTGCCCCTTCGTTAAGCCGTAAACTCCGTTATTGTAGAGTAAGTATGCCATGTCGATGTTTCTGCGTCCAGCATTAACAAAATGTCCCGCCCCAATTCCTAATCCGTCGCCGTCGCCGCCGACTCCGATGACTTCAAGGTTTGGGTTCGCAACTTTAATTCCCATCGCAAAAGGCAAAAGCCTACCGTGGAGAGTGTGGACGCCGTTGACTTTAACGAAATGTGGCGTTTTGGCAGCGTTGCCTACACCTGAAACCACAACCACATTGTGAGGTTCAAGGTTCAGTTCTGCTAGCGCCATCTGCAATGCGCTTAGGATTCCGAAGTCGCCGCAGCCTGGACACCAGTCAACATAATTGTCCGTTTTGTATTCTGAAGCTTTATGCGCCAAGTATCAGCACCTGCCTCTCGGCTGCTTGATCTGTTAGGATATTCTTGATGGCGTCGTAGACTTCGGTTGTCATCATGGGGCGACCCGTGTACTTTAGGATGTAGTGGGTTGGTTTGATGGCTGTGTGCTCAGTTATGATGCCGCCAAGCTGCGCGGTAGCGTTGTCTTCAACGTCGATTATGCGTTTTTTGCCCTCTAGCATCCGTTTTAGGTAGGTAGAGGGAAGTGGATGAATCATGCGCGCCTGAATATAGCCCAAACTGACACCTTCATCTTTAAGCTGGTTTAACGCTTCGATTATGGCTCCTTTAGGTGAACCCCAACTGACCACAATGTTCTCAGCGTCTTTATCACCGAAAAAGTTAATCTTCATTTCCAACGGCACTTCCTTATCGACCAATTCAAGCTTTTTCAAGCGTTTATCCATCATTTTCCGTCTAATGATCGGTTCCTCGTTGATATTGCCCGACTCGTTGTGCTCATCGCCGCTGCACCATTGAACCGCATTTTTTGTTCCTAAAAACGCTCTCGGGGAAATGCCTGTTTCCGTGAATTGGAACCGCTTGTACACTTTGCCTTCAAGCTCCTTTTCGCCGACAATTTGACCTCGGTCAATCTTTACTTTCGAGTAATCAAAGACAGGGTATGTTTGCGACGAGTTAGCCATGCCTTTATCAAGCAAATGAATAACAGGCATCTGGTATTTCTCAGCTAAATTGAAAACCTCCGCCGCGTCAAAGAAGCATTCCTCAATGTCGCCTGACGCGAGGATTATTCTTGCGAATTCTCCGTGAGCCGCATGCATGGCAAAACGTAAATCCTGTTGACTGTGCCTTGTCGGCTGCCCAGTTGACGGTCCACCACGCTGATAGAACGTTATTACCAAAGGCACTTCGTTGTTGCCTGCCCATCCTAAACCTTCAGCCATCAAAGAAAATCCCGGTCCCGAAGTGCTCGTTGCAGCCCGTGCACCTGCTAAGCATGCACCTGAAGCGGAATTTACTGCGGCGATTTCATCTTCAGTTTGCAGCACGATTATGGCTTCTTGGCCTTTTCGGGTTTTGAGGATTTCATGGGATTCCAGGTATTCGCTTTCGTCAGCGGCTGGAGTGATGGGGTAGTATGTTTGTACTCTGCATCCGCCAAGGACCTTGCCCATAGCTACGGCTTGGTTTCCAGTCAAGAAAATCCGCGGTTCCTTAATTTCCATTTTCTCAAGTTTATGCTTGAAATCGTTCACATTGAAGTTTTTCTCTGCATATTCGTAAGCTGTGTCTACGGCGACTATGTTCATGTCGGCGATTTTTTCGTGGAAGGTAGCTTTTATTGCATCTTCAACAAGTTTTCGGTCATACTTTAACAGTGCAAAGGATACGCCGATTGTGAGGACGTTTATCATTTTGGTGAGCATACTTACTTTTTCTATGTGGAGTTTTTCGCCGATTTGTTTAAGCAAGTCCATGTATGGAACAGCGAAAATCTGAATATTCTTTTGTTTGGCGTAGTTTAGGAAATCGTTGATGGTTTCGCCAACACCGTTCTCTTTCATAAAAGCTTGGATTTGAATCTTGTAATCCTCACTGAATGTCGCAATATCTTTTAGTACATTGGTGCCAAGGTCGCGTGAATCAACTATTATGCCGCCTTCATTCACGACTTCGCCGATATGCCGAACCACGGTTTCCGCGTCAAAAGCAGCAAGCAAATTTACATCGCTGATGTTTGCTAACGTGGGCTGTTTGGATATTCTTTGGAGGAAATAGCTGTGCATCGTTTTGATGTTTGAGTGGTATTCTCTTCGGCCAAAAACGTACAAGCCACCGTAGCCGCAGGCTCTGCCAAATATGGTGGACGCTGAATCAACACCGCTTCCCTGTGGTCCGCCTGCCATCCAATTTATACTTTCAATTACCATTTTTTCTCACTTCAAATCCTTTATTTTTTGACGGATTATCCGCCGCCAGTTGCTTTATCGCTGCCTATACAGCATGTGCATTTTGCGATTTCGCCACAATACGGGCAAACACAATCACAATCGTCAATAAAATTTCCGCAGTTCATGCAACGAGGCTTATTTTCTTCACTCATCAACTTCGCCTCTGCCACAAATACTCTGTCTATTAAGGGAATTTAAGCTTTCGGAAAAAGCCTTTTTTGAATAAGTTAATATTTGCATCCAGAAGGCGAGAGACGAGGAACAGACAGCATGAAGCGAACTACTCATAGAAAAGGCTAAAAAAACCGAAAAAAGGCCTAAATTCCATTTCCAATGGTTAATAAAAAAATAAAAAGAAAGAAAAGATTGGGTTTATCTAACGAAGTCGTCGAAGGTCCAGAAGTGGTTTTCTTCTTGAACTATGATGTCTTCGAACATGCGTCTTGTGGTTGTGTCGCCGCGTTTTAGTGCTTCAGCAATGATTTGTCGGTACAGCGATATTGCGCTGCTTTCAAGTGCATGGTCCAAAACAAGAAACTCCTGAGGGGTGTTACCAACGACTGGAAGTGGATCGGGTTTGGCTGTGGCTTCACCTTCAAGGAGATAGATGCGTTCGCTGATTTTTTCTAGGTGATCCATTTCCTGCATGAAAACGTCTTTGAGGATTTTGCTTACGACGCCCGCTTTGTTGGTTTCCAATATTGCTTCCAGCGGCGTGTTTTTCATCCGCAACTCAAGAAACGCCGCTTTTTCATGTTGGTTAGTATATTGGACTATTGTGGTGATTTCTGCTGAAACTGCCTTGTTTAGGAGTGTAAGGTAGTCGTCTGTGTAGATTTTGCGCCACTCAGGCAGAGGCACCTTACTTGGCGTGTCTTTTTCATCTTGGAACTTTGTGTATTCCTGGAACTTGAATAAGTGTCCTTCTTCTTCACCGTAGATTTTTTCGAAAAGCTCCCGCGTTTCCCAATCGCCCATTTTCCCGGAGGTGTCTATGATCTGGCGGTAGAGCACTAATGCCTCTTCCTCGGCTTTTACGTCTAATTTTGAGAATTCGCTTATACTATCGCCAACGATAACTTTGCCTGACTTTGTTGTTGCTTGTCCACCAAGATAATAGATGCGTTCCATGATTGCTGCGGCATGCTTCATTTCCTGGATGGAGATTTCCCGCAGAAACTTGCCAACCGCATCATAAGTGGTCTTGTCTAAAAGGATGTTTTCGGGGATGGTTCTTCGGACGAGTTTCTCCATTTTTGCATGTTGGAGAATGTACTGTAGAGAAACTTGAATTTCGCGTTCGACTGCCTTGTTTAGAAGGTCAATATAATCTGGTGAAATTTTGACTGCCATATAATCACAACTTGTATTTAAAAGGAGCAAACACCGAGATATAAAATTTTTTATATCGGCTACATTCGGCTATGGCAAAGCGCTTTATAGCTATGGTCTCTGTTTATAGTTGTTTGCCGCAGGATCTGCAGTAAAGAGAGTCTGCGCTGTTTTCTGTTCCGCAGTTGGGGCAACGCTTGGTTTGCACTGTACCTGAGAATTGTGGTTGGGTTTGATAGGAAACGTTTGGAACAACAGATGAGGATAGTTGAAGTTTGCGGAATCCTAAGTACGCAAAAATCCACGCGATCCAACCGACTAACGGAACTATAGTACCGACTAAGTACAATATTCCAGCAGTGCCGAAATTATCCACTCCCGCTTTTTCCTTCAGCTTGTTGAAGGCGCGCATGTAAAGCCAGCCGTTAACTATTCCAAAAGCGACCGCCGCCAAAAATACAATTATAATGAAAAATGGAAACGCTGGAACAAATGTTGATGGCGTGCCTGCCATGGAAATTCCAGCTAGGGAAGAAAATATGAAGGCAAACTCTAAAGCGAAAATAACAGCGGTTGAGATTATGCTCAGTATGAATGCGTACAGAACGTTCTTGAAAATGCCTGGTTCATTGTAGTAATGGGATAATCGGTACATAGATACCATAAACATGATAAACCCAGCAAGTCCTACGCCGACAATGGCTATTAAGAACACAAAGAATCCCAACGAAATTCCCAGGAAGGTGGGCGCTGCGGTTCCATTGGCAATTCCACTTATAACTGTGAGAATTGAGAATACAACAAAAGCAACTACTCCAATTACTGCCACAACTGGCAAGAGCACGTTAATTAAACTGGCTGTTAACCCTAATTTTCTGGCCGATTCAAGCGACACTCTGCAGTCCTCAAATGTTATTGGGTGTAATTTAGGGATAAGTTTTTCCTTGGCGTAGAAATTGAATTGCTCTGAGGGAGCCGCCCTCTCCTTATTTAAATAAGGAAAAATCGGTAAGCATCTATTTTGTCCAGTGGCCTGAAGACCATTTAGTGAAAGATACCGGCGTAACCTTGATTATCGGCACGTCTCCTTCTTTCCAGATACCTTCAGGACTCGCATATTCAGGGTACTTTTCTTTAAGAAGATCATGTGCATAACGGTATTCTTTTCCATTCCACAGAAGCTCTGCTTCGCCCTGAACGCGAATGCCTTTGATGGTGGACCAGTTCTTTGGGTCATAGTCATCAAAAACCAGTGACACCTGAGGGTTTGCCTCTATATGCTCCAGCTTGGGTGTGTCAGGGTCGGATGCAATGTAGATGTTTGCGCCGTCAAAAACCGGCCAAACAGGTCTTACAACTGGCTCGCATTCTTCTGTTGACGTTCCAAGGCGGCAAACTGGCAACTGTTTAATGAACGCTATATCTGACTTTGAAAGTTTAATCCCCATTCAAGCACCAACATATTCATAACAGCAGGAAACCTGCAGGAGAATAGTTAACAAAGTCAACCTTTTAAACTATGATGCAACTTTTCTATCCCATCTACCTCGAACATTAAGCCTACAAACCTATCCTTCAAAATCAGTAATCCAAACGCTTACAGAAAACAAAAAATAGCCGAGCACTTACAATCTACAGAATGCAGGCAAAACACGGCGCAAATTTTAGCTGTGCGGGATTCCCCAAGCCTGGTATGGGGCAGGCCTGCTAAGTCTGTGGTCGAAAGGCCGCGTGGGTTCAATTCCCACATCCCGCGCCATCTTATTTTCAATAATTGGGTTTTATTCAGACTAAGCGTTGTTTGTTTACTGATAGGTATCTTTTGATGAAGTAGTTTACGAAGCCTTCTTCGCTTTGCTCCAGAGCTTTGTAGTAATATTTTCTTTTCTTATATTCTATTACAAGGATAGGATAATGATTTTTCCACAAGATGAAATTCAGTAGGAGCCTGCCAATTCTGCCGTTCCCATCGCCGAAAGGATGAACTTTCTCAAACATATAGTGCGCTCTGGCCGCCCCTTCAACAGGGTTAAGCTTTGATTCGTTTACGAACGACACAAGTTGTTTTATGAGAGGTTCCACTTTTTTCCAATTTGGCGCAACATAAGATCCCACTCTAACTGCGTAAGTCCTAAATTGGCCTGTAATGTCAGGCTTTGTTTCTCTAAAGATGTTTTCATGCCATCTTAAGAGCAGTTGCTCTGACAGATTTTCTTCGATTTTTAACATTTGCAAAAATACTGCCGCCTGGGATTCGGTTTCTCGGATGTCTCGAATTGGCTTGCTGGGAGCTACTTTATCTTCCAGTATTAGCCTTGCTTCTTCAAGAGTTATCGTGGATCCTTCAATTGCATTGGTGTTGTATGTAAAAGCTATGGCTATCTCCTGTAGCTCTTTTTGTTTGGCTGATTTGGGGACTCTTTTCCATTCTTTCTCAAAATTTTCTCTTATCTTTTCTAGTTTTTCGGTTAAGACTTTGTAGGGTTCGTGCATAAGTTTGGCTTTGATTTCTTTGATGTTTTCAGGAATTTGTTTACCTAGATAGAGTTCTTTTGTAATGACTTTTCCATTTTTTCTGAAGGAATGTTGCAGATAAAAATACTCTGTTTTTCCTTTTCTGCGTTTGATCGTTCGCATAATCTTTTTACCATTACAAACCATATAAATATTACATTTTAACCACACAATGTAATGGTAACATAATAGGTGCGCGAACATTCAACCATATTCTGGTATGGGGCAGGACAGCTAAGTCTGTGGTAGACAAGCCTTGTAGGTTCAATTCCTACAATCCGCGCCACAATTTAGCCAAATAAAAACTATTTTATGATTTGTGTTGTTTGATGAATTTCGCCATGTTAACAATTTCCAAGTCACCTTTGCATTTTAGACATGTACCTTGGATTTGGGGTGCTTTTGCGCCGATTTTCATCGGGGCTCCACAGTGGCAGCAGTAAACAGTTAGAGTTTGTCCTTTCTCAGAGAGTTTTTTTACGAGGGCGGCAGCTTCTTTTTGTTCCTCAGTTAACTCATTTTTCTTTTTTGAACTTGCCTTTTGCTCGGTGGAGTAGTCTCGGCAGGTTTCTGCTTCAACAAAATAAGTGTTAAATCCAGCCTTTACAGGCGCCAACGCCTTCCCCCGCTTCTCGCAGGATTCCTCATCGAAGTGCCCGCAGTCTTCGCAACTCTTCTTCTGAGCATACTCCTTCTGAACCTTCCAAAGACAATCCGCACAATAAGTCCGCTCGCCACCGTTTAGACTCACGATTATGCCTTTACCCGAGAAGGATTTCTTGCAACCATAACATTCAGACCGCATAGTGTTCACGTCTGGAATTATATTTTGATAGGCTTTTATTTATTGTTTAATTGGGCTTTGCCTGAAATTGCTTGTTGTTTATCTTAAAAATGCAATCCGGGAATTCAGCTCAACGAATGGCTTTGCTAGCTTATCTGTTAATTAATTTTTGTACATTTGGAGCCTAATAGATGTTCTATGCAGAAACCTATAGTGGATAGATATTTCACTAAGGGAGGAGGTCCGTATTGGCTGAAAATCAGCCAATTAATATGTTGAAAACCCTGTTCCGTTAAAGAAAAAGGACAGGTCGTCTCATAGTGTGGTCAAAATCAACTTTAAAGTTACTGGCGGTTGCTTTGTGTTGTTAATTTGCTTTTTCAATAGATAAACGGGGGCTAATTAACTTTTTAAGGTTGAAAAAAACCCTCTTATCACATCTTTGATTGATTGAATCAGCGGATAATTAATCTTCTCGTCCCCAAGCTGCTCTAAACGGTCCACTCTAAAGTAAATCGGCGGATGTGGATCCAAACCAACCCATTCTTGCAGGCGGAAACTCGGCGTTCGCTCGAACAGGAGCCTGTGGAACCCGATTTTCTCCAGTGCCCTCGCCATGATTTTAGGTTGCCCCATCATTATGGCTGACGTTAGGTCTGCGCGGGCTTCAAAGAATTTCGCTATGAAGAATATGAGGGTCATAACTGCGAAGAAGTAGACAAAGAACAGAAAAGACGTGAATATAAACGGGAACACAGCAAGAAGCACGTAGAACCTGAACAGGAACTCTGTACTCAACAGCGCAAACAGGATTAAAGGGTCTCTTCCCTTGAGATGCCCGAATTCATGCCCCAAAACGCTTACGACTTCAGGTTCTTCCAACTGGACAAGCAACCCAGTAGTTATCAAAACAATGCCTCGGCTGGGGCTGGGGCCTGAAGCTGCCGCGTTAGGAACCATTGTGTTTGAAATAACAATTTTAGGCACTTTATACCCGAAGCGGTCGGCAACTTTCTTCACTATCTCATAGACATTGATTTTTTTGGTTGACAAACTGCCGAGCCTGCAAGTTACATTGTATTTGGAGAAGATTTTTTCTGCCTCTTGGCAGTCGATGGCGCCGTGTTTAGCTATTATTTCTTCATAGACTTCTTTCTTTAATGCTACAAGCTGCTCGGGCGGGATTTGCTTGTAGTCATCAAGAGTCCCCAAGGAGCCGATTGGAGGTTGATATTCTAAGAAGTGTATGGTTGGGTTGTCTTGGGTGATTGTCCAGTCGCCTGACCGCGCAATTATCTTGTTTGAGTAGAAAACGAATACGAATTGTGAAGCAATCAAAATTATTGGGACTGCCCAGAAGTAACTTGGGTAAAAAGTCAAAACAACAACGAACAGCCCCAATCCAAGTCCGATAAATACGAAGGTTAGCAGGATCTGGGTTTCCAAGAAAAGGCGGTTGAAGCTTTTTTCGTGGAGTTTGACTTTTTCAGGGACGATTTTTTCGCCTTCTTGCCAAGCGAAGTACCAGGTTACTTTGCGTGCTTTTTCCTCAAAAAGTTCTGTAGCGATTAGTACATCTTGTCTTGCTATTTTGGAGATTGCTTCTGGAACATCCATTTCTATGGGTGTAATGGTTGCATTTACCTTGTCTGTGCCTGTTACTTCAACTTTGAGAATGTGTCTTCCTTGTGCGTCGAGAACAACGTAAGAGATTTTGTTACTTGTCGGAGTTGTTTCTCTAGATAAGTTTGTGAATCGCTGTTTTTGCGGCACAAGATACTGCGTGTAGATGAAGTCAAATAGCTTCTCATAGTAGATTGAAGGAACTTCAGTGTCTATTGTGTAAGAAAAAGGTGCAGACATCATTTCCAGCGTCAAAACCTACAACTTATTTGAGTGTTTTTGAGTTTATAACCTTATTGTTATTGAACGGCTAAAAATTATTTTGAGGCAGCGAACACCCGTTAAAAGTGATGCCGATAAACGGGATAGCGTTTATTAATCTCGAAAAACATTGTTAGCAATAGCCAAAAGGGCGAAGAAGTCTTTGTTGAAATTAAATCAACTAACAGTTTGGTTTAACGTCGCAAAGAAATTTGTCGGCTTATCATGAACTCCCAAGGTTTAAGAAAAAGCCGAGATTGTGAATTAAGAGGGAATGTTAGAAGTGACAGCGCCTAAAAAAACTATACTCGTTGTTGATGATGATAAATCAATTCTTCGAACGTTCACACGCATTCTCCAAAAGAGCGGTTACGAGATTGAAACAGCAGAAACAGGCAAGGAAGCGATAGAAAAAGCTGAAAACCGCCACTACGACTTAGCACTGGTAGACATAAGGCTTCCAGACATGGACGGCACCGATTTACTTGCAAAACTCAAAAAACAACTCCAGCACACAGTCAAAATCATGATTACAGGTTTTCCATCTCTTGAAACAGGCGTTAAAGCGCTCGATGAAGGCGCAGACGCGTATTTGGTTAAGCCTGTGAAGCCTCAGGAACTGCTGGTTCTTTTGGAAGAGAAACTCAAGAATCGTGAAGAATCTGCTGAAATAAGCCATTAATAACACCTTCTGATTTGAGGGTTTTGTTTTTCTAAATTGCATCAGCTGGATTTCTTGCAAAGCGAAGTTTATCTAAAAAAATCATGAACTTTAGCAAAAGCCTCCATGTCAAAATCCACAGCAAGCAACATTCAGCGTTTAAAGTTACCCTCCAAAATAAATAAACGATTTTTTGACAACTAAAATTCGCTAAAAAGCGATGTACCAACCGCTAATTTCCTGTTTCTTCCTGTATCTGTTGTTGCCTTTGCACAGTCACGAATCTTAATAGGCGATTTTTCTAGATTGTTTTTATGTGAAGGTGATTATCTTTCCAGAAAAAAACAAGAAAGGCGAATTTGTCATCCAACAGAAGAAAAAGAAACGTGAAATAATCCAAGAAGGCAAAAACGAAGTTAACGTTCCGCCTGAGGTTGGAGAAGAAGAAAAGAAAGCGTTAGAGCAAACTGGTGATGACACAACCTCTGGCTGGTAAAAAGTCTTTTGCGGAGTACACTTTTCTCTTTTTTTGGCTCGATTTACCTATTCTTGAATAGAAATTAAAAAAACTTGAACATAAAAATTTAAGCTGTTTTGATCAGGAAAAGCAAGTCTTTTATTGCCACACGTACAGTAATGTACAAGAGGCAAAGCGCTTGACTGAAGAAGCCATTATTGAAATCGGGCAAGTCACACATTTCTTCTCAAAAATCAGCGTTGCCACTGTCGAATTGATGCTGCCATTATCCGTCGGCGACCGCATCCTCATAAAAGGGCCATTAACTGATTTTGAGCAAATTGTCGATTCAATGCAGATTGACCGCGAAGAAATCAAAAGAGCCGAGGGCGGACAAAACGTAGGCCTAAAATTGATGCAGATTGCAAGACAAAAAGACGTTGTCTATAAGAAACTCTAATGTATTTCGGATGCAAAACAAGAGCGTACCAGCAAATTTAAGATGAAACCGAAGTTATTTTTCTTTAGGATTTGTCTTTATTTCTTTCAAAGTTCCTTTCGCTGAAACAAAATTGTCGTTTGGTGTAGTCATGTTAGCGTAAACAACGCCCTTGTCATAATCCTCTAGGTCAGTGACTGTAAGCTTGTTTTCTTCTTGCCAGTTAACCATGAAAAGATTAGGCCTCAACTCAAGGATATTTACCATCAGATTCTGGATTCTTCCAGCTTCTGGACCTCTTATCTCAGTTAAAATTAGCTTGTGGTGGCTTTCGTAAAATAACGTGAAGGCTTTCTCGCCGAAATCTACTTCAAACATTCTGCCGATTATCCACAAATTGTTACTTGGATTCTTCAAACCTGCACTTCCCACTAGTAGATGGACATGAACTCATCTGAGTCTTTATGGTGATCATTGTATTTTTGAATTATTTGTTCTGCAAAATCGTCTGAGCAAACATTCTGTTTTTCACAGTTAACGCAAGCTTTTGGTACTGCAAGAAAAACAGCAATTTTAGATAGGCCATATTCAACTCTTAAATTTCTTATTCTACATTTTTTTACTGCTCTGCTCGGCTGGACAGTTGCTATACCATACCTGGCATCATCAAAAGTGCCGCTAAAAAGCTCAACCAAAATTGTCGCCTTGCTCTAATCTGCTTCCTTTCTTATGCTTGAAGTATTCCACTTGCCGAAGCCTCTGCTCAGCCTCAGCACACGTTTTATATGGTCCACCTAAATTTTTCTCTGACTTTTCAGAAACAACATAATATCCATCATCACGTTTTTCAATCATCAGAAATTTTTTCTCCCAAGAAACAGGGTATGTTCTCTAAAATGAAAATGCAAATATAAAATCATGTGACTGCAAACAGGCTACCACCAAAACGCACCGCCATGCCAAAAGTTTGAAGAGTTGGAAGTCTAGAACCAGCTTTTAGAAAGCAATGAATGGCAAGCCTTGTTTGAGCATAGAACTAGTACTTGTCCAGTGTTAGGATTCACTTCTATTTTTGTTTGAGTTTTTCCACATTTTGGACATAAGTTTACTTTTTCTTTTGTTTGTTTTATACGAGAAATTTGGTTTTCCTCCTTCAAATTTACGTGGTCACTAATCAAATGTTTCTAGTTGATTTTTCAATCAACGGTTTTTTTCATCCAGAATTAGTACATAGTAAACTGCCTGATTTCAGAATATAAATTCTTGTTGGTTCCGATCCGTGTCACAAACGCTAGCTCCCTCATACCCCGAAAATGAAGTGCTGCAGTGGATTTTCCGAAGCTCAGGGAATAATTTCGCATCCGTTGTATTTCAAATAGTCGAAGTCTTCAAGCCTGATTTGTTTATTCTTTATCAGCATCTGAATCTTTGGAATTTCACTCTTGACAGTTTCTACAAGTTGCTCAACTGTATGACAGACTTTCCCGTAGGCTTCATCACTCCACCTCTTAGCTATGTTGGTATACAAGCATCTGCCGCCGCAAACACCAAGAATGGAACATTGAACGCATGGTTTTTCGTTGACAAATAACTTCTTTAACTTAAGTGGATCAGCATCTTTTATGTTGCCTAAATAATATTCTTTCATACCCCACATTGTTGGACAAGGAAGAATGAAACCATCCGTTTGGATAGCATAGTTAATCCAACCTCCTCCACAGCGCATAAGGCAATTTTTCTCTTCATGCAAAAGCGACTCAGCAATTCCCAGCAACGGATAAAGCTTCAACACTACTCCCTTCTGTTTCATCTGATCAACCCAAAAACGAGCGAGTTCACGGACGCCAGGAATATAGTTTGTTTTTGTCCATTCTTCAAAGTTCCGCCGCTGGAAATCGTTGCCCCAAAACCCAGCGTTGAGCTGCCAATGAATCGAAGAAAACGAAAACTCAGCGTTATCCAACAGCCATCGAACCTGCTTGTTGATGTCGGTTTGCTCCATTATTGTCATGCGAGCGATAAGTTCACCAGAAAAACCGTTTTTCCTGATTAATTTCAAGTTATCAATAACTTTGCGAAAAGTACCCTTGCCACGATAATAATCCGTTAACTCTTCTTGACCATCTAACGAAACAAGAATTGTATGGAAGCGGTTAACATATTTGGGTTCTAATTTGTCTAAAAGTAAGCCGTTTGTTTGAATCAAAAAATGTTTAGGCTCAACTTTATCCATGATTTGCCTGAGCTTATCAATTCCCAGCAAAGGTTCACCGCCATAGAAGGTTAAAACGCATTCTGGGTCTTTGCGGCAAAAGTCTTTGAGCAAATCCAAATCATAATTTAGTTTACGAGGTAAATCGTAGTCAACTTCTATGTCGTCGCCGAAGTCTTCGTCGAAATCGTCGAGGCTCTCGCCAAAGCAGTATTTGCATTGCAGGTTGCAGTCACTTGTAAGTATGACGTGAAAGAACATAACTGCTAAACAACGTTAGAGTGGCTTAATAGTATTTTTCTGCAAGCTTCACTGCATCTTGATATTCTTTATCTTCTTCGGACTTTGATGGTTTTTCATCATCATTATTGTTAGCATTCGGTTTTTCTTTTTTATGGACGTTGTCAGATTCTTTTTGCGCTTTCTTTTTTGCATTCTCGATGTAGCTTTTAAGATCGCGGTCTTTCATCAGTTTCTCAGGTAAAGTTTCGGGAGCATAAATCAAAGGCAAAACAGCGAGAAATAGGAAGACACTGGCAAAAGAGAAAATTGTTGATGGTAGTATATCTACTAGAATTGGAGAAAATATCAGTTCTATAAAATAAGATGAAACAAAGGGTAAAACTCCTAAAAAGTAGATTTTATCGCTATTTCGATTTTGAGCAAGGTCACCCCACAATGTAAAAACAAATATAACGTAGAAAATTCCCCATGCGACTCCATCTACAATAGTGTAAATTACGCTGCCAAACAACCCGGGGTAAAGCCCCAGAACTGCATATCCTATACCTAGTACAATAAAGCCGATTATTGTTAACCGTTTACGGCCCCATCTGTCGGCGACAAATCCCCCGATAACGGCCACTATTGCGATGACAATATTTTCTAATACGTTGAAGAGGTCAGGATTGTTTTTTATGTCTGGAATGTTGTTTTGAGTTGGAATAGTTGTGAAATTTATTAGGGTAAACATTAACCATGGAATAAAATAAAAAAGGAAAGACCTGTTTTGTATAAGTCCTATATATTTTACTTTGCTGGTTTCTTTGTTAGGTTCTTGAGTTATAGGCATGAAGTGGAAAAATCCCAAGCCTATTAACCGAACAAATGCAAGTATCAAACATGGCAGAATTAGGGAGTCGAATGGTATAAAACTAATAGCTGCTGATGAAACACCTATCACTAAGAAAGTTAAGCCGCCTATTTTTGCTCGACCTTCAATGCTCGTGAAACTTGAATGATAACCCATCGTGGCAGGCATGCCAAATCCAAAGTATAGACCAAAAATCAAAGAAATTATCAAGAGTTCGTTGATGTTTGCAACATTAAATGCAAGGGGCAATATTGATAATGCTATTCCGCTAATTATCCAGAGATAAAGAAAAAGCCTGCGTTTCTTGAATTTATCGATAATGAATGAACCGAGTAATCCGGAAAGGGCTATCGCTCCTGCGTTAACGCCGAAAATGATTATGTTTTCAGTACCGTTTGTGCCTATATTATTAGCCAAATTACTTAAAGTGATGAAGGCTAGCAAATACCATATGAAAGCGGTTGCTACACACATTATATTTGCTGTAGATAGCTTGAGATTTGTCCTATTTTTGATAAAGGACATTCGTTGAATCATCAGCTTAGCCATGACTATTGTTTAGTCAGCTAAAGTTAAGCATTGAGAATTAATAAACAATATTCTTAGTAAGTAAAAATACCGAAAACGTTTTAAAGTCTAAGTGTAGAACAATAATACACAAGAAAAGGGGAAACAATAATGAAAACAAACACAAAAATTATCCGGTCAACTGGCTGGCGTTAATTCTCAAAATAGTTGAGAGGACATAGCAATAAATTCATTAGTTCTCCTCTCATTTTTTCATTTATCTTCTTCGATAATTGCTTTTGTTCAATGGTTACATTTGAAACTAGAACTTTTTCAAGAACATGACTTTCAGGCGATTTAAGAACAGTTTCAACAATTTTTTTATGGATATTTTCATCCATTAAATCTACGCTCAATAAAGGGACAAGATTAGTTTTCATTTCCGGATTTTGAAGACAATATATAATAGGTAACGGGGGGCATTCATTTTTTAATCTATTTCTCAACTCTTCGATATCCAAAAGATCGGCGAATTCCTCAATAATTATTGAGTTAATACCATACGTTCTACCGAATTGTCCAAGGCTCTTCACATCTCTTGAATTTCCATTTCCTATAATTGCACCAATCTTCATAGCGAGTTCAGGAACAACCGCTTTTAGCCTAATTACTTCATGGTACTCGTCTGGCGTTAAATCGAGTCGATTATGCATTTGAATCTCTAAAGCTTCTGCAGTACAAATTTCGATAACAGCATCGGAAACCAATTCTAAAATTTCCTTGGCTTGTTTCTTAGGAATAAATTCGGATGCATCAGTTAATTGTTTAATCCCTTTAACTAGCAAAATGTCTCCTGCCAATATTGCTGTAGATTGATTAAATTTTCCTAAAACTGTCTGTTTTGACCCTTTTATGAACGATTGGTCAATGACATCATCATGTAAATCAGCGCCTGAACTTATTAGAACGATGGCTTCTCCAAATGGTGTTGTTTTTTCAGGTCTGCCTCCGACAGCTTCACATGACATAGCTATCAAAGCCTCAAAAACAGGCAAAGAATTATGTAATGTAACTTTGGCAAAATATCTCAAAGCTTGAGAGGAAAGGCTGCTGTCTTTGAATTTCTGCAACATTTTTTTCCTGGCATTCTTCATAGCTGGTCCGCCTTTTTGTTTAAACTCTCTTCTCATGTTCCTTAGCTTTGAATTTACAGACATTTAATTCGCCTTTGTCACTATCTTGGGTATTTGTTTTTTAGGTATATAAAATGGTGTTTAACCAAATATTTGTGATATGTTTAAATAATGAAAAATGATCCAAAGACGCCAAAAAAATAAGGTTTTAAACAGACAGTTTGGAGCTAACATTACTATTTTTTCTAAACTTTGAGGTGTCTAACAAAATTACGGTTGCATACTTTAAGCAAAACTCTTAATAGCTAAATCTTTAATCAAAAGGTTTCATGAGCCAAACCAAGCAATTCGAGCAGAAATGGCAAGCCAAATGGGAAAACACCCATGTTTTCGATGCTGACCCTGACCCGAAAAGACAGAAAGTAATGGTGACTTTTCCATTTCCATACATGAATGGTCCATTGCATGTTGGGCACACTTTCACGGCTTCGAGAGTGGATGTTTATGCTCGGTTTAAGCGTATGCAAGGTTTCAACGTGCTTTGGCCTTGGGCTTGGCACTGGACGGGTCAACCGCTACTAGGAGCCAGCCAACGTGTCGCTAGAGGCGACCAAGAATTCATCCGCGTCCTACGTGAAGTCGATGGCGTCCCCGAGGCTGAGCTTAAAAAATTCGTAGATCCACTCTACATGGCTCAGTACTACACTGATGAAGGCCGCTTAGCCGTCAAAAGCATAGGTTTCTCAGTGGATTGGCGACGCGAATTCACCACAGTAATGCCAACTTACCAGAAGTTCATCGAGTGGCAGTACAAGAACCTCAAAGAAAAAGGCTACGTCACACGAGGCACGCATCCAGTTGTTTGGTGTCCCAAAGATAAAAGCCCAACAGGTGACCATGACCGCCAAAGCGGCGAAGGGGTCACCCCAGAAGAATACACACTCATAAAATACAAACTTCCAGACGGAACCATCCTGCCAGCCGCCACTTTCCGCCCAGAAACAATCTATGGCATAACAAACATGTGGATTAATCCTGACGTCACTTACGTGGAAGCCGCTGTTAATGGCGAGTGCTGGATAATCAGCCAGGAAGCCGCTGAAAAACTGAAAGAGCAAGAAAGAAAAATCGAAGTAAAACGCGAATTCAAAGGAAAAGAACTCATCGGCAAAACCTTCGAGAATCCAGTTACAAAAGCCAAGTTTCCAATTTTGCCCGGATGGTTTGTTGACCCCAAAACCGCCACAGGGGTTGTTTACAGTGTTCCTGCACATGCACCTTACGATTGGTTAGCGCTTAGGGATTTGCAGCAAAAACCAGAGGCTCTTGAGCAGTTCGACATAGACCCAGAGGTTGTAAAGCAGATCAAGCCAGTCTCAATTATCAAGGTTGAGGGCTTCGGTGATTTTCCAGCGATCGAAATCGTAGAGAAAATGGGTATAAAAGACCAAAACGACCCCAAAGCAGACCAAGCAACCAAAGAACTGTACAAAAAAGAGTTCCACAGTGGAGTTCTAAAAGAGAGCTGTGGACCTTATGCAGGCAAAACTGTGCGGGAAATCAAAGATATTCTGATAGTTGATTTCAAGAAGATGGGAGTAGCTGACAGCATGTATGATTTGTCGGAACCCGTAGTTTGCCGCTGCATGACCCAGTGCTTAGTAAAGATTCTCTCAGACCAATGGTTCCTAAACTATTCTGACCCGCAGTGGAAAGCGCTTGCGCACGCCACCGTCGCTCAGATGACGATTTATCCTGATTCAGCTAAGCCATGGTTCAACACGGTTATCGATTGGCTTCGCGAGTGGGCTTGCGCAAGAACCACAGGCTTCGGAACACCGCTGCCTTGGGGAAACGGCTGGATAATTGAAACCCTCAGCGACTCCACAATCTACATGGCATTCTACACCATTAACAAACACATAAAACAGAACAGCATCAAGCCTGAAACGTTGACGCCTGAAGTTTTCGATTACATTTTCTATGGAAAAGGCAGCCCAGCGGAACTCGCAAAGGCGGTCGGAATCAAGGATGATTTGCTTGAGGCGATGCGAACGGAATTTTTGTATTGGTACCCGTTTGACCTGCGCAACTCTGCTAAAGAACTTGTACCAAACCACCTGTCCTTCTGCATCTTCCATCATGCTGCCCTTTTTCCTCCTGAGCATTGGCCAAAAGCAATTAGCGTCAACGGCATGCTCATGGTTGAAGGACAAGGAATGCACAAGAGCAAAGGCAACTTCATAACCATGAAAGGCGCCGTCGAAAAATACGGTGCTGACGCTACCCGCTGCGGTTTATTGTTGGGTGCTGAGGGCATGGATGACCCAGATTGGCGAGCTGAAAACGTCAGCGATTTGCAGACGAAGTTTGAGGGTTTGATGGGTTTTGCAAGCGGAATAGTTGCTTGCGCCAAAAAACAGGAAGACACATCGCTGGAGCGGTGGTTGCAGAGTAAGCTTCAATGCCGAATAAAAGAGGTTACAGCAAGCCTTGAGGAGCTGAAAACCAGAACTGCCCTGCAAGTCGCGTTGTTTGAAACTTGGAATGATTTGCGCTGGTACATACAGCGAAAAGGCACTACCGAAGCAAAAGCGTTAGGTGAAGCCGTAAAGGTTTGGCTTAAGATGCTTGCCCCTTTCGCGCCTTTTCTCTGCGAGGAACTTTGGAGTCAAACTGGCGAGGAAGGCTTCATTTGCGTTGCTAAATGGCCAACCTTTGACGCCGCCAAAATTGACGTTGCAGCTGAAGAGCAAGAAAACCTAATAACCGACTTGATAACCGACACCACAAACATCCTAAAAGCCACAAAGATAACGCCCAAACGCATATGCTGCTACACTGCTGCTCTCTGGAAATGGCAGGTTTACATTAAAATCTTAGATAAAACCGTGGCTGGTGAAGCAAAAATCGGCGATTTAATGAAAGAATTCGCCGCCGACAAAGATCTGAAGCTGCACATGAAAGATATCGCAGGCATGGTTCCACGAGTGATGAAGGCTTTGACGAAGGTTTCTGGTGAGCGGAAAGCTAACATGCAGAAAATTCAAGTAGTGGACGAGCAGTCTATTTTGGCTGACGCAGCCAAGTTTTTTGCGGAACGCTTCAACGCAGACGTATCTGTTTACCGCGAAGATGACCAAGCACGCTTTGACCCCAAAAACCGCGCATCAATGGCTATGCCCTATCAACCAGCAATCTACATCGAGTAGCATCAAAGGCTTTTCCAAAATCTATTGGAAATGGAATTTAAGCCTTTTTTCGACTTTTTCAGCCTTTTCTATGCTAACATACACCTAGCTGCTTGACTTTGGTTTGAATAATGTTTTTATTACTTCACGCAGAGAATTTAGCTGCTTAAGGGATTTGTCTTGACTGGTAAAGCAACAACACATTTTTTGTAGGATTAAGCTGTTGTTGTTTTTCTCAGATGTGTTATGATTGAAAGAAGAAAAAACCCGTTTTTTGGAAAATCGATTTTTTCTTCTTCTAACAAATAGCGAAAAGATAGGATGCGCCATAGGACTTTGTTGCTTGGTCATAAATCACCCTGAAATGTACGGTGGCAGTAGAGAGTTTATTTGCAAAGATGCTCACACGCGTCAGGAAGCAATGCAGCTAATCGAGGCAGGCTTCGATTACGTTTTGACAGATAAGGAGGGCGTTAGCCTTTTCAGAAAACTTAAATAATGTTGCACATCTCCAAAAGGACGTAATCCAACCAAAAACATGGTCATGGGGCCGTCGTCTAGCATGGTATAGCACTCGACTGGCGATATCTCCATTCTCACTTCTCTGCGGTCTCTTTTTCCCTTTTTCTCCTTTCTTTTTTTCTTCAGCAGCTAAGAGGTTTTTTAGTTGAATCAGAAGGAAATTGAAGCTGCTGCAATTATGATGCGGATTTTTCTTGCTGGTTTAGCCCTTAATTTTGATGCTGATTTTCATGAGCTTGAAGAAATTACTAAAAGGGCTTTGCTTCAGGTCGAAGCGGAGGCACCCTAAATGGAATTTGCTGCTTGCAGTTTTCAAGGCAAAGCCATTGTAGAACTTAAAGTTCTCATTTGCAATGATTGTGCTTTTTGGTGTGGACGATGCTCCGAGCCCTCATTAACGGGAAAGAAATCGCTTAACCAACTTGCATCTTCACCTGCTTGCGATAAATTTTCAAGAAGGAACAGGTGCTAAATTTTTGGACAAAGAAGCTATCGATAGAAGTCAAAATATTTCGCTTCCAAAGTCTAAAGTCAAATTTGACTTCTCTACAGTTCGCTCCCGGGTCATTCCCATCCTCAAGGGCATTGAGGTCAAAATGTATACAGCCAAGATAGGGCGCGCCCGTGGATGGAGCAAACAACACGTCGATTACTACGTAAAAAAGCTGGAAAAAGCAGGCTTAATCCGCCGAATAAAGCGCAGCAACTTTGTAGACTATGAGCTAACTGAGCGAGGTCAAAACTTTCTCATATCATGTGAAGGAGTACTTTTCAGCAGCGGCGTCTTTCGCCTTCATCGATGCTTTTTCAAGTTCCCAGTTTTACGAGAGGGAGTCTATCCATCGGGCGATTTTAAACGAATTGAGATGCAGAATTGGACTGCACTTTTAGGTTTAGAGCAGGGCGTTAAAGTTAGGCATACAACAACATCTTGGATAGTGCATGTCGAAACTCTGTATGGTCGTAGTCCCGGGGAGTTAGTGACATCTGCTAAGAACATGGCTGACCGAGTCGCTAAGGGTTTGATGAGCAAGTACGGCTGCGTATTAGGAGATGGCAAGATTAACAAACGTCACGAGTTAGGCGTCGATGATCCAGTTGCAAATCTACTTAACCGCTACTTTACAGTGAGCACGCCCAAACGAGTAATCGATGATAGTCCAGGAGAAGATGAGGGCGAGCTTGATCACCTTGGGCGCGACGCTGCAGTCGAATACTTGCTAATGCCAGAGCGCATAAAGAAACTTGAAGGGCAATTCGACAATGTACTTTGCGATTTAGAGAGGATTTCAGGCAGCCTTGCTAAGCTGGAGAAGATGGGTTGCGACTTAGGAAGAGTCGCCGATATTTTGGGTAAACTTGTAAGTTCTGAGGGCACCCAAGACGTTGCTAAAGGTTCAGTGGACGGAGGAAACGGTTATGTGTCTTAGGATGGCAATAGAAAACCCCAAACTTATAATCGCAGTAATGGCAGCGAAAACCCGTTCAGAAGCCATTACAGCATTAAGCTCAGGGCATGGGAAAAGTCCGTGCTTTTCACAAGTCAATTTTCTGAGGTTGGTTGGTCCTGATTACCCACTGCTAATTTTGCCAATCGTTGATGGAGAAGAATTCTTGGAGTGTGCATTTTGAGATGGAAGACATCGAAAAACCTGTTCAGACCCAGAAAAAGAAGCGTACCCAGAGTGATAAGATTGGGCGGTTAAAGTATAACCAGCAGCTCCTCAAGCAGACCTTGGCTGAGGTTGGAGAGGTTAAGCTTATGCTGCGCACCATCTTTGCTGGCTTGAAGGGTTCTTTCAATTTTGAGCATTCATTAATAGAGCATGTAGCTTGCATTGATGAGGTTGACCGGGAGATTCTGCGTTTTCTCTATGAAGCAGGTAGTCCGGGATTGTTACCTAAAGATTTGCAGGCGAGGCTTGAGCAGTTTAAAGTCACTCGTCATCAGATAAGTCGAAGGATCATTAGAATGAACAAACATTTGAAAAAAGAATTCGGAGAAAATATTGCAGAGAAGCGAGGCTGGCATTGGGCACTCACAAGCTTTGTCAAGGAAGCATGGGGAAAAACTGAAGAAGAATAAAAATTGATTGGGAGCTTAGTATTGTAAACGTTAAGTAGCATAAACGGTTCAATGAATATTGTGTTTAGTGATATTCATGCGACTTCTGGTCAGAAACGGCTTCGTGCCCTTGGTTTTTACTTCTTGCTTTAATAATAGTTTCTTGAGCTTTGTTTTCTGCCTTGTTCAACTTGCCTTTGTATCGCTCTCTTTCGCTTATAGCAGTCTTGTCTTTTTCTTTAGGATCCTTGTTTTTTGTTTGGTTGGCTTTTCCCTTCATTTCTTCGTTGCTCATAAAATCCCTAAAACCTTTCTCACACCGTGTCTATTAAACAGATGTTTTTGCCTCTGCAAGCTTCAAACTTCTCGAATTCTGCAAAAAACCTATAAGCGTTGTAATTTCAATTTATCGGAACCAAGTTGAGGCGGATTCAAATCAACGGAAGCAAAACCGAATCATGAACAAACAGCTCAACCAGTGCTCAGTGCCGAAGAGGTTCTTAGCCTTCCAACAAACGAGCTTCTTTCTCGGTTAAACACTTCTCAAACTGGACTTAGTTCTCAAGAAGCGGAAAAACGCCTCGAAATTTATGGTCGAAACGAATTTGCCAAAAAGAAGAAACGGGCAGCCATCTTCAATTTTCTTTCACGCTTCAAAAGCCCACTGGTAATAATACTGATGATTGCAGGTGGGGTCTCTGCAGTTCTTCAATCTTACCCAAGTGTGATAGTAATCTACACAATGGTTTTCCTAAGTGTGTCTTTAGCATATTATCAAGAAAACAATGCTTCTAAAGCTGCCGAAATGTTAAGGGAAAAAGTCGCCACATTAGCAACAGTCCTAAAAGACAACAGCAGCAACGTAACCCCA
>PLYI01000025.1 GCA_003151735.1 Candidatus Bathyarchaeota archaeon | reverse complement strand
CTACAACAACCAACAAAACAAACACTTTGGCCTTCAAAGCAAACTTGGATATATTGTGGTTAAAAGAAGAAAGCCTTGAAGATACAGAAAACCTACCATCGCCCGATATTTTAGTTACTGAAATAGCAGAGAACTTGGAATCAGCGTTAGAGCAGTTCAATAACATAATTGATGAACTAAGAGAACACAAAAATACAAAGGGTGAATAAGTTTTTTTTCCTTCCACAATTATCTTAGAAGCAAAATATTATCGCATAAGCCGATTGGTTGTCTTCCCTGATTATCAGGGCAGGCGTTGGTAAACGGCTCTTAAACTTCATAGCTAAACTCTACACTTCTCAAACAAAAATGCCTTCTATATCCTAACCAGTAACCCCCAAATTATACGGGGGATTACCAAGAACTGGAAAATAGTCCGGTTTGGGCAGGTAAGCAAAGGGAAAGGTAACACAAGAATAAACGACGGTTTAAGAAGCAGCTTAAGCAGAAATCGATTAACAGTTTCTATGCAATACTTACAAGATAGCTCTCAAAAAACGTCTGAACTGCCCCTTGTTTATGGCTAACAATTGATTTTTTGTTATTCTTTGGAGCAATTTTAAGAAAGGTGAATAACTCAACAGAACTAAACAAAATTTTGCTTAGTTCCCAACTAGCCATTACTTGCAGAGTTTTATCGCCCAAAGCCTGCTTAGCGCTTTTGTCGTCGGCTAAAGCATCGTAAAAGGTGATAGAAAAATTAACGATGGAATCCACGGTATTTTAGCCGTAAAAGACTTCTTTATATCCCTTCAATATCGACAGTAAGCTCTTACAGAAAATGTCGTGACTACCGTGACCCCCGTGACCCCGCCAAAGCGAAATGCTCTTTGGCAAAACCACAGAAAACATGTTAAAAAACCAACTCTGCCGAATCAGAAAACGCTTAGCCTTCAAACTTGGAAATCCACGCTTAAACGAAATCCACTTCCACACGCTTAGGCATTGGAAAGCAACGATGCTCTATCACTACAAACCCGACATACTAATAGTCGCAGAGTTTCTCGGACACAAAGACCTTGAAAACACACATCTATACATTCAGCTAGAGAAAAGCCTGTTCAAAAATCTGCCAAACGACCAATTCATAACCCGCATAGCCCAAAATGCAGTGGAATCATGCAAGCTAATCGAGGTAGGCTTTGAATTTATCACTGGAGAATACAACGATGGCGGCAAAATCTTCCGCAAACGAAAATAAGGTGTTTGCTATGTCTGTAACGAAGCCAAGCATAAAACTCGGCAAAAACGGCCGAGGTGCAGAAAAAGTCCATAGAAGCGGCCGGGGTGGTGTATTTTCGGCCAAAATGGCGATTTCTCCCACAACCAATTCTCTTTTTTCCTTGAACGCGGTATATTGGCGAGAAGTCAAAAGGTGGAATGTTAATTGGAACATAAAGTCATTAATTGCCCTCACTGCGGCAAAATCATCCCCAAGAACATTCTCAGCGGTGACCCAGCAAGAAAGCCTGTAACCTGCCCAGACTGCGGCAGCCAAAGAAACTGCAGAGATGGAATGCGGCAAGGAAAAATTCAGCGCTACCTCTGCCGTGACTGCGGACGCAGGTTTTCAGAGCGACCAACAAAAACATAGCTGACTAAACACTATTACCCATTCAAAAAGAAGAAAAGGCGCGCTTGAGTTATTAGATTACTATTTTCCCATCACTTTTCTAGTAGCGATTTCAATATCTTTCGCTTTAATGGTTTTTCTTCCGGAGTGTATAGCATAATCAAGTGCTTCTTTAGCAATCTTAACGCCAATCTCATCGAGAACTCTTGATAGTTCCTTCGCTGCTGCTTCACTCACCCTGTCCGCTCCAGCTTTCTTACATAATCTATGCATTGGAGCCACAGCTATTTCTAATTCGTTCATATCGGCTTTCTCCGCAGCCTCTCTTTCTTTTTAAGTCAATATTAAGCTTTGTTATCTTTTTCCTCCTTGTTTTAGCAAATTATAAATACAAATAGACACATACATTAAATCCTGAGGCTATTTTAGTGGCCAAGAAACCAGTTAAGAAAGAAGAAAAGAAACCAGCAAAGAAAAAGTAAACCCTCGGCTTAGGTACAATTACTTCTATTTTTTTTCTTTTAATATAAATGGCGCCTAAGGGATTTGATCCTGCGCCCTTCAAGAGATTTCACCCAAGAACCTCATTTTTGGCGCTAAAGGCACATTGTTCGGCTAAACTCTTACTTCTGGAGAGTATTTTTTAATAAGATCTGCAAGTTTACCATCCATTTCATCGATAAATTCCTGAAGTTCTCTTAGCTTAATCTCTATGTTTATTTCATCTTTATCGCAAGCCTTGTTTCTCATCTTTACTTTCTGCCTATTCCTAGGAACAAGAATCCTATTATCATCCAGGGTGAGCACATTCTGATGAGCGATGCAGTCTCTGATAAACTTAAAATCAAGTCGGGTTATTCCACTGAATCCATTATTCTCTAAAAAATAAAATTTGTCGCAAAGGGCTACATCGCCAATATCAGTCATAGTCTGTGCTGCTCTGCCCCTATAGTTATACAATCTCTTCCCATTGGCTGTTAGTAAACTACAGAGGGTGTCAATAATTCCTGCGGTATATTCCCCTTCAAATAACCAAAGGTAACTCATTTGCAGTCTCAGACAATTTTCTGTCTCTGTTGTCGAACTATGGCTCCGTCCTCGTTGTCTCATCAACCTTCTTGCTCGAAACATTTCTGTTTCCCAGACATGTTTCTCGTCTCTTTTGGACAGATCTCTTACAAGAATATCCAAGTTTGTCTCTGTTTCTTTTATTAACTCCCGGCATCGATGATTTTTTGGTTGTTCATGGGAAGCGCAGAATAATTCTCCGCATAAACTGCATCTAGTAATTGTTGACGCAAAATGTTCGCTATCAGTGCAACTACCGCAACTCGACACAATGGTCCCTACTAGGAATTACCAACTGCTTAATTTAGGCTTTTTCTGCTAGAAAAGCATACTGGAAATCAAATGAAATGAAAAACAGTTTGCGACTACTGACATATAGGAATAGGGGACGATGTTTCTTTCTATCCTTACAGACGCTCCTGTTAAAAAATCCATTATGCATTCCAGAACGATGGGCGGTCAACGACTGTCTTGTAAAGAACAGCTTATTAGTTATACGTAGTTTGGCGCCTGATTTCATGCGATGGATAGCAAAGAAATCGCTAAATAGAGCTTAACCCAACGTATTAAAAGGTACGGGTTAGAAAAGGGGTTAAAGGATGCCAATTAAAGAAGAGATAGAGAAGCTGCGCGCCGAAATACTGTGTGAAAATGAAGGATTAAGAGAGTATAAAGTGGTCAGCTCCTTTGCTGGGACATCTGCAGAGAGTGAAAAAATGGTGTTTCCATTCCTTCGGCGATTTCAGGCAATTAAGGAAGAGCGCCATAGAAAAACAAATGTTGAATCGGGCTTCGATTACTATATTGACTCTTTACTAGACTATCCCAGTATAATTCAGTACAGAATGGGTGGCGATTTAGACTCATACAATATGATGATTTCAATTCATGTTCCTAAGTGCCCCTATGACTGCTGGCATTGTTATAACAATAAGAAGCTCCATCTGGTTGAGAACGCAGAGTGGCATACTGCAGCAGAAATAGTTGATGCCTTTCTGGAGCAGCGAAAATATGATAAGACCGCTTCCGTTAAGTCTAACGTCCTACGGATAACAGGGGGAGAGCCTTTTTTGGTACCCGAGCTAATCCTTGATTGTTTGGACGAACTGAAAAAACGAGGGTTACATGAAGAAATTTTCGTTTGGACTGAAACCGACCTTTACCCATTTATAAGAGAAAAAGGCGAGAGTTTTGCTGAAAGTGTTAGCATCAAAAGAGATGGTGTTTCTCTCAAAGTGTTAGAGGAATTATCAAAACACAGTAACTTTGCGGTGCATCCTTGCCTGCATGGATTAAGCAATAAGGAAATTCAGGATATCACTGGGAAGAAGAATATCCATATAAACCAACTTATAGAGGGATTAAGTATTCTTCTGTCGCATAAATTTGATATTTACCCAACATTTGGTTCTAACGTTTCAGCACCTGAAAATCTTGGGATACTATTTCAAAAACTTTACATGTTAAACAGAAATCTTCCTTTGCGTTTTGCCCTTGTCCAATATGATCTTGAATACCCTGATATTTGTATAAGGCTAAAGGAACAGCCCAATAGAGAGTTTAATTTACACTCGAAATACACGAATTTGAGGATTTGGAATACATTACTGAAAAAGCACTACAATATCGGGTATGCAGTTATCCCTAGACATATGATTAGCTTAATTGACGAAAAAATGGTGAAAAGCTCTAAGAATTTTGTACCTTCGCAGGACTATAACCCTCAAAAACAGCTTTTATATGTTATAAAATCTTCATACCGGGAAGACTATCATCGCGAGTTATTAGATATAATTGCCTTGCCAACTGGCAGCATTTATACGCTTGAGTACGACACAAACTGGGTTCAAAATGATCTGTGGCAACATATGCGAGTACGTTCCGAATTCTACAAAGATCAGGATGCTCTCCTTTTATATGTTGATCTTGATTCGGCTGAGAAGGAGATCGTTCCCTTAAGGAAATTAAAATTAAAAGAAGCTAAGGTTGAAGGCAATGTCGCAGCCCTTTCTTTTGAGTTGGGTGCTTTTGTGCCACCTGTTGGTGTGAAAGTGAATTTACGGCGCCAGCTTGAATCACTTTTCGGCAGTAGCACGTTAGCTGGCGCACCGCTAAACAAATATGTCTTAGTGGCTGAAGAGCTCACCGAGTTATCTCAACTTCAAGCAAGTGATGACTTTTCAACTTGGCGGGAAACAATTAGTAAACTCCGCTTTCCCAAATTTGAAAAAAGCTTATTCTATAGAATTAGAGTTAATAATGTCAGTCCTTCAATAGATCCGGACGCGTTAGGGCCAGCAATTATTTATGAAATTGATAGCGGCAAAAGGTTTTCAATTCAGGTCGACTATTTCCTGCCAAATTACGATAAATTTCCTAGAGATAATCCTGATTCCCGTAAAATTAGCTTTGAAAGTTCAAGTGACATCATAAAAACCGTTACTTCTAGTCAATTTACTATAAGCAAATATGGATCAGACACGTTGATTTTTAGAACAGAAGAGCCTTATGAAGACACTATTTGTACTATTCACTTCCAAAGTACAACTACGCCATTCGATGCTCCCTTGATTGACCTGCGGATAAGAGTCAAAGGGAGCGGCAACAAAATAGCTCTCACAAAAGCAAGCAGTTTAGCGCTGTCTGGGCTGGGAGGAGGCATTATAACCACAACAACGTTTGTCTTAATTCCACAAAATCCTAATTGGGCTTTTCTTGAGATCGCCGGTGTATCCATGATTGCTTTAGCAGGACTCTTGGGTGCAAAGTATACTTAGCGTACAGCCAAGAAAACGATGCCTCTGTTTAAGCCCGTGGTCATGTGCGAGGTCGTTTACAAGTATGTTCTTATTGACTAAAAGCGGCATTCCCGAATTCCACAGAGGTAAGATTTCGATAAGAACTCAAGTGAGAGTTCCATTTATCAAATTCAGGGAAGGGCAACTCTTCAGCAAAATGTTAAGCTAAATGTGCTAAAATGAATAGCTCGATTGAAAAGTTGAAAGATTGAGGATTTTTTGAAAAGGCGTGATTAAAGATTAGGTCTGACACCAAGAGCCGGGCGAATAAGAGCAAGGCTTTGGCTTCAGCTCGGGGATAATGTCTGACAATACCCAAGCGAACAATGTCTCTTTTTCGCCAGCGTATCCATCGATAAACTGGGTAGCCTGATGCTTATCGCCGAACTTCTTCAGGTCATTAACGCTGAACTCGATGCAATCTTTTATGGTTGCGTATCCATCATAATTCTTTGACTTAGTGTTTCCGAGCGCTATCCGCCCTCTGAAATTTGTCCGGGTGCGCCTAATTTCCCAAGTCTTCTTTCCACCCAAAATCAGCTTCAGCCATTTGTCATCGATCTTTAAACATTTCATGGAAGCTCGCCTTTAGCTTCAATTGTTTGTCTTTCATATTTTATGAGTGTAAAGTGCTCTCTCAGTTTTCACAGAATGCCTGATAGTTCAAAGGCTAAACAAAAAAAGAAAAAGAGGTTTTTGTCTATGGTGCCCATTGAACTGAGAAGTAGTCGCCTGTTCCGGTCAGCGCTGTTGGTGTTGCAGTTGCAGCGGGCTGAATAATTGTGATTGGGTCATAGCCTGTTCCTGTTGTTGATGTTGCCAGTGGTCCGAAACTTAGGATCGATTGTGGCCCATTTCCAACGTTTGCTGTGCAGCTACTGAATGTGACGGTTCCAAAGTTTGCAAGCGGCAGGATGCCTTGGTTGGATGAGGGTGCTTCTGCAATCCATTCAGCACTGCTTCTGGATGCAGAGGGCATTGTTGAGGAAGTGGTGAAGGTTTTCTTGGTGCTTTGATCAGTTATGGAAGCTGTGAAAGTCCCGCTTGAATAAGTAACGCTTGCTGAAATGACGTCGCCTGGCCTAACGGGGAATCGAAGCAGTTGGTACGCTGGGTTGGGGTAGAATTCAAACCATGCGTAGTATGTTGCTCTTCCGTTTTGAATGTCTGAGTCCGTTCCTATTTGTTCAACAGTGTTTGAGATGTATCCGTCTATGCCTACCCAAAAAGAAGAGTAAGCTGTTGTCCTCTTTGCGCCAGTTACCGAAGGAACAACCCATGAGCCTTTGACGCTGGTTACTGAGCCGCTTGTTGATTGAACTGCATAGCCGCCCCAGTTTGAGCTTGTACTTTGGTCGATATGTATTCTTGGAGCCAACGCTAATTCGGCGCCTGAAACCGCAACCAATGGAGCAAAAACTGAAGCCAGAAGGGCAATCGCAACTATTATCGCTAAGTATCTTTTTGAACGCATTTTTTGTTCTCCCTTAAAGCTTAATTCTTAAAGTAATCAAGTGGTGACTGAAAATATAAGCTTTAGCTCGATTCTCGATTTATAATATGCGTGTTGAGGTGACACTTTTTAATCGGTGTCTGGTAACTTTACCTTGCAAGTCATTTCATAGCCCAAAGCCAGCTCTGCCGCAACTTAATCGAAGAATTCGAGCAATTCTCACCCTCTCACGCGGCAATTCCTTCATTTGCCATACTCAAACGCTATCCTGCTGGAAACACCGATTTTTCAACTTTTCAGAGGTTAACATATTTGCCCTCATATTCTATGGGCACAAGCGTGAAGCTTTCCGAGATATTTTGGGGCGGACTTGACTTAGGGCCATGGAAGTAAAGCAATACATTCTTGACATGATCCGGCTTTGCAGAGTTGAGGCAACACTGGCGTATCTGGCTTAAGACATTTTGGAGGTTCATTGCTAGCAGACTGTTTGCGGGCGCTATCTTCTTTCCTTCAATAAATTCTTTCTCGCTATTCCGGTTACTCAAGTACCATTTGAATATCTCGTGCCTTCCGATCTGTTCTGGCCTAAGAATTAAATCGGTGTGATTGTTCGGTCTGTGATTGTCCCATTTGCTTTCAATGAGATACACATTTTCTTTGGATGCCAAAATGGCGTCAAATTCTCCGAACTCAGCGCTACCTTGACCTCCGCTTCTGCCAAAACTCGGTCGATAGAAAACGAGACAATCGGAAGGTTCGGTTTTGTCATTGAACTGCTTGAGAATTTCGGTCGGCTGATTCTTCAAAAGCCAAAGAGTTAGGGCATCTTCGCCATAGCCAAGTATTTTGGTCATAATAGCCAGTTTTAGTTGACTTTCTATATACTGCTTTCTATCTCGTAAAATTGAAAAATTAACCCTTTCTGGAATTCTATATAGGGTATTCTTTTTCTGCCTCTATAATTTGCATATTGAAGCAATAGGTCTTGAATAGTCCCTGGTTTTCCGTATGAACCGCGAAGGCCTTCTTTGGCTGAATTTCTTTCACCATTTCGACTAACTGCTCTTTGCTCATATGCCCTGATGCATGCACTTGATGGAAATGTAGCTTGAAGTGGTCTAGCCAGTTGTGCATGACTTGGTCTTCGATGTCCTCTTCCGAAAATGGCTCGCTCATGCTGTGGATGAATTCACTGCCGGGCTCAGGCTTTATGTCGATTAGTTCGCCAAATTGGAAGAAATCTAAATCCATTATAAGCTTGCGCTGGTTCTTGCGAACATATGAGCAGTCAACCATCTTGTCCATGAACTTGCGCTCCCATAAGAAGTAATCTTTTTCATCGTATCTACCTGACTTCTTCTTTTTGTAATAAACTTTAAGGCAATCATCCTTGAGCGGGTCAGGAACTGGCAGATGTTCATCATCTAAAAGCTTTGTCAGGAGATAGGCTGTCTTAGGCGTTATCACCATCTTTCGATTGTTATTTTTTGCAACCTCGTAAAAGGTCTTGAATCGGTCAATATCTCGGCTGGCATGCATAGTAAAAACTGCCTTGTCGGTTGCCTTGACAGTTTTATCACTGATCGCCTTGACTTGCGGCTCAGAATAGTTCTGGTGAGTCTCGTGTTCCGCCATTCTTGTTCCTTCGCATATCAGCGCCGCAGGCTCAGCTTCTGTGGCTTTTTGGATGAAGTTTTCAGTCAAGTCTTTCCTTGGTCCGTGACGCCTCAGGTCGCCGGTATAGACGACATTGCCTTCGGAAGTGTGAATAATAAAGCCGTAGGCTGCTGGAATCGAGTGGTCGACCGCAATCGGCTCAACAGTCAAATCGCCAATTTTGATCTTGTGCCCTGTCCTGAACTTGTTGCAGGTATGTTGGCCGTAGTCTGCAAAAAATCCTGTTTCTTCCATAGATTCCATGAACAGTTTGGTGCCGACACCCATGCAAACTGGAATCTCGGGGTCTAAAAACTGGATATGCGTTATGTGGTCAAAATGGGCATGCGAAAGAAACACGCAGTCAATTTCAGGTTCCGCATAAGTAAGGTTTGTCGAAGCCAGCATTTCCTTAGAATACAAACCGCTTAGCTTTGGCAACAAGTTAAACTCGAAGTAATCGCCCAAGCCGTTGAGGCCGCGTGGCTGAAGCCAGCTTGTGAAGAATTCTGTGCCAAAAGTAAAAGACTGCCCGAAGTCTAGAAATATCTTGGTTCCCTTGTCTTCAAGGAGAATTTTGTTGCCGTCAATCTCGTTTACTCCGCCGTAAAATGTTAGTTTTACCATTCTTCGTCATCGTCTTTGTATATGCTTTTAGTATCGCTATTTTTCAGTGAGGTTAAGATTCTCTCATCAAAGGAATCCATGTTTAACCTATAACGGCAAAAGAAGGATAAAAACCATTTTAGACCAATTTAGCAACGAACTGGCGCGCGCGTAAGCAGAAAAAACAAATAAGTCTTATTTTTAGTCTCTTATATCAATCGATGTGGTCTTTTTAGTTTGGGACGGTACATCCATAAAGCAAATATCGCTATGGCAGATATGATCAGAGCAGTAATAAATGCTAGAAAGTACGTCAATTCCAGCGAATGTATCGTAACTGTAGCGGTATAAATTGCAGTCATAATGCTGACCACGGCTAAAAAGGCAACTAGCTTGCTCATCAAGTTTGCAGACTTAACTGTAAGCTCTTCCCTTAATGAATTGATTTTCTCTTTAAGATAGGCGTAGTCAGTGTCAAGGCCTGCAAGGTGTTTTGCGGTCTCGTACATTTTTTTGTGAATGGGATTAATAAAATCGATAGCATAAATCTCTTCGAAGTCTTTTACAAACTCATTTGAAACTTTTAACATCGATTCTAACGAGCCTTTTGACTCGATTTCATGGTAATAAGCGGAAATCATTTCTTTGACCAAAGAGAGCCCAATAATTATGTATATGTCCCAAAAAATTCCATTCTTGATTGAAACATTTGGAAAGTTTTCGTGTTTGTCTGGTGAAAAAGCAACAAACCAGGATCCGCTAGGTTCGAAAATGCTGAGGTGATTTTGTTCGACCATAACTTTTTCCGCAGGCAAAGCAAGTTCACTAAGATCAATTTCCCTTGGGGTTACGCTGGATGGGTATGCGAGAGTTACAAGGTTGTATACTTGATTTAGCACAAAGTGGTTGTTCTTGTTTTTTCTACTCAGGTCTTGAAAAAGGTCATCCGTTTTGGGACAAAAACTTTCAGGTGTATTAATTAGGAATTGACCGCATGAAACGTTAGATCGTGATAATGAATTGAATACGCGGCTTTGCAAATCTTCTGTCTTTTTTGATAGAAGATTTGGAAAAAGCATTTTGACAGTTTCAATAAAGATAATCTTACGGAACCTACTAAAGGTAACTTCAGAATTTAACTCATCCATTGAGTCTTGAAACTTGCTCCATTCTGTAATAGGACCCTTAACTGAAAACAAGACCGAATTTTTTATCCAGCGATCGTGCGTGTCAGCCAAGGAAACAACAAGACTTTTGAGCTTGTTTAATTCAACAGGATGAAGTTTGGCTGATTCAAAGTTATCTTGCTCCTCTATCCGTTCTGGGAAAACCAATAAGCTTAAAGTAATAGTCCTTCTGAATGTGGAACAATTAGGTATTCTAACTAAAGTCAATACTGGGATAACTAAGTACGCTTCGCTTTTATTGCTCTTATCACAAAGATATGCCGGAGGAAGAAAAATATTGAAAAGCCTACAACCGAAATCTGGCGAAAAAAGACCCCTGCGACGTGCAAACATCAACATCGAATCTGCTAATGCCTTGTAACATTGTTTGTTACCTGATACGATTTGCCATTTATCTTCATCCTTTTGCCGAGTTAAACAGTTTTTTGGAATCAACGAGCGTTCTCTATAATATATTTTATTTTTATTACAGGGATTCAATATAGTTAGATCATAATCCTTGGTTTTATGGTCTGCTGCTTGGTTTGGTAGTTCCATCGATTCAGGGCAAAAATACTCATTAAACCGGATAATATCGTAGCGACCTTCCTTTTTATGCTGATGCTGAGTTTTTGCAAAAAAATCAAAGTTCGGTTCCAAATTTATCTGTTTAAAGAACTCTTCAAAATTAAATGGTTGCAAGTCACCTTTCATATTTCCAACGCCAAGACATTTATCAAGAATTGACGCTGTTTCTTCTTCCACATCAACAAATTCCTTAATCTTTCGCCTTTTGAGTGATGAACTTATAAGTTTAATTAATTTTTGGTTCTGTTAAGTTGATGTGGGATGTTTTTCTCGGTGTTTTTTCTCCATGTTAACTTTCGTGAAATAAAACTGTCATTGACAAAAGTTAAGGGTTTTTCTGTGAAAAATCGGTTGATGCTTGATGTTTTGAAGATTCTAAGAGTCATTTTCGCTTGATGAGTTTTTCTTTAATAGTCTCTGGTAAATCCAACTTTCGACAATAACCTTATCAAGCTGAAGCGAGTAGGATAGTTGAAATAAGCAGGGATAGTTGATGGACGGCGCGCGCGCGAAAAGTAAAGAGATTTTGGATAAGGATTTGTGGGCGGTAGACGAGAAAATCGGCAAAGTTAAAGAATTGGAAATAGATCTGGACGATTGGAGAGTAACTAATCTTGAAGTCGAATTGGAAAAGGACGTAGCTGAATCTGTGCTTGGCGTAAAGAAGGGCGGAGTACGAAATATGTTGGAGATTTCAGCCTTAGAGAAAGGGGCTATACGCAGAACAGACAAAGGGCTGCTCTTACAAATAAGAAAAGATCAACTTCACGTGTACCTAAAACCAGTAGTATAGACTTAGTTGTGGCGTTCCCTTCCAACATTCTCACCGAATCCTAATTGTATTTTTTTCCATGTTTAAGACTAACTAATTCGATTAATTTTTGAAATTCTGAATGCTTATTACGGGAAGTTTACGAATAAGAGTTTCTGACGAACAAAACCAACAAGCAATTAAGTTGTAGTGACCCACTATTTAGTTGATATCCAAAGACGCTTTTTGGCGAACCATCTTATTCCAGAGAAATGATTTACAGTTGCGAATGCGGAAGGCGGAAAGTGCTTTTCGCTTAGCGTTTAATTGGTTTTTAATTTTTTCGATTAGCAGCTAAACCGTAAACTGTTACGGCCAAGCCGATGATCGCCGCGATGACCCCGCCAGCTGCCATAAACTGATCTTGAGCCACTTTATTTCGAACCTCCGCGGAAAGAGACTGCGATATTTGACCAAACAAACCGCCATATTGCTGCAAATCCGAATAGCCAAGCCAGAAAATTACAATACCAATAACTAACAGAAAAACGCCG
>PLYI01000099.1 GCA_003151735.1 Candidatus Bathyarchaeota archaeon | reverse complement strand
AGTGCAGTTGATGTTTGGTAACATCTGTTGGGTCGTTTATCAGTGTGGAGTGAATTACGTCTACGCCTGTTGGCATGTTTTCCTCTTAAGTTTGTGGGATAGGTGCTGCTAAAACCCTATTCCCCCGGTTATCTGTTAATCCGTTATCCTGATTATTAACAACGATGTAATAATATTCTTCGATAATTTCTTCGGCTTCTTGATCTGTATATACCCACTCCTCTAGAAAAACCCACTCATTGAACTTACAGCCCCTATAGGTGCATTGTAAGCGCTTCTTGACTGTTCCCTCAAATCCTTTAAATGTTGAAACCGGTAGATTATATTTTCCTAAATGTCCAAGATTGCAGCGAAAGAAAAAAGTGTTTTCACCATATCCATACACTCTTTGATACTGAAGCGGAGTTGTGTCAAGTTTTATATTAATGGTGTCTGGTATACTGAGCATTAAACTTGCTCCTTGAGACTCTCCATTATCTCCTTAAGTTCCCCAGAGTGGATCGATTTTTGAATCTGATCGCCAAAATCATCCCAGACACTATCCTCAATTTCCTCAAACTCATCGGTATCGATAAGATTTCCAGAGGCGTCGAGGGCTTTTTTGACAATCTTTTTCTTAGGCATGTTAGCTTGGCGTTCCATCTTTTCACCATCCATCTGGTGCTTCTTTTGGGCGTGATCCATCTGAAGTTTTTCATGCTGCATTTCAAGTTTGGTCATATCCATCTGGGTCTTAGACTGCTTACCTTCCATCTTAGCTTGAGTTTCGGCCTGCTCTTGGGCCAAGTCATTGGCTTTATCAGCAGCCTTATCCGCAATCTTAGCATTCATATCTGCCACATAAGCGGACATAAACTGTGGGTTCTCGATAATGTCACCATACTTCTTAAGGGGTTCGAGACCATTTGCTTCTCTAACTTCATTAATAGTATGAGAAGTCTTAAGACGCTTCTCATCTATTTCTAAATTATCTGCTTCAGTCAATCCATCGAGTCCACAGAAAACCAGCTCGAATTCGTCGGACAAATAACGCATGACCTGACGATTCATCATGTTTTCAAAATAAGTTAAGAGAGGTACTAAACCTTTGTCTCTGGAAGATTTAAGTTTCAATTCTCCCTTTGACTCAAACACAGCCCCACTACCAGAAGCGCCGGATTGTGAGGAGAAGTTAATTTCTTCTGGGGCGATCTGGAATACGGCACAGGCTATCTTGATAAGGAAGTCCATGTACTTTGAAAATTCCATTTCACGATTGGTTTGCTGCATGTTAATAAATTCAAGACCATTCTCGGCAGCTACAATAGGGGTCCTCCACGAACCACTAAGCCCAGTAAGTTGAGCAAGCCAACCTTTCTTGAAGGTATCCAGGCTATTCATGCTCATATTACCCTTGACGTTCAAAACACCTTTGGGGCTTGAGCCGCTTGAGAAGAACCGTCTGTTGTACTCAGAAGCATAAAGAATAGCAGTGACAGTTTCGATAAGCTGCTCTACTTCGGAATAACCATACCCATAAGACCGAAGATCAGTACGAGGCCAATTTACACAAAATGCCATCTCCTCTTCCGAATATGTTGTAACCATTTGACCGTTTAAAACTTGTAAAAACGCTTTTTCCTCTAAAGGCACATTAATACGTCGATTATTTCTTCCGAATGGTCCTCGATCCGCCGCAATCTCTGAATCTGTTATATCTCTCGACCCATCTGCGTCGACTAAATACTTTCTTAAGGCAATACGTATGGACGCAGCATCAACAGCCACTATTTCATGCAGCGCCCCTCCTCTTGTTTGTACACGCTCAAAATTAACCTGATCAAACGTGTATCTGTCTCTTCCCAATTTTCTTATGAATTGTTCAAAATAATCTCGTTTATTGGCTGCGGTTCCTTCACCGCAGTTTAGAAAAAACTGTTCTAATTTTTTAGCACGATTCTGATCAAAGGCTGACATCTTACCATTAGAGCCTATTTTTTCTACACGAAAGCCCATACCATATCGGCTTCTGGGAACTCTGGCAAAAGCTGACAACTGATTTAGACGTGTGTTAACAATCGCCGCAAGTGGTTGGCATTGACTAAGCATGTTCCGAAGTGTCTCGTATGAGATTCCAGAATAACTTTGTTTGGCCGAAATTGAGTCCACGACTCCAAATGTATTTATGAGCAGGCTCTTGGGTTCCATGGATTCTATGTTAGATGGGTTTTTCTGGGTCATCAGGGACTTTTGAATGTCTTGGTTCATTGCAAGAAGCATGGACTGTTCTGAGATTACTTCTGGAAGGGCGCTAACATTTTCAAGTATATGATCTTGTTCTTGAGCACTGCGGATATACTGTGGAATTACGGCCTCAGCAATAGATTTTATAGACTTTGTCGTGACTGGTTTGCCAACGTCGAACCTTGGAGGCATGTTGATTCCTTTAAATAGGCTATAAAATAGCTAAAATTTAACTATTTTAGCCTTATAAACCCCAGGGATTTTCCATAAAGCCACCAGAACCTGGGACCGCCTCGTCTGGTAGCCTTGGAAGGTTAGAAAAAGAACCTTCGGGGCTTAAATCTCCAAACAACTCTGGTCCTCCAAAAACAAAATTAAAGCTGTCGGTGGCCTTTGCCAATCCCGTGGCAATGGCCCTAATAATGCCGCAAACCACGTCGCAAACATCTTTCGAATTATGAACAAAAACACCCGCACTAAGTGCAAAATTGTGGGTAACGGGTATCTCTAAATCATAAACATCCTCTACACCACCAATTTCTATTCTGATAACCTTATGATTATTTATAATCTTAGATTTACTTCTCCCGATATCCCGCCCGTGCCTATAATTTGGGTTTCCCTTACCCAAAAACACCTTACTCAACTTTTCTCTTGTTTCTTTAGATTTGGGGGGCATGTGTGAATACTTTCCGATCTCCCAATTGTGACTAATTAATTTTCCATGCTTTTCTGGATTGAATCCCTTTTTCAAAGCTTTCACTATTCTTTTGGACATTTCTGGATTATCTTTGTGCATCTTTCTGGCTATCTCACCCATTTGTTTTTTACGATTCTCCGATAACTTTTTACCTTTCATGTGGGAAGTTCGGCCAAATTTTAAGTAGCTAAACTTCTTAAGCCCCTTTATAAGTTTATTTAAAAGATGCTGTTTAAGACTTACCCCCGAAATATTGGCCCCCCTTTCTGCGTATTCTAAACTTCCTCTATTCTCTAAGTGCCACTGCTTTATAGATATCTTCCTTTTGGAATTAGCTTCGGGAGAACTTGCATTTATTCTATTTTTATTAGCCATGCTAATGTATATTTCCGCATGCTCCTTTGAAGACAGTTCGATAAGATTACTAATATTGTTATTATTTTTATTAAAATCGGCATGATGTACATGATTCCCACGATGGCATTTTGGAACAAAGTGCCTATGAGTGTATATGTAACGATTAGTAAAAACATTCATTAATTTCTCATAACCATGCTGATCTTTTGTTCGGTATAACGGC
>PLYI01000020.1 GCA_003151735.1 Candidatus Bathyarchaeota archaeon | reverse complement strand
TCATTTTTGCAGACTCAAACTTCTCGCTATAGCCCCCGAGTGCTGGGTATGTCTCACCTAGAGTTTTCTGTTGCGATTAGAACTATTGGTTTGAGTACAGCTATTTGGATGAGGAAAAATTGCAGAAAGAAGTGGAGCTGGCAAAAAGCTGTTGAAGAAGCGGTGTAGTTGAAGGCTGCAATAGGCAGTTCAGTTTTGATTGCTCCGGGAAAACTTGGTCTAAAACTCGATTATCCATCCACTTTCGCCCTTTAGAATAGATTATTCACATTGACTATGTTTTATGTTTTTCCAAGCTTTAACTCGCCTGTAGAACACTTGCGGGGTCAAGGTTGAGATTTTATTAGAGTGGTGTTTACCTGCGGTCGGTTCAATGAGAAACTGAGCTGAATAGCACAGCTTTAAAAGTAAGCATACCTTAGAATTCGAGGTTTAAACGGTGAATATTTTTGTCTCAAAAAGTTTATGGAAGAATAACTAATTATCGCACTGGACCTAAAGAACAAACATCTAACGAGTGCTTAATTGAATTTGAAAACATTAATTCTGCCCCTCTAGCATGCAAGATAATTGGACAAAAAGTTACTTGGACAAATGGAACCACCAAGCTTACTGGAAAAGTTCGAGGTCCACACGGCAAGAATGGAATGGTTAGAGTAAGATTTGTGCGTGGAGTTCCAGGACAAGCTATAGGTTCAATTGTTGAATTAAAAAGCTAAATTATTTACGTCAATTAACACCGAGATAAAGGACTACCATGGACAAATAAGAGCCTCTTTCAGAATACTTGATGAATTCAGGTGAAGAATCAGTTACGTTAAGTTTTAGAGAAGCTAAGGAATATAGTATTTTCCTTTACCTAAATCAACGAACCACGGCATATTGGGGGAAAACTCTCACGTTACCCATAAGGTAATTGTTAAACCAAACTTTCTTCATGAATATGAATGCGAAATCACTAAATCTTAAATGTTTTAAGCTTGGATTATGTTTATGTATTCCTTGACGTTTTACAACGGGATTGGACGAAGAGGCGCAATTCTTGATGAAAAACATTTTTGAAGGCTTAAATTCTGAGCAAACAAAAGCAGTAACAGAGATAGAGAAACCTCTTCTCATTATAGCTGGTGCGGCCTCAGGAAAAACGTTGACCTTGGCAAGTAAAATAGCTTATCTAATCGAACAGGGCGCCAAAGCAGAGAACATACTTGCCTTAGCTTTTAACCACAAGGCGGCAGAGGAGCTTAAGAATAGAGTCATTGGCATGGTTGGGAATGCTGGGACGACCAGCTAACGGAAGAATCCGACAGCATGTTTGACGAATTAATGTAGAAAGGTATTGTTATGTGGCCTTGCAAGAACTGTGGACACGAAAACAAAGAAGAATCTGTAGCGTGCGAATTCTGTGGTACTTTAAGATTCGACGAAATAGGCGACTCAGGCGATAATCAGGATTCCGAGGACCTCTTTTTTGATGATGAAGGCATCTGAGAACTATTGAAAGAGAAAGTGTTAAAATTCCAGATTTCTTACCAATTGTAAGTATGCATAAAATACGGGCAATCCTGTTTGACCTCGACAACACGTTAGTGTAGTAAACGTATTGTATAAATTTGCGATAGTGTTTTGAAAATCTAATTAGTTGATTTTCTTTTTATGTAAATTTTTAGAATATTAAATTAATGGGAATATAATTTATATTAAAAAATGTGGCAGTAAGAGTACTGTAGGCGGCTTGAGTGTATAACGACAGACTTGTCACGAAGGTTTCAAGTGGCGAACTAAATAGAGACAGCACAGACAGCAAAAAAGCGAAATTAGTACTAGCTATTTCTGAGGAGAAGTTTAGGGCGTATGTTGAGATGTCTCCTGTAGCGGTTTTTGTTGTCAATTCCAATGGAAAATATGAGTACATAAATGAAGCAGCATCTAAAATGCTGGGTTATTCCATAGACGAATTGTTAAGAATGAATCTTTCACAATTACTCTTCAAAGAAGACATCCCATCAGGCCTCAAAAAGTTTGGCGAACTTAAACAAACAGGTCGGTCATTGAGTGATATTACGTTAAAGACAAAGGATGGACTGCCAGTTTCTGTTATTTTAAACTCAGTTAAATTGCCCGATGGAAAACTTCTTGCTTTCTGCGAAAATGTCACTGAACGGAAAAAAACTGAAGCTGCACTAAGCGTGTCAGAAGCGAAATTTCGGAGTATTGTTGAAAATTCAAGCGACCAGATATTCATGATAGATAGGGCCCACAAATATTTATTTGTAAACAAGGTTTTGGCGGAAGTTTTAGGAAAGAGTCCTGAAGATATTATTGGCAAGTCAGTATTTGAAGTGTATCCTCCGGAAACTGCGGATCAATTCTCAAGTAATACCCAAAATGTATTCGCCACGGGCAAAAGCATGTTTGTTGAGGAAAAAATGGTTGTTAACGATCAAGATTTGTTTATCAGTACCGGTTTGAATCCTGTCCTAGATGCTGAAAGAAATGTGATAGCAGTTACCGGGATTGTTAGAGACGTAACTGAACGCAGGAAAACAGAAAAAGCGCTGCAGGAGAGCGAAGAAAGATTTAGAGTAATCTATGAGGGAGCAAACGACGGCATTCTTGTTGCTGATGTTAAAACACAGAGATTTGTTCTTGCAAATCCCCAAATGTGCCAAATTGTGGGGTACCCACTTGAAGAGTTGCTCAAGATGGGTGTGTCTGACATCCATCCCAAAGAAAGGCTGCCTATTATAATTGATCAGTTCAAAAGAGTAGTGCAAGGGGAAAAAATGGCTGCCCAAAGCATTCCTCTTCTGAGATCGGATAAACAAATAGTCGATTGTGAAGTTAGTTCGGGCGTCTTAGATATCTGGAATCAGCAATGTTTGGTAGGATTCTTTAGGGATGTCACGGAACGAAAGAAAGCGGAAAAAAAATTGGAAGATTCTCATCGCGCGCTTGAGAAACAGCTAAGCGAGATAAATTTGCTGCAAAAAGAACTGGAAACTGCTAATAAACTCCTTGGACAATCAAACGTTGACTTGGAAAACTACACCTATGTAGTGTCCCACGATTTGAAGGCACCTCTACGTGCCATCCGATCTTTCAGCACATTCATTATTGAAGACTTTAGCGAAAAACTCGATGATACAGGAAAAGACTACTTCCAAAGAATTGTCGATGCCTCGTCGCGCATGGACACGCTGATTGAAAACCTGCTGCTTCTCTCAAGAGTTGGACGCAAATTTATGGAAGTTGAGACAGTTGACCTAAACCAGCTTTTAGAAGAGATTGTGGCAGACCTTACACCATCGATTCAGAAAAGCAATGGAAAGATTGTCTTCCACAATCTTCCAAAAGTCTCTATTCCAAGGACTTGGATGAAACAAATCTTCATGAACCTGATAGATAACGGGCTTAAGTTCAATAAATCAAAGACGCCGACAGTCGAAGTAACATGTGAAGAAACAGAGCCAGAACTTCTGTTTAAGGTATCTGACAATGGCATAGGTGTTGAAGAGAAGTATTTTGACCGGTTGTTCAATCTTTTCGAAAGGTTGCATACCCAAGAAGAATACTCCGGAACAGGAGCGGGATTAGCCATATGCAAAAAGATCATTCAACAGTTTGGCGGCAGAATCTGGATTGAAAGCCAAGTAAGCAAAGGCAGCACCTTCTTTTTCACTCTGTCAAAAAAGAAAAATCCCACGTTGGGAGGCAATTGAATATGTTGCCAAGCACGAACTCACATTACAATCTACCGGAATTCCCAATTCTCTTGGTGGAAGATAACCTTGACGACGTTCTGATAACTAAGAGAGCTATAGCAAAAGGTCGAATAAGAAACAAACTGTACATAGTGCATGACGGCGAGCAGGCTCTTGACTTTTTCAAGAAACAGGGAAAATACAAAGACGCTCCTACGCCGACTATTGTTCTGTTAGATCTGAAAATGCCGAAGCTTGACGGTTTCGAGGTGTTAAAACAGGTAAAAAGTGATGAAAACCTGAAGAGCATACCGATAATAGTGTTAACCTCTTCAGGAAGAGACAAAGACATAGACCTTGCCTACAAGCTTGGTTGCAACAGCTACATTATGAAACCTGTAAGTTTTGACAACTTCATTAAGACTATAATATCGATAAAATATTATTGGCTGACGATTTCGAAGATACCTATGCCCTAAAAAGCAGTTTGAAAATGAGAAGTGAATGAGAAGTGAAAATGCTTGAAACTCTGTATTCTGTATGTTGAAGACAATGCAAACGATCAGTTGATTTTGAAACATTCGCTAGAGAATAATCTGCCAATTGACTTCGACTTGACAATAGCGAGTACTGGCAAAGAGGGTTTGAACGAGGTTGAAAAGAAGAAATTTGATTTGATACTGCTCGACTACATGTTGCCAGCCATGTCCGGTATAGAATTCCTTAATGAGTTGCAGAAACGCAAAATTCAGACGCCAATAATTTTTGTTACTAGTAAAGGAAGCGAAAAAATAGCAGTTGAAGCTATGAAACTCGGCGTCATTGATTATATAGTCAAAGACGAGATCAGTTCAAACCGTCTGATCGAAAGCATAAGAGAAATAATAACAAAGTCATCTTTGCCAGACGAAGTAGATATGGAAACGGCGAAACAGATAGCTAAACTCTTTGCTGAATCATCTATAATGCATATAGATGTCGTTGAGACCTTGAATTCCGCGCCTAAGAGCCAGATTCCAGTAGAAAAACTGGTTTCGGCACTGAAAAGAATGGTTGAAGTAGGTATCCTCAAGGCGAACCCTTCAAGGTCGGTAGTTGCCTGTCCATCCTGTGGATCTCTGACCGCTTCGCTGCGTCTGCAATGCCCTGAATGTGGAGATGACCAGTTGAAGAAAGGAGAGTCCTTAGAGCATCTTACCTGTGGCAATGTTGATTTTGAGTCCAAGTTCAAAAGAGGCGAAGACGTACTTGTCTGCCCCAAATGCGAAAAGAAACTGAAAATGATAGGTGTAGACTATCGAAGGATTAAATCGTGGTACAAATGTTCGCACAACCATTTTTTTGGTCAACCTGTAGTTGGTTTCAATTGTTGTTTCTGCAAGAAAGATTTCACTTCAGAGGATGCCATGTTGGAGATGCTGCAGGAATATCAGTTAACCGAGAAGGGCAGTGACATACTTCGTTTAGGGTTGCTGGGGACCGGGATGACTAAAAGACCAGAAAAAAGGCTTAACTAATGCTTACGGGTGCTCTTGAATGAACAGTAAAAGGCTATTGGCAACAGGAGTACTGTTGTTCTTTGAGAGTCTGTTACTCGTTTTCCTTATTCACGGCAGTATCGTTTGGATATGCCTTGCCATAGGAGCAATAGCCGCATCTTATTTTATGCTGATAGCTAGACGGACTAGACGAAACCGAGTTGGCCAATCCTCAAAAATCGTTAACCTGCTTCCAATCCTTGCCGGGGTGCTCCCTTTCGTGTTTGGTTATCTCACTCTATACATGGGGTATTTCTCGCCCCTCTTAGCGATTCTGTCCACTGCCCTTACGATTGAGTTCTTCTCAAATTTCCTCGCTTTGCCACTCAGCATATATCACAAGCACCTAGAAACCGAGTTCAGCAATAAGCTGAAACCAGCGGATCATTGGCCGTCTGTCTCGATAATTGTTCCTGCCCATAACGAAGAAAAAGTGATCGAACGATGCATCGAAGCGTTGCTTGAAATAGATTACCCGAAAAAAGAGGTAATCGTTGTTGATGATGGCTCTACGGATAGAACCTATGAGCTGGCTACGAGATATGAGCAGGAAGGAGTAAAAGTTTTCCATAAATCAAATGCCGGAGGGAAATCTGTAGCGTTAAATACCGGTACATTGTTTGCGAAGGGCGAGATCATTGTAACCTGTGACGCCGACAGCCTAATAGATAGAAACGCAATTCGAAAGATTGCCATAAGGTTTGAAGACCCCACGGTCAATGCGGTTGCTGGAAACGTGAAGGTCTTGAATAGAACAAACCTGTTAACCAGATGCCAAGCGTTAGAGTACATCGTCGACTTGAACATTTACCGAAGGGTTTTCGATTTTTTCGGTGCTGTGCCAGTGGTTCCGGGTCCCTTGGCGGCTTTTCGCAAAAGCGCTCTAAAAGAGATTGGTTTCTACGATCGGGACACATTAACTGAAGATTTCGATATCACAGTTAAGATCTTGAAGACTGGAAAGGTAGTGCAGGCTTTGTCTGAAGCGGTCGTCTACTCGGAAGCCCCCGCGTCGTGGAAGGATTTCTATGGGCAACGGTTACGGTGGAACCGGGGCACTTTTCAGACTCTTCATAAGCATAGTGACGTGTTTCGCAACTCAAGATTCGGTTTCGTGCACAATCTGACGTTTCCATACGTTTTGTTGTCTATGCTGTTTATTCCGCTCGCCTCAATCGTGTCCATTGCAGTTGTCATCGCAGCTGCCTTGACAGGATCAGGATTTCAAGTTTTATATGTGATATGCGGGTTCGTCCTGCTTCAAGCCACCTACAGCTTTCTCGCAATACAAATGGATAATGAAGACTTGAAGCTCACAGTCTATTCTCCCCTTTTCGTAGTCGGCTACAAGGAAATACGGAACTTCATTAAGATCAAAGCGCTAATCGACATTCTTCGCAAGAAAGAAATGAAGTGGGGAGCTATACAAAGGGTCGGTGTAAAAGAAGAGCGCGCGTAAGCTTGCTTTTCAGTCAGACCACCCCAATCTGCTGCTGGTTTGGAACCAGTTGAGCAAGCGCGCGCGTCAGCTCGTTGCTAAATCGATTTCTTTATGTTAATTTCTGCTTATCTTGCAAGCATAGTGATGCATCTGGTTTTTTCGGGTCTGTTCAGCCTTAATCTGTCGTCTCCGTTAAAACCTGACGATCACGTAGAGCAGCGATACGAAATTAAGTATTTTACAGTCAGGAAGATCGGGGTGCGATGTACCGCAAGAGAACGCACATAGAAGCGGTGTACGCGATGGGCTGGCGCTTGCATTCTAAAGATAAGAAATAAAAACAATCAAAATAAACATTAACAACCAAAAGCTCATCAGCGGATTCTGAACTTTCAATAGAGACTTTGCAGTTATGTGTTACGATTTGTGACTGTTCGTTATCAATCACATAGACTCATATTCCGTTTTCAAGCTCTATGTGCTTGATGCGCCTACTTTCATTTGATGCGTACAAATTTTAGTTAACAAGAAACATGAAAGGATGAAAAAACATGAAGAAAACCAAAGTTTTTATGGTTAGATTTCCAATATCGTTTTCGTTATTAATTTCTGAATTAGCGAGTATGCAATCTAAAGCTCTTGCGTGCACATACACTGCGAGCATGCCGCTAACATACGCAAAGGGTTTATCCTGTGAGGTGAAACAATGAAGCATGGGACAACAAAGACTTTGAGAGTTGGCTGCATCCTTCTCGCTATCTTCTTCTTGTTCTGTGCTTTCGCATTATTGCCTCAGCAAGTTCAAGCTGCGAATACGAATACAGTGACTGCGACGGTAACCGTTGGAAGCGAGCCTGGCGGTGTAGCGGTAACGCCCAACGGTGCATACGCCTACGTTGCAAATTACCAGGACAACACAGCCTCGGTGATTAACACGACTACGAACACGGTGACGGCGACGCTAACCGTTGGAAGCAAGCCTGGTATTCTCTGCACAAGTTTGTCGGCGGACTTGGCTGTAACGCCCAACGGCGCATACGCCTATGTAACAAATAGCGGCGGCACTACGGTCTCGGTGATAAGCACGGCTAC
>PLYI01000034.1 GCA_003151735.1 Candidatus Bathyarchaeota archaeon | reverse complement strand
TAAAGCCTTGGAGACTAATCCAAAACATTCGAATGCTTGGTACAACAAAGGAGCAGTTTTGTCTAAATTGGGTCGTTTTGAAGAAGCTATAAATTGCTTCGACAGAGCTATCGAGGTTAACCCAAGAGGCTCGAACTGTTGGCTTCGAAAGGCATATGCTGAAGACCAACTTGGTAAAAGGAAGAACGCAGTTATGTCTTATCGGAAATTTATTGAATTATCGCCAACCGAGTGTTCAGAACAAAGAGATTACGCAATCCAAAGAATACATGAATTAGATTGAACGAACAACTTATATACGAAGCGATCAAACATTCGACCGGAGTAGATAAATGATTCAGAAAATAAGAAGGCTGCATACGCAACGCCCAATATTTACATTGATTAGACAACATGGAACGTAGAGCTAAAATGGTATGCAACTTTGACTCTAAGGAACTTATGAGCCAGGCCAAGGCTGCGAGCTTCAATGATTTCTTAGCGGTGGTTCGTAGTGTTATCTCCTTGCTGAATATTGAACAGCTTGCTCAAAATTCTGAACGAGTTAGGACAAGAATAGCTTTCCTGCCAGCATCTCGAACTGCGATCATTGTGGGAGATATACACGGAGATCTGGAAAGCCTAGCATATATCCTAGAAGACAGCGGATTCATAAGGGATGCCAAAGAAGAGAAAAAGGTTCAATTAATTTTTCTCGGAGATTACGGAGACCGTGGTCCAGCCTCTCCTGAAACTCTCTATGCTGTGCTGAAACTAAAGGAAATTTTTCCTCAAGAAGTCATTTTAATGAGAGGAAACCATGAAGGACCAGAAGATCTACTTCCTGGCCCACACGACCTGCCAGGGCAACTCAATCAAAAATACGGTGAAAAATCAGGAGCAAAGCTATACGCTGAACTGCGCATGCTTTTTGACCACTTCTACCTTGCAGTGTTAATAGATGAACTGTACGTCTTGATTCACGGCGGGGTCCCAAGTAAAGCTGTTTCACGTGACGACTTAGCGTACGCCTATTGGAAACATCCAAAAGAAAGCCTTCTGGAAGATATGCTTTGGAGTGACCCCGAGGAAGGTCTCGAAGGAGTTCGGCCCTCGCCTCGCGGAGCTGGAAAACTCTTCGGTCCAGATATCACAAAAAAGTTCTTGAAAAAGATAAACGTTAAGATGCTTATACGCAGCCATGAACCTTGTGAGGAAGGGTTCAGAATAAATCATAACGGAAAGATATTGACACTATTTTCCACGAACAAGGCGCCATATAACAACAAACATGGAGCATACCTTCAGATAGATCTTTCAAAGCAAATAGGAAATGCGGAACAACTAAAGCAATACATAAAAAAGTTTTAAGAACTCCATGGAGAAAGGTAAGTTACAAAGGCTTCGGTTCAGGAAATTGGGCGTAATAAAACTCAAATGTTGGTTAATAATACTTGATATACGAGGATGATTTTCACGGAGCTTTCAGTTGCAGCAGACATAGCTTGGCAGATTGCTGCTATTGAGGCTGGTGCAGCGATGCACCAGTTCATCGAGAAAGAACACATTTTTATCGGAATATGCAGCCTCGAAAAAATAATACTTCTTGGTCAAGAAGAAACTAGGCTTTCTCCGCAGGCTTGGCAATCTCTGAATTCTGAATGTGACAGTCTGAAAAGTGTGCTAAAAGAGTTTAGGTTCGATGCAACTAGAATTAGACGCAAAGTACGTGAGAGTCTGGGAAAAGGAAATTACGAGCGTAACGAAAGAGTTGTGCACAGAAGCGAGGCTTGTAAGGAAGTGTTTAGGCGAGCAGGTGAGTTTGTTATGTGTAATAGGGAAGTGTCATGTCTTCACCTTCTTGCTGCATTATTGGATAAACCGAGCGAAGTCATCGATAGAGCCTTTGACGAATTTCAGGTGAAGTCAGCAAATCTGCGTCAATCATTGATAGTTCAATCCAATGTGAGAAGCCCGTACGAAACTGAAACTGGACCTCCTTGAGACCGAACACCCATATTTGTGAGAACGTTTTGAAAAGGATGCCTTTGATGGGCGAGGTCGCACTTCCTCACGATTGGGGCAGCGCCTCCTTAGTAGGTTATGCAATGAAACTAAAGTGTAGCAAGTTTTTTACGCAAGAGTATCCAACTTGTTTAATGGAGTTGCAAAAATGGGGGGTTCAGATATAAGATTTAAGCCGGGCGACTTCATTGGGTTGAACTATCAGGTTTACGGAGTTTTGGGTCGTGGTGGCTTCGGGATCGTCTATAAAGTTTACCATCGCGAAACAAAGTCAGTTTACGCTTTGAAGACCTTCAGAGATGTATATTTTGGAGACAAAGAAGCCAGGGAGCTTTTTGTCAAAGAAGCCAACGTTTTGGTGAATTTAGAACGCTTTGCATATTTAGTCCGAGCATTTTTTGTTGACGAGGTTGATGGTCGGCTTTACATTGCGATGGAGTACATCGCCCCCGCTGATAATCAAGGTCTCAATTCGCTGGAAGGCTATATCAAATGGCAACCTCCTGATTCCCATCCAGAGTCTCAAATGGGCCCTATGAAACCTGGAGAGTTCGGGTCTCTCTTAATTGCCAAAGAATAAGTTTCTAATAGGTTTTCAGGCGGTTCAACATCGTCATCAAGAAACAAAACATACTCTCCCGAACCTGCATCAAAACCTTTGTTTCTTGAAATGTGAGCGCCAAGATTGCTGCCGTTTCTTATTATTGTTATTTCTTTGCTTTGGAAATAAGTTTCGAGAGCTACTTGGGAAAAATCAGGTTTATCTATTACAAAAATGAAATGCACTTTGATTCCGTTAGGGACTTTGAGGTTAGCTATGGAATTTAGTTTACCGACGTTAGGTCGTGCTGATGGAATAACTACGTCGAGATTAATTGTTTCCATCATCTTCGAGTTTTCCCCCACTGCTCCAAATATGAGATAATGGTTGCGTGCAGAAACAGTGAAATTCTACTTTACATTCGGTTTTAGCTTTTTCAAAATTAGCCCTTGTTTTTTGTATAGTTCCTGCATTTAGTTTGGTGGCATCTCCAAAAGAGCTGTTAGTTAGCCAATAGCAAATGCCCAAATTTTTTTTAGTAACAATAGAGTGCTTTTGAATATTGCAAGACTGTGGATCTAGTGATTTACCTAAAGACAAATCAGAAAGGTTTTTCCAAAATTCTGGGGGATTACTAAGTGGATGATCAAATGTTCCCAATATCGTGGAAATCTTGCTTAGTTCATTTGAATGAGAAGAGTTTAGCATTAATTGAGGGGCAATAGTTCCAACGTAGCCGTCATTGAAGATGGGCTGAAACTTAACATAATCGGCGTTTATTGATTGTCCAAATTCAAGAAGACCACGCACAGTTTTCGAGTTGGCAGTTACACTTGAAACGACACTGTTAATCCCCAGCTCAAAACCCTTTTTATTTTTCCCTATCTCCTTTAGGTTGGAAATTAGCTGACGATGTATTCTCAATTGAGTTCTTCGAGTTAGTAATGACTCCTGTGGATCGACTGAATCAACCGAAACCGCAATGCCTGTGGCGCCATATTGAATGAGCATATCAATGTCTCGGCGATTCAAATTATATCCGTTTGATATTATGACAACGGAATCAACGATTTTTCTATAGTGTGCGATGATTTGTGGAAGCTTTGGGTGAAGGCGTGGTTCTCCTCCTGAAAGTACAATTCGCTTAGTGCCCAGAGTCCTGATAAGGCTGGATGGCAAGAGGATTTCATGGGTATTCAGGTGTTTTTTCAATGGATTCGCAGGATTACCCCATTGACAATAGTTGCAGGTGGCATTGCATTTGTACGTAACATCGATGATCGTAGTAGGCTGATGAATTTACATCTTTTGACAACTGAAAAGCTCTTCAAACGATCTAACGCATTGTCAAACAAATTAAGAGTCGATTGTTCAAGCTTTTGCTTTTCTGCTTCTGCCCAGTAGGCAAAGTTTTTTCCAAGAGTGGCGAGATACGCTGACCACAGACTTCTATCCTCCGAGTTGTCATTATGTGTTGAATTTAAGGCAAGTCCGTAATGCTATCACGTAAACCGATTACACGAACTTTTTTGGTTTTGTTTTGAATTATCTCAAGCAGTAATTTATTTGGTCCTTCCTGATGTGAATCATGAAATGCAATCAAACCGTTTGGAGATACCCACTTTTCCCAATTTTCAAAATCGCTTTTTACAGATTCGTAACTGTGGTTAGCATCAATGAAAAGTAGTCCAATGTTTTGATTGTTCCAATTTCCAGCGACATTGATAGAAGCATCCTTGTGTACAGTTACTACACCATCTAGTCCTCTTGATTTCAAATTTTCTTGAAATATAGGTAATGTATTTTCATTGAAGATGCCTTGAAGACCTAAGAATGTATCAACAGCGTGAACAACATTATTAGAACCTAATTTTGCCCCAGCGGCTATGGCGCAAGTTGATCTACCTTGAAAAGAACCAATTTCAACTATACATTTTCCAGCAGGAACTTTTGAAGCTAAAGATGCGAGCAAAGACGCTTCGTCAAATGATAACCATCCTCGAATGCCTCCGACAATCGTTTTAATGGTTGTAAGAGAGAAGATAGGGTTAGTTTCATTAAGCATGTCAATCTTTCTTAGTTGATCACACATAGCCAGAACTGAAAATGATTCTTTATTCTCATTAGCAAACAGTTCCAAACAAGCATCAAATTCTCCTAGGGCTACTATATGCTCTATTGCGCAACTTTTCCTTCTTCTGTTCAGATTTGGCGCTTCTTTGTTGCAAATTGGATTCAAGCCTAATAGTTCAAGGTCAAATCTTCTTCCTGCCAAACCTAATGCTGAAGCTGCTAGTTTTTTTTCCTCATCTGACTTCTTGGAAAGTAGAACTGACCGTAGTCTGGAGACAGCTTCTTCGCCAAAACCCAATTTTGCTAGTAAACGCGCTTCCAACAATACGTTATCTGGGGTGCCATTTTTGTGCATAATGTCGCTAAGAGAACCTGTGAGGTCGTTGACAATTTCGCGCAATGTAGCTCGAAGCTGACGAAAAGTTGTTGAGTCCTGTCTGATAATGAGGTCGTCAAGAATAGGCAACGCTTGAAGGTACTGTTCTTTGTCAAGAAGGGTTCTTGAATGCCTTAATTGCTGGAGTATGTGTCTATTTTTGCTTTCTTCAATCAATTTGTCTTCTTTCTCTCTTTTAAAGCCTAAATATTGAGTAGTAATAGTTGATAAAAGCCTTTCTGCTCGGTTTGAGCGCCCACTGCCTCGTAACTAAGCCCAAAAAGGGGAAGGGAAGCGCGCGCTGGAGCACTAACAAATTAGTTTATCTGTTGCTTAGAAGTGCCGTCACCAAAAGTGATAGTAAAGTTAAATGAATTTTTAGTGCTCATAACCACTTGAATATTATGTATTCTTTGTTCTATAGTTGGATGGGTATGAGGAATTAATTTAGAAAGCCAACTTGTTTTTTGTGGACCAAGCCTCGCCAGGGCAGATATCATGGCAGCTCCATTAACGAACTCGACTGCACTAAGGTCAGATTCAGTTTCTTGTTTTCTAAACCATTTAGCGTTAACATAATACGAACCAAACAAAAAGAAAAGGAAAGACAGAACCATTGCCGATGCAATGAACAGAAATGAGACAGAGTTAATAAAAAACATGTAACCTATCACAACAGCAAGCACTGCAGCAGGAAGAACCGTTCGAGGTAACCTCTTTGCAATATGCTTTTTTGCTATGTGATTAAATTCGTGGGCGCCAATAGCAAGAACCTCATCGTCTGAAAGTATTTGGTAATAATTTGAGTTAAAGACCAGCGCGTCAGAGTAGGCTAAGCAAGGGATGGGAAGAATACTCGATTTGTAATAGCGGTGGAACCTATCTTTTTTGAGGATTGAAGTTGCTTTCATACTCTCTGCTAGTGTGTCAAGTGCTTGCATTTCAAATGGTTGTGCTCTAAGCAGCCGCACCATAATGGAGCTAATCAATCCCATTTTCTATCATCCAAACGATTGATGGTTACAATATAAGGGTTTGACTTTTAAGAGCGTGCGTGTGTTGCGCGCATGGTTGTTCCGAAATTAG
>PLYI01000009.1 GCA_003151735.1 Candidatus Bathyarchaeota archaeon | reverse complement strand
TACGCCAAAAGCCAAAGAATCAATTTTAGGAGTTAAGGTATGGAAACAGTAATTAATAAAAAAGGTGACGGTTCCGGTTCCGGTTCCGGTGACGGTGACGGTTCCGGTTCCGGTGACGGTGACGGTTACGGTTCCGGTTCCGGTTACGGTGACGGTTACGGTTCCGATTACGGTTACGGTGACGGTTCCGGTTCCGGTNNCGGTTACGGTTACGGTTCCGGTTCCGGTTCCGGTTAGAAATTATAGCCCGCCACGCGGGCCTCAGAACGTTTGCAGAATGAGAAAATAGATGAGTGAAATCAACTAGAAAGAAACCTATAAGGAGTGACACAATGGTAGACGTTGAAAAACATAACGCAGCAATAGACATGGCGATTGATAAAGTTGTTTTATGGCAAGATCACGCGCATCCAAATGGATACCGAGACAGTCTTACATTGGTGAAATATTCAGAAGAAAAATGGTCCTATGAATTTAACGTGGGTGGGACCGTCCAAGTTATTCCCTATAAACACTTTTGGAAGAGAATTGAATGATTCCCAGTTGGAGTCGAACAAATGACTAATAAAATTATTCCTTTAAGTGAAATGGCCAAGTCAATGATTAAAATAATCGATGACAAGGCTAAGGCTTTACCAAAAAAAGATCAGAAAAAGTTTAAGAAGGCTCTATTTGAATCTCTTTCTAAGGCATTTTTTAACATGAAATATAAGTGAGTTTTTTGAAGTGATTCGTCTCGCGAATCGAACTATTGGATCGCTAACCCAAATCAGCTAAAACAAACGCTTGCGTTTATGCCTATTTATGTTTGACTTAAAGGTATGGAAGCTGAAGCTCGGGACTTTGACAAAGAGACTGCTAAGCTTGCAAATGACATCAAAGAGATCCTTGGCGCCCATATGCTCAAATTCGGAGCAGATAGTTACCACGAGGTCCTGGTTAGTTGCCTCACGGCCCTTGCCATTCAAACCGGTGAACTGCGTTGGCTGACAAGCGAAACCGAACACACCGACCCCGAAACATTCGACACCCTATTCCTTGCCGCCGTCATGAAGCGTTTTGATGAGCAAAAGAAGAAATATGGCGGCTCCCACTAAAATCCTTGACCCACCTATTTGATTTAGCCAATACTTGATTTGTGAATAAACTCATAACACTTCTAGGCCTACTACTAATTGGATCTTTTGCTTCGGCAGGGATTACATTAGGGGAGAAGTTTCTGTTACCCAACGTCCTTTATGTAAATTCGGGGGCTACGGTCGCCACAGGCGCCGGAGGTCTTCTTCAAGGGAAGACTGTCGTTTCGCGGACAAATACTGGTGTGGCTAATTTCTATCTAAATTCATTTACTATCGAGGGATTTTTCAACGTAGTTTCTGCATCGGCAACCCGCCTTGGATACTGCTCTTTACAGATTCCAGCAGGGACCACTGTCGCAACATATAACTTTGTGAATCCAACGGGTTCACAGGTTGATAGGGTTGTGATTACACCTCAATCTCCAATAGTTGTTTCGAGTTCTTTTGCGGTCCAATGTGCGAATAGCACTACAACCACAACAAATTGGGGCGTTACCTATAACGGTTGGGAATACTAATGAAATTCTTGATCTTAGCCCTTCTGTTGGTAAGCTCTTTAGCTAAAGCCGGGATTACCCTAGACGAAAAATATCTATTGCCCAATGTCCTTTATGTCAACTCTGGCGGAACTATTGGGACCATTTCTAATAATGCCATAAACGTTGTTACCCGTACTAACAATGGTCCTAAGAATTTCTATATAACAGCTTTCAGTATCGAGGGCTTTTTTAACGTAATAAACGCTTCAGCCACAAGGATTGGGTCTTGCTCACTTCAAGTGCCAGCCGGAACTACCGTAGCCTCATTTAACCTGACAAATCCAACATCATCGGGGATTGACCGAGTAATAATAGCTCCCGCAACGCCAATAGTAGTCTCGAGCTCTTTTGCCATTTCTTGCCAAAACCTAACGACCACAGCCACCGACTGGTTTGTTAACTATTATGGTTGGGAGTATTGATTCGCCTTTGGAATCAATCAATCTAAAACCTAGCCTTGTTCCATAATCAAAAATATCGATAAACTTACATTAATACGATCCTAAGTCCCCCGGGTAATTCTGCTCGGGGATTTTTTCTGGCCTTATGCTCACACACCCATTAATCGATAAGTAATTTGGCTTTCTCCGAAGTCATTAAGGCTCTTGGGCCATCACCATAGCGGTGGCTCAGGAGCCTTACACTTGACCTTTCAATCCAAATCACCGATATAATCAATGAGGAGAGGGAGTACCCCAAACGTACTGCCATTTAATTAGATATGGACATTCATTGCGAATACACAAAGCTTGTAAAGCCAAAAAGCTTAAAGCCACATCCTAAGAATAGAAACAAACACTCAGAAGAACAAATAGACCGTCTTGCAAAGATCCTCACCTATCAAGGCTGGCGTTATCCTATTAAAGTCAGCAAACGATCGGGTTTCATTACTTCGGGTCATGGGCGCGTTATGGCGGCTCTTAAACTTGATATGAAACAGGTTCCGGTAAGCGTTCAAGCCTATGAATCAGACGAGCAGGAATATGCCGACGTTCAGTCAGACAATGCTATTGCGGCATGGTCAGAATTAGATTTGTCACTCATAAGCGCAGATCTGGGCGATCTTGGTCCCGACTTCAACATCGATTTACTGGGAATTAAGGACTTCACGTTAGACTTTGCCGCAAGAGAATTTGACCCAACAGAGAATGCGGACCCAGAAGAAAAACACAAGCAATGCCCGCATTGTGGCGGGGTTTTATAGGATGCAATTAAAGCCTGGAAATAATATAAAATATGGAATCCCCTACCAGGGCTCAAAGACAAAGATCATCGAAATGATAGCCAAATTCTTTCCCAATTCAGATCACTTTTATGACCTATTTGGTGGTGGATTTTCTGTCAGTCATTACATGCTTGAGCACAGACATAAGTCCTATAAAACTTTCCATTATAATGAGATAAGGGCCGGCCTGTGTGAACTAATTCAAGACGCTATTGCCGGCAAATACAGCTATGAAAAGTTTAAACCAGAATGGATATCACGCGAGAGATTCTTTAAAGACAAAGAGATAAATCCTTATATAAAAATCATCTGGTCATTCGGCAACAATGGTGAAACCTATCTATTCGGCAAAGATATCGAAGATCAAAAACGCAGTATGCATATGGCCGTTGTTTTTGATGAATTTGACGATTTTATGAAAGAAGCTTTTAAGATCTCGAAGTGGCCAAACAGCCTGAGCATAACAGGCAAAAGACTTTATCTCAGAAGACACGCGAAGAACAATGAAAGATTAGATCTTCGGCAACTTGAGCGACTTGAGCAACTTGAGCGACTTGAGCAACTTGAGCGACTTGAGCAACTTGAGCGACTTGAGCAACTTCAGCAACTTGAGCAACTTGAGCGACTTGAGCAACTTGAGCGACTTGAGCGACTTGAGCAACTTCAGCAACTTCATTTTACAAACTTAGATTATAGAAAAGTCAAGATAGAACCAAACTCGGTCGTATACTGTGACATTCCCTATTTTGGAACAGCAGATTACGGTGAGTTTAGCCATAAAGAATTCTTTGATTGGGCTGCCTCACAAGAAAATCCAGTATTCGTTTCCGAATATGAGATCAAAGACGATAGATTTTATCTCTTAAAGGAGATTCATCATAGGTCAACTTTCAGTTCTGGTGGATTGAAATCTATCCCAGTAAAAGAGCGTCTTTATGGGAATAAACTAGCCCATGCTATTATTGAGAAAGCTAGGAATGTTAAATAAATGGCTAAACGTGGCCCAAAGAAGATAGAAATAGACGAGAGACAACTTGAGTCTCTCATGAGACTTTCTCCGAACTTAGAAGACACAGCCAATTTCTTCAATTGTTCTGCCGACACCATCGAAAGATTCATAAAAGACAAATATCAATGCAAATTTGCGGAGTTCCGCGACAAAAAGGCCGTTCAGACCCGCATGAGTATAAAACGTAAAATGATTGAAAAAGCTCTATCCGGGGACAACACAATGCTGATATGGCTCTCAAAGAACATGCTTGGGATGGCTGATAAGGTTGAAAACACAAATCTCAATCTCAATACTTATGCAGACAAAAGTACTGAAGAGTTAAGGGCTAGGCTCAAAGAGTTAGAAAAGGGGGATAAGAAGTGAAAATAGCTTTTGCAACGCCGATTTTCGATAGCAACACGCCCATTCAATACTTCCACGGAATGATGGATACCCTGCCACACTTGATTAGCAACAAGATCGGCTTCGCTGTCGTTAACGAGACTAGAAACTTCATTACCCAAGCCAGGAATAGATCGGCGCACTATGCGATAAACAATGGCTTTGATAAGCTCCTCTTCATTGATGCCGATATCTCATGGAAGGGAATTGACGTCATGGCCCTGGTTAATTCTCCACACAAGATTGTCGGCGGAACCTATCCATTCAAAACCTTTCCGATCAAACTAAACTTTCAACCATTACACGAACAAATGAGAGAGTACGAAGAAGACCCTACAAAGTTCATCGAAACTCATGCCGATGCAAACGGCATAATAGAGGTTAACAAGATACCCACCGGGTTTCTTATGATCGACGTATCAGTATTCAAAGACATTGAACCTTACTGTGAAAAATATAGACCTTATCGAGATCCCATTTTAGGGGAAATGCAAGAAGAGACCATGTTCTTTCCAATGGGAGTAAATGACGAGGGTTTCTTTGAAAGCGAAGATTGGGGCTTTTGCAGGTTAGCTCAAAAAGCAGGCCATAAGATCTATTTCCAGACTAGAGCCATTGTCGATCATGTCGGGAAACATACTTATAGCGCCATCACTCCAATTGATAAGTCCTATAAAAGAATAGATGTTCATTCGAAGCCTGATATGCAGGTTCAAAACCCATTTGTTAAATGGCCACCAAACCTTTCATGTTTCTGTGGGTCTGGACGAAAGTTTAAGAAATGCTGCCAAGACAAGATTGTTAAAACCGTTACTGAGACTGACTCTAAGATACTTGCGCCTGACTTTGAGCGTGTATTAAAGTTAGTTCAAGAGGGTCACAAGATTGAACAACCCGTTATTTAACCAGACTCTTAGTAATCAGACAGATGCCTGCGTCCCGAGCAGAGAAGAACTTCTGGAACGAATAAATAAACTTTCTCATATTTTGGAATATATTCATGAAGCGAATGCGATTCAAAACGAGGTCATTACTAAGTTTTTGAAAGATGAAAACTATAAGTGAATAGCGATGAAGAGCTTGTCGAACGCATTAAGATTAGAGAAGAACTTGCTAGGCGCGAGAAGGGCGAGAAGCTATTTTCCTATTATCCAGATGAAGGTCCTTTAAGGCGCGAACTCTATGCGAAACATATGCAGTTTTTTGCTGCAGGATCCATTCATCAAGAACGGGCTGCCATCGCGGGGAATCGAACCGGCAAGACAATCATGGGTTCTTATGAAACCACCTGCCATTTAACAGGCCTTTATCCCTCATGGTGGGAAGGTAAGCGCTTCGATCACCCGGTTGATGTTTGGGCTGCTAGCGACACTGGTGAGACAACCAGAAACATACTGCAGTTCGCTCTATTGGGGTCCTTGGGTGATATTGGAGGTGGAATGGTGCCAAAGAATAACATCATTGATTGTTCGTCTCGTAGGGGCCTGGCTGACGCAATAGATACGGTTAATATAAAGCATTCAAGTGGTGGCATAAGTACGCTAGCCTACAAATCATACGACCAAGGAAGGGAGAAGTTTCAGGGAACCGCCAAGCATCTTATATACCTCGACGAAGAACCTCCTCAAGATATTTACTTTGAGTGCCTGACTAGGCTTATGACCACAAGCGGCCTAATGCTGTGCACATTCACACCATTGAAAGGCTTGTCGGACATAGTCTTGAGATATTTACCAGAAATGGCGGTTGAGGAATGAGTCGCTTTTGTTTAACAATCGGATGGAACGAAATTCCTCATCTTTCAACAGAACAAAAAGAATCAATGCTCGCAGCTCTTCCGCCACATCAAAGGGCGGCTCGGTCTGAGGGAACTCCTCAGCTTGGTGCTGGCGCCATATATCCGGTAGTCGAAAGCGATGTAGTAGTTCCAGATATGGAAATCCCATTACATTGGCCACGAGTATGGTCTATGGACGTTGGATGGAATCGAACTGCCGCCGTCTGGGCCGCATGGAACAGAGAAAATGACATTGTTTATTTATACGGTGAACACTATCGCGGGCAGGCCGAGCCAAGCATCCATGCGCAGGCAATAAAAGCCCGTGGGCCATGGATTCCTGGTGTCATAGACCCAGCCTCCAGGGGACGAGCGCAACACGACGGGCTTCAGATGCTAGAAACCTACAATGGGTTAGGCCTAGATCTTGAAACCGCCGACAATGCTCGGGAGGCCGGGATCTATGCTGTTTGGGAAAGGCTTTCTAGTGGAAGGCTAAAGGTCTTTCAAAGCTTAAACAATTGGCGAACTGAATTTAGAATCTATCGTCGAGATGAAAAGGGCCGAGTAGTCAAAGAGAATGATCACTTAATGGACGCGACACGTTATTTGATTATGTCAGGGCTAGATCGGGCCAAAGTTAAACCAACTGAAAAGAAAAATGTCATTCAACTTGTAAGCCCAGGCGGAAATGGAAATTGGATGGCATAAAGACCAGACCTTTTTTAGTTGTAATTTTTACACACTTTAACCGACACTCTGAAGTATGGCAGACGATCTAGAGACTGACGACAATAAGTTATCCTCAAGACTTACCCGAAATGAAGAATTAACCGACGAAGAGTTTCTAAGCGTCGCAAGACATCGCTTTAACATGGCTTCAGAATACGAACAGCAAACAAGGGAAGACGAAGTCGAAGACTCAAAATTCATGATTGGTGAACAATGGCCAATTGATATCAAATCTCAAAGATTGCTTGAGCAAAGACCCTGTTTAACCATCAATCGCATTCCACAATTTGTAAGACAAATCACAAACGACCAAAGACAAAATAGACCTTCAATCAAAGTAAATCCAGTCGATGAAGAAGCCGACTCAGATACCTCTAAAATCTTACAAGGGATCATAAGACATATCGAATACGCCTCACATGCAGACGTTGCATATGACACGGCTTTTGAAGGCGCTGCGAGTAAGGGAATTGGCTATTTCAGACTAATCACTGACTACGTAAATGCTATGTCCTTCCAACAAGAAATCAGAGTCAAACTTATTAAAGACAGATTCTCAGTTTACACTGACCCGTTCTATCAAGAGCCAGACGGTTCTGATATGGAATGGGGCTTCGTATTTGAGGACATTTCAAAAGATGAGTTCAAAGCCAAATATCCAGATGCAAAACTATCACAAATGTCTGACTGGGCTGGCCTTGGAAACATATCAAAGAGCTGGGTTAGAAGTGATTCGGTTAGAATTGCTGAGTACTACTACAAGACTTATGAAGAATGCGAGATCTGCCTTTTAAGTGATGGTTCGGTAGAAGAAAAAGAAGACATCATGGGCCTTCCAGATTTCAAAGACTGGAAAGACGGCATGATGGGTTTACCTGAAGGCATAAGGGTAACGTCTGAACGAACCACAATGGTATCAAAGGTTAAATGGGCCAAAATCAATGGAATAGACATTTTAGAAGAGACCGAAATATTGGGTGAGTGGATTCCTCTAATTCCCGTCATTGGCGAAGAGGAAATCGTTGACGGCAAACGTGTTTTGTCGGGCATTATCAGGCACGCAAAAGACCCTCAAAGAATGTACAATTATTGGGCCTCAGCCGAAACTGAAACCATTGCACTTGCTCCAAAATCACCTTACATTGGCGCAGAAGGTCAATTTGAAGGTTATGAACAGCAATGGAAAACTGCCAATACTAAAAATCATGCGTTCTTAGAATACAAGGTTAAGTCTATCGGCGGACAAGCTTCGCCACCTCCACAAAGAAATGTCGTTGAACCACCCATCATGGCCATCACTCAAGCAAGGTCTCAATGCATTGATGATATGAAGGGTACAACTGGAATTTACGACGATACTTTAGGGAAGCGAAGTAACTCTGAATCAGGTGTCGCAATTCAGCGCAGAAACTCCCAAGCTCAGACCGGGAATTTCCATTACATAGACAACCTCTCAAGGTCTTTAAGGCATGCTGGAAGAATCATGCTTAATTGGATTCCTCAAGTTTATGACACAGCTCAGGCCATTAGGGTCATAGGCGATGATGGTACGGTCAAAATTGAAAAGATTAATCAGGTCTTCCAAGAAAAAGGCGTTTCAAAGTCTCATTTTCTAGACGCTGGAACCTATGATTGCACTGTGAGCACTGGACCAGGCTATCAAACCAAGCGTCAAGAGGCCGTGGCTTCAATGCTTGACCTGTCTCGTTCTATGCCTCAGTCAATGCAATTTGCCATGGATTTACTCGTTAGAAACATGGACTGGGAAGGTTCAACTGAGATTGCAGATCGTTTGAAGAAAATGCTGCCTCCTCAGTTGGCAGATGATGGCAAAGCAGGACCTCCAATACCTCCACAGATCCAAGCTCAAATGAAACATATGGGCGAGATGATTTCAACATTGACTCAGCAGAACCAAGAATACATTGAAACAATTAAAACTAAGGCGATGGAGCTCCAATCTAAAGAACGAATCGAAGCAATGGTTCAGAAGACTTCTCTTGCCATAGAGCTTATGAAACATGATCAAAAAGATGCGGCTCTTATATTTCAAGCCGAGCAAGATCATATCGATAGAAAGCTCGCAATCGACGAACAAACAAATCAACAAATTATAAGTGGGCCTGGCCCTCAGGGCTCTGAACAACCACAAATGAATCAACCCAATGCTGGACCTAATCCGTCTGCGCAAGGAGCACAACAACAATGAGTATTGTAATCGTATCACCAACTGATTCTCCAGAAGCTGTGGCCGCCGCAATGGGCGATCTGGCTACTAACAAACCAGCTGATGATAAAAAGTCTTCAGAGGATCTTAACGGTAAAGAGCCACTCGATAATGAAGAGGAAGAGCTCGAAGAGATTGAAAAAGATTCTGAAGAAATTAAAGAAGATGAAGATGAAATTGGAAAAGAAGAATTAGAAGCAAAAAACGAGTCTAAGCCCAAGAAAAAAGGTGGCTTCCAAAAGAAGATCGAAAAACTTAGGTCTGAAGTTTCATCAAAAGATATGGAGATAAACTTTTTGCGTCAAGAGATGCAAAGAAAGTCTGTGTCTGAGACAAAGCCTGAAGTTACGCAAGATCTTACAGGAATGCCCAAAGAGAATGACTTTTCTACTGTTCGTGAATACGACAAAGCCTTAATACGCTGGGAAGTTAAACAAGAACTTCTGGCCGAGAAACAAAAGGCAAGAGACGAGTCAGCAAAACAAGAGCTACAAACTAAATTCTCAAAGCATGGCGAGCGTGTTGATGGGTATAAAAAGACGAATGAAGACTTTGAAGACGAATGGAACGATGCCCTTAAAGAAGTTGGAGCACAGAATTTGTCTCTGACAGTTCGAGAGGTTATCGTTAATTCCGACATTGGTCCTGAACTCATGCAAGCACTTATTGATGATCCAAAAGAATTTAAAACTATCTGTGGCATGACACCTCTTAACGCCGCAAAGGCTCTTGGTAAAATTGAAGCTCGTATTTCAAAACCTTCTAAGACTTCAACTGAAACTAAACCAAAAAGCAAAGTCCCGGAACCTATCAAGACCGTCAAAACAAAGAGCGGTGCGATCACCAAAGGGTATCGCGACGATATGACTCAACGTGAATATGAAGCGTGGAGAAAAGAATCGTCTGGCAAAGGAGCCTAGAGGACTTTGCATTAACTTTAAAGGAAAACTAAAATGGCTGGAAATTCACTTTTAAACATCTCGATGATAACCAAGGAATCAGCGAGAATTCTTAAGAACAATCTTGGATTAGCAAAGCACGTTAACCGTCAATATGACGAGAACTTTGCTGTAAGTGGCGCTAAAATTGGCTCTGTCATTAACATCAGAAAGCCAGTTCGTTACACAGTGACCACCGGTCAAGCCTTGTCACTGCAGGACATTGCCGATCAGAGCGTTGCTCTTACCTTGAACACTCAAGCTCACGTTGACTTCCAATTCTCGTCAAAAGATATGGAATTAAGCGTTGATGAGTTTGGTGGAAGATATTTGCAGCCAGCTGTTAATGCTCTTTGTAACAAAATTGATTTAGACGGTCATACGATGATCAACACCAACGTTTCTAACTTCGTTGGAGTTCCAGGAACAACCCCCGCAACTTTGCTTGTTGCATTACAAGCACGTCAAAAGCTCATGGAGAACGCATGTCCGGTTGATGACAACCTCACATTGTGTGTAACACCATCTGCTGAAGCTGCAATGGTCGATGGTTTGAAAGCTTTGTTTCAAGATTCAGGATCTTTGTCTGAACAATACTCAAAAGGTTACATGGGTAAAGCTGCAGGCTTTAAATGGGTAATGGATCAGAACGTTCAATCCCATACAGTTGGTAACTTAGCTGGCACCGTTGGCCTTGCTAACTCTGCCACTGTTCAAACCGGAGCAAGCATTGTTTGCGATGCTTTTGGATCTGGTATCACTAACGTATTATTGCCTGGCGACATCGTTACTTTCGGCAGCGTGTACGCCGTAAACCCCGTTTCGTTCCAAAGCACTGGCGCATTGAAACAGTTCTTAGTAACTGCGGCAATGAGCTCAAGTGGTGTAACTGGAACGATTGCCATCAGCCCTGCGATTGTAACATCTGGACCTTATCAGAACGTTACTGCCGGCGTTGCTGACGAAGCAGCTGTTTTGGTATTCGGTGCCGCTGCAACTTATACCAATGCCGTCACTCCGAACAACATTGCCTTCCATAAAGATGCGTTTGTTCTCGGCATGGCAGATCTTCCATTGCCTGGCGGAACTGATATGGCGGCTCGTGTTTCCGATAAGGAAGCTGGGATTTCCATTCGTGTGGTTCGTGCCTACGATATCGTGAATGATATCTGGCCCTGCAGAATGGATATTCTGTATGGATGGCAAGCCGTTTACCCTGAGCTCGCATGTAGAATTCAAGGGTAATTGTTTTTGAGACGGGCGCTCAAACTAACTTGGGCGTCCTTTTAATCAAACTTTTAAAGGAGATTTATGGGTATGCAAACTGAAACAAATACTAACGCGCTTACAGTCGAAGGCATTCCAAGTGGTGGAACTACTTTTGGTCAAACAGCGGCAGATCTTATCGGTTTTTACGGAACAACGCCAGTTATTCAAAGAACTGGTGCCGCAGGAGCCGCCGTTGTTGATACTGGCGGAGGTACTGCAAACGCAGCCACTGGAGTTACAACCATTACTGGAACCTATAACAGCACGATCTTGGCAAATGCCTTTTCGACCGTTATAGCTCAAGGTAATGAAATCCGCGCCGCTTTGGTTGCCCTTGGTTTGATGAAGGGTTCATGACGTGAAAATATTCGTTGCTATTCCCGTTTACGATGGAAAACTTCAGGCGCAAACAGTGAAATGTTTGTTGTCGGAAACTACTATTGCTAACGGGAATGGTGACGATTTAAGAGTTAATTTCATGCCATCGTGTAGTGTGCCAGCCCATGGTCGAAACCAACTGGTTCAACACTTCATGGATTCAGATTGTGACAAACTGTTTTTCTTAGACTCAGACATAACTTTCCCTCTTGGAGCTATTGTTAAATTAGCTCATCAAAACGCTGACGTTGTTGGCGGATGCTACAGGCTAAAAGAAAACCCAGAGAGATATCCAATCGATTGGTTGGAAAAAGAAGAACTGTGGGCTGATAAAAATGGGCTTTTAGAAGTAAAAATGCTTCCAACTGGATTTTTGTGTATTTCTAGAAATGCATTTGAGATGTTTAAAAAACAATATCCTGGCCGAGAATATGATCATCAAGGCCATGAGGTTTTTTGCTATTTTCAAATGATATTTCAAAACGGAAACATTTACAGTGAAGACACATATTTCTGCAAAGAGTGGAAAGATATGGGCGGGAAAATATACCTAGACCCAGAGATCGGTTTAACTCATTGGGATGTAAACCCAACTTCGTTTGCGGGACACATTGGAAACTGGTTAAAGAATAGAAATCATCAACCGAAAGGACAAACAAATGTCATACCCCAAGAATGTTTACCACAAGGACTTTGACGGCGCGAATGCAACAGAAGCCACACTAAAAACTCACTCTAAGGTTGTTCATAGCGATGAAGAGCTTAAAAAACTTGGCTCAGATTGGGGCGATCACCCTTCTGTTAAGGGTCGTAAAACTTCAAAAGCTACAGTTGATCCCACTGAATTCTTAGAAGTAGAACCAGTAAAAGAAAAAGTAAGTAAGAAAGTTAAATAATGACTGGGCAAGATTTGATAACAAGTGCTCTTCGTCTCATTGGGGTTTTAGCCTCAGGAGAATCTGTTAGCGCAAATGAAGCGAATGACGCTTTATCGTCACTCAATCAAATGCTAGACACTTGGAGCACTCAAAATCTTTTAATTCCGTCAAAGACATTCGAATCTTTAGCGCTTGTTGTAAATCAACAAACCTATCAAATGGGAACTGGGGCGCCTGATTTTAATACAGTAAGGCCTCAAATGATTGAGAATGTAAATTGGCAACAAGTGTCGGGCTCGACAACTCTTGAAATCCCCGTTGAAATATTAAATCAAGATCAATGGGCAGCAATTTCAATCAAAACAATAACGTCTAATCTGCCCACAAGAATGTGGCCTCAATATTTATATCCTTATATGAAACTAAACTTTTGGCCCATTCCTAGCATAACTGGAAATATTATTGTTTATTCATGGAAGCCGCTGTCAAGTGTCGCCACATTAACGACGTCTCTTTCGGTGCCTCCAGGATATCTAAGGGCATTGAGGTACAATTTAGGAATTGAGTTAGCGCCTGAATATGGCCGTCAACTTGATCCAGTAGTTATTGAAAACGCAATCGAAGCAAAGGCTGCGATTAAGAGAATGAATAATCCTGTAACTTTACTAGGAATTGACCCTGGCGTATTGCCTAAGAAGTCTACTTGGAACTGGTTTACGGGGGAATAGTTGAGATTTCCGGGCTTCATAGGACCAAGCTACACGCTCTCGTCTATAAACTATGAGTGTCAGCGTTGCATAAATATGTATCCCGAAATGAACGAGCTGGGGACAACCGGAAAAGATCGTGAAGTCGCATCCCTTATAGGAACTCCGGGGCTATCACTTCTCGCAACAGTCGGTTCTGGTCCAGTACGGGCCCTATGGTACACATCAACCGGACTATTATATGTTGTAAGCGGCAATCAACTTTACACCGTTAGTTCGGCTTATGTGGTATCAAGTGTGGCGACACTACAAACCGCCACCGGGCCTGTTGCAATGGCTGATAATGGGCTTCAGCTTGTGGTGGTTGATGGTATTCATGGGTACTACCTTACGATGCCAACAACGACAGTTCCCGTTGGAGGATATGCTTTTACAGTCACGGCTGGAAATACCGCATCAATAGGCGATAAATATAAAACAACCAATGGCCAAACGTTTACGCTTGTTAATCCACTTTTACACACTGACACAAGTTTAGTTGCTAGTGGAACTGGAGCGCCAGACGCAGTAGGATCTTTATACTACCTGTCTGGAGTTGGAACAGGTCCCATAGTTTATTCTAGCGTTTCAGCACCGCCAAACACCATCACGCTAATTACCGATGCCAATTGGCTTGGATCGAACCAAGTATCTTTTCAAGACGGTTATTTTATATTTGCAAAACCTAACTCCACTGCTTTTTATTTGTCAGACCTTAATGCTGTAACTTTCGGTGCGCCTGCTCTTACTCAGAAAAACGGGTTCACCGACAACATTGTTTCTCAGCTTTGTTCAAACAGAAACCTATGGTTGCTTGGCGATCAGAGTACAGAAGTGTGGTTTGACGCAGGAAACAATCTAAATCCATTCCAATATATTCAAGGATCTCTTAGTCACATTGGATGTGCTGCGGCCCTTAGCTCTGTAAAAATGGCAAACACCGTGTTCTGGCTGGGCAAAGATCAAACCGGTAGTGGTATTGTTTACATGGCCAACGGATATACTCCGCAAAGAATAAGTACTCAGGCCGTGGAGTTGGCTATTCAGAGCTATTCAACGATAAGTGACGCCATTGCGTATGCGTATCAAGAAAACGGACATCAATTTTATGTCTTAACTTTCCCTACCGGGAACGCTACGTGGGTTTACGATATAGCCTCAAGCTTGTGGCATGAGCGTGCCTATTCAAATCAAGGAATTTTTGGAAGGCATTTGTCGAACTGTTATGCCTACGCTTTCAATACCCACATCGTTGGGGATTACTCAAGCGGCAATATTTATAATATGAGTTCCAGCGTTTACACTGACAATGGCAACCCGCTTATTAGGCAAAGAATTACTCCTCACGTTTCAAAAGACATGGCGAGAATTTTTGTAAGTTTAATCCAACTTGATTTTGAAACAAACATAGGTCTTGCTTCAGGACAAGGTTCTCAACCACTTGCAATGTTGTCATGGAGCAATGACGGTGGGCACACATGGTCAAACGAACAAACAAGAGCTCTTTGTCCCATAGGTCACACATCAGACAGAGCAATCTGGCGACGCCTTGGACAATCTAGAAATAGGGTATTTAAGTTTTCAATATCAGAACCAATAAAGGTAGTTTTAATCGGAGCGGAAATAGAGCTCATGGTCGGTGCTAGTTGAGCAATGTCATTATCCCACCGATGGCATATCAAACCCCAATGGTTGACAAAAACAATTTAATTACTCCGACTTGGTCAAAATGGCTTCTACAACTTTATCTTAGGGCTGGCGGTGCTGATGCGCCTTCGGCTAGTTCTGGGTTAACAAATCCAATGCTTAATTTGGGTGATATGATTTATGGAACGACTTCGGGAATTCCAACGAATCTTGTTGGGAATGCCGCGGCGGTTAAAAAGTTCCTTAACCAAACGGGATCTGGATCTGCTGGCGGGATACCTGTTTGGAGCGCAATCGCTCAGGGGGACTTGCCAAACCCCATGACTACCGGCGGGGACATGATCTATGGAGGGGCGTCGGGAGTTCCTACAAGATTAGCTAACGGCACTGTTGGTCAAATATTTACTTCTGGGGGTACCACGGTCGCGCCCTCTTGGGCCACAAACACGTCTGGTGCGTATTTGGGCTCTGGTGTTATTAGCGAAACAACTTTTACAATCGCAAACAATCAATCATCTCCTGCAAATGTTACTGGACTTTTGTTTAACCCTGTAACTATCAGATCTGCCGAAATAGACGTTCAGTATTACCGAAATACTACTGGTGCCGGGGCAACGGAAATGTCGGCAAGATCTAAGTTCTTAGCAACCTATAAAACTGTTGCGGCTTCTTGGGATTTAGCTCCTTTGGGTTCTGGTGGTGATTTTGATTCAGGCACTGGAGAACCTGCCGGAATTACACTTTCAATCACTGCGGCTGGCCAAGTTCAATACATCTCAACAAACTTTTCTGGAACAGCAGCCAGTTCGGTGATGCATTTCAGAGCAAGCACGATGGGAGTTTGATGAAAAAGATCTTAGGTCTTTTATTATTAACTTCTCTTCTTGCCTTCGGGGCCAATGAATACAAACAGCCGAACGCTTCTATATTTTATAAAACATTAACGCTTCCGACGCTTAATACGTCGGGAGTTATTACAAACACTTCAGGTGGAACGCTTGGCACGGTCACAAAAATACCAATTGCCAACGGCGGCACTAACTCGTCAAACACCTTAAGTAATAGCAAGGTTATTGTTTCATCTGGTGGAACCATCGGAGAATCGACGACCACAACCACTCAATTAAGTTATCTCGATGCAACCAGTTCAATACAAACGCAAATAAATGGTAAACAAGCAACACTAACACTACCATTAACGATCGTAAACGGTGGGACAAATACAGGTAACACGCTGTCAAACAATAGCTTCATTGTATCGAGTGGTGGAACCATCGGAGAGGCCGCACCAATAACCGCAAGAAGGTCTGTTTGGTCTGATGCCAATGGACTGCCAGTTGGGTCAAATTCTCTCCTGAATAACAATAGGGTTATTGTTTCTAGCGGCGGTACGCTTGCCGAAATAGCTGCAGGAACATCGGCTCAGGTTTTAACTTCTAATGGAAGTGCGTCAGCACCAAGTTGGCAGGCCGGCACCGTTGCATTGGGTAGCGCAACAGGCACTCTTGCCGTTGCTCATGGCGGAACAAACTCAACAATTGCTCTTAATAACAACCGTCTTGTGGTTACTAGTGGCGGCACTATCGGAGAATTAACTTCTAATGGTAACTCTGGGAATATTCTTCAATCAAATGGAAATGCTGCTCCAACATGGGTAACTAACGCGCCAGTAGCAACAAACATAACTGGCACATTGGCTGTGGCTCACGGTGGGACAAACTCAACAATAACCTTAAATAACAATAGAATCATTGTTTCCTCTGGCGGCACCATTGGTGAGCTGACTTCAAACGGCATTTCTGGACAGGTTCTTTCCTCAAATGGAAACGCAGCACCAACGTGGATAGCTACGCCATCCGGAACAATAGCTAAAAGTACTGTTTATCTTGATACCGGCAATGGGCTTGGCGGAAGTGTAAGCGGCGATACAATGATTAGGAATTTTACAAATAACACCGTTGTGGGTTCTGCCCTTACATATACCGCAAGAACAACGACTGCGGCGGATTTTATAACTGTCGTATCTGCCGGCGTTTATGCAATAACATATGACGACGGTGATTCTCTTGGTGGTTCTATCATTGGCATAAGCATAAATTCATCTCAAACATCAACTTCTGTTGGTACTATCACCGCGTCTACAAGACTTGCGGCTTCAAACGTTATTGCAACGGCTTCATATGGAAGCAGCGTGAGTGCTATTTGGTATTTAAATGCAAATGACGTTATTAGGGCACATACGGACGGCGGCCCAGATGGCGCGAGAGATGCAACTCAATTTAGAGTAGTGAAGGTGAGCAACTGATGAATAACGAAGCCGAAAATACTTCAGAGTTTGAATTCAAATATTTGATTCCTAAAACAAATGATATTTCTCACATAAAAACCATTGAACAACTAGAAAAAGTGATGCTTTCCATGCCACAGATTCCATGCTCAGTTGTTCATAAGTTTGGACCTGGCGTCTATATGAGAGAACTGTTTTTACCTGCGGGGGCTGTGGTTATTGGCCATCATCAAAACTTTGAACACATAAACGTATTTATAAAGGGCCGAATAACATTTTTCGCAGAAGATGGGACGAGAACTGAACTTAAGGCGCCAATGACATTTGTTGGAAAACCTGGACGAAAAAAAGCATATATTCACGAAGATTCCATTTGGATGAACGTCTATGCGACAAGTGAAACTGATGTTGAAAAGCTTGAAGCTCACTTTCTTACAAAGAGCGCCGCTTGGATTGACGATAATTCAGAGAGAGAAAAGGTTCCTCTTCTCTCTTCTAGTTCAGATAAAGAGGATTATTTAGTTTTCTTGGGTGAGTTTTCTTTGACAGAAGAATATGTAAGGAAAATATCCGAAGAAAAGAACGATATGATTGCACTTCCTTATGGGAATTACAAAATAAAAACGGCAGCTTCAAAAATTGAAGGCATTGGTCTTTTTGCCACCGGGAATATCGAAAAAAACGAAGTTATTTGTTCGGCAAGAATAAATCTAAAAAGAACTATTGGCGGCAGGTACACCAACCATTCGTCTAGACCAAATGCCAAAATGATCAATGGTGAGTTCAATGATATACTACTTGTGGCCACGCGAGATATTTTAGGATGTCATGGTGGACAAGACGGCGAAGAGATCACAGTGGACTATAGAGAGTCTATGAAGCTTAATCTACAAATAGGGGGCTCAAAATGTCAGCAGTCGCAGTAGCAGTTGGTGGTGCCGCTGTAATCGGAGCCGCTGTCTCCTCAAATAATGCAAGCAAGGCTGCATCAGCACAAGATGACGCAGCAAAACTGGCTAATGTCGCTCAGCAAAACCAACTAACGTCCCAGCAAAAACTATCAGATCCTTATACTCGCATCGGGGCAAATGAACTGAGTAATCTCAGCGGCGAGATGCCAGATCTTACCAGGAAATTCTCAATGGAGGATTTCCATCAAGACCCTGGATATCAATTTCAGCTAGCTCAGGGCACTCAGGCTATGGATCGAAGTGCCGCCGCAAGAGGGATGCTTAATTCGGCAGGCACAATGGAGGGAATAAATGCCTATGGCCAAGGGATGGCCAATACCGACTATCAACAGGCATTGACCAACTTCACAAATAACCAAAATCAAAGATACAACATGTATGCTGGAATGGCTGGCATGGGTAATACCGCAAACGGACAAATGGCTCAAGTTGGAATGAATGCAGCTAACAATATGGGTAATAACATGATGGGCGCAGCGAATGCTTCTGCCGCCGCTAGCATGGCAGGATCAAATGCCATTTCAAGCGGTGCCAATAGTCTCGCCAATGGTTACATGAATTACAATATGATGAATAAATTTTCTCCACAGGGCTCGCCAAGTGCGCCGCCCATGTCTACGGCCGTAGCACCATCAAACGCAATGGCCGGTGGTGACTCAAGCCTGATTTCAAACATTGGATAGGGGAATAAAATGCCAATAGACACGAGCATGTATTCAAACTTAGGCCAAGGGGTTACGCCACTTGAAAGTCCAATGGACGCCATGTCTAAGGCTATGGCTTTTAGTAGCCTCGCAAATAGAAATAAAATTGAAGGCATTCAAGCCCAGCAGGCTCAACAATCTTTTAATGATAGCCAGGCAATGAAAAATGCCATGAACAATAATACAAAGGTTGACCCTGAGACTGGTGCCGTTTCCAGAGACAACGCCGGGATGTTTAAGGACTTGGCCGCTGGTGGGAATACCCACTTAGTTCCTCAGGTGCAAAGCCAAATAGCTTCAATGAACGATGCTATGCTTAAAGCAAACTTAGAAAAAACCTCGGCAGCTTCTCAAATGCTTCAAGGCATAGAGGCCATCAAAGATCCTGTTAAACAACAAGCGGCTTACACGGCCATGAGAAATTCTCCCATAGCTCAAACGGCTGGATCCGCTAATTGGCCAGAACAACACGATCCTGAGTTTGTTGCGGGCCTTGGCCAACAAACCATGACACATACTCAATTATTAGAGAGCGAAGCAAAAGATCGCGGACTTTCTATCCAAGCTCTTGAAGAGAAGAACAAAGAAAAACAGTTAGCACTCGACAGCTTCAAGGTTTATGGAAATCCTAATGGCCCAGCAGTCAAACAGTCTGCAGACCCAGCTCAGGCCGTATTGAAAAAAGCACCGGTTGATTTAAGGGCCAAGGCAATGGAAGAAATTAAAGACAACCAAAACATAGCAAAAATAGCAGGGCCTTCACTTGAAGCCTTTGATAAAGCGGCGCAAGACGCAAGGCCAATGACGGGCGGAGTCCATGGAGCTTCAGGCTCAGCCTTCATGCCGCATATTCCCTTTGTCGGGGACTTTGAAACTCCCGGCCAAAAAGCATTTAGTGGAATGGCCAATACCACAGTAAAAGAAGTAGAGGGAACAGCGCGGCAAGCGGCCTTTGAAAGCATAAAAGATAACTTTAGACCTCAGTTTGGTGATTCAGACGCTAACATTGCTAGAAAAAGAGCGGGTTGGATAAATTATCTTCAAAGTCATACTGCTTCGCCGGTGAATGATTCTTTTGGAAATCATCTGTCTCAATATAATAGCACAACAATTGACCCTAAATACTTAAACGCTTCAAATCCAGATAATAAATCATCGCCAGATATTCATCCAAAACTACAAGGCATGTCGTTAGATGAGTTAAAACAACTGAAATCAAAAATGAGTCAATCAAATGCCAAATAATTCAGCGCCAACATTAGACGATGTTAATCAGGCGATAATGGCAAAGTCTGCTCCAACAATGGAAGACATAAACGCCGCAATTGAAGCGAAGACTTCTCCTTCATTAATGGATAGGGCAAAGAGTTTTGGAAACACGACAGTAGAAAACCTCCCAATGATCGGTGGCGCTATCGGTGGATTGATGGGAACTCCGGCTGGCGGCATTGGCGCCATTCCTGGGGCTGCAATTGGTGGCGCAGCAGGTGCTGGTGTAAGAAATATAATCAGAGGGTTCCAAGACCAAGGCGCAGACTATGCAACTCAAAAACCAACATTTTCAGGCACAATGGACGCCGTTAATATCGCTGGAAAAGGTGCCGCTCAAGGTGTTGCTCAGGAAATGGGCGGACGTTTAATTGGTGCCGCCACAAAAAGTTTTGCAGGATCTGGAATTCAAGACGTTTCAAGAAAAGGTGTTCTTGATGCCGCAGAAAGATTGGGAATAACTCCCACTGTTGGAATGATGTCAAAGGACTTTACAACAAGGGGCATGGAATCAAGCCTTGAACAAAGTCCTTCTATCGGCGGTGCAATGACAAGGGCTCAAACTGTTCCCGTGAGACAAGCCATTTCAGATGCTTCTGAAAATCTTTTAAGAGATGCGTCGAACTCTTCAAATTATGAAACTGGTGTTGGGGCGGTTAAAGGTATTTCTGCAAAGCTTGGTGAGAAATTAAATAGTGCTCAGATGGCATATGAGAATTTCAATCAAGAGCTTCCAAAAATGGTTCCCGACTTTGAAGCCCAAGCAAAACTTGCTGACGATATGGCCAACGCAACAAAGGGAAATTTAAGCGAAACTTTACACGACAATTATGGCGAAGGTGTTGCAAATAAAATAACAAACTCCACAAATCTAAATGATATAGAGGGAATTAGAAAACAGGTTGCAAATAGACTAAGTTCTGCGTTTCGGGCTGGCGATCAAAATGCAATTGATACGTTATCCACGATGCAAGATAAATTAGAACACTTCAGAGATAGTCAATTCGTAAGCCAGGCACAGACAGCTTATCCTGGTCCGGGCGGCGCGGCACTTGGGAAGCAAATGGTCCAAGAGTATCAGGGTGCTAAAAATGGCTGGGCAAATCTTTATCAAGACACAAAAGAGCTTGGTCCTATTTTCGGTATAAAAAATAAATCACCAAGGGCATTTGTAGAGGCTGTGACAAATATAACTCCTGAGCAAATGAATGAAAAACTTTTCACTCCAAACAACATAGATAAACTAAACATTGTAAGAGAAAACTTTCCAGAGCAATTCGCACAAATAAAAGCACTTAAACTAAATGAAATAAAACAAGCAAGTCAGACCGTTTTTAACGGTGACGAGGTTATGGATCCTACAAAATTCTTAAGAGAAGTTGATAAATATTCACCAGAAGTGCAAAAGGCATTGTTTGGTGATGGTGCTCAAACAATAAGCGATATAAGAACTATCCACAATGCTTTCCCGGCCAAGATGGGCCCATCTGGAACACCTCAAGGAATTTCATTTATGAAGACCCTTGATCCTGGCGAAGTTGTCAGACAACCAGTCTCTTTGGCTCAACGTGCGTTTCTAAATATGCGCGGAAGCCCAACGGTAAACGCAATTGCAAATAGTTCCATCCCCTCTACTGTCGGAAAGCTTGGCGTTGGTGCTGCCGGTACAATTCTAAACCCAGGACCTCAGGTTAACCAGAATCAACAGACTCCGGGCTATTTCGACGGCGGGCCGGTTGAACCAACTGCGAATGATCCAATAGTTCTAGATCCAGAAAAAGTTAAAAAATGGAAAAGTGGGTTTTATGATGGTGGAACGGTACAGCCCTCCCAACCTGTACAGCCAAGCACTCCTGCCGAGGTGGCACAGGCTAGCATGAGGAAAGCTTTTCATTTTGCCGCAGGGGGAACAATTCCAGGAGCGCCTCAGGTTCCGTTTAATTCTCCTCAAAACGATAATACTTTGATTAGTGCCACTCCCGGTGAGGTTGTTTTGCCTCTTTCGGTGACTCAATCTTCTAACGCCCCTCAAAGGGCAAAGGAATTTATGGCAACCCAACTTAATCAACAAGCTCCGCAAGGAAAAGTTGTGCAAGATCCAAAAACAGGGCCAGATAAATGGGCAGCGGATGGACTCCAAACCCTCAAGAGCCATGTTAATGATTCGGACAAAGAATGGATTGACGCCAACAAGGGAAAACTTATGCTAGATCCGAAAGCTCAAAATCTTTTGATTACAGCTTCTAGGTTTGAGCCTGGATCTAAACCATTAGATGAAATCCTTAAACATCTAAAGAATAGATTGGAGAAATAATGGCAACAGGTGAATTAGCGCCGGTATTAAAGCAAAGATTCTTTGATTTAAACGGAGTTCCGTTGGCTGGTGGGCTGTTGACCACGTATGCCGCCGGCACCACCACACCTCTTGCAACATATACCGACTCAACGGAAGCCACACCAAACGCCAATCCTGTTGTTTTAGATTCTCAAGGGTATTGCAACCTATGGATGGCAGCTTCAAATTATAAATTCGTTTTAACTGACTCACTAAGCAATGCCATTCTCACCGTGGATAATGTCCAAAGCATTGCGGGTAAAATAACAACCGCCCTAAACACGTTTCAGGCGAACATCTTAGCTGGACTTTATACAAGGATCGTAGGAACTGCGGCTCAAGTTACTGCGGGAATTGCCACGGATTCAACTATTGCTGGCGCAATTTCAGCTTGTGTTGCCGGGAACAGCATATTAATTTTAGCCGGTACTTATACTGAAAATCCAAATATCGCAATCAAACTTACGATACAAGGAACCGGAGAAAACTGTAATATTGCTGGATCTATTACTTTTGCATCGGGGTCTGATTATTCATACTTGCGAGGAATTAGAACAACCCAAAGCATAACTTTGAACTCAGCCGTAAGTGGAGTAATAGTCACAGAAGTGTTTTTGGCAAGCGGGATGACTTTCGTCGACAACAGCACCGGTAGCATGGTATCGGGAATACAGGAGACATAAAATGGCAAAACCAATTGGAACACTGGGAACTATTGAAACATTAACAATCGGTGGATATGTTTTTACAAATATCTCAGGCTTGATTGTTTTGGCTAGCCGGGGGGGTACAAACGGAAATTGTACCTTAAGAAAAACGAATCCGCCAGGTAGCGCCGGTTATGCTGTCACATCAGGGAAAACGCTAACAATTTATGCCATCTCTATGATGTCGAATGCGGCCATGACAAATTCCTTATTATACGCAGACAATGACGTTGGCCTTGATACAGCCACCTCTTTTACAAATCCTGTTTATTTTGGAAGCGGCAGCGCAACGGCAGTTACGGCGTTTGTAGTTCCAACCAGTCAAACCGGCATTAATGGGCCACTTCAATTTGCACCTGTTTTTTCAGTTCCGGCAACAAAATATCCAGCCATTGTTACAAATACCGGAAATACGAACCTCGTTACAGCCTATGGATATGAGGCTTAATGAAAATTCCCAGGCTTGATAAATGGGCTCGTTACCATGACACGTTAGTTGGTCGAGCCTTTGATCATCCTGAGTTTGAAAATGGCCAAAGGGTTCAAACCAATCATGTTGCAACACTTGATGTTAAAATTGGTTTTGCAAAATGCTCTGGTGATGAAATATGGCAATTGGGATCGCCGGGAAGTTTAAACATGTATGAAGACCCAATAACAAAGAAATTCTATTGAAGTATTTCGTCTTTATTTTATTTTTTGCCGCAGCTTTTTTTAAGGTTCCAGAAATAAACGGTTGGGCCTTTAGACAAGCTGCTGGCCTTGCCGTTTTGTCTTTTGTTATTTCCTTGATGTTATCTAAAAGATACCACGTATCTGTTGGACTTTGTTTTCTGGTGACGGCACTTTTTGGATTGATTCAAAGCGGATTACCTCAATTCGGATGTGAAGTTATTTCTAACATTATGTCTCTTTTGTTTTTCACATGCATTGGTTTATCTTTAGAAAAAAAACACTTAGAACGTATCATTCCACTTTTGTGCATAGTCGCAATAGGCGACGCAATTATCATGATTTTCAGAGCTGTTCCGCATATCGGTGAATCTTATGGGTTCATGCGGGGCTGGTGGGTTATGACGAATGCCTCACTTGATTCCTGTTTCATTGCTATTATGTCGCCAGCCATTGAATCCATAACGAAAAATAAAAAGCTTAAGGTGGCGCTATTAGTAATTATTTTAATTGCGATTTTACTGGCCAAATCAAACACTGGATTGGCTGTGTTTATTTTCGTTCATGCGATGTTCTATTTTAGAAAAAAAGATTACAAGACGTACGCCCTAATAATGCTTATACCAGCTCTGTTTATTCTTCCGATACACTATTTCTATGGGGTTAAGTTTGCCGAAAACTATGGCCGCTTTGCCAATTGGAAATCAATGATGAGCTTTTGGCATGAACACATAAATCCTTTTATTGGCGGAGGACCGGGGACCTATTGGATCTACGCTCAACTCGTCCAGATCCATAAGCCCGGAGATAATGTTTGGCTTTGGATGCATAACGATTTTCTTCAAATCCTTTTTGAGCAAGGTTATATAGGTCTAGTTTCCGTGCTTTATCTATATGGGATGATGATGTTTAGGGCCTTCAAAAAGCCTTTGTTATTTTCCATGACCCTTGGATATGGACTAATAGCGTTCACGATGTATCCGTTGCATCTTTTCTTTTTTCAGATTTTAGGTGTAGCCTTGATTTATCATTGTTTTGAGAAGGGCGGAGCGCCGATTGGATCAGCTTGACCTTGAACATGGACTGCGTGGAATGCTTCTTTCCTTAATAGGGTTAGTCGCGGCAAACGTTTTGGCCCACATTGTAAAGGGTTTCTGGGCTTATTACAGAAGGAATATCGGCCCAACACAAGATCAGTTCAGGTCGCTCACAGAAGCACTTAAAGAAACAAAGGCTGCTCTTGATGGCCAAAAGCTCGTTATGGACAAAATAAGTCAGGATATTCGTAGAATTTACTTATTTTTAAAGGTCATGGCAGGCGAAAGATGGCCTAAGCTTTACAAGAAGGTAAAGGAACTTGAAGAAAACCCACACTAAGGAGATATTATGAAAAAGCTTTTAGCATCTACATTGTTGTTTGTTTTCGCGTGGAGTTTCATTGCGGCGGCCCAGGTAGTGGTACCCGTTGCAAGCCCAGCCATTGCTGGCGCCGTTGTTTCCGTTCCGGCAGCCCAAGGGGGCATCATGGCGTGGATCACAGCCCATGGAGGCTTTCAGGGCGCAGTTCTTTTGCTTGTTGGTTCAGCGCTAGCAATTCTCTCTGTAGTTAGACAGGTCCTTTATAACTTTGACGGTGTTGCGCCTGGGGCTCCAATTCCTGTTGGGATGGTTGGCCTTACTTGGGTTAATAAGTTTTGCGTCATTGCTGGTAAAATTGTGGATTATTTGACCGGTAACATTGCACATTAATGGGAGCTCTTTTAGACGCTATTCAGAAGTTTATAGAAGAATTTGCCCCAGCCATTGCCGTTGCTCTCTGGAACTTTGAAGAATCAAAAGTTACCGAAGCGAAAAATGAAACTTTAGATGCTAATCTAAAGCTTGAACTGGAGAAAAACAGTGAAAAAGTTAATGCTAAGTACGCTAATAGTTCTGATCTCGATGTTATCAACGATGCCATTGGCTCAAGCGGAGACGGGCAATCTGAAACCGATAGCGCCACTATCGGACCCGCCTCCTCCGGAGATCCAAAAAAGTGAAGTAAAAAAAAAGAAACATGTTTCAACGAAACACAAATCCACTCCCTTGCTGAAAGAGAAAAAAGTTGTCAAAGATGTGAACTAGACTTGGGAACGTATAAAGCAGGATATGAAACGCTACTTAAAGAACATCAGGCGAATACTCAAATATGGCAGCGTCCGGCGTTTATTGTGGGCGGCTTTAGCGTTATGTTCGGTTTTGGCGCTCTATTTGTGGGCAGTAAGTGCTTTACTTTGTGTAGGTAAACTAAAATGAACTTTATTTTAACTAATACGGATTTTCTTGCTACAGGTATTTTCGGAGAAATGACCTCAGAGGATGGATCCGTTTCTTTTAAAACGCTACAACACGCATATCCATTTGTTCTTAATCAAGTCTGGGCGCCAAAAGTTTCTTTTGGTGTCTACAATTGTATTAGGCATTCTCCAGTAAGGCTTCCTTATACTACTTTTATGCTTCAAAACGTGCCCGATTTTCAAGGGAAGCCCGTTACCGGAATATTAATTCATGTTTTAAATTTTGACTCCGAATCGGAGGGCTGTATTGGCATTGGATTAAATCGAATTGGTGATACAGAAATCACTCATTCAAAAGACGCTTTTAATAAATTTATGGATCTTCAAGTGGGGATAGAAAATTTTAAATTAACAGTTTGTTGATGTTCCATGGAATGGGCCTAGGGGCCCAAGGACGGGCCCAGTTATCTCCTAAAAGAGTCGATTGAAATAAGAACCACAGCAGAAATTAAAATCCAAAAAATAATCTGAGCTAATTCCAAATATGTCATAAAGTTCCAGGCGTGATAGTTTCATGCAATACAAAGTTAGAGTGAGATCCTTTGTATATTTGTAACGGAGCAGGCCCGTAGAACTTCCAAAGTCTTCTTTTTATTCGCCAATCGCTGGTTTCAAATCCTTTGCTTTCGGCATAAATCTTTTTATTTGTCTTTAGGTCAACATATGAAAAATCGGGCTTATAGATGATTCTCGCCTCTGTTAAATAAATTGTCTCTTGAGCTTTTATGTCTGCTATTTCACCGTTTTGCTCTTGTAATTTAAGCCACTTATAAAGTGCCGCTTCCAATTTTGATGAAAAAGAATGGTGGTCGTATTCAACTTTTTTTGCACCATATTTGTGCCGTGTCATTTACTTTCTTTCCACTTCTTTTAAAAACTCATCAATGATATCCAAAATGTTTTTCTGAAACGTTCCATAAACTGAATTCTTGTAATGATGGTTTAGGTATTCCCTGCATATCTTGATAATAATAATGGCGGTCTCAAGTTTTACATCATTCTTGTTTTCTAAGTTTGCTCTGAATTCATCAACCAGGCTCACTTTGACTTTTGCTTTTCAAGAATTTCTTTGATTTCTTTTGCGATCTTTATAAGGCCTTCAATGGCAACGTCTAAGACCTTGACCATTTCAGTCAGATATTCGTTTGGCGTCTTCATGTCCTGGCCACCCTTTGCGTTTTACCACATCAATTCTTATGCTTGGATCTGATGTCACCTTAAGATTAACGCTTCCGCCAGGACCAACGCGAGTACATTCTATGCGCACGTCTTGAAATGTAATTGCGTCACCTATGCTTAGTCTACAAACTAAATTAGTTTTCTCGTCTTCTGTCATAGACTCAATTGTTTCCTAATTGGAATCGAGCTATATTTGCCCACAAAACAATCCGCAGTTAATTTCAGTTTCTTCATACCGGCCAACTCCTGGCTTTAATTCATCTAGATAAAGTCTTGTCTTTTGTTTGCCGTCCGTCCGGTCTCTAAGAATAGTTATACCAAGCTTGCGCTCCATTTTAGCCATTCGTTCAAAGACTTCGGGAAAGTCCCGTCTAATCTTATTCCAGTAACCAGCGCCGCCTTTAACACATCCGATGCAATTATTATTTTTGTAACCCATTTTATACATGGCTGGCAGTTCAAATGGAATACGCTCAAAACATTGGGCTTTAGTTAGGTTCTCGTCTATTAAGGGAAATCTGACTTCTATGTCTGGGTTGTTATCCATAAACCTTAAAGCGCGATGCTGCTCATTAATATCAAAGCCAAATATTTGAAGATCGTCTGGAAGTTGAAACTTTTCTCTAGGCTTTCGTTTTAGCTCATCAGTGCATTTAGCGCCATGTTGGCCCACTAAGTAACCGCTATCAAATACCGACCAAGTGTTGTCATATTTGTCAGACTTCAATATTTTAATTTCTTTATCAAACCATTTCTCACAGTCTTTCATAAACCTTTTATTGTCTTGGTGTTCGCTTCCGGTGTCACAATATACAGGAAGCGTTTCAGGGTATTTCTTAATGGCAAGTTTTGTCGCTACCGCTGAAGCTGCGCCACAACTAAACCATGATATAACCCTACTCATTTGTTCGCTTCCCCGAAGGAATCACTTTTCTATTACCTCAAAAGCATCTTTGAACATTTTATACCATTCTTCTGTTATTGAGTTTTGTGTGACAACTTCCAAACTATGACAACGGGCCAGATCCAAAGAAATTGCCACTTTTTCTGAGGGCTTAATTAGCTCTATGTGAACTGGGAAGTCTTTCCTTCCAATGTCATTAACTTGGAATCCGGCTTTTATTAGATCTTCTCTGTCTTTTAATCTAACCTTCATATTCGCTTCCCGAGTGGAATCATTTTAATCGATCCTTAAAATTACCCTTGGAAAAATTCTTAGCCATTTTCATAACTATCTCGGATTCAATATTTATACCAAACTGTTCTGCCATTCCAAAAGTTCGTAAGCAGATATCCGCCAACTCTGATCCAAGTTTTTCTGTTGGTTTATCCCCTCGACATTCATTGACAGCCTCACCTATCTCGGAGGCTATCAGAGCCAATTGTTCAAGTGGGTTAGTTTTATTCCATCCCATTTCAACGAGCCATTTATTATGCTCTTTTGAGAGTTCTGTTATTGTGTGCCCCATATACTTCCTTTCAATATTCGATTCGTCCTCGGAATCACTTATTACTCTTTAGCGGTTTATGCCATTCTCTATCGAAATCTAGCATCGCCTTGTCTGGCGTTTCCCCAAACCCACAAACACCTTCTGGCATGTTTTCGCCAAACATCGCACACCACATATTCCCTTCTGGAAATAGTTTGGGCTTATATAAAGTTGAGGGTCTACATCTGAACTCGGAATCATATTGCTCAGCACCCAATCTTATAGAATTAGCTTCATAAAGCCTTCCTGCGGCGTTTAGGTTTGCTTGGTCTATATCGTTCCAGCTCATAACGCATTACTCCTTAGCTTCCGGATGCGAATCACTTCAAAAACCTAACGTGGCCAATGCTCACGCCCTGAACCAAGCAAATTATCAGAATTACAATCAACGCAATTTCCGCTACAATTTTAAACGTTGCCACCCCTTTAGCCTCTGGTGGCGCTGGAATAATTTTAACCAAGTAAATTAATAGTGCGAATACAAGAACTAGAACGAGCAAGCTTACAAGATCCATAAAAACTCCTTTTGTTATTTAGATTCTTTCAATAGTAATTCGAGATCAGCGTCATTAGTTCGGATATAATTTTCCATTGCAACTGCCATTGATATCCTTCTAGTCTTACAAACCAAAACAGATGTTAGATTGGTGTTCTTAAAATCCGCACTGAGTCTATATCTCCTGAGGTCATGGAATCCACCTTTTTTAATCCCAGCCCTGTCTCTAATTGCATTAAACGGCACCTGCTGAGCAAGCAAATGTTTTTCTGGGTTTCTTTCCTGAGGGAAAACCCACTTGCTTAGTTTTGGGAGTCTGAGAAGCATCTCGACAAGAGATTGAGGGAGTGGACAACGAGCCAGAGTCCCCGCTTTGTCGTCTCTTCCCGTGAACTCCACATAAGCGACTTTACCGTCAAGAATAATTCTCTCCCAGGTGAGTTGTATGGCGTCCGAAATTCTAAATGCGAGAGTATATCCGAGACGAAGAGCAAGTCTTTCCTTGTCAGTCTCGCATGCCTTGTCGAGCCTCTTGATTTCATCGTCGGTATAGAGCCAATTCTTTTTCTTTCGTCTAGCATCGCGCTCCCTTCTGGCAAACATATTTTTTATTTCAGGTTTTTTAGAAATCAGACCTTTATTAAAAATATACTTAACAAAAACTGTGAAGAATTTTGTTAAATTAAAATGATTTCCACCAACTTTTTCATCATATTTCTCTTGGAAGTTTTGCCATTTTTCTTTTGAAATAAAATCTAGTGTGTATCCGCCCCAATATTTTTTTAGCTTACCGAGTGAATTTCTAGCAGCCCTTAAAGTATTAAAGCTAATGTCTTCCGCTTTGAACCGGCTTTCATATTCGTTTAGTAATAGATCAATCTCGGTTCCTATTAAGTTCATTTAATTTTCAGACCGTGACCCTGACCATGACCGTGACCGTGACCGTGACCCTGACCATGACCGTGACCAATCATAACCAGTTCTTAAAACAGTCTGCTTCATATTATTTCTGTGCTCTTGGCAATGGATGCGTCCATTGAAAGGCTTGCACCAAAGATCCTCGCCCAATAACTAATTTTCCGGAAGGATAAGGCTCAACCTCATTAAACTTACCATCTTTAATAAAATCAGAAAATCGGCCAGTGTCAGCAATCCATGCAGCGTCTTCTAAAACAATTTCTTGAGGTAAAACTTCAATAAGTTTTCCGGTATAATAGTGCGTCACAGTTTGAATAAAATAATTCTTACCAATCTCATAGGGATTTCGACTTACTTTTGTGCTTCCAACTTTGTTTTGTATTTCTTTTAGTTGGCCCAAGGTTAGTTCTTCTATATTCATAATTCTCCTTTGTATTTTACTCTTTTAGTTTGCTTCATGTTCCCTTTAAAAACAGTGGTCGGCTCATCCAACCGTACTGAATCGAATTGTTACTTAACAAACGACGTTGGACGCGATCCAACACGCACTGTATGACTTTCAATAGCTTTGTTTAAAACATCAATGTATTTTTTTAAGTCTGAGTCCGAAATTCTTCCAGAAACCGCTTGTTTAATTACGGTCCAGATTTCTTTTCTTTCTTCATCGGTAAATATTTGTTCTTGTTTTGAATAGTTCCAACGGTCAAACTTTCCCATAAAACCTCGATAAATAAAAACCCATTCTCTACTACTAGTCTGTAGTACGAGTGGCGACTTCCTATGAACTCACGGGGAGCCTCTGGCCTCTATGACACTCTCAATACTCACTTCAAACCGGCCCGCTTACATGGTAGCTACAACATCGCGGTACATCGTTGGTATGAACCTATTAAGAGCATCGTACAATCCAGAGTTACACCGAGCTTTTTGGTTGGTCAGGCTCGGAACTCGCATGCCCTTTACATCATAGTCTCTATAAAAATAGAGTTGTCCTTCCGAAAAATAAAATTAACCCCTCACCAATGCGTTCTCTAGCCTCTACGTTATCGGGACTTACCGACTTCAAAGAAACGATGCTCGGGGATTACGCCCCCTAGGTTATTAATTTCATTCCCCTGCTCATATTTAAAAGCCCGGCTTAGAGCGAATCCGTTCCTAGTTTTTTACGAGTTACCGTAGGAAACCTCGTGCTTGACACATTGATTTAGAAAGGTTATCTCTTGATCAATGTTTCGTCGCACAAACAGAAATATAAGCCCTCAGCAGCGGAGTCAAGACCAAACTGAGGGTTTTTATTTAAAGTCCTTAAACGGCACATCCTCAGGAAATGGAAAATCAGTATCGTCGGTTGGCTCTTCTGGCTCCTCAAACACTTCTTTTTCTATAGGTTTAGGTTTGTTTCCTACTTTAATTGGATTGTGTTCTCGACCATCTTGCCAGTTTGGACAATAGTAGTGCTTGCCTGTTTTTGAAATTAGCATTGATGTTTCGCATGTCTTGCATAATGGAATAGATTCAGGTGTTGGCTTAGTTTTTGTCTTTTTCTTTTCTATCTTTGGTTCTTCTGTGGCTATCCGTTCAACTGTGATGGGCTCTAGCTCGGCGTCTTCTGAAATATCAGACCCTAGTTCTTCTGGTGTATAACTGGCACCTCCCAAAATGTCAGAGAACAATTGTCTCCCGATTAGAGTTACAACACGAGACCAATACATTGATGTTGGATAGGACTTCCATGGGCCTTTTTCAGTAAGCCCCGCAGTCTTTGCGTCGACCTCTAGAAATTGAAATGTTTCAGGACTTTGTCCGGGCCTCGTGGCTTCAATGATACAACCCTTGTTGTCTTTTCGTTTTACCGTGAACTTAGCGTTGGGACATTTTTCGCGTATAAGGCCCATAACAAGGCTTGCTTGCATCGCAACCTTACCGGAAATGACATAGAGGCCTTCCATGGCTCTCATTGGTCCTATGCCCAGCTCTTGGCCCTTTAAAATCATAATGACGGCCATCTCGGCTGTGACATTGGTTGGTAACAGCCCAGCCTTTTTGACAAGCTCGGCCTGTTCCTTGATTACCATCCAGTTTTCTTTGCGGTGTTGTAACGAAAGACTATTCATTTATTTACTTCCTTCTTTATATTTTTTAAATTCTTTTATCCCGAGTAAGTTTAAAATGACTTTGTTTTTCTCACTTCTTCCCTGTATTTGAATACGACCTCATATGCGATCCAGTTTCTAGCCTTGCACCAGGTACAACTTTTCCAGATTTCAATGCTTCTTTTATCATGTCCGACCTGATTTTGGTAGTCTGAACAATCTCTTTAAACTCGCTAGGGATAAGGGTTTCATCGTCTACGATTAAAGACGGAGCGTTCGATGTTACCTTCCATTTGTAATCTTTACCTACGAGCTCTTCAATTCCCAGATTTATACACGCCATTTTGAGAGAATATTTCATTCTGTCAGTGTAATTTATGAAAGTTCGAGCAATCTTAGACAATGTAGCAGCCCGCTCATTCCATAACTCGGCCTGGGCCTTAAGATCGTCTATGACGAATTTATAGCCGTCAGCCTTATCTGGCAGCTTGTTGGCGATAAGGTCTATGGCCTTGTCGATCTCAGGCGTAACTTCTCCCATTGATTCTACAAGTCCACGCTGAATCTCTTGAGAAAGAGCAACTAAGGCAAAAAGTGATTCGTCCTTCTTAACGGGCAATGTTTCCTTTTTCATAACTTCCTTTCAATTCATACTAAGTTTGCAAGTGTTAATGCAAATTTCATACGCTTCGGCGCATGCATTTAGATTTTGATTATTGAATCCAACGGCTACCCCATGCGATGCACATTGAGAGTAATTGACGGTGCATTCCCTAACTTCTGTAGGGTTTCTGCCGGCCACATTGATGTTCTTGATTCCGGTAGCACAACCAGCCATTAAAAGAGTCATGATCGAGATAATGAATAACTTCTTCATAAAGACCTCCACATTTCAAAGAATTGAAACCAAGTTATGAGACCTAATTTTAAAGCATGGACTAAATTTGCTTCACGATGCTCAAGAGTCATAAAGACCTCCTTATTCGATTCCTCTATGGAATCATCCTTGTTTATTCTTCTTCTCTAACTTAGAAACATCCTTCAAGAGCTTAACCTCGTCTTCAAGGGCTTTTCTGCACGTCTCGGAAACGTCTATGTTAAGCGCCTTAACGTCCTTTAACAGAGCGTCAGATACCCTAAAACCGAGTTGGTTTGGCTTTGCTTTCTCTTTGATGCTCATTGTGATGCTCCTTTGTTGATCTATAATTATTATAACATTATTTGTTGTACAAAGTCAAACGATTGTTATAAAAGTAAGTTTTTGGAGGCCAAATGACAGGTTTAAATACGCTTTACTCAGACCTTACAAAGCATAACGAAAACCTCTGCAAACGAATAATATTGTTAACTGAAATAATTGGTGTTTATAAAAAAGCATTACTTGATTTACAGGCTCATCCAGTGGCCAAAGCCGCTTTAGAAGAAGCGCGCATAAAGGAAAAGAAGAAATGAAATCACTTATTATAATTTTACTAATTTCGAATGCGGCTTGCGCGTCGATACCAAATCATAAGGCGGTGAGTACACAAATGGCGGGTCCTAGTCCCGTGCCGCGTATAAAACCTAAAACAGTTTCAACGGTTCAATCGCCTCGCGTTTCGATTACTTACGTAGAGAATAACTATTATTGCGGAGCTAAGAAGTGAAAATATTACGCTGTGAGAATTTTTGCAGAACGATATACGAGGACACATTTAAACAGGTCAAATAAGACCAAATAGGATTTTAGATATGAGGTATTATGAAGTATATAAAATGTCCATTTTGTGTTGAGGATGATTTTGATTTAGAAGGTCTTAAACTTCATCTTCTAAAATGGTGTGATCATTTTAGAAATATTTCAATTGAAGATACTGAGATTAGACCTATTCATACACCACATATAAAGCCATCTGAGCGATGTGGATCTCCTCATGCAGGAAGTTCAACTTGTTGTGGATGTGATACTAGTTGTTGGATTTAACTTTAACCAAATAGGATTTAACAAAGGAGAAATAAATGTCAGATTTACCATACAGAATAGTGCGTACATATTCAGCGGGTGTTTTCGCTGGATACCTTGAATCAAGAAATGGAAAAGAAGTTGTCATGCGAGATGCAAGACGACTTTGGTATTGGGCTGGAGCTGCGTCACTTAGTCAGCTTGCAATGGAAGGAACTTCTAATCCTAAAGAATGTAAATTTCCATGCGCCGTTGATCGAGTTGAATTGTTAGAAGCAATCGAAATTCT
>PLYI01000058.1 GCA_003151735.1 Candidatus Bathyarchaeota archaeon | reverse complement strand
CGTTTGTGCTCTGGAAGACTATTTGCTGCGTGGCTCCATTTTTCATTTGATAATTTGAACCTGATACGCTGATGACAAAAGTGTACGTTCCTGTTTGAGTCTGTTGTATGACTCCGCTAAGCGATAAAGTCACTTTGGATTGAAGTGGCAATGCATTGGCAACGTTTATCGAGAACGCTGTAAAAAAAATGATAACTGCAAGGATCGGTAAGACTTGTTTCCCCATTTGTGTGTTCTCTCATGAAGCCATTGAGCGCTCTGTTTGCTTGAAACACTCTAACGACTAAACAACATGTCTTAAGGCTTAATATTTAATAAACTTTTTGTAGCCGAATTACATAAGTCCTAAATCAACCCAATTTATTTTATTAAGTTTAAGCGGAGCAATCCGCTTTACAAACGTGCACAACTTATTCGTAGACTCAATAAGTAAATTGAGTATTGGGGGATTATTTCTGGAATTCGGTGTCTATAAGGGAGCCACTATTAATGATATCGCATCAATAGCGCCTGATAAACCCATTTTTGTATTCGATAGTTTTGAGGGATTCCCTGAAAAATGGGATAATATGCCCAAAGGACTTTTCAAAACTGATGGTTTACCCAAAGTTAAGAGTAACGTGAAACTTATTAAGGGAATGTTTGAAGATACATTGCAACCTTTCTTAGATGAACACCCTGAGAAAGTTGCGTTTGTTCATATGGATGCTGCTCTTCATTCATCAACAAAATATGTACTTTTTACATTGGCGGAAAATAATAGATTCCAGAAGGGTACAGTAATTCAGTTTGACGAGTTTTTCAATTACAATGATTGGTGGAATGAAGGGGAATACAAAGCGCTAGTAGACTTGGGGAGACATTTTGACGTTCAATTCAAGTATCTTGGCTACCATTCCCCTTTTACTGGGGGACATATGTCTCGTGCACTGTCTATAAAACTCTTGAAAGTTGCAGAGGCACAAATTTATGAAAATAGAAATTAAGCTCTTGAGCTTCATGGGCAGGAAGAAGAATTAACAATCAATATAAGAGAACAAGAAAGTCTATCGCATCCATTTTACATTTTTTCTTTTGATTATTGCAGGCACACCCGCAACTAAACAATTTTCCGGGACATCTTTGGTGACAACAGACCCAGAAGCTATTACCGCCCCAGAGCCTATTCTCACACCTTTCAAAATCTTGGATCCGCTACCAATCCAAACGTCATTTCCGATGTCTATTGGTCCAGAAATTAGAAAATCTTCTTTGTCCAATTTGTGAAGGTCCGAGTCTCGTATTTCACAATCCCATGAAATTATCGATCCATTGCCGATCTTAATTTTATTACAACAAATCAGTTTTGTGCATGAATTTATATAAACACGATCACCAATTTCTAATAGAGCATTGTTGGTGATTGCAATACTTACTCCGGAAGCGGTATCAACAATACCATTAATGATTAACGTGCTCTTTTCGAACATTTGTAAGGCGCAAGGCGATTTTGTCGGAGGAAAGTTATTTGAGTTCAATCCCATTGAAAAATGGCCTCTAATAACTATTTTTATATTCTTTTCCAGATGAATTATTGAATTGCCATTTATCAGAAAAGAATTAAGAGACCAATGATTACTGTTTGACCTCCCCTTTGAGTAAACCCACAAACTCTTTAAAAGTGTTCTAGGTCCTATCCTTTTGTTAATTATAAATCTAATTTTGTCTAACATAAAACATCTGAACTCAAACAATTCACTATTTATTTCAAATTCTAAACCATAAACCCTTCATATCTTCCCTAAAGAAATCTAACTTCAAACGGAATAACAATCTTTCGCGGCGCTACAATAGCGTGCCTTCCTCAAAGAAATACGATAAACAATACCGGGCAAGAATTTGCAAGTTCTAATGTCAGATCAGCTGGAATTTTAGTTGATGAGTGATTTATGATGTCATAATTAACCAGTTCCGAAGATTTTTTGAACTGAGTATCCAGTTAGTCTGTGGATATGACGGATTCGACCTACCTATTGGCGGTAGGAGTACGTTCCCAAACCGTCTCGTATACCTTTAAGATAGGCAATAAATAACTTTGGCTTTAAGAAGAGTTTATACCTCATTTGAAGAATTAAGTTAGTCGCAAAGAAGAAAACATTAAAAACAATAAATTGAAGGCTACTAGAGTTTCTTTTCATAAATAAGAACCGATTTCGAGTCAAATAGTATTTCTCCAATTCACTTGTCTTCTTCTTTGGACTTTTGTGCCAAATTTTTGCATTTGGCATATAGACCACTTTAAAACCTGCTTTCTTTGCTTTTGTGCACCATTCCGTTTCCTCATAATAGGCAAAATACTTTTCACTCAAAAGACCTATCCGTCTAATCGTTTCTTCTTTTATCAGAAGAGCACAACCAACAACGAAATCAACCTCTTCGATTTTGTCGAATAGTCCACCGCTAGCTGTTCCTTCCCCAATAAAAGGAGTGCTACCAGTGTAGAAATTCACTTTGCCTCCTGCATTGAAAAGTCTGTTGGGCTGCTCATAATAGTAAACTTTCGGACCAATTATTCCGATCTGCAAGTTGTTCTGAGCAAAGTTAACTAATTCATTTAAGAAGTCTGGATCCACAACCGTATCATTATTCAATAAAAGAATATATTTTGCACCAGAGTGAAGAGCCCTGCGGATTCCTACGTTGCAGCCCCCTGCAAAACCGAGGTTTCTTTCTTCTTTAATCAAGTAAACAAAATCGCCAAATTTCTCCTCAATAACCTCAGCATCATTGCCCTTTGAGCCATTATCGATCACTACAACCGTATAGTTCGGATATGTAATCTTCTTAACAGACTCTAAGCATTCCAGAGTGTCTTGCAGCCCATTCCAATTAAGTATTACAATCGCTACATTGGGACAACCAGTCAACATGCGGGACTTCACCTCTCGAACAATTTGAGCTGACAGAAGGAGATTTGCGCATATAATGTTAGTTTAGATGCTATAAACAAGATGACAAAATAGACACTTAGTTGAAAACGTTTTGAAAGTTGCCTTTAATTCAGGTCAAGTTCTCCTTCGAACGAAGAATTTAGACAGCATACCTGAGCTACTGAATTCGATTTAATGGAACACAACTTTGAACTACAACTACATAGAGCTAAAGGTTTTAAGAATGTTACCCAATTATTTGCGTTAATTTAATGCTCCAAAACGCATTGGAAACACTAAAACCGAAAGAAATGAAAAAACCAAGACGATCACACTTGCTTGATAGCGCCTGCGTGATAGATCGAGCGAGTTTCGTTTGAAAGAAAACGGTCAACCTGCATTTCTGTCAGTTTTGATCGGGTAGACCAAGGTCCAAATACTGTATTAATGATTTTTTCATTTCTGTACTTCTCGATTAGTTTCATCAGAGTCCTAAAATATTCCTTGTCCGCTTTCCCCAAGGACAAATGGACCACGGGATTCGGCAAGACACATACATTCCGACCTTCTTGATATGTTGACAACGAGTAATCTACACCATATAAATGCCAATTGTCGCAAACCTCTTCATCGAATTTCGAGTTTTCAAAAACTTTTGCAGGAATTATTAAGAGCATTTCATCAAGGGTTCTCGTTAAGATAGTCTCAGACGTGAATTTGCCCCACCACGGCTTTCTTTCATACCCATGAAAAACACTTCCACGAGCGTATCGCTTATACCATACTTTGATCAAATTAAGCCTTTGAAGCATGCAAAATCTCGCATATAATTCAACATCATTTATGAACGTAGGTTGAAGCATTCCGGCTACACCAGCTACTCCAAGATTGGAGAGTGTTGTAAGTGAGTTTTCAGCTTCCTTCAACCAATTTGGGGAAGGCAACAAAACATCCTGATGAATGAACATTAAGTAATCACCCGTAGCTTTAGCGCTTCCTTCATTATAGGCTTGGGCAGCCGAACTGTAAGAAAAGTCTTTGTTGTTGAGCAAAATCAATTCATAACGGGTATTCTGACAAGAAAGCCCATGTAATAGAAAATCTTTTGCGATGACATCATTGTTAATAATTGAAATAATAGATAACATTTCTTTCAACCAAGTTGAGGTAATACCAATTTTCAAGTAATCGAAGGAGGGCTAAACATAACAGGTTTCAATATAATTGAATTAACTCACTCATTATTTCTCGTTTGCCCATTCATGCATCTTACACCTTTCATAAACAAAAATCATATTTTGTCAATGCGATTTTTACAAAGACGTGATGTAAGATGTCTACTATGGTCCGTCGAGTTTTCTCATTATGTTTTCAATTTCAAATACTTAAAAAGTATACGGATTTTTTTCTTTCGCGCTGATTGACTTGGTTTTAGGCGTTAGCATCCTGTTACGAAGTTTTCATGTAAAAAAATTATTTGCTGGTTTATATTTCTGAACTCTTAGAAACCCGAACCTCAATTTCAAAAGGAACCTTAAGAAGGTCTTTCTCGACCTGCCAAACCACAAGATAAAGAATATTCTGGCTGAAGAGAAATTGAAACTTCCTTGGACACAACCGCGATAGTCTTGAAGTAACTGGATGATAATAATCGAAAAAGCTCGCAAAAACATTAGCAGAATAACCTAACTTCGCTAGCGCTCTCTTAAACCAATTCTCATCCAAAAAATTAACATGAAACGGTCTTTTAGCCCCAGAACCACGTTTATGAGGACATTTAACAACAACCCTAAGTCTGCTAACACGCAAGAGCTCGGATAGCATTCGGGAAGGATTTTTCACATGCTCTATAACATGACTACTAAAAACCGTATCAAAACATTCATCTCTAAAAGGCAAAAACATAGAATCCGCAACAACGAAATTAGGAATCGAATGGGGATTCATAAACTCCCCTTGTTTTTGATCACCTTCTTGACTGTTCCAACCTCCGCTAAAACAATCAACATTCACACCTCCAGAAGGTTTACTTCCACAACCAACATCCAACGTTAACACCAAATCAACCCTTAAACCCGAAGTCAATTTTCACGCGACAAGAAACCTTCAATTTCTTGCGTACCATTTTTGTTCTTCAATAATGAAGAAGCAGAAATTCCATTAAAATTCATATAGCCAATATTCATAAAAACGCGCCTTAACCAAATTATATTATCTTTTTTTGTTTTCATAATTCAAAATAGTTAACATTTAATTTCCTGCGGTGAATCAATGCAACGGAGCAACATACCAAATCTCACTATTACCATTTGAATAAACCAAATTGTTTTGATCAAGAACTGAGGAAATTTCAGATGTGTTGAATGATCCAGTTTCAGTTTTTATGACACCATTCACTATATTTAGAGTTCCTAAATAGACGAAGTTACCTTGCGGTGGAACTGTTTCATTAGTTAGTTTAATTCTCAGATCGCTTGGGAGTAAGGCGGAGCTAGCAAGTACGTGACTTGCAGAGAAACTGTCACAAAATACTTCTGCAGTTTCAGTTTTATAATTTGATAACCAAGAAGCGCTGAATGCATCTTGCACTGGAATGTAAGTACTATATAAACCAAATTTAACTGAGACTTCGTTCGATTTGATCATTTTATCAAAATTAGTATTATAATATTGAATTGAGCCCCCTGTCACCCGATTTACAAACCCCACTTGCGAAAGAAAATATCCACCTAGAATGATGGCAATTAACAAGAACACAAAGTCTATATTCTTGCTTGTTGACGCAAGCTGATGTTGTAAAGGTCGTCCGATTTTTATCCATACCTTTCGTAAAGGTCCACGCATTTTCGACAATACCTTTCCTATTGTTGTGAGAATTGTCTCACCGCCAAGAACGAAGCACGGCGACAAAAATAGCAAAGTTATCCCATAAAATCTGGAGAAATTGAGACTTGCAGCAAAACTCGGGACGATTATCGAAATGACTAAGATGATTGCACTTAAAATTAAAATTGTCTTGAATTGGGAGGATATTCCTTTTCCTTTTAGTTTCAATATTATTACGAGAGTACCTATTATCAAGAAAAGATTTGAGATAGCCAACAACGATGCATTAATCCATGTTGCCGCGCCAAAAACTTGGGGAACAGAGAACATTGCAGATGCTGACCCTGTTTGGGGAACCATACTTCCCGTGGTTAGATCCAAGAACATTCCTTTAAAGTTGTAATAAAAGGATGCCAAGGGCGCATTGGCTAAAACGTACCACGAGAGAGTTATTGAGAAAATAGCCGCTACAGTCATAGGATTCAGAGCGTCATCAAATTTAGGCTTAACTCTTGAGATTATGAAAATTAGGGCTATTATTCCCAGATAAATGTAAGCAAGGGAGTAGTGTGACACTGCCAAGGCCGCCCCAAAAACAATCAAGAGCAATCTTCGTTTTGCCACTGGTATTGTCTTGCTTATCAATACGAAAACAGAGAGAAGGAGAAAAAATTCACCAATGGTTTGCCTGTTGAGACTTAAGGGCTCGGGACCGAAAAAAGCTGTAGAAGTGAAAACAAAGAAAAGGGCTGAGAGTATTCCGATCAATTTTCCGAATTGTTTTTGGCATAGTTGATATAAAGTTAATGGTACAATAGAAAGAACAAAGGGATAAAGGATTTTGAAAACCATTTCATCTTTAGCGTTCATTAAGGTAGAATAGATCGCTGGCAGAATTGTAATCGACAGCATCGAATTGTATGTGAGAACATACAACTGGTTAAGATTCGCGTTAAGAAAACCCCAGTGTCCATTTAACTGGGTCAACCTGAAAACGTAGAATTCACTGTTAGCGTCATAGCCCGTAACATATTTTGAGGTTAAAGGATTTTGAAACGCAAGAGTTATCGAAATCGAAAAAATCAGAAAGGGAAATAAGTTTTGGGGAAACAGTTTTCTAGAAACTACGCCTATTATACACAAAGAAGCGACTATTGCGTCTGAAACGAGAATAACAGTGATATTTTGATATAAAACACCTATTGCGCTGAGAAAGGGAAGAAGAATTAGGACTATGATAAAAGGAAAAACTTTTTTCAGTTTATCTATTCCGCTGAGAAAAGGAAGAAGAAATTGGACTGAAACAAAAGAGAAAAATTTTTGCAGTCTATCTTCAAAACTTATTTTCATTTTCAAATGTTTTGACAAATCACGTCTACATTCAATGAAGAATAAAGCCAATGAAAAAGCTGAAATTGCCACAGTTAATGGAATAATTGATAAAGGGTTAGAAAAGCCAAGAGACAGATACAACTCATTAACTAATAAACCGATAAACATTACAAAGGCAATACTTAGACCCAAAGAGAACAGGATAATTTCTAGATAACTGATTTTCTTAAGTTTAAATAATCCGAGAAGGGCAAATCCAGGTATGAACGATAGGAAAATAAAGACAATTATTTCTCTGAGAAGTGGGATATCTAACACAATTATAATGTCTGCAAATAAAGTAATAATTGGAATAGCCATCAGAAATTTTCTCGTGCTTAACGGCAACTCCTCAATAGACTATTTCTTTTTAATTCAAAATTTTTCTCAATATTAGTTATTACGAGCAGCATTGGGATTGACCAATTCACTTGTTTTATGTTCGGATTTTTGTCCAAATTCGCGTTACCTAATAAACTTACTATGAACCGTTTTTCCTGCGGCTACACATAATCTACTTCTTTACGGCGCAAAGGAACTGCCTTGCCTCTTTATTATATGTTTGAGCAATTCGCCACAATTACTATTTAATGACCCTTTCAAGCATAAGATTCCAATTCAAGAAGCAGATCATATCTTAAACCAAACTTATTTGAGACTAACAGTTTACAGCCCATTATGTTTCCAATTAACAATCCCTTCACTAATACTGATGCTTCACTGAGACTCTTAGCATTCTTGAGAAGAAACAAGGTTTGAAAAATTAGCCAACTAATTCGATGCATTATCGAAAAATCTTTTTCCAATCCATATAATCGATAAAAAAGTAGCTGAACTTCAGCTTCACGGAGTAATTGCTTTCTAAAATCTACAATATTCCGAGAAAGAGTTTGACCATGAACAAGATGGTGAACTCTTGCTTTAGGATTATAAAAAAGGCTATATCCTTTTTTCCAAACATGCCAGGCCAAGAACTGCTCAAATCCCCAACCCAATATCCAGGAGTTAGGAAATCTAAAACCTTTAATCGATTCTGTCAAAACCGACATGTTTGCTCCCATGCCAAGTAGCGATTTCGCAGTTCTTTGGTTCGCAAGATCTTTGATGCTAAGTTTGTAATCTACAAGTCCCGCTTTTGAAATATAAACAAAATAACCTTCCAAACCTTTGATGGGGCAACCCCAAATTTTCCTCCAAATAGTATCTAAGAATGGCTTGCGATCCGAAATTATTCCTGAAACCTCGCCATTAATAAGCTCCACATTTCTTTCTTTCAAAAAAGCAGGTATAACACTTCCCGCAACTCCTCCCACATTTGGCAGACCATAGGTTTCTACTATATTTTGAATCCAATCTGGAAAAGGGATCGCATCATCATCCAAAAAAACAGTGATGTCTCCACTTACATTTTCAAGCCCAAGATTTATTGCGTCAATAACATAGCCCTTTTCTTGAACAATCACCTTCATTTTAAGGGATTTCTTGAATTCTTCAACAATCTCTTCAGTTTTGTCTCCACTTGGCTTCAATATCACTACAACATCAAAATCTTTATAGGTCTGTTTTTCAAGTGCAGCCAGAGCATAACTAAGTAAGCTTGCCCGTTTGAAGGTTGGTACCAACACGGATACGGATAGTTTCTTTGTCAAGTTTTCAGCCTGGTGTTTAAGTCGAATGATGTTTCTCTAAGATATCATAAAATATTTCTTCATATTGGGCGGCTATGTCATTCCAATTGAATTTTCTCATATGATTTATGTATTCGGTTGAATTAACATCAATTTTAATCGAGCCTGCTCTAAGCAGAGCCTTTGAATATTCAATCGGATCGTTAACATCTGTAAAAACGCCAAATTTGCCCAATATAAATTTCTTTTCCGGAGCAATGTTTGTCACCACAGTTTTGCCGAAACTTAGGGCATCTATCACCACTAAAGGCAACCCTTCAATCTTCGAGGGAAGGGTAAATACGTCACATAGTTGGTAGAGCCCATGTAGTTCTCGTTCAGGTAGACCTTTTAAGAAAATGACCCTATTTTTTGAATTTTTTTCTAAGGCTCGCTTTTCCAGCAATGCCCGTTCAGGTCCATCTCCAATGATAATTAGTGTTGCTGGTTCCGTTATAAGTTTAAAAGCGTCAATTAGCAGGTGGATCCGCTTGATCGAATATAACCTCGCAACTGTTAATATGACCTTAGAATCAATAGGTATTGAATATTTGGCTCGCATCTCTAAGTCTATTTTGGGGATGTTTGTAATCCCACTACCATTTAATATTAATTCACTTTTTATTCCAACTACTTTTAGCTGCTCAAACGAGAATAGATCATTTACTATTACCCGATCCACTTTTCTAAAATAATTAAAACGCGTTTTTAGCGCAGCTTGACTTATCATAATAGTTGGAATTCCTAGAAAAAGCGATGGAGAAGTTTCACCAATTTGATTCGATAGAACTATGTCGGGCTTAACTCTCATTAAACACAAAAATGCTGAGGGAACAAGACTAAATCCTTCAAGTTCATGATCTGGAAATATTTTTTCTATTAAAGGAATTCTTGGGATGTATTTCCGCGGAATGAAAGGAAGTCTTATCAGTCTCACTCCCCTCGGTCCAGTCTTTTTTCCTCGGCCTGATATTACCCATACTTCATGACCATTTTCAGCCCATAGTTTGCCAAGTTTAAAAACTACTTCTTCCACGCCGCCATAGACGCTTGAGAACCCGCTGCAAATAAGACATATCCGCATGGCTAGACACCAAGATTAAAGTGTAGATAAATGCACACACTGAATCGAGCTGAAAGAAGCATCTTTTACGTTACTTTCATGGGATAGGAAATAATACGTCGGAACACTATCGACAATGCCCCCTATCTTTATGAAGGGCTCTTTGAATTATTTTTGCAAGTTTTTCTCAGCTGAGACAAAATCCGTCACCGCAAGGGAAATATCTATCCAAAACTAACCTTTCTTATAGAAGCAGAAGTTAAAATAGACTTATTCTTCTCCGCCCGATAGTCCGAAGTTACCACTTCTATGAATTTTCCGTCGAGATTTTGTTATAGCTTTGAAGATCAATATACCTAAGTTTTGCCAGCCGAACATAAGTAATCCTTTGGAACCCCACAATTGAACTAGAACGTATTTTCTGTTTCTTCTCTTTATTTCAAGTAGGTTTTTACCTGATGGTTTTGTTTCTGGACAGTTGACATGAGTGTACATAGCGTCTGGAGTAATCAGCAGACTTTCGGGATGTTTTCTGTTAAGAGTAGCAGAGAAAAGGAAATCCTCCATCCAAGAATAACCTTTGAGATTTTCATCGAATTTTAATTCATTGAAGACAATTTTTTTAACTGATGTGCACCGTCCATTCAAGTATTCACTGTAAATCGCGTTTGACAGTTCAAGAGGATATTCAAAGTTATTGCAACTGTTTCTTGAGGAATGCCAGAGGAAAAAAAGCTTTTTGAAAATTTCCATTGACTGGTATCCAAAACCAACCGGAAATTGGTAATTTATTATCGCTTTTTCCCAACCCCCAATCCCTCTAGCTTTCGGATATTTCTTGAACGCAGCTATCACCTTTTCGATATAGTCTGGGTATAGCACCACATCACTGTCTATGAATATGAGAATGTCTCCGCTAGCTATCTTTGCTCCAAGATTTCGCGCAATCGCAATGGAACGTTCTCTGAGGTTTTTGACATACGCAAGAGAAAAGCCGCTTCGACTGAATTTAGGAGCATATTCTTCACATAACATGTTAATGTCGATATTGGGCGTGTCGTCTACGACGATAACTTCTCCAGGTTTAACCTTTTGCTCCAATAAGCTGTCGAGAAGGCAAGATAACTCATGGGAGCGATAATACGTTGGAATAATAACCGAGGCGGTCATTGAGTCCTTTTCTCCGTTCACTAAATAGCTGTCTTTGAACCAGCAATCTCAGAGAAAGCTAATGTCTTGATAGACGAATTGCCGGGTTCAGATATTGTTTTACGAGTAACCATCCTTTGTCACTCCTATTTGTCGTGCTGGATTACCCGCTACAATAACGTGATCAGAGATATGTGATACAACAACTGAACCAGCCCCCACAATACTATAATCTCCAATCGTTACGCCCTTCAAAACAAGGACTTGACGAGCTAACCAAACATGAAAACCTATCGTTATAGGTTCAATTTTTGGTGCCTTACCATCTATTCCGTGAAAATCAGAGTCTTGAAGAATGGTCTGTTTTCCGATCAATGCTTCATCTTTAATCACGATTTGTTTCTGTGCAATTATCTGAACGTTATTACTTATCCGAACATTATTTCCAATGGTTACTACAGCGTTTTTATCTGCGAAAATACTCATATTTTTTAACTCAACATTGTTTCCAATGGTTATTACCGCGTTTTTATCAGTCCAAATATTCACGTTTAGTAGCTCTACATTGTTGCCGGCAATTAATTTTCCAGGTCCAAGAAATTGGAATTTCCCCAGAATACCTAATCCAGAACCTACACTCGAAAATTTTCGTTTATGCCGCAAGCGGTTAATGAGATAACTCGCGAATTTGGAGAAATCGAAAACGCCAACTCACCTCATTTTAACGAAAAAATCTAGTAAAAAATGCGTAAAGATTTAAGATCCATTGTTTCTCAGCGATATGCTTTTACATATTGGCATGGGAAGATTTTCTAAGTAGATAACGCTACCTTGTGGCACAATCATTGTATTAGTTATGCGACGACCCTAGTTCCAAAACAAAAAATTAAACTCTTTAAACTTATGGATGAAGTTAAATAAACACAACCCCACCCTTTGCTCTCCATACTCCTGAATAAGGTAAAAAAAGCTTTTTGAAATCGGCTGAGTCATTTTTAAATTTAATCCTGTTTTGAAGAGTTTCCCTTAAATTCCGCAGGTTCCAAATTAAAGCCTTCCCGAGAAGGGGGATATAATCTTGATTACCTACTAATAACATCCTAAAACCGGCTCCGCAAAGGTCCAATAAGTATACGAGTACCGAAAACATAAGGGAAACGCCAAATTGGTTTTTTATTAGCATGCGTAATTTATTTTTATGGAAGTGAAACACGATGGATTTTGATTTCTTTTGAGAACTTCCATTAGATATAGTGTAACCACCCATATGGTAGATTACGCTTTCCGGAACAGATAGGATTTTGTAACCCAACCTATGTAGACGCCAACAGAGGTCAGTTTCATCAAAGTATGCAAAGAACGATTCGTCAAATCCGCCTACTTTCATAAACAAGTCTTTCCTAAAGAGTGAAACTCCAACGAAAACTTCTTGAATTTTAAATTGGCTCTTGTCAATTTCACCGGTTCCTCTAACAACAGTGTTGCCATAGTTGTCAATAAAACCGCCTACCGCATCAATTTTGTCTCTCTTATAGTAGTTAACAAGTTTGGAGTCGCAACAAGCCACTCGTTCATCATTGTCCATTGCTTGCACAAGGGGGAGCAACCAATTTGGATCTACTTCCATGTCATTATTCAAAAAAGCTAAAAGCGGTCCATGTGCTGAGGAAGCCGCAAGATTGAACGGAACATCAATGCCCTTGTTTGGATATATGGATATTACAGACACATTAGGGAACATCCCTGAAAGATAAGAAACAGTACCATCGGAGGAACCGTTGTCCACAACAATAATTTCGAAATTAGGATATTTGGTCTTTAGCACTGAGGGCAAACTTATCTTCAAGATTTCTAAACCATTGAAAGTTAAAATAATGATTGAAACCTTTGGATAGTTGATCGTTTCGGCTTTTTCCTTTTCGCGATTCATAAGAATCAAACCAGAATAAGACATTTTTCCAATTGTTGTTAATTAGCCCAACATTGCATAAAGTAAGAATCATAAACCATTAATCTTAGATGAGAAGATATCGGGCTACTATTCCCAAAGAGTCCATTAATTGCTCAATTTCTTTTTTGTAGGCTGGATTTGCCAATATTATGAAGTCGGGTCGATAATCTATAAGAAACTCTGGCGCAACAATCTTTTGTCCTGTTCCAGGAACATACATGCCATGTTTATGAGGGTTTATGTCAACAGCATAATCAATTCTTTGATCTTTTAAAATATTTAGAAAAGTGACTCCTCGAGCACCGGCGCCCCAAATTACTATTCGATTTCCCTTGCCAAGCAATTTTATAATCTGTAGACCTAGTTTATTGATATTCTCAAGAGTTTTTGCAGAAAATTTCTGGATAATTTGATCAATTTGACGAATTGATAGTTCTGAAACTGGTGTCAAGTTAGGCGTTTTGGTTAGTTTACGTATTGCATCAACATGAATAGAGTCGAAAATCTCACCTCTAGTTTCTTGGACACTTGAGATTTCAAACCGGCAAATTGAAAAAAGAAAATGCAGAGATGGAATAGTGAAATACGAGACATGCTCATAAATTATGTCTGAGTAATCACCTTCGTCGAAAGCCTTTAGTGCGTTTGGGACAGAAAAGAAAACACGGAGTGACCCACTTTTGTTAAGCATCATCCACAAATTCTTCAAAAAAATCTTCGGATTGTTAATGTGTTCAAGTTCATGATAGGAAAAAACGAAATCAATTTTTTCTCCTTCAAACACGGATGGAAAAGACTTCGAAATGGAACTTGAAGGGCTATTTACCTCTTGATTCGAAGAGTCAAATTTGGGATAAAACGGGTTAAATCTGAAGACACAATTCTTTCCTAATTCTCTTAGCGAAGAAAGAAAATCAACCTTCCCGCCTCCAATTTCAACTATATTCTTTTTGTAAAGTCCATATTTCTCTACCAACATGGAAGTGAGTTTTTTTGTGAACTCTCGAAAATGAGCAGAGTAAAATAGCGAGTTGTCGTACCCATTATCGTATTGATTTTTCTCTGGCTCTATTGCCACATTTGAAATGAATGTGCAAGAGCGGCACAACGCCAATTTGATATCTCCCTTTGGACAGTTAAGTGCATCATCCTTTTTTTTCCATAAATGATTGCAGCTTGCAGGAACATTTTCTACTTCGTAGAAAATTCTCAGATCTGATGAACCACATAGAGCACAATTATAAGCACCTGAACTTTCGTTTTCCGCTAGTTTATTCATATGAAAGTACCAACCAACATAAGTAAATCATTGTGACAAAAGGGGTCTGATGACCGAATTTGCGAACTTTCTTAAAACAATAGGGTTCGATTCTGAGATCGCGATGTAACTTATCCCAGTCTCAATGCGCAGCTGTTCTAGGTTCTCACGAATTTCATTTGCTGATCCTATAAGAAATAGCTTACACGCTTCAATATCTACTTCTTCAACATTCCATCTTCTTGCAATTTCTTCTCGAATAGGTTTTGGGTCATCCGTCAGATTTATGCCAAACACATTACAGCTGAATTCTATTTCATCTGCATCGCGTCCTGCTTTTTGAGCATTCTCCCTAACCAACTTGACTTTTTCAATTATTCGTTCAATATTAAAATCATAGATAGTGTGAGACCCAAAACTTCCTTTGCAAAAAGTGGGAGTAATTCCGACTATATCCGCTTGACGGGCCGCAACTTCAAGAACCTTTCTACCGCCTCCTCCCACAAAGATCCGAGGACGTTGTTGCTCCGAAAACTTCACAGCCCTTGGAACTTCTTTAACATTATAATACTTACCTGAAAAAGTCGTCTGTTCTTGAGTCCAGACATGTCTAATAATTTCAAGAGCTTCATTTAGTCGTTCTATTCTAACTTTCGGAGGATCGAAAAGTATCCCTGCTTGAACATAGTCGCTTTCCATCCATCCTGCCCCTAATCCAAACTCATGGCGACCATTTGAAATTAATTGGATTGTAGCTGCTGCCTTTGCAAGGACCACTGGGTGGCGATAATCTACACAATAAACCAGAGAACCAATATTCAGTCGCTTCGTAACTGCAGCAGCCGCTGCCAATGCAGAAACCGGTTCCCATTGTGTCCGAAAGTGATCAGCCCACAAAAGACTAGAATATCCAAGTTTTTCAATCTGACGTACTCGGAGAACCCAGTCGGCAGGAGGCAGATTTGAAAGTACAACTCCGAACCGGAACGCCTTCATAACAATCGCCCAAATGGTTTTAAATTTATCTTTTCAAAATTTCTTTAAATTACACACTTTCGACAAAAAAAACCTTCTGCATAAGCGCTTTGAGAATTAGATTCTATGCCCCGAATCCTCAAAATTGACTTGAAAGTTTCTTCATTAAACCACTTCTTACCTTTTTGAGTTTGAAAGGCATCGCAAAGGTAATTTATCTTCTTTTCAACTTGAGATCTATTTAAGTTGAAAAATAAGTTGGGATTTCCCAAGTCACCTTCATATTTTGGCACCTCATATTCCAAAATGAAATGATCTCTAAACGTATTCCAAGTCAGCTCGGAAATAATACGATGATCTTGATGTGCATCACTTGAATAGTGGGTAAATATTAGATCTGGGTGCACATGGGTTTTGAGCTCCTCGAAATAATCTTTAATTTCACTACCAATAAATGGGAAATATGAGTCCCTAAAACTCTTAACTTCTATTTTCTTTGACTGCACATTCGTGAGAAAGAGATTGGCGCTACGATATGCTTCTTCACAACGTTTTTCGTTTCCACTGAACACAACCCAATGGAATTGCGCTCCGGGAGCCTCCTCTATCAGCCTCAGGATGGTTCCCCCACACCCGATTTCAATATCGTCTGGGTGAGCGCCCAAGCACAAAATCTTTGGTTCTTGAGTTTCGGCAAGAAAACTAAACTGAAGCAATTTTTTCACACAGGTGACAGTTGACTCTTATTCTTCCACATCTGCCAAGAAGCTTCGTTTTTTGAAACCATGTCATCTAATCTCTGCTTGTCTTTATACGTATCTAAACTAGCCCAAAAACCATCATAATCATATGAAACCAGTTCAGATTTACGAATTAGACGCTGAAAAGGCTCATTGACAAGATCTTCCCCTTCTTTGATATAATCAAATATTTGGTTCTTAAAAACAAAATAGCCGCCATTAATTCTTAGGTCAGTTTGAGTCATCTGGCAGATATTTTTGACGTAGCCTTCTGGAGTTGTTGAAATAACATGAACAACGTAAAACGGTTTGACAGATAAAAGGCATCCTACTTTTCCTTTGTTATTAAAAAAATCGACAAGTTTTGGCAAAGGTAAATCAGTTAAACCGTCACTGTAATTTGCCAAGAAAGTTTCCTCATTTTCTACGTACTTCTGAACTGCTCTTAGTCTTTGACCTAAATTTACATTAACACCTGTCTCGACAAAGGTAATTTTCCAATCTTCAATATCGCTTCTAATTAATTGACGCTTCTTACCTCCGTTTGAAAGAACGAAATCACCTGAAAGACACTCATCATAGTTTAAGAAAAACTTCTTAATTTGATCGCCTTTATAGCCTAAGCAGAGTACAAAATCTTTATGCCCAAAATAAGAGTAGTATTTCAGCAAATGCCACAAAATTGGCTTTTCGCCAATGGGGACAAGAGGTTTGGGAATTTTCTCAGTTGTTGGATATAGCCTTAGCCCGAGACCGCCACAGAACAAAACAACTTTCATTTTGTTTTCCCTCCCAATTCAATCCTCATTTATTTCCTTTCCATGCGCATCATACTGCTTAATCTCCGGAATTGGAACAAAGAATTTACCGCCCCAATCATTAATGTAAGAAAGCTGTTTCATTATTTCTTTCTTAATGTTCCAAGGCAAAATCAACACATAATCCGGCCTAGTTTTCTTAATTTTGTCAGGATGAAGAACAGGGATATGGGTACCCGGCAAGAACTTTCCTTGTTTGTATGGATTACGATCAACAGTATAGTCTAGGAAATCGGTACGAATGCCACAGTAGTTTAGCAAGGTATTACCTTTCCCTGGCGCTCCGTAACCAACAATTGTCTTTCCTTGTCTTTTAAGATTAATTAGGAATGAAAGGAAATTGCGCTTTGTCTCCCTCACACTTTCTGCAAATGAAAAGTATTTCTTCAGATCTGCAAATCCTTTAGATACCTCAAGTTCTCTCATCCGGGTTATGGAATCAGTAACAGGTTTTGATTCGTCCTCAAGATGACGAACATAAATCCTTAATGAACCACCATGAGTAGGCAGTTCCTCAACGTCATAGATTGTTAAATCATGTGCTGCAAATATTTTTTCAACCGAAATGAAAGAGAAATATGAAAAATGCTCATGATAGATAGTGTCAAATTGGTGTCCATCTATCAGCCTCATAAGGTGGGGAAACTCCATAGTAACAATGCCATTAGGCTTAAGAACAATCTTTATGCTTTCAACAAATTCATTCAGATTAGGAACCTGAGCTAAAACATTATTCCCTATCAATAAATCGGGACACTTCTGTTCTTGTATTAATTCATGGGCGGTTTCCAATCCGAAGAATTTAACAATAGTTTTCACGCCTTTCGTAACAGCTACTTCAGCACAGTTAGCAGCAGGTTCGACACCGAGAACCGGAATACCTTTCTGGACGAAATATTGGAGAAGATATCCATCGTTGCTAGCTACCTCCATAACTAGACTATTCGTGGTCAAACCAAGCTTCTTTGTTATCATTTCAACATAGTTTTCGGCATGCTGCAGCCATGCATCAGAGTAAGAAGAGAAATACGCATACTCACTAAAAATTTCTTTTGGAGCTACATATTCTTCAAGTTGAACCAAAAAACAATTATCACAAACATATGTGTGCAATGGAAAGAATGGTTCCATTTGATTTAATTGATTTGGTCCTACATAGCTTTCACAGAGAGGTTGCATTCCTAAATCAACGAAAGTATGCTTTAAGGAATTTCCACAGAATCTACATTTAGCCGAAATAATTTCTACCATCATCTATTCCTTCAATAACTGTAATTTTTTTATACACCAAAACTAATTTCAGGTTAGAACACCATTCATTATTTATTAGCGTTGGTCAAAAAACCTTTTCGTGATTGAAACCAATAATGGGTTGAACTACTATCGTTGGTAACTTGCAAGCAGTCAAGTCGTTTGCTTGCTTCTTCGCAGAGTCTTATCCAAAAGACCTGACTTAATGCTGTTTTCGAAATGGGTTATTCGCCTGTATCTAGGGCCTTCAAACTCGTCTACTGTCACGCCTATTTTTTTAAAGGCTTCGTAAAGCTGTTTTGCACCTAACCGAGCATTCCATTTTGATTTAAACTCAGGTAATATCTTATGAATTTTGCTAAAATCAACTCCATAAGAACGTGTATCAGGTTCCGCGCCTTTAACGAATTCAACACGGGAATTAGGCACTGTATCCCTCGTAATCTCCGCAAGTTCGCGAATTCTGTAGTTCTCTTCCGTAATACCTAAATTGAAAACTTGATTGTGGATTAAGTCAACTGGACTGTTAAGAACAGTCACATAGGCTTGTGAGATGTCTTCAATATGAACAATCGGACGCAAAGCCATCCCATCGCTTTTCAATAACACAACGCCTGTCGTGTAAGCCCAAGCAACAAGGTTGTTAAGAACGATGTCGAAACGCAACATGGGAGACAAACCGTAAGCAGTTGCCGAACGTAGAAAAGTCGGACTAAAGCTCTCATCTGCCAGCTCCGTGATTTCCTTTTCAGCCTTCACTTTCGAAACACCGTAAGGCGTGACAGGGTTCAATTCTGACTCTTCAGTCACCATATCAGCGCCGGCTGCGCCATAAACACTGCATGAAGACATGAAGATAAAACGTTGCACTCCAGCCTGCTTAGCCAGCTTAGCAACTCTAACTGAAGCTTCATAATTGATCTCAAAGGTTATCTCGGGTTTGAGATTTCCAAGAGGATCGTTTGAAAGAGCACAGAGATGAACTACAGCATCAATGCCTTTAAAATCAGATAGCTCAACATCTCGGATATCTTTTCTAACGTATGGAATATCGGGAAGGTTCCCATAGAATGATGCATCGCCAAAATTGCAACCTTCAAAAAGATCATTATCGATTCCTGACACTTTGAAGCCTTGTGCCTGAAGTATTGGAACTGCAACTGTACCTATGTATCCTTTGTGACCAGTTACTAAAACATGCATTTGTTTTCTCTCCAAGTATTTCTGAATAATCCTAAGCTATATAAATCATATTCAAAGCATGGAATATATATCAAAATCAAATAATGTTAATCTTCCAAGCCACAAAATGGAGTTATATTTCTTTACTAAATCTATCATTTAGGGACACTATGAAGAATTAAGGCTACAACAATACTGAAATGGTCAAAACTATTGTAGTACAAGATATGTCATATCTTAGTGGTTTTCTCAGACAAATAGGAATTCAATACCGTTAAGAATTCAGTTTCGAATCTTTGCTTTCTAAACTTGTATGCGGAAGTTTCCATTTCTTGGGCAATTGAAACATTCCAAGCGTTCAACGCTTCATTGATTTTCTGAATTGCATCTTCCAAATCGTTGAACCTCCACTTATCTGGTACGAATTCCTTTGGACCACCTGAATCTTGCACTATGGGAATGCATCCAGCGGCCATACCTTCAATTATTGAAATGCCAAAATGTTCTGAGTGCATAGGATGAAAATACACTTTTGCCTTCTGTAATAGCTCTATCTTCGTTTGAAGGGGGGCGTTCAAAATAAGCTTTACTTTGTTCTCTACGCCATTTTCTCGAATTCCCTCAAGCACTCTCCTATACACTGCTGATTCATCAATTGAACCCATTATCACGAAAACAGCATTTACCCTCTTAGCGACAATAGGAATTTCTTCCAGATTTTTTTCAGAAGAAAACCGTGAAACCGTTAATACCAAGTTTTTCTTAGCCGAAAATGATTTTGAACCAACGAGCTTTTCGACATCAACAGGAGGATATACAACAATTGGAGTCAACCCTAAATTTTTCTTTACAAGTTCTGCAGTATATTTACTATTAGCCAGAAACAGTTTATTTGAAGCATGAAAACTTAGGGCATGTTCCATTAATTGATAGGGTTTATAGTAGTATCTCCAAAGCGAGCTTTTTTGACCCCTTTTGTCAAGGAGGTATGTTCTTGGAAAATGAAAATAGGTCACATCTACCCATGGAAGTACCGCACTGTTGTAGGCATCGATAAGGACATCGCAAAAGGGTTTTGCAAAACTGGGCAATACAAATTGAAGATATGTTTCTGCGTTTCGTACCCAGAATGGTAATGTCAATTCTTGATCGATCGGAATGTTTATTTCAAAATTTCGCCTAAAAGAAGCAGCGTCAAATTTCTTGCCAGAAAGCAAAAATGTCTTGAATCCAGACATCTTTAAGGAATTCAAGATGGATGCTCCAACAAGCTCTGCCCCGCCCGGAATTCTGCTGATATTGCGATATATCAAACCGACTTTCATATGACTTTCCTGTTTCAAGCATTTACACCATCGCAGTTCCTTAACTAATGGCATATATTTTTTCAAACAAGCTTTTGGCGATTATTTTGAGCGCATTACTTCATCGAAATCAGTTCGTGAATCTTAAGCATCTGACTTTAAGCAAAAGCGTCCTTGAATCGAAGATTTAACAGACTTCCACTGAACTAATTTACCTTGCTGCTTTTTCCCAAGCAACGTTGTAATGTTTGAAAATATATCTGTACCACGCCACAACAATAAGCACTTGATTAGTTAAGAAACTTCTAGCAGTGGAAGAAACTAATACAAGAACAATCAGAGACAATACCAAAATTGAACCTAAATAAAAGTTCAAAAAGAAAAGAGAAAACAAACTAACAAATCCAACAAAAGGCATTAAAAGAGGAAAAAGCTTTCGGGTGGGCAAAATCATTAATCCGTAAGCGCCATATCGTGGATTAAACATTATGGATTTATAATTAAATATTGTAGACATTACATTAACCATTCGTCTTACTTTCTGAGAAACGACACCACTAAGCTGTGATGGTACTACTTCAAGTATCGACACAGACGATTCACTAACGACTCTGAAACCTTTTTTGCGGACCTGAAGTATTATATCCATATCATCGGCCAAGCATTTCGGATTTAATTGTTCCACTAAGATTCGCTTAAACGCCAAACATTTTCCACTGGCAGAGGGAATTGAATCCAAAATTGATTCATAAATCCACAAATCACGTTCTCGCTTCCAAAACGCGCTTTCGGTCTTCCAATTCGAAGAGCCGTGTTGCATTGGAACTGCCACAGCGCCTACGCTTGCATCAAAAAAGTTCTGCACAATCTGAATTAAGAGATTCTTATTCATCGAGTAACCATTTGCATCGGTTACTACAACTATTTCACCAGTCGCCTCTTTAAGAGCTCTGTTCAGAGCGTGAGTCTTACCTAATCGCTCCTCTTCCACAATAAATTTAACGTTCTTGAACTTTTGTGCTATTTGAACAGTATTATCCGAACTATTTGAGTCTACAAGAATAATTTCCAGATTACCTGCATAATCTAACTCAAGTGTATTTTTGATTTTTCTTTCAATACCATTTTCTTCATTGTAAGTCGGAATAATGATCGTAAGTTTTGGCCTGTTTTCTCCTTTGTGCACAGGTTTTCCGTAAGATTTGGATAAAAATTTAAGAAAAAATTGATAAAAAAAATAAGTCCAGAGAAAAAAAAATATAGTAACAACGAAAACTCCAGTTAGAAAAAATTGCAAATTAAGCGCTAATCCCCTTTAGAAATATTATTACTATTGACTAAATATGCGGGTATCCTTTTGAACTCTAAAGGCCAAAAACCTTTCAATTATTTGAAACAAATAAAATGCATCTAATGGTTTATTGCTTCATTATATATTCCAACAGTCTTCTTGGTTACACTCTGCCAGCTAAACTTTCTTATGACAGATTTTCTCCCTTCTATAGCCATAGCCTTAGCCCTATTCTGATCGGATAAGACTGAAGCTATTGAATTCGACAAACCTTTGACATCCATTCTTGAAACGAGAATCCCAGTTTTTCCCTCTTCAACAACTTCAGGTACTCCGCCAACCTTCGATGCAATTACAGGTTTTTCCATGGATAATGCTTCTGCAAGAACTATTCCAAATGATTCGACCAGAGAGGGCAACACGAATACAGTTGCTAAAGACATTATCGCTGGAATTTGATCTGAAGGTAAACTGCCTAAGAACTGTACATATTTTTGAAGCCCAAGTTTTTTCGTCAAATTTTCTAGTTCATTTCTGCAGTTGCCATCTCCAACAATCAAAAGAACAGTGTCATTAAACTCTCGAATAACTGATGGCATGGCCTGCAGAAGGTATTCAAGTCCTTTTTGCTCCACTAGTCGACCTACAAAGAGAACAACAGTCTCATTAAGAATTCCAAACCTTTCTTTTTGCGTTTCCTTCCTAAATCTTAAAGGACTGAAAATCTCTGTATCGACACCACACGGGATTATCGCAATCTTGTTGCCATCTATTTTATAATAACTTTCAATCAGCTCTTTGTAAGCTCGCGATGTTACTATTATTTTATCAACGTGATTAAATAGAGGATCCATCACCATTTTATTATGAAAGTTCATCACCACATTAGATATCAGTCCCAGATCATCGTTATGCTGATGATAGGACAAGACGACGGGTGTCCCTTTTCTAACAGCCTTGAAAAAAAAAGCAGTAGACTCGGCAAAAAACCGGGCGGGGGTATGAGTGTGAACCACGTCAACATTAATTCCTTTTAACTTTTGGAAAATAGTCGGACTAATTGCCAAATTTCCCCATGTTCCTCTTATATTAATCGAGGGCAGTCTCAAAACATCGGAAAACTCCGAAGATTTCTCTGTGTGACCAGAAGTCATTACAATCGGAAGATGACCCATTTCCTTCAAATTCTTCACTAAATTGAAAACCTGAGTTTCGACTCCACCAACGGCAGGAGGATAAAAGGGTAAACTTTGCAGAATCTTCAATTCAAACAACTCTTTCATTATCACTCGTCAAAGCATATCCATTAAAAACAACACTAAGGTGATTTCATAAACAAGTATCTAAACGCAACTTCGCAAATAATCAAAAGTCTCCAACGCAACCTTCGCGCTAGAGAATTTATCTTCTACAGTTATTCTGGCAGATCTTCCAAGAGTTTGAGCAAGCCCAAAATCACTTAGAACAGCGATAATCGAATCAGCCAATTCTAATTCATTACCCGGAGAAATTAAAAGACCATTCTTTCCGTGCGAAATGATCTCAGTCACACCTCCAACTTTCGTAGCGATTACGGGTTTTGCACAACTCATTGCTTCCAAAATTCTAATCCCCAATGGTTCGTAAATTGTAGGTGCAACATAGATTGAACAAGATGAATATATAGACTTCAAATCAACATCATTTGCGTAACCATAAAAACAAAAGTTGTTTGAAGACACACCAAGACTTTTCGCAAGCTTTAGGTAATAATCGGGGCTCCCGCCGCCAACAAAAAGGAAAAAAGTCTTTGGAAACAGCGTAATAACTTTCGGCATTGAACGAACAATAGTATCTATGCCCTTTGTGGCGACGAGTCGGCCAGTAAATAGAATAATCGGTCGATCTTTAGAAATAATTAAACCGGGAATTTGTTCACTTTCTCCATCCGGATAATAATGATTAATGTCTATACCGTTATATATTGTCCGAATTCGTTGGCTGTCGATTCCCATATAATGAATAAATTCATTTTTTATGTTCTCCGAAACTGCAATGAAATTTTTAGTATCTTTCGCTACTATTTTCTCACCAAAACGTAGAGGATAATAAAGCAGCGAGTTTGCTAAATCGGATTTTTCAAGATTCTTAGCTCCAAAGTTAGCTCGCTGAACTCCAAAGTGTTGTCCTTCAATCGTGCTGTGAATAGTAGCTACCTTTGGAATCTTCACTACTTTTGTCATGCTCAAGAAAATATCAGACATCAAAGGAAAATTCGTGTGTAACAAATCAATTTTTTCTTCTCGAACAAGTTTTGGTATCTTCTTAAAACAAGCAGCTTGAAATCCCAAATGATAAGAAAAAGTGCCCTTCGCCTTTGCAATATTATGAATAGTAACTTTTCCTTTAATTTCATCTAAATTTCCGTTTTTGACATTATCTACTACATTTTTTCGAGATCCTGGAATACTCGCTCTGTCTACAGTAACTAAATGAAGTTTAATGCTTGGAGGCAAGTTTTTTACTAATTCTATTAAGTATGTTCCAATCCCGCTCCAAACGGGAAAGAAATCTGGTGAAACCATACAAATGTTTAGTGTTTCAACCAAAATTTTACCCTACTAATAATTGATACAAGTCTTCCAAAACCTAATGCGGGAATCATCGTCTAATATTGTTTCATCTTCTTGATCTTTATTGAAAAGGCTGAACAAGGAGATGCATCAAGCTTTTCAGTCCATCTCGGTTCCGGATTTTCGAAACCCCATCAGGTCGGTACATATAGCAAATTGGAACCTCTTTAAATCTCCAGCTATTTCTAAGAATCTGACCAGTTAACTCCACTTCAACCAAAAAACCTTTTTCTCTAATATCCACGGATTTCAAGACCTCATTAGAAAAAGCTTTGTATCCTGTCATAACATCGGTTATACTTTCAGAATACAAAATACTTGCAACAGCAGAAAGAATAATGTTACCAAGAAAATGTGCCAAACTCATTCCGCAAGGCTTTTTTCTAAACCTAGATCCGAAAACAACATCTGCATTCCCTGTTAAAATTGGGCGTATAATGTTTGGGATTTCCCGGGGGAAATATTCCATATCGGCATCCTGAACAACTATGACTTTGCCATGGGCTGCTCTGAAACCTGTTTGTAAAGCGGCACCTTTTCCCATGTTCTTTTCATGTTTAATCAGTCGCACTGAGGAAAAATGAGAAGCAATTAAGGCTGTTCTGTCTGTAGAACCATCATCAACAACTATTATCTCCATGGATGGAATTGTATCTTTAATATGAAGCAATTCCGAAAGGACATTACCTATTGTTCTTTCCTCATCGTATGCTGGTACAATAATGCTTACAATGGGAAAAGCTTCAATCATAAAGTTCACCATATACAAAGGATAATACTTAAAACAGAAAAAATACATGATTAGATTGGCTGGTTTTGTTTGATTTTTTGGCTAAAGTATTCGTCAGCTTTCCGCCAGTGTTCCAAGTTTCCAACGTCGTACCAATGATTTGGCGTTTCAAACGAATACACTTTTTCTTTTGCATTAAGTAATCGTGGTATTACATGAGCAGCAATGTCTTCGCCTGGTTTAAGGTAATTCAAGACTTTGGGATCGAACACTGCTACGCCTATCCAGGAGGGCTTTTCTAACGGGGGTTTCTCGATGAACTCTTCCACGGCGCCGTCATTGCCTATTTTCAAGATTCCAACCGGAAGTTTAAGCCCCATTGTGAAAGGAAGGGTTGCAAGCGCGTTTTTTTCCTTATGAAAACTAACCATATTTTTTAAGGAAATTTCAGTGAGGTCATCGCCATACCTCAAAATGAAAGTATTGACAACCAACCCGTTTCCCGTGGCACATAAGAGCTCATCAACAGTACCAGTAGTTTCGCAATTAACACTAAATGTTACATCAAGATCTCTGAATTCATGTTTGAAATTCGGCTCATCCTTTTTGTTTATACATAAAACAATATCATCGAACCCCTGCTGGATGGCATCTTCCACTATCCATCTTACACAAGGCTTCCCTGCTACTGGAATAAGGCACTTGGGAATCACGCTGGAAAATGGGAATAACCGCTCGCCTTTTCCCCCAGCTAAAACAATAAATCTGATGTTATTTTCCATTTCATTAGGCCTCAATTCCAGTTTTACAAAGATTAATCATAACACTAAATTCTCTTTCTACACGTGCGAAATTTCAGAAGAGGACACCATTAAAAACACTTTTCCACGTCGTATACTGAGAAGTTTTGACATTCAAATGAAGCTAGTTATATGATTTTCCCCGCCTTTCGAGTTTCCTCGAAAGATTTTTTCAACTGACTATTGAAGATACACCCTGAATCATTTTGCTAAAAAATGTGATCTGTTCAGGTGTTCGACTGTTGCATTAACTGTATCAACAATTCATGAAGGTTATATATTTAGAATTAAGTAACAATATAATATATAGCAGGCGCTGCCATGACAAAACCAACCAGCAAAAAAAAGCGGAACAAACTCACAATAGCCCTGCTTGCTCCCATACTCCTCGTTCTTTTAATCGCCGGTTGGTACCTTTATAAAAGGAAAGGTAAGGCAGCTAACGCAAAACAACCACAAAAACCAATTAACAAAACGCCTACCCTGCCCCAAGCAAGCAGCCAAACGATAACAACATTTTTTAGCCACCAAAATAACAGGAAATCTGAAGACTAAACACTTCAGGCACACGCATTCCCCATATCCCCAAATCTACCCACAAAACCTTTAAACATCAACCAACCGAAGGCTGTCTCAGTCACATCTACGTAACCACTGAACCGGTTATCGCAGACCATGCCCAAGTCCGGATTCTCCGAAACCCGAATTTATGGAGTTCGTGTAAGATTCAATTGAAGATTTACATAACGATCGTTAAATTCAACTAATCTTGTCTGCAAATTGTAGAGCCATAATTCAAAAAATATTCGATACGTGAATGTAGTGCTATTTGAATTCCATAAAGCGGGCTTATCTACGTTAAATGTAACATCGTTTACTTGCAGAGCGCTGATCTGTGAATTATTTCCTTGGATTAAAGCACTTGACGCTGAAAAAGTCAAAAGACATCCGAATTCACTCTATTAGTTTTTAATAGGTGGCCTCTAATATCATGCGCATTAAAATTTCAGCGGCATTCCCAAATCCAAGTTTCTTCTCACCCAACCGCTCACGATATCTAATTGGAACCTCCATGATTCCAAAACCTTCCCGCTCAACATGATTATTAAGTTCCACTTCAATATCAAAACCCTTAGATTTTACCCTCCAATTTCTAAG
>PLYI01000083.1 GCA_003151735.1 Candidatus Bathyarchaeota archaeon | reverse complement strand
AAATGTGGGTTGACTTATCCTATGCCGCCCAATTCGCGACAGACCTTAACCAGCTACCGCTCAATGTAGCGCTGAAAATAATAATTACGCTATAACTACTTTTCTGTTGTTTGTAGAAACACGATCTTTTTTATTGCATCTACACCTTTTGGGGTTATGATGTAATCACCTTTGTTGTCCTCTTGTGCTATCAGCGTTGAATCACGAAGTCTTTTGAGGTGAAAAATAAGGTGACCTCCCTTAAGCTCCATTATTTGGGACAACTTGGAGAAGCTCTTTTTTCCTTCATACAAACTGATTAGAATCTTAAGTCTTACAGGGCTAGATAATGGTTCAAGCAAATTTTCAACAATGGACGGAACATCTATTTCTTTTTGATTACGATTGGGGTCATAGTTTTTTTCGACAAGAACTATTGTTTGGAAAGCTCTTTTTTCTCTTTTTAGTTTCTTCTGAAATTTTGTTTGACAGCTCTCACATTGCGTGCCTGTAGCTTTTTCCGCGTTGCTGCCTGCTTGGTTTATTCTTGCGTCCAGATCAGCCAAGGCTTCTTTTGATCCGCTTGACTTTGCTATCAACAGAGTTTCAGCCAATTGCTTCTTAAAGTAATCGTGGCATTTTGTCCTTTTTTCACAATCTGTATTTAGCAGTCTGTCGATGTCTTCACTGGCTTCTTCGTTAACGAGGTCGGCATATTGCATTAAGCGGTTTTGAGAGAGTGCCTCTTCCACGGCGCTTAGTCGCTCTTTTAGGATTACGCTTTCTATCCTGCCTAATTCTGTTTTTAGGCTGCCGACTTCTTGTTTTAGTTCGCGAAGAGCTTTAGTTGTTGCTTCTTGGGCTGTTTGTTCGTTCTGTTTGGCCATTTTTAGCCACGCATTTTAGTATATTATTATTACCTAAAACTATATAAAACTATTTCGATTATAGGTGCATTATATAATGGAGGTATTTATGTGCCAAAAGTGTTAGTTGCATATTATTCTAAGACTGGAAACACCAAACAAGTTGCTGAAGCCATAGCTGAAGGCGCGAAAAGCGTCCAAGGCGTAAATGTTGAAATAAAAAATGTTGCCGATATAAACGCAAAAGAAGCTGTTGAAGCTGACGGATTCGCGTTTGGGTCTCCATCGTACTTTAGCGTGATGTCAGGTCCATTGTTGACTTTGCTTACAGAGCTTTACTTTGTTCGCGAAAAAATGGCTGGCAAACCAATGGCAATATTTGCTACCGGAGTCGGAGGTCAAGTAAAAGCCATGGAAAACATCGAAAGCATACTCAAAGCCTTTACTCCAAAACTGATTCTCCCCGGACTAGCTATCGGTAACAAAATTTCAGAGACTGATAAACAACAAGCAAAACAATTAGGCGAGAAATTAGCTAAATCGTTGGCTTAGAAAAAGCAACGAAAAATGTGTCGTAATGCTCCGAATATTTCATCACCCTTTTCTCTTATTTTTGGCTTTCGCTAAATTTGCGCGCCCTGAGCACGATCAATAAACAATGTAAAAGGGCAACCAAGGTCTTCCAAAAATTTACCCCCATAGAGGAAAGAAGGTATTTCAGGTTTAAACTATTGCTTAGAACAAAAAAATATAAAAAATAAAATATTCAATGGGCTTACTCTATACCCTCCGGTCGGTGGAAGGCCTTATTTGCTGAAGCTGTCGGGTTGAGCATCTTCCTCAAGCAAGCTTGTATACAAGCGAAATTTTTCATCGTAAATGTCGGCCAAATGCGCATCATCCCAGACTTTTGATCTGCTCCTGACGGCTGCATGCCAAAATTTCTGCTCTTCTTCATACCCGGCAACGTAAACTTCGAGAAAATAGAAGACTTCGCATTCTTGATTTTCTATCTCGGGAATGAAGGCATAAGTGACAATGCCTTGTTCATTGTCCGAAGTGAATTTTATCGCGTTTTGGATGCTGGCAGACATTGTTTTAAGCGTTTCTTTGATTGCCGTTTTGTGGCTTTTTGGAATTTTGTTTTTCTTGTTCCAAAGGATTTCGTAGTCTGAGACAGAGAACTTTTCCATGTGGCATCCTGCAACTTAGTGGTTCCTCGGGATATAAGGCCTTCCAAAAACTTACCCCCATAGAGGGAAAGGCTTGCCTGAATTTATCTTAACGGCAGAACATATAAAATACAATAAATAATATCGGGGGTGACTTGTCCTATGGGCTCCACTTTTTGACAGGCCTTTGCCACTTTGCAATGTAAGCTTTATGAGCAAGTCCCAGCGTGCGGGAATGACAAATTTTATAAGCGTTTAAAGATAAATCTTGAAGAGCTGACTCGAAAATGCAAGGAAAAAAAGCTGAGTACATCGGTTTTTCGTTAATTGTTGTTATGTTTTTGGGCATTATCTCCTTTGCTTACTCCGTAAATGCCATAAGTGTCGACCAAAATCAGGATTCTTTTGTGCTCAGTGACGAGGCGCCTGGCTACGCAATTTCTGAATTGGTAAACGCTGGCAAAAGCAAATCCGCCAAATATCAAAAAGGGATGCCTACAATCGGATGCGTGTGTGGCTTAAGAATTTTGGTAGTCCCCGATCTGAAAGCAATGAGCAGCGCCATAAAAAATCATGTAGCCGAACACAAGCAAGCGGATTATGGTTTAGCGTTTGACTCGTTGGAGGAGTTTTTGACAGAGCAGATTCTGATGGCGGCAGCAAAATGAATCTGCCAAATGTAAGTTAGTCGTGAACAATCTACTAAGGCTTCTCCAAAATTTACTCCGATAGAGGGAAGAAGGTTTATTCGGTTTAATCTAATCATCAGAACATATAAAAAATATAAAATAATTTCTGGTTTGTCTTTCCTTATCCCACCCGTTTCACGACAAGCCTTCGCCGCCGTTAGTTCCATGAGCTATTGTCGACCGTAAACGTGGGCAACGGGCATTTTGGAAAGAGTATTTACAATTCACATCTTGAATATTGTTTTGTCTTTCATAAGTGAGTTAAGTACCTTGAATCTTACTTGCTCATCAATAACGGGATTGGTGGAAAACAGTTGGAAGTTAAAGGCAGAAAAGAGTTGGAAGCTAAGATAGCCACGGTTTTNNACAGGCTAAGCATGTTCAAGCGTGTCGGGGTAAACTGAAAGGGAAGGCTGGAACAATGAGACGGTCTAAACTGGAAATGTATGTTGATATATTGAAAGTCTTGGCTCAAAGGGGCCCGTTGAAGCTGACGCATGTCATGTACAAGGCTAACGTCAACTGCAAAGTGCTAAAAGAGTATCTTGACTTCTTGACAAAGC
>PLYI01000070.1 GCA_003151735.1 Candidatus Bathyarchaeota archaeon | reverse complement strand
CCACCCTCCAAGCCTAAGTACTCCTCAGCGACCGATAGCGATCTAGTACCGTGAGGGAAAGGTGAAAAGCACCCCGGGAGGGGAATGAAATAGACCTGAAATTATTGGCTAACAAGCAGACAGAGTCAAAGTCTTTGCGCAAGCGGAGAACAAGATAATGTCGTGCCTATTGAAGAATGAACCGGTGAGTTATTGATTGCAGCGTTAGTTTAACCAAGTTCGCTTGGGGAGACAGAGTGAAAGCATGCCCTAACTGGGCGATTTAGTTGCAGTCAATAGACCCGAAACTGGGTGAGCTAACCTTGAGCAGGGTGAATGTTTACGAAAGTAAACAGGAGGCCCGAACCCGTATCAGCAGCAATTGGTTGGGATGACTTGAGGTTAGGGGCAATATNNAGCTGGTTCTCCCCGAAATATATTTTGGTATAGCGGCTATTTATTAATTACGCTGAGGTAGAGCACTGAAAGGTTTTCTGCGACGCAAGTTGTAGTAACCTATCAAACTCCGAATGCAGACGTGAGCAAATAGCTAGTCAGACTGTTCGGGCTAAGCTGATCAGTCGAGAGGGAAACAGCCCTCATTACCGTCTAAGGTCTCTAAATAAGAGCTAAGTTTTGAACGAAGTCAGATTTCATAGACAACCAGGAAGTTGGCTTAGAAGCAGCCATCTTTTAAAGAAAGCGTAACAGCTCACTGGAGGATGATATTTGGCGCGGAAAATTCACCGAGGATTAAGCTCTTTACCGAAGACGTAAACTCGCCCCGAGAGAAATCGAAGGGTGATTGGTAGGGGAGCGTTCTATTTGCAGTGAAGCTGTGCTGTAAGGCGTGGTGGAGCGGATAGAAGTGAGAATGCCGGTATGAGTAGCGATAGCTCTGTGAGAAACAGAGCCGCCGAAAACCCAAGGTTTCCTCCGCAATGTAAGTCAGCGGAGGGTTAGTCGGTCCTAAGAGTGTTCCTCGTTAAAGGGGGTTAACTCGATGGAGAAGTCGTTGAAATTCGACTACAGAGTATGAAAATGCAAGGGGGGGACGAAGTTGGAAGAGTTTTGCTCCGTACGCGGAGTCTAAGTAGCAAAATAGTGGTAATTGGCAAATCCGTTACCGTGTTTAATTGAGCTACGAATGAAAATTTCTTAATAACTTAAGGAATGATTTAATAGCTTTCAGTTTCCAAGAAAATCCTCATTGTGTTGTTCGCAAGAATGACAAATTCATATTTTACCGTACCGCATACCGACACAGGTGGGTTGGTCGAGAAGACTAAGGCGATCGGGAGAAAGATGTTCAAGGAACTCGGCACAAAAGCTGGGCGTAACCTATGGGAGATGCCCTGCCACGAGTCATATCGTGGCCACAGCAAAAGAATACTTAGCGACTGTTTATCTAAAACACAGGTCCCTGCAAAGCCGAAAGGCAAAGTATAGGGGCTGACACCTGCCCAGTGCTGGTAAGTCAAAAGTAGAGAATGAAGTTCGTAAGAGCCAGTTTTTTACTTAAGCTCCAGTAAACGGCAGCAGTAACTATAACTGTTCTATGGTAGATCCAATTGGATCGCTGCCATAGTGAGGCGAAAAACCTCCGTGCACCGAGTAAAATAAAGCACGAAAACTTGACTATATGCTGGAAACTCCTGTATTCTGGATCTACTATGGTTAAATCTACACATAGTAAAAATGATGCCAGTAGGGACAATCAGCAGGAAAGACTAAACCCGTGGTGGATTGTAGGGTTTGTCGATGGCGAAGGATGCTTTTCCGTAAGTACGTTTAAGAATAAAACGTGCAAAAGCGGTTACCAAACTCTTTTTGAATTTGTTGTAACCCAAGGAGAAAGAAGCAAAGAAGCGCTTGAAGCAATAAAAGATTATTTTGGTTGCGGAAATATTTATATTAACCGCCGCTATGATAATCATAACTACAATTTATTAAGATATTGTGTCAGAAGACAGGATGATTTAAAAGAAAAAATCGTTCCGTTTTTCAAAAAACACAAATTTAAAACCACAAAACAGCAGCAATTTGAAATTTTCTGCAAAAAATTAGGGGTTTAGAATCCTCAGAGACTATACGTCAGGTGCTCAAATTTTTGAGTGAAGATATAGTCCAAGCTTCATTAGTATGAAGTATAGAGCGAAGTTCCTTGTCGGGCAAGAGAAAACAAACCCGTACTGGCTTAAAACGGTGGAGCCCTATTACGTTGCCTCAATAACAAGGTGAGGTGTTAAAGTAAGGGTAATACCGTGGGTAAGTCTTCCAATTTATTGGAATGACCCTGTAACGACTTGATTCTTTAATGAATCAGAGGCATACTTAAAGTATGCCTAATACGCCAGCACTTAATACTCATTCCATTGGTCAATATCTTTCAGGATATGCCGATGGAGAAGGAAGTTTTTGTATTTCTTTTTCTCCAAGACCAAAACTTCGAACTTTACTTGAAGTTCGTCCAAGCTTTTCGGTTTCACAAAATGGTGACCGTCAAGAAGTTCTGAAATTATTTCAGCAATATCTTGATTGTGGAACTATTCGAAAAAACCCAAGCGATAGGACTTTCAAGTATGAAGTGCGAAGTATAAAAGATTTGATTGGAAAAGTAATTCCACATTTTCTAAAGTATCCATTGCTTTCTTCAAAAAAGAAAGACTTTGAAAAATTTGCAGCATTATGTCGAATGATATATGAAGGCAAACATTTAAAACAAGATACTTTAAAAGAAATTGTGACGATTTCATATCAAATGAATGGTTTAGGAGCAAGAAGATATAAAAAGCAAACTCTTCTAAATATATTAAGTGAAGATATAGTCTACGCCTCAAGTAATTGAGGATGATCGTGGAGTTCCGACCCGCACGAAAGGTAGAACGA
>PLYI01000008.1 GCA_003151735.1 Candidatus Bathyarchaeota archaeon | reverse complement strand
GGTTAATTAAATACCCCGACCTTTAACTAATCATATCAGTTTTTATTTAGGGCAGAATCAGATATTTAGCTTCCGACTGCTTAGCCTTTTTATTTGTTCTGGGTCACGGTGATCGAAGAAGCTGCTAGTTTTGGTATCAAGTGTCTTAATTGCTTCCGTATCTTCTTGGCTCAATTCAAAGTCGAAAATGTTGAAGTTTTCAGCAATCCGTTCTTTTTTGACAGATTTGGAAAGAACCACCACATCTCTTTGAACCAACCAACATAAAATAACCTGTGCTACCGACTTGTTATATTTTGCCGCTATGGTAGTCAGCACCTCGTTCTGAAAGATATTGTTTCTGCCTTCGGCAAACGGCGCCCAAGCCTCAATCTGCACTTTATTTTCCTGTAAAAACTTTTGTGTTTCTATTTGCTGGTTAAACGGGTTGGTTTCAATTTGGTTAACTGCTGGAACGACTTTATTATGCAAAATAAAATCAATTATCCTGTCAGGTTGAAAATTACTTACTCCAATAGCTTTCACCTTACCTTCTTGGTATAGCTCTTCCATTGCCCTCCAAGCGCCATAGACATCACCATAAGGCTGGTGGATGAGGTATAAATCCAAATAATTTAATCCCAGTCTTTTTAGGGAGTGGTCAAAGGCTCTCTTTGCTCCTTCGTAATTTGCATCCTGTATCCACAGTTTGGTGGTAATAAACAGTTCTTCCCGTGGTATGCCGCTTTTTTTAATGCCTCTCCCTACGGCTTCTTCATTCATATAGGAGGCGGCTGTGTCAATTAAGCGGTAACCCACTTCAATTGCATCAACCACACTTCTCTCACACTCTTCTAGATTTGTCATCTGAAAAACGCCAAACCCTGCAATAGGCATTTTAAGACCGTTGTTTAATGTAACCTTTTCCATATTTTTAAATTCCAACTAATAATACGCATAGATTTTACAATTTGATTTTGTCTAAATCCGCAACGCCTTCCCTAATCATTTTAGTTAATAGTCACGAGGTCACTGATTGTATTCCGGATGCTTAGACCAGGCCATAGCCGAGAACAGGCTCATAAGCAGTGAACCTACTGCGAATAGTGCGAAAGCTCTGTATTCGTGTGCGAGTACATTACCGAAGTAAAGAAAGACAGCGGCTACTACAAGGTTAATCCAACCCCAGCATACATTAACTACGGCCGACGAAGGCTTGCCGAATGGGGTTTGGTGTTTTTGTCCCACGACACCCTTAATAAAATGCGGGGTTCCGTTTGCCGCAAACAGACCTGCTAAAAAGCTAAATACATATAATTGCCACATATTAACTCCTATTTTAGTGATTTTATAAGTAATGCTGTCAAAGGTTTATTACCTTAATAATAGCAAAAAATCGCCATTACGGCGATGTTAAACGGTCTGGAGTAGTTGGGTGAAGCGGTTACGCTCCATTAGTTTTATTTTCTTCCAAATTATGATATTGAAATAACCAATTCAGCGTTAAGGGCGGTGGCGACACGCTGTAAGAACTTGACCGAGGGGTTATAAGTTCCTTGTTCAAGGCGGGAGATAACTGGCTGTTTGCTGCCAATTTTTTTTGCCAGTTGCTGCTGGGTAAGCCCCAGCTTTTGCCTTTGTTCAATAATCATTTCCACCAAAGCAAACTCTGGGCCAAGTTGCTTGTAGGCTTTTTGGACAGATTTATTCTTTAGCAGTTTATTTTTAAAATCTTTGTAGTTGTTCATAAAGTTAGTATAACTTATAAGTTATAATGTTGTCAAGGCCTTGTATTTTGTCTGTGCCAAACGCAATTCTTTATTCGGGGTCTTTTGGGATTTTTTTATAAACCCGTGCAGCAGGCATATGGTATCTTTGTGGAAAGAGTAGAATATCCGCACTTCCTGCTGGCCACGCATACGTAGCTCAAACAGGCTGCCAGAGATTTTTTTACTGTGCGGCATATTTAGTTTGCTACCGAATTTTTCCAACAAATCAATAGTACGCAAAGTCTTCGCAATGGTTTGTGTTTCCAAAGATTCTATAAATTTTTGTACTTCGTCATCAATGCGGATTTGCATAAAGATATTGTAGCAAAAAATGTCTTTCTGGGCGACACTAAATCTTTGCGTGATTAGTAGGGGCTGTAATGCAAAAATCGCCTCTGTGGGCGATGTTAAACAGTTTGGAGTAGTTGGGTGAAACGGTTGCACTCCACTAGCTTTATTCTCTTCCAAATGAGTATAGACTCTTTAGGTAGGTGATTGGTTGAGAGGAATTGAATCCGAATTTCGTCGTAGACCCCGATCTTGCGTCGGGGCTGCCAAGCCTACGCTCACGGTCAGCTATCCGACTTCGCCTCCGGCGAACGTCGGAGCAGAGTTGCGTTCTACCACTCCGACGAACTTCCAGTTGTCGGGGTCCCGTCTTGTCCGTCTTTACGTCGGGGTTGAACTACAGGCACCATGTGAAATTGGATTATCCGCTATCGGGATGAGTCCTTTTTGTTGTTGGATAGGCTTCTAAAGCCTACCCAGATGCCGTTGGGGTCTTTAACAAAACCCATTGCGAAATGCCCGTCATCGGTATCCCTTTCCATTAATTCCATGGCCACGGGTGCTCCTTTTTCCACAAATTCCTTAAAAGTCTTTTTGGCGTCTTCCACCTCAAACAATATGTGATCCAACTCAACCCCGTCCGGTTTCCACGGAGTGTACAATCTGCAATCCTCTGAGTAATGCATAAGGTTTAACCTCTGTTTTGTATCCTCATCAATTAAAATTATTACTTGTTCTCCCGGAATGGGCTCGCGTTTTTCAACAACCTTTAGGCCAAGGTCTTCTGTGTAGAATTTTAAGGATTTATCCAAATCCAACACCCTTATTGCAATATAGCTTAGTTTCATATTTTTTTGGTTGAAGTAGTCTCAAAACCTTGTCTTGGTGTCATCCCGACCGAACCCTCAGTGCACCATCGGGTGAGCGGAGGGATCCCTTATCTTTGTTTGATAGTTAAGGGATTCCTCGACTCGGCTG
>PLYI01000118.1:3416-141562 GCA_003151735.1 Candidatus Bathyarchaeota archaeon | reverse complement strand
GTGCTGAACTCTTTTGTTTCAGGGTTACCGGGAAACGTGATTTCGCCGTTATCAAGCATAATGCTAAGATTCTCTACTAGGACTTTTTTGGTTAGGTTAGTGAATTTGTACCCTTCAACTTTGCCATATTCCCGTTTAAGTTCGTCAAACACTGGGTCTCCAACGCCTGACGAGTCAATCAATAAATATGCGTTTCCGAACCGCTTACAAAACTCTATGCTACGTTTGCGCATGAAGGGCCAATCCAGTTTATTGTACCTCTCAAACCCAACAACTTCGCCGTTTAAGCGAAGCGCTATGTTAACGTAGTAATCCAAGTTTTTTGCTAAGTCGCTGCCAACCACGATTATTTCGCCGATTTGATACGGCTTTATTTCTTTGTCAGGTCTTATCCTGTTTACAATATTGCGGAAAACTACTCCTTCACCCTCCAATGTTTCAGCATTGATTTCCTGGCGCCTAAGCAGCTCGGGCATGTCATTTGCGATTGCGTCTATATTCGCTTTAGGCAAGAAGCCGCCTTGCTCGGTGCTGTTGGAGTAACTGCTTATTTGCCAGCTTTTGTATTCCGTGTTCAATGGGTCTTGTCCGCGGGTAAATAGTTTAGTGAACCATGTTGTTCCCCGTGGGGTGCCGATGAAAAGTGCCCACCCGTTATAATCTATGAGTGAGGGTTTAAGTTCTGATTCCCAACGGTTCTGTTTTAGGATAGGTGCTTCATCCACGACTAAACCATGAATGCCTGAGCCTCGCAGTGAGTCTTCTCTGTCGGCGCTGTGAAAGAAACATTCGGACCCATTGAAGAGTTTAATGTACCTGATTATCTCACTGTTTTCCAGCTGCTTCTTAACCCATGGTTTTGGGGTGATGTCCCGCACTGTTTTTGTGGCTGGAATCAACTCTTTGTATAATGGCGCTACCCACCAGAGAAGGCAACCTGGGTTCTGAAGCATAAAGATAAGGCATATAGTCCATGCAAGCTGGGTCTTGCCGAAACGGCGACCTGCCTGAACCAATTTGTAGCGGTGCGCGTCATGGTATATTTCGAGTTGTTTCGGATGAAGTCTAAACTCAATGAGCTGGCTGTTTGCTGTTGTCAACTATTTCCACCCTAAAAGTTTCCCCACCCTCTATTTTCTGCTCAATCCTCTTAGGCGTCAAACGGTCAATCATTCTGTCCCGGTATTCTAAGCGGATTTTCAAGTCTTCTTTTGCCATTGTGATGTCGGCTCGTTGCTGCCGCTCCAGTTCTTCTCTATACTCGTCGGCTGTTTGACTGTGGAGGTCATCAAAAACTGTGTGTTCGCTTGTTTCAAAGTGTTCTTGGTGGAGAGCGTTGTTTATTTGAGGGATAGTTAAGCCTTTGCAGCTGAGTTCTATTGTGCGCTTGCGTCGTTGAAGCTGTTTAACTGTGGGAGTTCTTTCAGTTTCTTTCACTTTATCTTGAATAGTCAAGGGCGCCACTTTTTATTACAGCTATGATTTAACGATATAAGGGATGTTGCATATTTTTTGCCTTGGCTGTCTGTTATGGGGCTATCCTCAAATAGACTTATTTTTAGGCTGTTCTTAGCAAGAACAACTTTTATTGAACCCGGAGGAGTTTTTGAAATTTGTTAACATGGATTTAAAGAGGTTAGGAAACGGAGATGTTACGGTGTATGAGATCCGGGTTATACCTGAAACTGAAGGTTTGACGGTTGATGCTTGTTGACTGGTGTGTCTTGAGTTTAAGGCGGAGTTCTAATCCTCCTTTCCCAACATGCCCATAACGTGTTAAAACCCATTTTGACCGTTTATGCAGTTGTTTTAGTTGAGGGTTACTTGTGATAAGGAATAATGGCATTTGTGTTTTAGTTGTCCAGCATTTTGCTATAGCTGTTAAGAGTTTTGTTCCTATGCCTATGCCCTGGTAGTCTGGAAGCACAACAAGCCGTGAGACGCGGTAGTATTTGCCTCCGTACGGGTTAATGATTAAAGCTATGAACGCAACTGGTTTATCTTTATAGAGAGCAGTGAAGCATCGTGCTGATTTCACAATGTTTGTGTTTAAATAATGATAACTTCGAAAGATTCTCCATAACTTGTAAGTGCAAGGGCTGATTTTAAGCTCAATTTTTGGGTGGGTTCTTTTTTTTTATCAAAAGTCATAGTGTCAGTGTAAAATACCCAATCAGGCTCCAACCAGTCAATAACGTCATAGTGGCAGGTTACAGCTATGAATTGTTTTTTGGTTCTGCGTACGGCTTTGCTAATTGCGTATGAGGCTACTTGCGCAACTTCCCGGTCAACAACAGAGGTGAACTCATCGAAAACGGCAAGTTGATTCTCTGATAAAAGAGTTCTTGCGATGTCAACACGCATCTTCTCCCCCTGGGATAAGCAGTCGTAGCTTTTGAGCCAGTCTGGAGGCGACGCAAAACCTACAGAGCATAAAGCGGTTGTTATTTCGCTTACAGACAAGTTCTCTGGGAAATCATCCAAAATTGATTCATGCGTGTAAACAAGGTCTTTAACGTAATTTTCTGGATAAAGTTGTTTTGCTATACTTGTTTTCCCTGTTCCGCTTCTGCCTACAATAACGCCTATTTGCCAATTCTCGTTTTCTAACGGGATTAATCCTTGAAATTGCTTTTCAGTTTTACAGTCTGAAAGCGTGAAAGACCCAATTACTGATTGCGCCCTGAATGTTTTGGGTTTACCCCATTGTTTTATAATGTCGAAACTCGGCAGTTATATCCCTCTGTTCGCAGTTTTGTGTAGATGACTTCTTGCTGTGCTTCATCATCACATTTTATTATTACTTCGAAGGATTGCACGTAATCCATGCTTTCAGGTTCTTGTTCATTGATGTATCTCTCAAGTTTTTCATCAGATAAATCAAGCATAAATTTGAGGTCTTTTTCTCGTCCTGCATCAATTATTCTCTGAAATTCATCAGCGTCCAATTCAAAAGAGTGCTCACCGCGTAACTTATTTAATACTTGTCTTAAGAGCCTGCGATCAACATCCTCCACAGGCAACCGAATAACAGAACATTCAATCATGCCGAGTTCTTTCATAGCGGTAAAACGTTGCTGACCATCAGCCACAAGTAAATTCTTATTTGTGATAATAGGAACAATGTCGCCCCACTTCTTTATGGAAGTTTTAAGACGTTCTAACTGGTCTTTAGACATAACATTGGGATTACATTTGTCAAATTGCAGTTCGCAAAGTTTAACCCGCTCCGACATTGGAACTGGAATTTCACTCATTCAACTTCCACTTCCTTGCGATACAATATCGCAGGTTTGCTCTTTTTCAATCAACAGCTTAGCATATTCCAGCTCAGGATACTTCTTGGCGTAAGCTACAGTTTTGATTCTCCAATCTAAATCTAGGTGACTGCCCCATTGTTCATATTTTCCCTTTAGAGTTTCCTTTATTCCTTCAAGCTGTTCATCTGACCGCACTTTTTGAACTGAAGCCTGACATTGTTCCCTTTTCTGCTTCTCCAACTCCAACTTGGGAACATGGCTGTTTTCTTTACCTTCAGCTATTACATCTTTGAGTTTTCGACCATACCTTTTATCTAATAAATCGTGGTCTTCCTCAGAGATTACACCGTTCCAAAATAAACCCTCATTCAATGCGTAGAGAATAGCTGCGCTTTTTGAGCATTCAAGCCTTGCTTGAAGTTTTGTGATTCCGACATAGAACGTGGCGTTAAGCATGACTGGGTGAATGTGTTCTCTTGACTTCTCACTCAAAAGAACATCTCCACATAAAAGAACACTCTTCAGGAACTAAAGAACCGTTAAAGGTTGTTTTGTTAGTCGTTTTGTGATATATAGTTAGATAGATAGATATTATATCGCAGTAGATAGATAGATATATCGTTCTTTTTGAGTTTAGGGCTTTTTTTAGGGTTATTGCGATATAATATCGCTGTCTTTGATTATGCGCTATTATATCGCAACGATCTAAATCATTGGACTGAGTAACTTGTGGTTCCATCATCGGTGAATCAGTCCTTTATTTTGAGTCTGCTTCCGTTGCTTGTTTATCTTGACGAGTAACCGCAGATTAGGAATTGTAAAATAATCGTCTTTTGTTTTTGTTAGCAAGAAAGAATCAGCGGAAAACTCTGTCATAATCGAAAAATCAGCTCCGTTTTGTTTTTTCAGGTTCCAACAGCCTCAGGGTATCTTCGAGGATAGCCTTTAGCTCAGCAGCCGCGGCGCGTATTTCGGTTTCTGATAAGGTCATGGCTGGTGCTCCTTTTTGTTTTCTAAAACTGGTTTTATTGTTATGAAGCTCTCAACGTCCATGGATACTTCTTTTAATGGTGTGCCGCTTTCCCGTTCGATAATTTCAAGCCATGAAGCAGGCAGTGTTACGCCTCGGCTATCTCCATGTGTTGTTACTTTTCTTAATAATGGCATAATACTAAAATATACATATCTTCTTATAACTACCGTTATAATGTAAGTATACTTACTTAAGGTAAGTATATTTGAGGTAAGTAATTTGGAGGCAAGCAAAAATGGTTAAAACAATCATACCCCCCACTCTATCTCCTAGCGAGAAACTCGCCCTATTATATATCTTGAAAAATGGTCCAACATACGCATACTACCTAAGTCACAAGAAAGAGAAGATACTTGAAACAGAAAAAACAGCGAACACTGCACTCAATGCATTAGCTCATAGAGGTCTTTTAGAAAAGAAAAAAACAGACGATAAAAGAAAAAGAAAAGATTATTATTTAACGTTGAAAGGTCTATGCACAGCTTTCTCTTATTTCACTGCCCCCAATAAAAATTGGGAGAAAATAGAAAATATCACAGAGAAGTGGGGCCATCTCCTTCCACTTCTAAACAAATTTAATCTTTTCAAGAAGTATGACCTTGAGGATTATTTCAAAAAGTCTCTGATACAGGAAGCGAGTAATTACGTTATATTTCAAGCGACTCGACACAAGAACGACGCCGACAACATTCTAAATAGTTTTATTCAACGGTCAATGCATCGAGCTAATGCCGATTACATGGTGAAATGGAACAGAGTATTACACGAAGATGCAGAGTTAAGGCAAAAAACAAAATGGCGCCTTGAACTGGACACGAAAACAACGGAACAACACCTGGGGGAGCTTACTAGAAGGTTAAGCCAAGTTTTCCCTAAACTGGAACAACTCAATCCTGACTGGGATGCAATACGCACAGTTGAGCTTAATCTTCAACAAGCGAATATATGCGACTCAGGTCTTGTTTTTGACAGTAGCGAACACCATTCGCCGTCAAAATGAACCTGCACATTAGGAAATAGTTCGCTATACCGCTCTGGAAGAAAAGTATGGATTGAAACCACCATTTTGGGATGGATTGCTTCCGCGATTCTCTTTAAGTCTTTGGTGCTGGCATGTCCAGAAGTGTGAATACTGATCTTGGGGATCGAGTTTCGTTTTAACCATTCTTTTAGCTTATTGTATGAGCCCTGTTCCCAATAGCCTTCCCATAGAGAATAAATGTAAGCTGCTCCTTTCAGGCAGTCACCCCGTTCAAGATCTCGGCAATACAAAGGTCGAAAAAGCAAAACCGACTTGTTCTGGACTTCTCGCAGATTTTCAATGAAAATGCGGTTCTTTGCATGGTGTTTTAGCAAGTCGAACCAGGCGTTTTGTTTGATTTGGATACGTTGAGCTTGGGGAACAAACAACGCGACATCAGGCCAGCTGGATTGGGGAATGTTTTGATTGCCGGTTGCTTCTAGAATGGCTGCTGTGTAGAGGTCGATAATCAGTTTTCTTCCTGTTCGTTTACAGGCTCGCATGATGGAGACGACACGGTCTATATTTTGGGCTGAGGCGTGAACCAATGCCAAACCTTCAGTAGCAGAAAAGATTTGCAAAAGTTGTGTCTCAATTTCGGCTTCTGTCGGAAATTGCTGGTCATCCTTGAGCCTTCCAAGTGAAGAACCCTCTAAAAGTAGCACATCTATATCCCTGGGAGGATTTTCAATTAGGCGCTCCACCAAAACCGCCTTGCGACCATGAATACGCAAATCACCGCTATAGAAGAGGCGCTTTCCCTCGCTTTCGATTAAGAGTGCATAGGCGTCATAAGCCGCGTGGTCAACTAGAAAGGGGGTTATGCGAAAAGGACCTACCTCAAAGCTTTGTCCCGATTTGAAATCCCATCCGTTTGCGGGAATAGGCCAGTTACCAGGCAAGAAAGGCGCGGCGACAGTTAGGATTCGGCGAGCTGCAGGTCCCATTCCGACGGGAATTTTTGGAGAGACATGCGCCAATAATCCAAAATGGTTAGGTGGGGATGGGAAATAAAGATACCCAGTAACGATGAGTCGTTTCCATCTAACCCGGCGACAGCAGGTAAATACTCTATACTATTATTTTCTGCATCCAACGGGAGGCCCAAGTCAATAAGCAGTCGCTGACCAAGGCTTTCTACCTCGACACAACTGCCTCCAATTTGCTTGCTTCCACGATGAATACATACGCGCATGAGTTTCTTTCCATTAAATTGCTGAATGACTGATTATACGCCGCCTGAGGGCTTCGACGTCAGACAGTTCTATTTTCATAGCTTCAAGTATTTAAAATTACCATTATGGCATTTTACTACTTAGCATTATCTACCAATTGACATAGTGTATATGACCAGGTCTGGATATTGGACAAGGTCATCGGTAGCACAAAAGTACAACCAAACAATAGAATAACGGTCATTAGGCAAGTACAAAAGAAGCTAAATGTGAAAATTGGTGACATCATAATTTATGTTGAAGACGAAAAAGGCAACATAATAATCAAAAAAGGACAACTAAGACCAGTATAGCCGCACGCACTTATTGAAGGTTCAGATATTGACGGATAATGCTGATTGTGTATTTTGTGAATCTTCTCTTCTTAGGTAATTCTCCGCAGCTTGCCACTTTATTTTGGCGGTATCCACTGCTCAATCTGATACTTGTTTGATAGATTTAAGTGCTGAATGTGAGGTCCACGGAAAAAGACTCCAAAATCGTTCGAAATCAAAGGAAGAGCAGGAATAGCGGCTTTCAGAGCTTCAGTGAGAAGATCCATGTGCCATAGCACTGTTTTGTTAAGGTATGCAATCAAACCTAGCAATGACACTAAGCCGTTTTTATTTTTTTCTTGAGGCCATATGTTAAATCTTGCAACAACTGGGTCTTTAAGGAAAGTGTTATCTTTCGTCAAGGCGAATCCTTCGTCTAAACAAAGTATAATTGGAATATCCACTCGTCTATGTTGGAAACCAGTCCTTATGGTCCTGCATGCTAGGAAGAATTCCTTAGTTTCAGAATAAAATTTTCGGAGAGGTTGTGAAAGGCTGTATTTTTTAAGCTGGTCAGTTTCTTCAAGTTTTACCATGTCATAAAAACTATCTGGAAGATGAGGCTTGGTTTTGTCTACTTTTCCCAAGATGTCTCCGATCATAACTTGGATTGAATCATAAAGAGATCGAATATTAGCAAATAGGAATTCGACATCAGTCAATACTAGATTTGCAATCATTGGGTCTTTCGTAGATCGAAACAGATTCAAGAAAATGAAATATTTTTCGACCACAGAGCTGCAGTTTATGATGTCTCGTTCTATTCCACCAAGAATGTTCACAGTACTCTGAAATGACAATGAAAGAGTGATATACTCAATGAGTTGTGAATGCAGATCGTTTCCCTCTTCAACGATAGTCATGGCATAGTACGGTCCTTGCACAGGCTTACCTGGAACCAGTAGGATACTGCCATCATCTTGCGGAACTAATACCCTAAAAGTCCCCGCTATTCCATCAAAGAATGGCAAGAGGGATATTACTCGCCCATCTTTAGGGATAAAGTTGATATATGGAATTTTTTCCAGAGCACCCTTCGGCACATTTGCTCCAAAAATAGGCAGCATTTTGTTCTTCTTCAAAGTAAACATTTCTTTCAAGATGACATAAGAGCTTTTTGCCTAATTGGTGATCATACCGTTCTAGCTGGACGGATTCATAATTTGTCTAAATATTCTCTCATCGCGCTTTTTCATAAACCATTATTTCTCGGGTCAACGAACTGTGAATATAAACCATGTGAGATTCAATCGTTTTGTATCCAAGACTTTCAATATACCCTGATAAATCCTTGGTCATGTGGCCCATTTTCTCATTGTTGGTTCACCTTTATAGGAAGGGCAAAAATTCTTTTCCCAAATGAATTTATGGAAACATGAAAAGACTTTGCGACAACTTAAAAATGCAAACCTAAAGAATAAATAATTTCTTAGAATACCAAAATTTAGAACCGTGAATTTCTCCAGTTTTCTAATCTGCGCTTTCTAAATATCACATTAAGTGGCATTTTTGCTTTTATGAATTCTTCCATTCGCTTCTCTGATATTTCAGTAATTTCTCGAAGCTTGTCAAGTCTGCTTTCAACATATCTTTGGTCCTGCTTCGAGAGACGCGCAAAATTGGAAATTCCTATTAATGTAGCACCCAGTACCTCATCAATTGAATCCACTTTTTTAATGCCGAGGTGATCTTCAAACGGCTTGAACCATTCCAAGTACTTTCCCAGATTCTGATTGATTCTGTTTAAAACTTCGTCCATAACGGAACTTGAACTATGATTTTGAATTTTGAAAGCATGGTCGCAATCATTTTGCAGATTTCGAATTACACCATAGACGTCCTGAAGTGGATTTTTTAAGTCAGTCCAGTTATCTTTTTTTCTGAGGTACGCAAACCTAATTGTTTCGATAACAAGCCCTGATGACAATCCTAAGACAAAAGTGATTATGTATCCGAGAGCAGCAACAGTCTCAACTGCTATCATCGTCAAACCTCGAACTTATAATTTTGCGTAAAACCATAAAACCTTGAATTACCTTGTATTTTCTTGGCATATTCCGATCTTTATAGTACTCAACCGGGACCTCAACGATTTTGTATCCCTTTCGAAGTAATTTCATACGGATTGCAACAGGGTGGGAGAAATCCGAAGAACTAAGTCTCATGTCCAGCATTACGTTCTTTCGAAAGGCAATGAAGGAAGAATCAACATCAGTAGTTGACCTTCCAAAAAGTAATCGAAAAGTGATATTAAGGAACTTTAAGAAGAATGACTTTTTAAGGACAGTTCTTGATCCAATAACCATCCCAACATCATCATTCTCCTTCAGAATGTTGACAAGCTTGTTAATATCGTTAGGATTATAATTGAAGCCTACATCAAAAATTACAACAAAGGCTCCTTTGGCTTCATGCAGACCTCTCAAGACAGCGGCTCCATAACCGCCACCTTTTTCAATAACAACATGCGCTCCATTTCTCTCAGCAATTTCTGGAGTCCCATCTAAAGAACCCCCATCCGCAACAATAATCTCTCTAAAGGCTAACTTCATAAGAAGCTCTAAAGTTAACGGGATACATTTTTCCTCATTGAAAGTAGGTACTATAACCGAGGTATCTTCAATTGAATTTGTACCCACTACTTTAGTCTCCATAACTCAACACAGGATTTCCAATATAACCTCTACAAGTAAATAATAGTAACTGAAAGAACAAGGAAAGGTATGGTTTGTCCTGAAAGCTCTTTAATGTGGTCAAAAAGTGTTTACGTTGGTTTTTTTTCTTTCAGAAGAATCGCTTCAAACACAGGCTCCAGAACTATTATGCTGAATGAGCCAATTTGCCAAGATAGCCTTGCCGTGTTTTGCGTGAAATGTATTGATAGGGTATCGGAAGCAGAGGAAATTGTTAAGACTGAGTTAGTTTGAGTAAACATGTCAAAAGGAATAACGTGTCCTACTGGATTATTAATTACTTCACCCATGTAAGTAGGTCCTTCAACTAACCAAACAACATTTCCTTCACCAGAATATGTTCCATCACCAGTATTCTTTAAGTAAATTATTACATTGTTCATTGGACTGTCTTCGGTAAATTCTGTTGGATAAGAATAAGCGTGTGTGAAGGATACACCGCAGAAATAATCCAAAAAATTTGTTATGTTCAAATCCCTAAGGACTACTTTTACATGCACTGGATTGTTAACGCTAAAAGTACCGGTTGCAGTAAAAGTTATTTCAAAACGATAGGAAATTGGCGGAGTCTCTGAGTAAAGGTGAGTGTAAGCTGTTCCAGCTTGTGTGTTTCTCAGTTGAGGGACAGCAACAAACCAATTTTCAGGCAAGAAGGATATTGCAAGAAATGTTACTAAAAAAGAAACAAGTACCAGTATTCCAATTTTCCTTTTTGTCCATTTGAAAACCGTTAGAGCGTCTCCATTAACGTTAGTATTAGATTACTATTTCAGAGAACTTCACTTATAATTTGCGGTAATGCTTCTAACAATTGGATTCATTGATCTTTCTACCAATTGCTCTACAAGGCGGACTTTTGGTGTTTTCAAACTGATAATGAAAGAGGATCTGAAAACTTTTAAATAGGAATGGAAATAGCTTCTTCAAAAAAGAAGAGGTTGTAAGACGGCTTTGAGAATAATAAAGGATGTGTTTTAAATCCGAGTAATCGCCGACCTGCACATTCACGGCAAATACAGCCGAGCCACAAGCGAACAAATGAGCATAACAGAAATCGCCAAATACGCAAAAATCAAAGGCTTAAACCTCGTCGGCACAGGCGACTTCACCCATCCCCAATGGCTAAAAGAAATCAATGAAACACTCATACCTGAAGATGATTCGGGACTTTTCAAGTTAATCAACGCAGATTCTCCTGTACGGTTTATGCTTCAAACTGAAGTCTGCACCATCTTCGACTATAAGGGAGAATCAAAAAAAGTGCACCATGTCATACTTACTCCGTGGCTTGAAACCGCCGAACAAATCAATGAGCGACTTCAGAGTTTCGGGAGTTTAAGGTCAGACGGCAGACCTATCCTAAATCTCCCAGCATCACAACTGGTCGAGCAAGTAATGGAGGTTTGTAGCGACAACATGGTTTTTCCAGCGCATGCTTGGACACCGTGGTTCAGCATCTTCGGCGCCTTTAGCGGCTTTAACACCGTTGAAGACTGCTACCAAGACATGACCAAACACATCCATGCTTTGGAAACGGGTTTGTCGTCTGACCCAGCTATGAACTGGCGACTGAGCAAACTCGACAAATACGCGTTGGTTTCGAACAGTGACTGCCATAGTTTCTGGCCATGGCGCATTGGCAGGGAAGCCAACGTTTTCGAACTGGAAAAATTCAGCTACAAAGAAGTTACCGATGCAATAATGGCTAATGATTCGTCGCGGTTCAAGTTTACCATTGAAACTGACCCTGCCTACGGCAAGTACCATTGGACAGGGCACCGTAACTGCAAAGTCTCACTCTCACCCTCTGAAGCCATAAAATTCGGTAACATTTGCCCTGTTTGCCGTAGAAAACTCACCAAAGGCGTCGAGCAGCGCGTCGAAGAACTCGCCGACCGACCAGCTAACTTTACCCGTGAAAAATCACCTGGGTTTTTGCGTTTACTTCCGCTCTCCGAAATCATAGCGACGGTGCTTGGGGCTGGTTCGCCTTCAACGCAGGCGGTTTGGAAAAACTATAATGTGCTAACCGAGAAATTCGGCGACGAATACAATGTGCTGATTGATGCACCCCTAGATGCGTTGACTCAGGTGGTGGATGCGCCGATTGCTCAAGCTATCGTGAAGGTTAGGGATGGCACCGCTAAGGTTACGCCTGGATACGACGGCGTCTATGGACAACTGGTTTTAGGAGCTGATACGCCGGCGCCAGTTAAATTCAAGCCCAAACTAATTCAGCCAACAGTTAGGCAGAAGAGTATGACTGACTTCTGGTGAAACCCAATTTTCCAGAAACAAATCGTTTAATTCCTACAAACAATTCTAGTTTGAAAAGGAAAGATTACCCTTGAAAGACCTTTTAACCAAAATCAACAACACAGCCACCCAGAAGTTCGGAGCCCAATACGCCGAAGCCCGAGCACAAAAACTCTACAAAACAGCCCTAACCCTAAAAGAGGAACGCGTAGAAGCCGCCAAACAAGGCATAGAAAACGGCGTTGCCATCCGCGTGCTGGTAAATGGGGCATGGGGTTTTGCTTCCGTGGGCTCGTTGGATACAGCTATTTTGGAGGCTGCTGTTTCTGATGCGTGCAGGATGGCGAAATTGGCAAGCGCAAGGCTAAAAAAGCCCATTAAGCTTGCAGCTGCCAAGGTCATTAACGACCGGGTCATATCGAAACCAAAAAAGAACCCCGCCGACATTTTGATGGAGGATAAAATAAAAACTGCTTTGACAGTGAATAGCGCAAGTTTGGACGTCGATAAGCGAATTAAAAGTTGCTCAGTGGATTATCTTGATTTAACTGGCTCAAGTTTTTTTGTGAATAGCGACGGATCAAGCATTGAGCAGGATAAGTTGTATGTTTGGGCAAGAATAACTGCTTCAGCCCAGAGCGAGGGCGTCTTCACGTTTAGCCGCGAAGAAATCGGCTCTACCGCTGGTTACGAGCTGTTCGACCAGCAAACCCCAGAAGCGCTGGGTGAGAAGGTGGCTAAACTTGCCATTGAACAGCTAAACGCTAAGTCTCCAAGAGGTGGAAAGTTCCCTGTTGTTTTGGGTCCTAACGTTGTAGGGGTGTTTGTGCATGAGGCGTTTGGGCATTTAGCTGAGGCAGATTTGGCTTTGTCAGGTGGTGTGTTGGCGAATAATTTTGGCAAAAAAATCGGCTCTGACCTAGTGACTTTCTACGACGATGGCACCATTAAAGGCGCGTTTGGCGCATTCAAATACGACGACGAAGGCGTTGAAAGCCAAAAGACACTGCTCATAAAAGACGGCGTCGTAACAGGCTTGATGCATAACCGTGAAACCGCACAGAAATTCAACGCGCAACCCACAGGAAACGCGAGGGCGGAGGACTTCCGCGTGGAACCAATCATTCGGATGCGATGCACTTACATGGCGCCAAGAGACCAAACCTTCGAAGAATTAATCAAGAATGTGAAGTCGGGTTATTATTTTAAGAGTTTTAGGGGCGGACAAGCTAACCTTGACGGCACTTTCCAAGTGGGAATCCAAGAAGGCTACGAAATAGAGAATGGCGAAGTCGGCGGACCTGTCCGCAACGCGTCCATAAGCGGCAACACCCTTGAAACCCTCCACCAAGTCAGTGGAGTTGGCAAGGATTTCATGTTGGATCCGGGGCGGTGCGGCAAGGGCCAGACAGCTTTTATCAGCGATGGCGGACCTCATATTAGAATTAGCAAGGTGGTTGTCGGTGGCAGTGCTTGAAAAAAACATTATGATAAGTTTAGCAGAAAAAGCTGTAGAGGCTGCTCTAAAGAAGGGAGCGGCAGAAGCTGAAGCATATGTTTACGAGGGGCAAGCCTCAAACATAGGTATTGAACTGGGCCAAATCAGCAAAACCAACAGAATAATTGACCGCGGCTTAGGTGTTAGAGTGGCCGCTAACAGGGCAATTGGGTTTGCCTATACAAACATCCTAGATGACGCGAAAGCGGTCGAAAAAGCTGTTACTGGTGCATTGAGTGCGGCAAGAGCAAGCAAACCTGACCCCGAGTGGAACGGGCTCCCACAAAAGAAACCTTACGCCACGACTGAAAAAACTTTTGACAAAAAAATCGTCAACTTAAGCTCGGAAGACCTTGTTAACATTGCCTCAACAATGCTGGATGCGGCTGGAGAAGTAGATAAACGTGTTTTCCCAATCGAAGGCGGCGTAGGGAGCGGTTACATTTCTGACGCCATCGCCAACTCAAACGGCATAACAGGCTTTGACATGGGAACGGTAATTGAGTGCAGCGTGGCAACGCTGGCAAAAGAAGCCAACTCAGTCACTCCAGTATGCTTCGAGTTTAACGCTGCAAGAAACTACGAGCTTAATCCCGCTTGGGTTGGAAAAGAAGCAGCGAAAATGGCTGTGTCAGCCCTAAAAACCAAGCCAGTTGATACCAAATCCGGCAAAGTAATCCTCACACAATTTGCACTGCAGGAGCTTTTAGCTTACACATTAATCAACGCCATCAGAGCTGACAGCGTCCAGAGGGGCCAGTCGCGGTTTAAAGGAAAAATCGGGGAAGAAGTCGCTTCAGAAAACCTAACGATTTATGATGACGGATTGTTTGCAGGCGGATTGCGCACAGGGATTTTTGACGGCGAAGGCGTGCCACACCAGAAAACAGCGGTTATAGAAAAAGGTGTGCTGCTCAATTTCCTTTATGATAATTATTCAGCTAAGAAAGATGGCAAAGAAAGCACAGGAAATGCTTCAAGAGCTGGGTACCTTTCAACCCCGGACATTGACACAACAAACTTTCACATCATGCCCGGAAACAAAACCTCAGACGAAATGATAAACGAAGTGAACGACGGCTTAATAGTATATTACTTGCAGGGTGCCCACAGCAGCAACCCTGTCAGCGGCGAATTCTCAGTTGTGGCAACGCCCGCTTGGAAAATCAAGAACGGAGAAATCACGCATTGCTCTAGGGGCGTTATGTTGGCGGGCAATATTTTTGAGTTGATCAAAAACATCAGCGTTGTCGGCGGTAATGAGCGGCAGATGGGGCAGTTGATTTCGCCTTGGCTTCAAGTTGAAAATGTGAGAGTAATTGGACAATAGAACCTTATTCCTATTTCGGGAGAGCAGAGCTACAATTTTCTGTTCAGTCTTTAAGGGGTTCTTACATATCAGGGGTTACTTGTTTGTGCGGTTTGAGCCCAGAAACTCTTGGAGTACTCACCTAAAACACCCTCGTATATTCGCATGGTTTGCTGAGCGATTTTTTCCCAATCATACCTTTCCTGAACTCGCTCGTATGCGTTGTTCTTGAGGCGCTTAGAATAATTTTCATCAAGCAATACCTTTGTTATGCCCCAAGCCAGCGAATCAGGGTTGTTTGGGTAAACCTTAACGCCTGTCACGTCATGCTCGATTATTTCTGATAAGCCTCCGGTGTCAGATGCAACGACGGGACTCTTTGCTGCCATAGCTTCCAACGCCACGATGCCGAAGGGTTCAAACAGAGAGGGCACAACAGAAACATCTGCGCACCTCTGAAGTTTAAGCAGGGTTGCCTCATCCATGAAGCCCTCAAAAAGCACTTTATGCTCCAAACCCATGCTACGCACGATGTTTAAAAGCTGCTCTTTCATGTAGCCGCTACCGACGATAACGAATTTAGCGTCAACTTTGCTGAGGATTTTTGGCACAGCATTAATCAGAACATGGATTCCTTTCTCGTAAACCAAGCGTCCAACGTAGAGAACGATTTTTTCTTGAGGCAAAGCAAACTTGGTTCGAAAATCCTTCACGTCACATTCGCCGTCGTAAGAGTGTATGTTTACTCCGTTTGGAACCATAACCAACTTGTCACTGGGCAAACCAAAAACGTATTTGACATGGGAAATCATGTATTCGCTGCAGCAAATAACCTTCCAAGCTTCATAAGTAAGCCATGCTTCGGTTTCATGAATCATTTTTTCAGTAGTGGTATGCAATCCATCTCGTCTACCCATCTCGGTTGAATGCATAGTCACCAAAAGAGGCTTTCGAAAAACATGCTTAAGACCGATACCGGCGTTTGCCACAAGCCAATCGTGCGCGTGGAAAACATCGATTTTGTCGGCGATTTTTCGTGTTAGAGCAGCTGTTTCTTTTTGCATGTTCATGTTCATCAGGTAAACCCAGGTGGCAAAGTCGGGCGCAGGGTTTTTGTAGGAATCAATTCGGTAGACTTCCACGTCGTCGATTACTTCGTGTGCTGGTGCCCCTGGAAAATCGCAGGTTACCACATAAACTTTAACGTCATGCTTAGTTAAATATTTTGATAAAAAGTAGACGTGGGGTGATATGCCTCCGATGACTCTTGGCGGATATTCCCAACTAAGCATCATGACGCTTAATTTATCTTTCATTGCTTTGCCTCCGCCACCACGCTTTGGTATAGTTTTAGGACCTCTTGGTTCCAGACGCTGGGGTCTGTTGAGATAACTGTTATTTTTTCTGGGGGAGCCTTGTAAATCCTAATGATCTCGTCTCGCATCCACTGGGATTTTACGCTTATTTTTGCTGCTTCATAAAATCCAAGCCACTCGATGCTTTTAATTGCCATGTTATATGATGCGAGGGCATTTGGTGAGCGATGGTCTTCTAGGCTTTCAACCGAGTAAACAAATGGGATGCCAAGACCGTTTTTTAACGTGACTGCAGCTGGGATGAAATGCCAGTCGTAAACGTCTATTAAGTCAATTTGTTTTTGTGAGTCATAGTAAACGTTGGCTGCCTCCCGCTCAACTTCCTGGTTTAATGTCAAAACCCAAGTTAAGACGCCTATATGAGTTCGCACAGGATTAGCGACTCTAAAGGTTTTAACGCCGCTGGGTTCCTGTGTTTGGCCAGTTGAGAAGTCATCGAAAGTTACAACGTTAACGTCAACTTTGCTGCTGGCAAGTTGAGTTGATAGAGAGCTGACGTATCCAGAGAGATAACCTACAACACGAGGCGGATACTCCCAAGAAAAAATGATGACGCGCATGGTTCTCCTCTACGTAAAAAGTGAGCAGACCTTAATTATTCCTCTTCCATTAAGATAATACCGTTTCTTGCCCTCATTATCATAGAAGCTTTCAGCGAAACCTTCAGACTTGTATTGGTCTAGAATGCTTTCAATTTCGTTTGGATCTTTCTGCAGAAGCCGTGCTACTTCCTCGCCTCTACGTGCTAAATCAGCGGCGGTAGCACACAAATTGTGCAGTGTCTGGAGAACCTTGTCTGGAAACGGAAGCTCTTCTCTCATTTAACAACACCATGCCATCAAAGAGTAGAGCAACTTATCTAATAAACGCATACGAGAGCGTTTCTTAGAAAAGCTGTGTGGCATCTTGTAACTCCTTGTTCAAGGTATTGTAGCGCTTTTTTGCAGCCTCAACTATTGCTTTTCTAAGGTTGCCACCTTCCTCTTCTGAATTGAGGGCTTTAATTTGGGAAGCTAATTTCTTGTCTTTTAGCGAGTTTTTTGCCCAACTTTCAAAATCGCCGTTGCCAACATGGAATTTTATAGCTTTGACATTTACTTCTTCGAGTGCTTTAATAAATCCCTTTAAGCTCCATGCCATTACGCCAGTGTAGTTGTCTTTTCCGATGCCAGTGTAGAACAAGAAAGGCTCGTTAGCGGTTAACACTACAATTCTTAACCTAGCTTCAAAATCGTTTAGCAACGTTTGTGCAGCTACAAAAGCATCCATAGGCGACTCAAACGGACTGAAGTACGAATGTACTTCTCCTGGTCCCCCGCCAGCAGTGAACATGTAGTATAAGTGGTCGCTTGTTTGGAAGTCACGCCACAGCCTGAGAAACTCATCATCACCAGCTTCTTTTATAAGCGGCTCTAACCTGCGCAGCGTGGTGTAGTATGCCCATTGCATGACGTTGCCAAGCCATCCAGACTGGTCACGTTGAATATCGGCCCAAGAAACGGTGCCTCCAGCTTCTGGAACATCGATTTCTCCTGCTGAAGCATGTTTATCAACAACTTCGGACGGAGTAACCATCTGTAAATGGTCATATTTCAAAATCTCGTCTGGCAGGTGCTGGAGGAAGCTGTGGATGCCAGTTTCTGGCCAATGGTGTTCACCGAATGTTTCGTAATCGGGGAAAATGTTGATACATTCACCCTTGGTTTCAGCTAGCCATCTCGCGTACTTGTCGGCGGTCAAGGGCCATTCGGGCCACCATCTTTCCGAAAACCTAAAACCTATATCATCAGTCAACTTGTAATTCCGCAGCAGAATTCGGATTTTTTTTGTGTCTTTGGGAGTATAGATGTAGTTTGGTGATTTTCCGCCCAGAATCTTCTCTATGCCTTCCGTGTAAATGCCCTTGTATCCTATGCTCTCAACGGTTTTGGCTATGGTGTTGTTGTAGAGCAGTTCGGTGTTCTCGAAAACTTGCGGCGTATAGGCGAGTAAATCCTTTGTGGTCTGCTTGTGCATCGCAACTTGAGCGATAAATTCTTCTTTTTCAGGGTAAAGGCTGGCGATTGAGTGGTAGTATGTTTGGTTTAGAAACTCCACTCGCCCGGTGGCTGAGAGTTGCCTGAAGCTTTCAAGCAGGTCTTTATCGAACATTTCGCATTGTTCGAGGAAAACTCCTGAAATACTGAAGGAAACTTTAACCTGTTTATGGTCATGTTTGTGTTTGTCTATTACGTCGAGAAGTATCTGGTTTGAGGGAAAATAGCATTTTCTTGCGGCACGCTTAAAGATTTCTCTGTCAGCTTCATTGTCGAAGTAATAGTTGAACAATTCATCTTTCGATAAACGCCTCAGGACTTTGCCTTCCCAGAAAAGGTTTCGCCTCAGTCTGTGGGGCTGGTGAACTTCAAAGACAAACACAACATCAGTCATGAAACTTAAGCCTCTAAACCAAACAATATCAGAAGCTACGGTTATTTCTAATTTACGTTCCGCTTCAATTTTGCTAGAGGCGGCAATGGTTAAGTTTTAGGAAAGTTTGAAAAAGTTTTAATGCATACTCAAAACAATGTTGTATTCACGGTAGAGACGGGTGTCTTAGGGGAAAGAAGAGATTTACTCAACCATGTTTAGTTCTCTTAAGCATCCTGCCCGCCGCAAGATACTTCGAATATTAGCTGATAAACCGTTGACTTTCTCTGAAATGGTCGATTTGATCGGGGTTTCAAGTTCTAATTTAACTTATCACCTTGAAAGTTTAGGGGAGCTAGTGACCAAAAATGACGACGCATTTATAGGCTGTCTACTTTTGGGTTAGCTGCTGTTGGCACGATGAAGGTTGTGGAGGAAGCACCTCCAGTTCAACCAAAAAAACGCACCTCATTATCGTTGAAGTGGAAAGCGACCCTTGGAATTTTGCTTGTCGGTTTAATCCTTTTTTCAAGCATGGCAACCCTGCAGTTTGGCGCCCTAAACCAAGCGACCAACGAACGAGACAATTTGCAGTCAAAAGACAATCAACTACTGTCTTGGAGCAATACCACAAACAGCGCAATTAGTTTTCTTCAGCAAGTAACACAAATCGACACCTCGCACTATCAGGCGACGCTTCTGAGTAATACTGTTGAGCAACGTTCGGATTTAGGCGGAGCCTTAGAACAAATTATGACTTACTCGCTTACGAGCAGTGACAGCAAAATGGATGTGGTTTTCAGGTTTAGAAACAACCAGTTATCACGCTACCAGATTATTCTGCTTGAGGGATCACCGGTTTATTCTCAGGCGCAGCCGTACAATGTCTTGGGTGTTGCTAAGGGTTTGCTGGGAAGGCTGGCAACATACGAGAATACCGCTTATCTTGCAAACATGAGCAGTTTGCTATCGATGGTTAACGCTCAAACCCAAAACATCCAAATCTCAGAAGGAAACATAAAATTAAACTTTACAAGCCAAGGGAATAGCGCTCAGATACTTCTGATGTATACAGAAAACGGCGTTGACTACTCTCCTAAAAGCCTGAGCTTAATCTTCGATAACAACGACTTAGAAACCTTAACGGACGGCTGGTTTTTGTTCACTATCGGAAGCACAACAGTTAACATATCCAACGATAGCGCAGTGGAACTGGCAAAAAACGCCCTGAACAGCTACAGCTGGACATCAAACGGCACAACAGTCTCCAACTTCAACGTGCTGGCCCAGCCCGTCACAGTGGTTTTTCACCCAAACACCAAAAACGGCTTAGCACTATACCCACAGTATACTGTTACATTTTACTTGGACAATGTTTACCCGGGCAACGTGAATAGCATATCGGTTGAAGTATGGGCTGATTCGGGTAAAGTAGCACAGATAAAAACACAAAACAGCTAACAAAACGAAGTTTATCTTTTAAAAACTTTGTTAATTTATTGGAAAATAAAAAAAGGAAAAAGGGATTGTTTGGTTTTGTTTTTATGGTCGTTTTCTGAGGATGAGCATTGTTGCTATAGCTATTGCAATAATTATCGCAATACCCGAGGCTAAGATGTAGGTTTCAGTTGGTGGCAGGCTAGTTACTGGATATGGAGGTGGTGTTGGTGCTGCAGGGTCAACTGCGAAGCTGGTTTCAGAGGAAGATCCATAGTACGATTGTGAACCTGCAAACGTAGCTATAACTGTGTATTTGCCTTCAATGTCAGGTGTCCACTGGAAACTAAATGCACCGCTCGAGTCGCTAGTAGTCGTGCCGATGTTTCGTTGGTTACCGTTTGCGTCAATCACATCCAGAGATACTGGAACTCCGGTGGTGTTTGTTGGCTTTGCTTTCTGCATGTATATGTATTCCATCCACTGACTCATGCTGTCGTCAGATACGGCTGCAACGCCACTTGGATGGTTAGCTTTTGGTACTTCTTGGTTTGTGCCTGCGGAGACGTCAGTGACTGTGCCAGTGATAACTAGTGATCTGCCCAGTTCAACGGATGCTTGTGGTGCACTAACGGTCAGAGATGTTGGTCCTTGTCCGATAGCGTATACTTGTCCATCATAGAAGTTCCAGTAGATGAATACTCCATCTGCAACAGCAACGGACATTGGCCATGCCCAACCTGCCATTTGCCAGATGATTTCCCCAGTGGTTGCGTTTAATGCGCGAATCATGTTGCCTGGTTCCAATGGTGTTTCTGCAGAGTGTTCATGAGTTCCTACGTAAAGTTTTCCGTCAGCGATAAGGTCCATCATTGCGGGGCTTGACTTTAGGTTACCGGCGGTTCCTGGTGGGATAATAGAGTTTCGCCATACTAGCTTGCCGGTTGTAAGGTTATATGCGGAAACTGTTCCACTGTAGCCTCCAACGTAGAACAAGCCGTAAGCAATTTTAGTCTGTGTAGTACCTGCCAAGCTAGCCCAACCGTAGTAACCGTAGGGTGTTACGGTGTTAGCTTGTTCATCAGTTGTCCAAAGTTTGTTGCCTGTGTGCATGTCGTATGCAGTGAATGACTGAACTGGAACGTTTACAGTAACGAAAACGCCATCCTGTGCGTCCACGCGAGATATGATGTTGTTGACGTTGTTTACTGTATCATCTGTCGAGATAGTCTTTATGTACAATACTTGTCCAAGGGTGGCAGGGTCTAAACTCAATGCCCAGACGGTAACATTGTCTGGATAAGCGTATGTTGGTGCGCCAGTTCCATATGGCCATGTGCCATTCCAACCAAACAGAACGTCACCGAGTTTTGCGCCTTTTAGACTTGGCGCTGTGGTAAAGTTCCAAGGCATAGACATGTTCCAGTCGTAACGGGATGCGGTGCTGGCATCTATAACGTTTGATGTTGGGTCGCTACCTGCTGCTAACATTGGAATGACTTTAGATGAATTCCATTCGCTTAGGTAATAGCTGGGGTTTGTAGTATTTCCTTTGTTTTGTATTTGGAAGCGTATAACTGCCCCCATTGGGTCATGTGTTTCAGTCCATGTGGTAGCGGAATTATTGCCTGATCCAGGAACGTTAGCTATGTGAAGGTATGGTATGCCTCTCTCTGGTTGGAATCCGACTGCAAAGTTGGCGGCGAATAGCCAGCCTGGGTTTTGGATTCCGTGTTGGTTAGGATCGTCTTGACTGTAGTAGTAGCCGAAAGGATTGCCAACTAAACTTGTTGTGTATGCAGAAGACCAAAGCGCGTTCAATCCTGATGTTGCAGTGACGTTTTCCTCCCATAGTAGTTGCCCTGTTTTCAGGTCAACGCAGTCCATCATTTGGCTTGCGCCAGAGCTGTAGAGGTTTGGAGAGAAGTAGAGTCTGCCGTACATGATTATTGGGTTGAGGAATCTTGGCTGGTATTGAGATCCTGTGTTGAAAGTGTTGCCAAGTCTTGTAGTGTCACTTCCGCCAAGGACTCCGCTGTCTTCTATTGGTCTTGTCCATAAGATGTGTCCAGTGTTGGGTGCTGTGCCGTCGGGTTGATATCTGTTTTCGTTTCCACCGTTGAATGTGTCATGAGTGTCGCCTAGCCAGTTTGAGGCTATCGCGTACCAACCAGTGTTCTCTTGCTCTATTGGTCGCGACCAATACTCGGTCGGTATTAGATTATAGGCGGGCGTTGTCAGACCAGATAGCGAAACTGCATCTTGCTGAACGGTAAGTGTCGTTGTCCAATTGCTCGCTAAGAAAGTAGTGCCATAGAAATCATTAGTGGCCCCCATTGTGGCATTCCACAGGTACTGCATCTGCTGATAATAGACAGTGAAGGTATAGTTGCCGATTTGATCTGGTACATATGACATGTATGTTGAGCCAGTTGAGTCAGATACGAAAACGCCATTTTGGACACTGTTTTGGCTCCAGCCTGAGTAAGATGGAGGTGTCGCTGTAGGGAAATTCTGCACTGTGCCGTCAGGTTTTACTACTGTGAATTTGTAGGTATACCTAACTCCGTTGGTTAATAGTGCGCCTGGTGGGACTTGCGGATTGAACATCACAATGTTGCATGTTTGACCAATACCGATGGGGTTTGGCGCGGTAACGATGTATGCGTGTGTTGGTATTTTGTCTTGGAATCTTGTCCACATTAGAATCCTAGCTGCACTGGCGTTAGCATCCATGTTTGTCCAATACATGCCTTGTTGGATTGCTGTAAAGGTAGCATTGTCAAAACTGTCAGTTGGGTGTCCAGGAACTGGATATAGACCTGTTGCGTTAACTGTTGAAAGAGCGTTAAACGTAATAGCCATTGACGATAACAGAATTATCGCAATGATAATAGCCGTAGTTTTATTTTTCATACTGTTTTCTATATTTTGCATTTTTCTTTTCTCCTAAATTCCCGTTGAACGAGGAGCATATCCTCGTTCACTAGCTCCATTAGCTTTTTATGTCAGTTTATAAAACTTTGTATAGTTAATGCCATAATAATCTTAAATTTCAATACAATCATTATTAAATGGGCATTACCCAGGAAAAACCGAGCTGCAAGGCGCATTAAGTACGGCCGATACGTTTTTTGCGGGTATTTATGTTTGTTATGATGGAATCCAAATTAAAGAGAAGACTTATTAAACAACAGGGCATATTTTTTTTGAGAACTGAGAGAGTATGAGGGGAACGCATTCTCTGGTTAATAAATCAATCATAATTTTGATTTGTATCCTATTAAGCGGCGCCGTAGCTGAGGCAGCTGCTTTCTACTACGTTCAAAACTTCGTGCCTAGCTTCCCTTCTTCGGTAACTGCATCGTTTCAAGTAACTAACCTATCCATAGACCCTTATGAAGCGCGCATTAATCAACCAGTAAATATTTCAGCAGACGTGACTAATCTGGGAGATATTCAAAGCGGCTATTCTCTAATCCTTAAAATTAATGATTTAATGGTTGAAACTAAAAACTTGGAATTTGCAGCTAATGAATCTAAACTAGTCACATTTAGCGTCAGCGAAGCAAAAGAAGGCAGCTACAACGTAACAGTTGCCGACCTAGTCGGAGCCTTCACTGTCACATCTGCGCCCACTCCGATGCCTGCCGCACTTAAAGTGTCTAACATGTTTGTCAATCCAGTTGAGGTTTGGCCTGGGCAAGCAATCAACGTTTCAGTTGATGTAACTAACACAGGAAGCGAAAACGTCAGTTATACATTACCGTTCTTAGTGAATGATGCTGTTGTCCAAAGAGTTCAGGTTCAGCTTGCAGGAGGAGCCGCGGAATCCATTTTGACATCTTTTAACGAGAGCATTATTGGAAGTTACAGAGCAGTTGTAGGCGGAAAAACCACATCATTTAAAGTCGTGGAAACAGGTAAGCATACGCTCAATGTTATTTCCAGTCGTGGAGGGTTTTCTTTCACTTTAGACGGTACCCCCGAGGTTGCTCCTTACAAGGAACTTGTAGATGTTGGACCGCACACGATTGCTTTTCCAGCTGAAGAGCAAATTCAAGTTAGCGGCTGGGGCACTGTAAAGTTTGATTTTGCAAGCTGGAACGATGGCAGCACTCAACTTAGTAAAACCGTGGATATAGAAGCCCAAACCTACGCTGTAACATACTACATAAGGCTGGGTTCATGTCCTTCCTTGTATACATGGAATGGAACAAGCTACTCCTACGCAGCTGAAGTTTCTGATGGTGCAGGTTGGCTCGGCTACCTAGACCACTTCCAACCGGATGGATCAATGGTTTTCTCCTACAATTACCCTTGGGACTACATAAAACTGAACCCATCTCAACTGCAACCTCAAAATGGCTTCTACAGCATGAAAATCGCCGAGACCTCTGACGAAATCTTCTATCTGGACTCAGCCAAACTAGTAGCAATAGACCACCCAGCAAACACAGACCTGTTCTCTACCACAAGCACGTTCATCTATAACCTTGCAGGCCAAGGAACAATGTATACCGTAAGCAAAAACCCAGCTTTACCCGTTTCCGCAGTAGATGGGAAGGGACAAAATGTTCTCCCATTGATCTCCAAATTAGACGGAAACACCACAAGCAGCACCATATGGACTTGGAACCAACTAACACTAAATCTAGGCAACCTTACCGGCGCACAACAAATCAAACTCGTAGTCGGAGCAACAATTAACTGGCCAACAACTCAAGCAGGAGGCAACAACTTCATGAAATATGCAAACCAGCCAGGAGTAACACCTTCACCGCCACCTTATATGGAGGTTAAAGCGGCGAATGGAAGCTGGATACGTGTCCCTGACGATAGACAATTCCCATTACCTGACGTAACCGACCAGATGTTTGTCGTTAATTTGACAGGCCTGTTTCCGACCAACGATTACGAGTTAAGAATTAACACTTACCAAGACATCAGGTTCGACTACATAGGCGTAGACACGACACCGCAGCAGAACTTAAATATCCAAACCATAATGCCCACATACGCTAACCTCCAGCAAGGATACACCTCAGAATCTAATTCCAGCGGAGCATTCACAAGATACGGCGACGTTTTATCGCTATTGCAATCTGCCGACGACAAATTCGTCGTCGGACGAGAAGGCGACGTAGTTTCACTGCAGTTCCCAGTAGACACAACACCTGTTCCAAAAGACATGGTCAGAGACTACTATGTTATTGCCAGCTGCTGGTTTAAAGGAAAAGGCTTGTCTTACGTGCTGTTCTCGGTTGATCCGCTTCCCTTCCAAGCAATGACCAGCTTCCCATATCCAGCAAACCAAAGTTACCCCTATGACGCCGCTCACAAAGCGTACCTGCAAGCATACAACACGAGAATCATCAATTCTCCCTAATTTCTTTAGCAAAAAACAAAGTAAACTTCAATGTGAGAAAGAGGAGCCGACGGCTCCTGAAGTTCAATAGTTTAATATATTCTTTAATTTAAAAATGGTTCCTGTATGATGCAATGAGAAAAACCAATTGGATACTAATCACCCTCGTTTCTCTGATTCTAATCCAATCTGTGGCAGTAGCCTCAGCCGCCAACCCCAGTTCAAGCAACGACGACTGGATAACGTTCCGAGGTGACCTAAACCACAGCGGCTACACAACCAGCGGCAACCCAGCCAATTCAGCTAAGCCTTTATGGAATTATACAACGGGCGCAGAAGTCGTTTCGTCGCCTTCAATAGCAGACGGCTACGTCGTTGTAGGTGGCAAAGATGGCAATATCTACAGTCTCAATGCCTCTAACGGTCAGCTTGTGTGGAATTTTACAACTGGAGATGAAGTGGACTCTTCGCCCGCTATCTATGATGGACGGGTCTATGTAAGTTCTTATGACGGTTGGGTTTACAGTTTAGATGTTGCCAATGGGATGCCCGTTTGGATATCGATGGTTGGAGGAAAAGTTCTGTCTTCTCCTGCGGTGACAAATGGCTTTGTCTATGTGGGTTCTGGGAAACAGGGTGTTTTCTGTTTTAACGCTTCAAACGGAAATTTAGTTTGGATTTTTCAAACTTCGCTCCGGGTGGATTCATCGCCTGCTATCTCAGATGGCGTAGTGTACGTTGCTACGGACGATTTTTGTGTTCATGCTCTAAATGCCTCGACAGGCAAGGAATTGTGGAAGCATCATACTGGGAGCGTCATCTCTTCACCAAGCGTATACAATGGATATGTTTACGTGGGTTCATACGATGGCTACGTTAGCGGCTTAAATGCTTCCACAGGCGATCAGATTTGGCAATTCCAAACGCAAGATGCTATAGACTCTTCTCCAGCGGTGGCTGATGGATATGTTTACGTGGGCTCTGAGGACAACAATGTTTATGCTTTAAACGCTTCTAACGGCGTGAAAATTTGGCAGGCATCAACTGGGTATTGGGTTCGATCTTCGCCTGCAATAGCGGGTGGCAACGTCTATGTGGGCTCTGAAGACTACAGCATCTACTGCTTTAACGCTTCAACTGGAGCAGAAAAATGGAGTTACGCAACAGGCAATATCGTGGATTCGTCACCAGCTATCGTAAACGGGACTCTCTACATCGGTTCAAGCGACCACCGACTCTACGCCTTTACCCTAACAGAGTCAGCCCCAGAAAGCATTTCATCAACCAGTTCTATAGCTTGGACGACGGTTACCTTTGACGCCATCGCAGTTGCCGCGACAGCAATAATTCTTTTCACAATTCTACGCTTTACTTACTCAAATAGGCAGACTAAGCGAAGTGCTCAACGCAATGGTACACTTAGTGAAAAGTCACCTTGGTTTTCAGCACACATCGACGCCATATGCATTTTGGTAATTCTTGCATTTTCCACAATTTTCTTCCTAAATCTTGGCAGTGGATCCCTTTGGGCAGCTGACGAGCAAACGTACTCGCAATGGGCATACCACATGGTTAAAAGCGGAGATTACCTGACGCCTTATGCTTTTGGAGGTTTGGCGGTTTGGATCGGTAAGCCGCCGCTGCCTATGTGGTTTATGTCTCTTGCTTACCAAGTCTTCGGTGTTAACAATTTTGTCACAAGGTTATGGAGCGCGATATTTGGTTCTTTAACTTTGGTTCTGGTTTACTTTTTAGCTAAGAAACTCTACAATCGCTACGTTGGGTTTGCGTCGGCGTTGGTTTTAGGCACTTTTAACATTTTCTACTTGTTTGCAAGACATGCCATGACTGATGTTTTCTTTGTATTTTTCATCGAGGCAAGTTTTTACTTTTTTGTGTTGAGCGAGAAAACAGAAAAAATCAATAGTTACGTCATTTTAAGCGGCTTGTTTTTTGGTTTAGCGTTGTTAACAAAGCAGGTTGAGGCTCTGCTGATTCCGCTAATCATATTTTCTTATCTTTTGGTGACAAAAAGAAGCATCAGATTTCTATTCAAAAAGCATTTTACTGCTTTTTGGGGAATTGGACTTCTTGTTCTTTCGCCCTATTTAGTGTACATGTTCCTGAGTTTTGGGTCGAATTTCGGGTACTGGTTTGTGGTGTATTGCGGCTTTCTGCGAACAGTCAGCCCGCTTGAAAGCCACGGCGGAAGCCCCGTTTTCTATTTCAGCTACTTAGCCACCAACGAAAAGGTCTGGGCAATTCTTTTGCCTTTTGCAGCGGGGCTTTGCGCGTTCAACGTGTTTGTTAAGCGTCTTAAGGCTGACGCTTTAATTCTTGCATGGATGGGTATCGTGCTTTTAGTGTTCACGGTTGCCCAAACAAAACTTTCCTGGTACATTCTGCCAGCGTTTCCAGCGTTCGCCATCGCCATAAGCAGCTTTCTATATCAAATAGCAATGAAGATACGCATTTACTTTAATCATAATTAAGATAGCCGACTGTCGTTAAAAACTCGCCAAAATATAGAAAACGAATAATTCAGCGCCTAAGACTGCAAAGATTTTATTCGTTGCCTTTTTGGGCGAGAATGGCGTTCCAAGGTGAACAGGGTTTTCTGAAAATTTTTACGTTGAAAAACCCGGCAGACCGCAGCATACTTTCAATTTCCTGTAGTGAAAGCAGCTTGACATGCGCTTTCGCAATAGTTTCAGCATTCTCTATTTCATATTTGCCATCCTTAATCATTTCACTTACGATAAGTATTTTTCCGCCTTGTTTGAGGACCCGATTTATCTCTTGAAAAGCTTTTGTAAGGTTGGGCCAGAAATAGTAAGTTTCAATCGCTGTGACTAAATCAAAGAAGTTAGCGGGAAAACCCATTTTTTCCACCGAGCCTCCAATGAGCACTACTCGAGCTTCATCTACAAGTTTCTTGTTTTCTTCTTTGGAGTACTCAACCATATCTTTTGAGTAGTCAATGCCGAAAACTCTGCCTTGAACCGTTCGCTTTGCCAGTTTACCTATGGTTTTGCCTCCTCCGCAACCCACATCTAAAACGGTAAAGGCAGGTTCGATTTTGATATGGTTCAGTCCCCAAGTTGACAGGAGATTGTGTTCTTTATTCATTAGGGCGGCAACAGCTCTGCCTTGAACACCAGTCGGTCGCCTGAATTGACCCATAAACGTCGCGTCGCTGCTTGAAGTTCCCATATAAGACAATAAGCGCACTGGAAACCTAAAAGAATACTTGCAGGTGAAGTTTGGTGGCGGGCCCGATGGGATTTGAACCCATGACGTCCGGCTCCGCAGGCCGGTGCCCTAATCCGTACTAGACGACGAGCCCAACGCTTGTTTGCACCCAGAAACTAAAAGGGCAGAATATTAAATACTTTGCTTAAACTTAAAAATAGTGGTCTTGGCGGTCTTGAACACGCCTGTTATTTATGAAAAGTCAATTTGAACTTGGTTCCTTCGCCCACTTTACTCTCAAACGTTATGGAGCCGCCCTGCGCTTCCACTAAACGCTTTACAACAGCTAGCCCGAAGCCTTGCCCCTTGGATTTAGTGGTCATTAGCGGCTGGAAGATTTTTGGTTTTATCTCGTCTGGAATGCCTACGCCGGTATCGGAAACAGTGATGGAAACCGTTTCGGCTTTTTGAGAGGCTTTTATGGTTAGTTTTCCGCCGTTTGGCATGGCTTGAATGGCGTTATTTGCTAAGTTAACCAAGATGCGTTTCAGGAAAGTTAAATCCAGCTTAATTCTCGGTAAATCACCCTCGCATCTTGCTACCGCTTCAATGTTGTCTGGCACATTAACCGTTGAAACCAATTGTGGTATGGCGCTGCAAAGCTCAACATCCACTAACTCAGGGTTGAGCGGTCTGGCAAAATCCTGCAAATCAGAAATAATTTTGTCCATGTAATCAACTTGCTCTTGGATAGAAACCAAACTTTCCTCTACGTCGTGTTTGCATTCACTGTCAGGCGAACCAGACACGTCTTGCTTCATCAAAAACAATTCATCAGCAATCACCTGCAAAGGGTTACGGATATCATGACCAATCATGCCCGCGGTCTGCCCAATAGCCGCCAATCGTTCGGCGTCCTTGAGCTGTTTTGTTCGCTCCTCAACAAGCTGCTCTAAATTCTTCGTGTATTCTTCTAGCTTCTGCTCAGTTTGTTTGTGTTCAGTTATGTTCTGTTCTATGCCAACTATTCTTGTCGGCTTGTTATCTTCGCCAAGTTCCTTGACTATTCGCTCAGAATGTATAGCGCGTACAGAACCGTCTTCATGAATAATGCGGTAATCAAAATTTGCTTTAGAGGATAAGCTACCCTTAAAGATCAGTTGCTCCATTGATTTGTTTATCATTTCCCTATCATCAGGATAAATTCTAGCCACGTATTCGTTGACGTTTGGACCGTACTTCTGCGGTTTTAACCCAAAGATATGGAACAATTCTTCAGACCAAATTGCTTTGTCATCTTTAACAGAGTACTCCCAGCTGCCCACATGTGCAATTTCCTGAGCCATTTTCAGTCGCTCCTCGCTTTCCGCAAGTGAATTTTGGGTATTAACGTGGGCAGTTACATCTTCGAAAACTGCAACTGCAGAGTTAACCTTGCCATCTTTATCGTATAGCGGTTTTGCGCTTACTACCACAATAAACCGCTTTCCATTTGGTTGCTCAACAATTGCCGTTGAATTTCTAAATGTTTCCTCGTTAAACAATGCCCTATAAGTGTAAAGTTCTTCGGATGGACAGACTTTACCTTCCATTGTTAAAATCTTAAAACTTTCAGGGTACTTGTTCACTTCAACACCGCATGGGTTTGTACCAACAAGTTCAATGGCTCTCTTGTTAGCGTAGGTTACTTTGACATCGGGCTTTTCAACAACTATCACTGCAGAAGGAATGTTTTCTAAAAAGTCTCTCAGCCGCTCTTCATCCAAATTTAAAGCGCAAGAAAAGGCGCCAGCCGTAAGAGAATCACCTGATTTAACGGTTTCGTTGGATTTTCCTTTTTTTGGCTCTATTTTGGCAGAGTCTTGGAACTCAACCATAAATTCCTCCCTAAAAGGCTGAGAAATAGTTTACTAATTATTATTAGGAAGCAAGACAAGTTAAGGCTTTTGCATCCGATAAAAACTCCATCGATTTTCCTAATAATAGAAATCAAATTTTGCCAATCACAAATATAAGCTAAACAACAGTCCTCCCCAAACTAGAAAGATATGGACAATAGTGGATGAAAGAACGCTTTGGCTTTTGTGAAACGTGTAGCCATAGAGCAAGCCTGATGAAAATCTCCAAACAGCGTACACCGCGGCTAACGCAATATTTCCTGAGAAGCAAAAGTACCCCAATGGAAAATTATATGCAGCGTAACAGAGCGATGTAACACCGATGCCTATGGCTGACCCGCTGTAGGCAACTAACCTTGTTTGTATGTAACCTCGAAAAACGATTTCTTCACCAAACCCGATGATTACATAACTCAAAAACAAATACCCGGTTGCTACAGAAAATCCCGCGAAGCCGCCTCCCAAAAAAGGGGAAAGAACACCTAAAAACAAAATAAGCATTAAACTCATCAACAAGCCCAAAGCAAGATTCTTTCTGAGGTTTCTACGGGTTAAGGCAATGTCTTTTAAGTTCTGCTTTGAAAACTTTAAAGCAACAACCACCGGCAACAGAAGTATGGCTATTGCAATCAAGTCTCTCAGGACGTAAAGAGGATCAGCCGTCAAAGTAGCTCGTATCCACACCCTATCGTAAAATCCGTAAATTCCAAATGCTCCAGCAAAAACGGCAATAAAAACAATGAAACTCAAAATTACCTCTTTCTTCTTTTCCGAAAAAATCAAAAGCTGCGGATGCAACTTCAAAATCTTCGAAAAGATGTAGACAAAGGGAATCCCAACTCCTAGAACCAGAATAAAAGTTGCAAGATCAGTTAAAGCTGGATAACCCAATTATGGCTGCTCTCCAAAATCACTCTTTAGCCATGAATATTTATGCTTATCCGTTTTCGTGAAGGAACAAAAAGGGTTGAAGAAAAAGAAGAAAAATTGGGTAACAGCTAACTTTTACTTAGAACTCTTTGTAGAGCCGCGATGACGTTTTGTTTTCCCATAGCAAGCACATATGGCCCTAACCTTGGACCTTGCGGTGCACCCATCAGAACTTGGTAGAGGGTTTTGAAGAAAGCGCCAGGTTTTATGCTGTTGTCTTTGGCGGCGTTGAAGATGGCGTTTTGGATTTTTTCAGGGTCGTCTTCGGCTTGAAATTTAGTGATGAGTTCCTCGATGGCTTTCTTTTCTTCTGCGGTTAGGTCTATTGCGGTTTCTTTTATTTCTTCAAAATCCTGTGTCCAGTTCAACGCGTACTCTATTCGTTGAAGAAGGTTTGCGTCTAAGGCTTGGTTCTTCTGCAGGTAACCGTAACTTTGCAGTTTTTCGGCTACATAGTCGTTTAGGCATTCTTTGGGCGCCATCTTTACAAGAAACGCCATTAGGTTGTAGGGTACGTGGATGCTGGGTTTAGCAGGCGGTTTCATGACGTAGCAGTAGAGGTATAAGCCTTTGAGTTTGGTGGCTTCTTTTTCGCCGACCTGTTTTTTGCCAAAGTAAACATCTTCAAGGCTGTCGATTTCATTCATGTAGGCTGGAATATCTGAAACATCCAAAGTCCTTGTGCCAACAAACCGTTTAAGCATCAGCAACAGCAGCGACTGAGGGGAACCATATTGGAACCAAATTTGCGGCGTAAACACATTGCCGGCTGACTTGGAGATTTTTTTTCCACCCTTGTCAAGGAACATCTCGTACTTTGCATGGGATGGCGGTTCAAAGCAGAGTACTTCGCGGCAGATGCGGTCATTGATGCGTACGGAGTCGGCGATGTCTTTGCCGTATGCTTCAAACCTGATGTCCAGGGCTTTCCATCGAGCTGCAAATTCGCTTTTCCACGTGAGTTTGCCTTCACCGCTTTTTATGTCCACTTCGCCTTCGTGGCCGCAACCTGCGATTAGTTTGTCCCGGATTTCAAGGCCTTCACATTTATACGAGACCTTGTCGGTTTTGGGGTCGAACTTGTAGGCACGGGTCGTGTAGAGGTGCCCGCATTTCTCGCAAACCGCAAAATATGGCAGAACCTCCGTGTAGGTTTCTTGGCCGACTTCCTCCTTAACGATTTCGCCGACTTTCTTGGCGTTGATAAGTATGGTTCGAATCTCGTTTAGAAGCAGCCCCTTATTGTAAACTTCCTTTGCGGAAAAATAGTTGTATTCTATGCCACACTTATCCAGCGCGTCAAGCAAAAGCGAGCTCATGTGTTTGCCGTAGCTTTCGTGGCATCCAAACGGGTCAGGTATACTTGAAACGGAGTAGCCAAGGTATTTTTCCATGTCTTTTGGGAGTCCTGCGGGAACTTTGCGTAGTCCGTCTTTATCGTCGCAGAAGGCAACGAGTTCAGAATTACAACTTAAGTCTTTAAGCGCTAATGTAACGGCGTAGCTGCGCGATGCGTCGCCGAGGCTTCCGATGTGTGGGAAACCTGAGGCGCCAAGACCCATTTCGGTGCGGATTTTGCTCATATCCCGGTTTAGCGATTGTTCTCTTTCGATGACTTTCTTAGCCATCATGTCGTACCATGTGCCATGACCGATAGTCTCTTCACTCATAACCTTGGGCCTTCTGCATCATGACTGTACAGTGTGATAGAAAAATGTTTAGAGCCAAAAAGTGGCTCAAGGTGTCTTTCGTCGCATTGCCGAATTGATGGCTATGGCGCCGAGTGCAAGCAGCAGTAGGGCTATCGAGTATATCCATCCCATTGAGTTTATGCCCCAAAGGAACCAGGCGCCACCCAAAGCCATGAGAAGCACGCCCATTTGGACTGTGCTGTACGGGGAGCGTTCGTATTTTTGAGGACCCATGGCTCTAATACCTGCAAGAATCAGCATCCATGCCCCAAAAAGAACAAGGATTAACTGTAGAATACTCCACCAGTTATGAGTGACATTAGCGGGGTAAAGCAGTATGGCAACCACTATGATTATGAAGAAAACGCCGATGGTTAGCAGTTGCCTTCTACTTTCAGACATTGCATTGCCTTCTTAGGATATTGTTGCTCCGCATTCAGGACAAAACTTTGAGCTAGCAGGAATTGAGTGACCGCATTTCGGGCAGTTTATTGTGGCTTGCGATGGAGGTGTAAGATTGGTTCCGCATTCAGGACAGAACTTTGACGTGGCTGGTACATGCGCGCCGCATTTTGGGCAAATCACTAAAGCCGCTGTTGGAGCTTGCGCTTGAACTTGACCTGCTGAATTCATGATTTGAGGTATCAGCACCATACCTGTTCCTAATCCTGCGCCACCTCCGCCCGATTGACCCAAAGACGCTGCTGCGCTCTTCACTGTTTCCATGCGCAAAACTGTGTCTGCTGGGGTGCTACCTGTTTTAAGCCAAAACAGCCGTTCACGGTACTCAGGTGTGGTGTCGATGCCTTCGAAACGGAGGTCGGTTAGTTCGATGCCTAAGCGTTTGAAGTAGTCTAGGACGGAATTTTTCACAATTACAGATGTCTCTTGGAGCCTAGTAAAGACAGTGACTAAGTCATAGTGAGAAAGTTCCGCAATTATCTTTTCATTTAGAAAACCTCGCAGGAAGCTATTAACATCATCCGTTGTGTACACGTTTTGTCCACCGACAACTTCGTTCACGAACAGCGACGTATCTTCGATTTTGAACAGAAATTGCCCAAACACTTTAAGCGGAGCCAACTCTGTGGTTTGTGCACTTGTGCCCCATTTGCCATTGAAAACTTTCGTGGCGATGTAGATGACTGCTGCTTTAAACGGTTTGTTGCCGCCAAAGCCAGCTAACCGCGTTAGCAAACTTGTTAGTAAAGGTAGGTTCAGGGTGGTTAATGTGTGTCTGCCTGGACCGAACACGTCGTAGGCTTTTCCATCACGGAAGAACACTGCCATCTCGTATTCGTGTACGATTAGTTGGGCTCCCCAAGTGATGTCTTCGTTTGGGTATCTGTAGATTATGGCGTCTGCGCCAGCGTTTGTCCACGCTATTACTTGCGGCATTATTGTGTCACTCCTTGGATTACTTGTTCTCTTTTATCAAACGTGTCCTCAAGCAATTCAAACTTGTCTGAAACCGTTTGGATTTTGTCTTTGAGGTTTGAGAAGTTATTGCTCAACAACTGAGTTTTTAAGTCGTCGATGCTAGCGGTTAATGCGTTAACTTCGTCGAGGAGTTGGTTGTCGAAGGTTATCATGCGATCAAGGCTTTCTTCCTTGATTTTAACTATGTCATAAAAACCTGAGTAACCGTATGAGGCGTGGTTTACTTTTTCAGTTATACGATCCATTTTAGCTGTTAACCTATCGATATCGGTTAAAACATCCATGTAACGTTTATCAGCTATTTTTTGTGAAATGACCCTAACGTCATCTTTGTCTTTGGAAAGCTTAAGGTACAAGTTATTCCTGATGAGTTTGTCTGATTCGCGACGAAGTTCCTTCTCTTTGTATCCGCGAAACCCTGGAAGCGCCGCTGCTATGCGCTCTGAAAGCCTCATCTGGCTTTTTGATTGGGCATACACATCATTATTTTCGCTCATTCCCTAAATCCTCCGATATTTGTATTCCGTTATAAAAAAGAGCTTGCTTTTAAAGTTTATTCAAGTAACTTAGAACTTGGAAGTGGGTATATCGCCCTTTAGAACCATGCCTGTTGCGCCGTCAACAATCATTTGGTAGTTGTTGCCTTTATACTCGTATTTAATGAACCAGATCGGCGCATGCAAATAAACCATCTGCTTTAAATCAATAGTCGTGGTGGCTTCAACAATCTTATCTATATCCTGCTGAAGCAGAAAACGGTGAAGCGCTTCAATCTGCTGTTTAGCAATCTCTAAGGCTTCATCCCGAGTCATTTCGCTGTTAAGCAGTTTTGCGAAGCCTTCGATTTTCCTGAAATCAAACGGAATTTTGCCAGTTAAAGGAACGTTGAATTCTTGAGTGGGGAAACCTGATGCTTCCTGGGCTAAAACCAGCCAGTTGTACTCTTTTTGGATTTGTCCTTCCTTGACAATCGCTGGGGATATGCGTTCGAATATTCCTTTGTACTTGGTTGTAGCTTCTGCGGAAACAAGCCAGAAGGGGAGGTAAACCAGGTTTTTCTCGCTTAGTTTTGCCTTTTTAGCTAAATCGCCTGGTTTCATAAAGCCAGAGCGCATCCAATCGCGCACTAAATCTTCCACTTGCTCTTCAGAGTAGCTATTTAGCAGTAAAGAATGCTCAAAAGTGAATGCTTGACCTGTTTCAATTACGGTGGTGAAGCCGCAGTACTTGCAGGTGGCAACTAATTCGCCTGGCTTAAACTCAACTGGGGCACCGCAATGCGAGCATCTGATTTCCTGAGCTACAGCCACCATTTTACCTATGCCTTCAGTTTTTCACGTTTGAGAATTTCTCTCGCAACGATAACACCTGAAGCCGAAGCCTGGATTAAGCCGCGGGTGACGCCTGCGCCGTCGCCGATTGTGAACATGTTCTGGATTTTGCTTTCTAACGCATGATTTAGCTGTAGGTGAGATGAATAGAATTTCACTTCCACACCGTAAAGCAGCGTTTCGGGCGAAGCTACGCCTGGCGCAATTTTGTCAAGTGCCTGCAACATTTCCCGTATATCTGCTAAGTAGCGATAGGGCAAAACGAAGCTTAAGTCTCCTGGAGTGGCGTTTTTGAGTGTGGGTGTAACTACGCTGTGGGATAACCGTTCAGGCGTGGAGCGTCGACCATGATTTAAGTCGCCTAGTCGCTGAACCATTACGCCGCCGCTCAAAAGGTTAGAAAGCCTTGCTATGTATTTGCCATACGCAATTGGTTCTTTGAAAGGTTCAGTGAATGACGTGCTGACGAGGATGGCAAAGTTTGTGTTGTCAGTTCTTGTTTCCGCGTGGCTTCCGCCGTTCACGGTTAAAACGCCGTCGTAGGATTCTGTGGTAACTTCACCGTAAGGTGAAACGCAGAATGTGCGAACCATGTCGTCAAAATCTCTTGAGAAATAAACCAGTTTGGGTTCATAGAGCGCTTTAGTCAGCTTCTCCATAACAGACGCCAAAAGCTCAACACGTACACCGATGTCCACGGGGTTGTTCACGGTTTTTAGCCCGCGGATTTGCGCTTCAGTCTGCAACCATTCTGCCCCGCTTCTTCCCGGAGCAATTATCACGTATTTTGCATGGAATTTTTCCCCGTCAACTGTTTCGACACCTTGGATAGTGTGGTTTTCGGCGATTAAACCTTTAACGTCTGTTTTTGGTAGAAAAGTGATTTTGTCGTTTAGTGCTTTGCGCATTCGCTGGAGGGTTTCCAGGCATTTGTCTGTGCCCATGTGGCGGACTTCTTGCTTGATTAACTTCAAGCCTGCAAGGGATGCTTGACGTGCTATCTCGTCTACTTCCTTGTTTTCTCCACCGTAGACTTGTTCGCTTGCACCGAATTTTAGGTAGATGCCATCTACATATTTTACTAGGTCTTGGAGTTCTTTAGTTGTGACGTACTGGTTTAGCCAGCCGCCAACTTCTGTGGATAGGGTGAGTTTGCCATCGCTGTAAGCGCCTGCGCCGCCCCAGCCTGAGAGAACTGAGCATGGTTCGCAGTGGACACATTCGAAGCCTCGGCTTGAGGGACACTTACGTTTGTCAATGTCTGGTCCTCTGTCAAGGATTAGGACGTTGAGGTTTGTTTTTTCGGTTAGCTCTAACGCTGAGAAGATGCCCGCTGGACCTGCGCCCACGATTATTACGTCATATTTCAAAGGAAGCTCTCTCCTTGGAACCCAGAACTACATGTAACATGTGGAATATATTTCTTAGTGCCGTTTGATTTGAGAGCATACTGATGCGGCATTTTTGAATGTTCTATAGGTATTTTTTAGATATATCTAAAGAACATTTATAACCGCAAGCCCACCCATTAAACAAAGAATACTATGGCAAACAACATCGACGATTTAATCAGCGACTTCTCACGCTTATACATACTCACAATACTCTACGAAGGACCAGCCCACGGCTACAGCATCATTAGCCAATTCAAAAAACGAGTCAAAAAAGAAGTCAGCCCAAGCCTAGTCTACCCGTTTCTGCAGCAACTTGAAGAAAAAGGATTAGTCACATACACCCAAAAGCCTGTTGGCGAGAAAGAACGTAAAATCTTTGAACTCACAGAGGAAGGTAGGGAACTTTGCACTGGACTTTTCAAACGCTTCGCCACGCTTGTCGCAATCGCCATTGAACCAAGTCTCTACGTATGCGCTCACTGCGGCTGTAAAGTCTACGAGGGCGGTTACCGAGAAATCATCGACGGCAAAGAAACCGCGTTCTGCTGTATGCACTGCGCAGCCTCATACAAAGAAGTTATGAAGTTAGCTAAAAAGACAAAGTAACTAAAATCAAAAATTAAACTAATCTTTTATGGCTTCAATAAAACTCATGACGTTCCAGAGTTTTACCCGTGTGTACGGGGGCATGTTGGGGTCTTGCAGAATCTCATCCAGCATCGACACGGCGTTTGAAGCTCTTACCGCAGGGGTATATTCCCCACTTTGCAGGGCACTCACGGCGTCTTTTGCGGAGCGGCGTATGTTTCGTGGTGTGGTACTGTCTTCGGAGACTTCGCCGAGCACTACTAACGCTTGCTGAATCTTTGCTTCGTATTCTTCAGATTTTTTCTTGCGCACCATAAAATATTCCCCTTTAATGCACCATGGCAGTGACCAAGTTATATAAGCATTGACACGTATTTACTTTGGGGTTCTCCATGCAACACAGAACAGATAACACACCTGTTAAGAGAGGGGCAAACCTGCTACTGCAAGGGGCCACATTAACCGACCTCTCATGCCCAGAATGTGCCTCTCCGCTTTTTAGGTTAAAAGATGGGACACTTTGGTGTGCAAAAGACGAGAAAAAAGTCTTGGTTGTTAAGGAAGGGGAAGAACCGCCCAAACAAGCCGCAAAACCGAACGCATCTTATGATAAGCTTGAAGCAACACTCATGACGAAGATACAGGACATACAGGGCAAGATTGAGAAAACAGAAGACATGGATGAACTGCAAAAACTCACCCAGGCACTCGATCAACTGCTAAACAGCGTTGAAAAAATCAAAAAAATGAAAACTTGAGCCGAACCAATTTGACCCTAGGTTTTTACGAAAATTTCCCCACAAACATCCATAGAATCGATAGATTCAACTCAACTCTTTCAAGCAAGCAACTACAGCAAAAGCTAATTCAAGTTTTTTATGAGGTGAACCGTAAAGAATTTAGTTTTGAAGAAGTAGCCAACCCCTCTGTGCCACAGGCCAAAGTGATTTTTGAGTTTGGTTTAGCAGAATCTGAAGGCTTCAACTACATTGATGAAGAAGAACTCAAGAAAACAATGAATCTTTTGGCGAAGGAGCGTTTGGGTTCGATGGATTTTTTCTGCTCTATCCGCTATTACAGGTGCAGTAGCGAAAAAAAGCAGCCGTTAAAATTTGACTATTACATGCTAAGAACAGTCTTTAGCAAGGATACCTTTGAGGTTCAAGTGTTTCATGAACGTGGACCCAGATACATCTCGCCTGAAGAGTTAGGGGCGGTTATTTTTACTAAAGTAAATGAGGCGTCAACTGGGAACAGGAAAATTCTCAAGAAAGCAACCATTTAGTTTCCTAAAATCTTAACAAAAGTTAAATTTGTGTATGAAGCGTCGCCGAAACTTATATTTCTACCAGCAGATACCTAAGAAAAGGACAGCAATTTGCAACCTTCAAAAGCGACAAGGAGCAAATAGAGCATGAACGCGTTATCCATTGAAGTTTCATCCTTAAAAAAGCATTATGGAGATTTAAAAGCAGTAGACGGCATCTCCTTTTCGGTTAGCAAGGGTGAAGTCTTCGGCCTTTTGGGTCCAAACGGCGCAGGAAAAACCACAACCATCGAAATCATGGAAGGATTGCGTCAGCAGGACGGAGGAGAGGTGAAAGTTCTAGGACTTGACCCATGGAAAAACGGTTATGAACTCCACAAGAAAATTGGAGTTATCCCTCAAGAATTCACTTTTTTCGAGAAAATCACTCCACGAGAAGCCATCATATATTACGCTGACCTCTTCAACGTCAAAGTCGACGCAGACGAAATTTTAAGGGAAGTTTTGCTTGAAGATTCTGGCAAAAGAAATTTTGACAACCTCTCCGGCGGTCAAAAACAAAAAACAGGACTCGCCCTATCACTCGTAAACTCGCCTGAACTACTCTTCCTCGACGAACCGACCACAGGTTTAGACCCGAACGCGAGGCGAGCCATCTGGGAAGTCATACGCAACTTAAAAGCCAAAGGCAAAACAATCATTTTAACCACCCATTACCTAGACGAGGCACAGCAACTCGCCGACAGAGTAGCCATAATGGACCACGGGAAAATAGTTGCGATGGGCACTTCAGAAGAAATCATCCAGCAACACGGCTCGGGCGAAAGACTGGAGATTCATGGAAACGAAAAACTAGCCGACTACATCAAAGCAAACACTGATTTACAGGTTGAATACAACAAAGCCAAAGAAGAAATCACTATACCGCTGAAAAAGAAAACTGATGCACTCGCAGCTTTAGCAGCTGCTGAGCAATCAGGTTTAGAATGGGGCGAAATTCAGACGCGTCAAGACAGCTTAGATGACGTGTTTGTTAAACTCGTCAATGAACCCATCGGCGAACAGGGAGAAGCACCATCAAGAGAGAAGAGCGGCAAAAAGCGGAGGCGCTAAAGATGGTCAGTGGAAAACGTATTTACTCAGACTTCAAAGTGTTTAGCCGAGGATACCTTAGAAACAAGTTCGGGTTATTCTTCGGTTTGATTTTTCCAGTGATTTTAATTTTGATTTTCGGAGCGATTTTTGCAGGAGGCAGCTCTGGAAAAGTAAGTGTTTATGCCCAAAATCAAGATATTGGCCCGTTTGTTTCACCGCAGATGGATATAGCTTCCCAATTTTTAACAGCGCTTAATGATTCAAGCACAATCACAGTCATAACAGTAGACACCACAGAGAACTTCTCAAGTTACCTAGCTGACCATTCGTCCTCCGACGGCATCGTTATTCCTGCAGACTTCTCTGCGAACTATTTGGCTGGTGATCAAGTAAACGTGACAGTGTATGGTAATCCAACTGCAAGCTCAAGTGGCATTGTAGCGGGAACGGTTAATGGGTATGCCAATTTCTTCAACCTCAATTATTTCCAACGAAAATATAACGACACAACCCCTGCAATCATAGGGATAACTTCGGCAACTGTGAATACTCAACAGACAAAGTACATTGACTTCTTGATTCCAGGCTTAATCGGGTTCTCAATCCTTACCAGCCCAATGTTTTCGCTAGTCAACATATCCTCAGAGTACAAGAAGGAAAAGCTCTTCAAGCAACTCTCACTTACGCCGCTCACAAAGATAGAGTGGCTAACCTCAAAAGTGATGTGGTACATTATCTTGACGATCACTGGCTTTTTGCTGATGGTTGGAGTGGGAGTCTTTGCTTTCGGAGCGCACGTTGCATTAACTCCTTGGTTAATACCATTTCTCATCTTGGGTCCAATGTTGTTCGCAGCGCTCGGTATGCTGGTTGGTACGGTGACAAAGAGCCCTGAAACCGCAGGCGTCATAGGCAACATAGTAACATTCCCCATGATGTTCCTCTCAGGCACCTTCTTCCCAATCAGCACCATGCCACAATACCTACAAACCGTCGCTCATGTCCTGCCGCTGTTCTACATAATTGAAGGATTAAACAACGCCATGGTCTACGGAAACATTTCAGGGGCACTAATCGATGTGGCAGTGGTTGTAGTCATCACGACTGTAATCTTCATCTTAGCAGTGAAGCTGTTCAAGTGGAGAGAAGACTAAACCGCTTTCCCTTTTTTTATTTTATTTTTTTGTGTGGGAATACACGAACCTATTTGGATCCTAATAGGATATCATTGCAGAAACCTATAGGGAGTAGGTCCTATTGGCGGTTTCTCAAGCTATAAACTGTGTTAAAAATAAACAAAAACAGTTAAGCAACAAATCCTTTAGCATCTTTAAGTAAACCCAAAACCTTAGCATACAAATTCTCCGCCACAACACCCTTGGGTTTATCACCGTCAATTCGGACAAGTTCACCCTTCTCCACAAACTTGAGGTAAACTTCCCTGACTTTCTTCTGGGTCTCCAAAGTTTCCATAACAGACTTCTTTCGCTGTAAACGCTCAATCACCCGTTCTGGAGATACATCTATGAATATACTAAAATCTGGCTGCAATGCGCGAGCATTGATGGTTTTTATCCACTCTAAACTTAAGCCTGCACTGCCCTGATATGCCAAGGATGAGTAAACGTAGCGGTCACAAATGACGAGTTTTTCCACGTCAAGCGCGGGTTTTACCTCTTTATACATGTGCTCAATGCGGTCTGCAGCGAAAAGTAGGGCTTCTGCTTCTGTTGGGAGGCGTTTGTCTTCGTATAAGTAGCTTTCGCGGATGAAGGTGCCGATTTTACAGCGGCTGGGCTCAGCAGTCAACAGAACCTTGTAGTTTTTTTCGAGTTTCTTCTCGAGTAAAGTGGCTTGGGTGGTTTTTCCGCTTCCATCTAAGCCTTCGATAACTATGAAAATGCCTTTCTTGCCCATGTTTGTCGACTCGGCTGCTATGCGTTACACATTAATGGAAGTTACCTAAATATAGCTTACAACTGTGAGGTTGCGCTTGGTGCCTAAGGCTTATTGGGGAGAAATCAAGGATCCCGTACATGGCTACGTGTACATTACTGAAGCAGAAAAAAATATTATCGATACCTATCCAATGCAGCGTCTACGCAGGCTAAGGCAACTTGCGGGTTCCGAATACGTTTATCCAGGCGCCAACCACACGCGCTTTGAACACTGCTTGGGAGTGATGTACCTCGCCGGCCATGTTTTGGAAAATCCAAACATTTCACGCATCGTCAACGACGAAGAAGTGGATATGTGCCGCATTTCAGCGCTTCTCCACGATTGTGGACATGGGCCTTTCTCGCACGTCTTTGAGCATCTGCTAATCAAGGATCTCAAGAAAACCCATGAAGATATTACCTCATGGATTATAGAAAAGAGCGAAGTCAGCGATAAACTATCCAAGATGGGCTTCAACGCGAAGGAAGTCGCTGGGCTGTCTGTGGGAAAACTACACAAAAAAGACAGGGCGTTCCTTGACCAAATCATAAGCAGCGCCGTAGACGTTGACAAACAAGACTTCATCGTACGAGACACCTACCATACAGGTGCCGAATACGGCTTCATAGACGTTTACCGCCTAATACATGCACTCGATGTTTTGGGCGAAAACTTGGCAGTAGAATTAGGGGCCCTGTCAGCGTTGGAAGCCTTCGTTATTGCACGCATTGAATCTTTCAAAAGCATCTATTTCCACCGTGTCGGACGAGCAGCCCAAATAATGCTGGCAACCGCCATGGACAAAGCCAATGAAGAACTGGGTTTAACAGCTTTCAAAACACCCGAGGAATACATGGCGCTGGATGATTACACCGTTTGGGCATCTCTTAGAAAATGCAAGGCATCCAACGAAATCATCAGCAACTTGGAAAATCGACGCATGCTCAAATGCGCTTACGAGCGGACCTTCTATGAGAAGGACGCAATGATCTCTAATCTGTTCGGTCGCGAAGCATATCGGCTGCAGGTGCAAAGTGAAATCGCCAAGGAAGCAGGTGTCGAATTAGACTCAGTCATAATTGATGTGCCAACTGTCCCATCTGTACCCTACCATCATGCTGTGCTCATGGAATCAACGGAGATTCCAGTCTTCACGAGAGGTCCAGGGGGAGAAAAAAAGCTTCAAAGGTTAAGCGAGAGCTCAAAGATTTTTGAGACGCTAAAAGGTTTCATGAATATCCTGCGGGTCTACACCGATGAAGCGAACCGAGAAAAAATAGAGAAGGCAACCGGAAAAATTCTGGGAAAGATTTCCTCAACTGCAAAAATCTCCTTCTAGTGCGTGGGATGCTTTTTCTTAAATACTACGTGTTGCTTTAGAAAAAGAACAGAGAACACTTAGACAGCTTATAGAAGGATGCAACATGTCGAAGAATAATGCTGATGACAAAAAAATAATCAGTGTCAGAATCAGAAAACCTGAACCTAAGCCTGAGTCATCTTTGCTTTACTCAGAAAAAGACATTCGCCGCTTCGTATCAGAGTTTGTTTCTTCATGGATAAGAGGAGACATAATCATCCGTTTCCCAACCGCAGCTGAACTAGCAAAGAAAACGCCTCTTAGCATCGCGTTTCCAACAGATCCTTCAGTTAACGCAGAACTAAAAATCAAAGAACACTACGTTGACCTCTTATCAGTAATCGCGGGAACAAAACCTTCAACAGCAGAAGAACAGCAACGAGCGATTGATGAAGTGTTCAAGATGCTGCTTATGTTCCGCAGCGCAAACCGCATAGAAGGCAAAATCATCTCAAACGACCTCGAAAAAAGAATCCAAGACCTCGAAAAAACCACAGCTAACCAAACTAAACTTGTCGAGCAAATAACTGCCTTTTTGTTTACCCCAAAAAAACCTAAACCCAACAAGCCAGCCAGCTAAAAGCATGATTTTTGAAGGGTAAGGTTTATTCGAGGGAAAAAACATTCTGGTTGATGCTTTATTGTAAAAAGCGCTCCGGTAGTATAGTCCGGTCAAGTATACTGGCCTTTCGAGTCGGCGACCCGGGTCCAAATCCCGGCCGGAGCACCATTTCTCAGTTATTCTTTTCCTTCAGGTGATTCATGCTGGGTTAGCATATGTCTGTCGAGTTGGCTTTTGGTTGTGAAGGTTTTTCCGCAGATGACGCAGACTAATTTGCCAGGCACTATTCCGCGAAGGGGCTCTTCGTGCAGCGGTGGCGCTTTGGGCAGTTTGAGAGGAGTTTTTATTTTTTTGCCGTAGGGGGGTTTTCTTTCCATAAAGAGCACTTTAAGATAAGGCGTGTTGGTGGTTCTCTTAAAAGTATGTGGTTACATGAGAGCAGTAACAAAATGTATGAATTAAAAAAATAAAGATGTTAGGCTGGGGGAAGTTGTTTTCCGCAGTGCGGGCAAAAGGTTGCGTTTGCGTCTACTGGTGCGCCGCAGTTGGGGCAGAACCTTGTGGGTTGAGTATAGGGCGCTGCTGTTGGTGTTGGTTGATAAGCGTATGGTTGTATGGGTACTTTGATTGAGAAGAACGCGATTGTTGCCATTATCCAAGCGATGAATATCAGAATTAAACCGACGCCAATTATCGTTAATACTGCGCCCCAGAAAAGCAATGTTACTGAAGTATTGAAGGTTTGTTCTCCAGATCGTTGAGCAAGTGAATCGAATGCTCGCTTAAAGTGCATAGCCATAAGCAAATAGAATACGAAAGCGACCACAATTATTAAGATCACTGTTAATATTCCGCCTACGATTCCTGCAGCTCCTAAAGTGAAAACGCTAAACAAGCCGCCAAAAAATTCTAAAACCGAACCTACCGAAACGGCTATTACGCCTATGATTCCGTAGATTACACCCATTATAGCATTCCTGTATATGCTGTCGTCCCTGTAATACTCCGCTAGCCCTTTCATGCCGATAAGAACTATTATGAGGCCGACAATGCCCACCTATGGAATGAAACTTAGGAAAAGCAATATTGCACCGATGCCAGCCAATGTCTTACTAGATTCTAAGCTACTACTACTCATTTTTCGTTACCTCAAAACCGTATTTATATGCTATGCAGATACAGGCAGATAAAACCTTTGGCAATCAAGCTACCGCTTGTCTATTAGCACTCCATTAACCTAACGGTAAATAAAAGACGCTAACATTAAAACCTAAGGAAGAATCAACTTGACAAATAACATAAATTCAGCTTACAGGGAACTTTTATCAAAAAATAAAGATGCTGTGGTTCTTTCAACGGCTGAAGGGATCATCCACTGGGACATGGAAACCTACATGCCGCCAAACGCCGTGGAGCAGCGCAGTCAACAACTGGCACTTTTAAGCCGCATCCACCACAAGTTGGGAACAGACCCCGAAATAGGAAAACTCTTAAACACAATTCAAACAAGCGCAGAGTACCAAACGCTGGGGCAAGTGGAAAAACGCAATCTATATCTCATCGACAAAAGCTATCTGGAACAAACCGCGTTGCCAGAAAAACTCGTTTCGGACCTTGCCATGCAGGAAGCAGTGACAGTGAACGTGTGGAAGAAGGCGAAAGCGCAAAAAAACTTCAGTCTTTACAAGGCGGACCTGCAAAAACTCTTTGACCTCAGTAAGCAAGCTGCGGAAATCCTAATGAAAGTTAAAGAAAGTAAGACGCCCTATGAAGCGTTGATTGATAATTTTGAGCCGAAAATGACGTCGGAAACGATAACTAAAACTTTCAACCAGCTCTTAGCGGGTTTAAAGCCCTTAATCACAAAGATTGAAGGCTGCCAGACCAAACCCACCAACCAAATCCTCAATCAAACTGTACCATTAGAGAACCAACGCAAAATCACTCAACTCATAACAGGAACTCTCGGTTACGATACCGCTTCACTGAAAGCAGGGGGAAGAGTGGACGAGACAGAACACCCCTTCACCACAGGCTACTACGATGATGTGCGCATAACCACCCATTATTACCCTAACAACTTTGCCAGCTCAATCTTCTCCGTGCTGCATGAGAGCGGACACGCGCTCTACGAACAAAACCTCAATCCCCAGTGGCAATACCAGCCAGTGGGCTCCACATGCTCATACGGCATACATGAATCCCAATCGCGGTTCTACGAAAACATTATTGGCCGCTCAAAGGAGTTCTGGACAGATTTTCTGCCAAAAATCAAGCAAGCAACACCAAATCTAAGCAATCTTCAATTGGACCAGTTCATCCATGCGATAAATAGGGTTGAGCGTTCAAAAATCCGAATTGAAGCAGACGAAGTAACCTATAGCCTCCACATTATCATCCGTTTCGAGCTTGAAAGAGACCTATTCGCAGGCAAAATCACAGTCGATGAGCTGCCGGAAGTTTGGAACCAGAAATACGCTGATTACCTTGGTGTAAAAATCGAGAATGATTCGGAGGGTGTGATGCAGGATACTCATTGGGCGAGCGGCTTGTACGGTTACTTCCCAAGCTACGCTTTAGGCAACATTTACAGCGGTCAAATAACCTCTGCCCTCACCAAAGACCAACCAGACTGGCGCCGCGAACTTGCAGAAGGAAAACTCGAAGGCGTAAACAGCTGGCTGAAAACAAACATTCACAGCAAAGGCGACCTCTACGATCCAGAGGAGCTAATAAAGCTGGCAACTGGAACACCTCTTGATTCAGAACCATACCTGCAATACTTAAACAAAAAATATAGTAGCCTTTACGGGTTTTGATTGGGCTTTTTCTTAGTCATTTCCTTGTAAATATAGATGATCAGGTAAGCTGCGATTGAACCGATGAAAAGGTAAATTCCGGTGTATCCGACAACTGCGTTGTATGTGTTGGCGCCATAAAGGAACAGTAAGAAACCAAGTATGAATATTCCTAGTAGTGTCCAGTCAGTCCAAGACATCGAATTTCCCCGTTAAAGTGGGCATGTCAATACGAACCTTTAGATATAAAGATTTACCGACAAAGTTAATCGACAAAAACGTTACCGCCACATAGAAAAAAGTGGCAAACGGCAACTTACCGCTAAAACTGTCTCAGCTAACCTTAATCTTTTCTTACCCTTCCGACATTTTTATATACAAGCTTACCTAAAGAGAGCGCCCGAGGAAAATTAAATGTCGGGAGCAGACGTTAAAAAGCCAGAAACACGTGAAGAATTTGTAAAAATGCTAACTGAAGCCGCAAAAAAAGAAGTTGGTTCTAAAGGAAAGCCGACAAAACCGACAGTCGTCGGAACCGCAAAAGAAATGGACATTCACAGAGACACACTTTATTCATGGCTAAAAGAGTTCAATGTCGATTTCAAGGAAATCGTGGACCGCACGCCGACAATAACTGATGATGCTGAAGAAGATTCTGGTCCCGCATACCTAATCGGCGAATCGCTGTTAGGAGAGGGAAACGAAGTTGCACACATTGACTTGATGATAGGCGACAAAAACGGTCCCATTGGACAAGCTTTCGCCAACGGCATGACACAATTGTCAGCGGGCCATACACCAGTACTCGCAGTAATCAGACCTAACCTGCCGCCAAAACCACACACATTAATCGTGCCAAAAGTTACCATCAAAAACATGGAGGACACAGGCAAAATTTTCGGTCCTGCACAAGCCGCAGTTGCAAAAGCCATCGCTGACTCAGCTGAAGAAGGCGTTATTCCAGCCAGCAAGCTAGACAGCTGGGTTATTATCTGCAGCGTTTTCATTCACCCAAAAGCAACCGATTACCGCAAGATATACCAATACAACTATGGTGCAACAAAAATGGCGCTACAACGTGCATTAAAGAATTATCCATCATTGGAAAAGATCATTTACGAAAAAGACCGCTCAAAGCACCCAATCATGGGCTTCAAAGTTCCGCGTCTATGGAGGCCACCATACCTACAAATTGCACTTGACGCACCCTCAATGGAAGGGGCAAAGAAGGTAATTGAACAATTACCAGGAAGCGACAGAATCATCATCGAAGTCGGAACGCCCTTCATTAAACGCTACGGCACAAGAGGCATCAACGAACTACGCCAAATAGCCAGAGACAAATTCATGATAGCAGACCTCAAAACGCTTGATGTAGGCAAAGTTGAAGTAGACATCGCCTACGAAGACACCGCAGACGCAGTAGTCGCAGCAGGCTTAGCACCGCCAGAAACCCTCGACGCAACCGTCCACGAAGCCAGACGCCTTGGAATCTACGCAGTCATCGACATGCTAAACGTCGAAGACGTACTGGGCAAACTGAAGTCTCTTAAGGACCTACCAGACATCGTAATCTTACACAGAGGCATCGACCAAGAAAGCGGCAGAACCTGCGGATTAGAACGCATAAAACTCATTCGCCAAGCGTTCCCCAACAAGAAATACCTAATCGCAGTCGCAGGCGGCATAGTACCTGAAACAGCCAAAGAAGCACTAGAGCTTGGCGCAGACATACTCATCGTCGGCAGATACGTTACACAATCCAAAGACATTGAACGGTCAGTCCGAGACTTCCTTGAGCTAACGCCAAGCATGCGCGAAGACGTTGACTTATACAGAGTCCACACAGAATAAACCTAAAACCCCGAGCGAAAGCTCACAAACTTTTCTTTTTTTTTAGTTTCGTTTAATTGCGAAGATTTTCAAGATTAAGAAAGCGCAGAAGAAACCTACAGCTGCAATCAGAAAAGTTGGAACATAACTAAGTTGTGAAGCTAAGAAAGGCCCCAGAAAAGAACCTACTGCTGCGCCTAATCCGACTAATCCATCGAAGAAGCCTGCTTTTCCTTGAGGGATAAGTTCCATTGAGAGAGAAATCATCATTATGTAGTACATGGCGAATGCGAAGCCTAGAAAAACCAGAATGATTCCAGTCATTATGGTTGGTGAAAAAGCAAGTTGGATAACACCGACCAATAAAAAGATAAGGATACTTCTCAGGAGCACGAATTTTGGCATTTGTTTTCTTAGATCCATCGAGCTAGCTCGGTTCCGAATTAAGAAGTAACCGGCTGTGGCTCCAATTGAATTTAGGATGTAAGCGACGTAAACCATGCTTGATTGTCCATTGAAAATACTTTTTAAATAGATGGGCAGGGGGGTAAAGAAAATACTTGACGCCAGCGAAAATACTACGATGGCGAAAGCGAATCCTAAGAAACTTTCCTTTTTAAGTGAACCATTACATCGTAGCCCATCCATCATTCTGCCTGATTGTTCTAAGCCGCGGGAGGTGTAATCCAACGTTCTCTCCATGCTAACTAATCGCCGCTCAAAAATCATCAATGGGTCGGCAATCAAAAATATAGATAATATGAATGCAACCAAGCTCAAAATGCTGCAGAGATACAATGTATAAGTTGCCAAAACAGCAGAGCTAAGGACAGCTGTGAACGCAAATAATCCAATGCTCAATACCAATCCAATAGCTAATCCAATTATGAACCCAATTTCTGTAAGTGCTTCGTAGAAGCCGTAGGATCTTTCCCAGTCCGGGCGACTATAATGTTCGGCGATAAGAACGTTTTTGGGTGCTTCATGTGAAACATGGAGTACTTGCATTACCACATACAAGATTACGAAGACTACGATGCTTTGGGCAAAGGGAAGTGCCATGAGAAAAAGAAGAATGGCTGAGGATAAAAACGAAAGAAGAATAAACACTTTGAAATGGCGTGTGGCATCGCATAGGTATCCCCACAAAAACGAAGCAGGAATGGAACAGAAAATGGCAATGGATGTCATAACTCCCAATGCAACTAGGGGGCCACCCAAAATGCTAGTGTCTTTGAAAGCGACTATGTAGAGCGGTATGAAAACACTTAGTAATCCAAACGCGATTTCGTGAAAGAAGAAACCTAGCCGCCACATAGCCACAAACCACTTCGACGTCGAATTAAAACTTTTACCCGAATAATCTGATGTTTCTTAAAAGCATATTTTGGAAGAAAAATTTTCATAAATCCTTAATAGAGAGAGCACCCAATTTCATACTCCGCTGGAGAGATATTCAATGGCAAAGTTTAAGGTAATAGTTTCCGACCCCGAAACTGGAACATCTAAGGTAGTTGAGCTCGATGAAACACGCGCAAGCCCATTCATAGGAAGAAGACTGGGCGAAACATTAGACGGCTCAGCAGTAGACCTACCAGCACACACAGTGCAAATCTTAGGCGGCTCCGACAAAGACGGCGTCCCAATGATAGGAAGTGTCCATGGCGGTGTGCGAAGAAGAGTTGTACTAAGCGGCGGAGCAGGTTTTAAACCAAGTAAACAAGGAGAAAGAAGACGCAAAACAGTTCGCGGAAACATAATTACCGACGAAATAGTTCAAATCAACATGAAAATTGTTGAAAGACCAGCAAAGCCTACAGAAGCTAAACCTGAGCAAACTGCGAAATAACCGCAATTTCGCCAGAGAGCATGCTTAAACCTTATAAACTTCCATAATTAATTCAATCTTTATTCGTCAGTATTATTGAGTAGAAGAAGAATCGTATGAGTAACACTAGAAAAGCCTTGCCTAAGCAGCCAGAAGTCAACAGTGGTAGTTTTAGTTAGTACCCTAAAGTAACATAAATTTTTATAAGTGTGTATCCCTTAACAGCTTTAGAGATATTTATGAGTAAAGGCAGGATAGACGCAGAAAGAAACGTCCACGGATGCTATCAGCCTGGCGCCCACAGTTACGAATACTTGCTTGAATCTCCATCAGTGCAGCTTCTCAATCAAACTTTTACGCCGACAAGCAAAGCTGGTTACCTCTACCAATTCAAACACTTCTTAGAAATAAACAACCTCACCCCAGAAGCTCTTTTGAATCTAAGCGACAAAGAAATCCAAGCAGCCGTCATGAAGGCAGTAGCTAAGAAACAAGGCGAGAAAAGCTATGCTGCCGCAAGAAGAATGTTTTATGTGGCAAGGCGTTTTCTGGAGCTTAACGGTCGAGAACTCATCTTCAACAAGACGCAAAGAAAATTATTGTTGAAGCGTGAACCTAAGAAGATTAGTCGAGAACACGTTCCAACTAGAGAAGAAATCTATCGGATGGCTGATTCTTTCCCAGATAAAGGACCTATACAGAAAGCCCGAGGAAAAGCTGTGGTCCTATGCCTTTGGCAAAGTGGAGTCCGCGCCAACTGTTTATGCTCTTGGACCTATGGAATCTTCAAAAATCAACTTTACCCAGAACCTAAGAGTATAGCATCAATCAAAGTTGTAGCTAACCGAGACCCAGGAATCTATAACTGTGCTGTTGACTCGAAGCTTTCTTCCTACTCAGTCAATTATTATTATACTTTCCTTGCGAAAGAGGCAATTGAAGCTCTTAGAGACTACCTGGAAGAGAGAAAGAAACAAGGATGGACCCCTAAAGACAGCGACCCCGTCTTTGTCACTCACGGAACCGTCAAAGAAATCAATGGGAAACCCCTCAATCCTCAACACGTCATCGAAATAGTCAAGAACGCAGCGCACCAGATAGATATTCCACGAGAATCCACCTGGACACATCTGCTTAGAAAAGCCTTCAGAAAAACCCTCTACGGAAGCGGAGTAGACCCCGACGTCGCCGAGGCTTTAATGGGTCACAAGTTGGGAGCAAGCAAAACCAGCTACTTCGATTACCACGACGCCGATTTTGTCAAGAAAGAGTACGCTAAAGGAAACTGGATGCGAGTTAGCATAGCCAAAATAGAAGCAATGGAAGAGGAAATCACAGAGCTACGCAAAGCCAAAGATGAGAATGCAGGTCTCCAAAAAAGAATGAGCGAACTTGAGTCTTTCATGGCGAACTTTTCGGACGCGTTGAGAGGCTCAGCTAAAGGCGAAACCTTCCAAGAAAGGGTCAAAGCGGTTGAAAAAGAGAGACAACAACGAGACGCAGTCATGACAGAATACGCTGCCCTGCACCCTGAACTAAGACTTGACCCGAAGAGAAAATAACTCTGGAAAAGTTTGAAAAGTTCAATAAAGGCGTTGAAGAATACCGCAAGAAGAAACTTGGCTGAGGCGACAAAAAAGCGTGATAACCAATATCTTTTTCTTTTATAAGGCCTATCTTTGGGAGATACTAAAATGAACCAAAAATGCCCCCGATGCGGAACCACAACAACACAAGGCTTGATTTATGATAAGGTACACAAGAACTTGCTATGCCAAAAATGTGCGAAAAAACAAAACCCAAACTTAAAGGTACCCCCTCGCAGATAACATTTGCCTTTATTAGCTCTTGGCCCTCGCTTGTGCTTTTTGAAGCCTGAAACCGCAAACTCTAACTTTCACTGTGAAACCTCCAAAAAAGAAGGGAAAATGTGCGCTGAGTTGGTGACATCACCAAATAAGACGAATGCGAGTAGTGGCGCCGAATCTAATTGTCTAAACAGCAAAATCATTTATAATAGGTACATTCATCTGGTTAGAATGCGCGGATCGTATTATCACTTTTCTAAGCCCTTAAAGCGGGATTTTATGATTCAGTGACGATTCTGGACAGGTAAATGGAGTTGGAAAAATGAGTGCAACCGAAGAAGCCCCAAAAACGCATCATCACTTAGCTGATAAGTGCCCAGAATGCGCAAGCAAAAATCTCGTTCACGACTACGACACAGGCGAAACCATCTGTGGGGACTGCGGTCTGGTTTTGTATGAGCAGATGCTAGATAAGGGACCGGAGTGGCGAGCTTTCACTCAGCAAGAGAAGGCCTCAAGAAGCCGCGTCGGTATGCCAACATCATATTCAGTTCATGATAAAGGCTTATCCACAACCATCAGCCAAGTTGATAGAGATGCATTCGGAAGAAAACTACCATTATCCACTAGGTTGCAGATGTGGCGACTCAGAAAATGGCAAATACGCAGCAGAGTCCACTCATCCATCGACCGCAACCTTGCACAAGCAATGGCCGAACTTGACCGTTTAGCAGACAAAGTCTACATTCCAGCACCAATCAAAGAAAAAGCTGCTGTCGTCTACAGAAAAGCACTAGACAAAGGCTTAGTCCGCGGCAGATCAATAGCTGCAATCGCTGCAGCCGCATTGTATGCTGCTTGCCGCGCAAGCGGAACACCACGCACCCTACGCGAAATTGCAGAAGCCAGCTTAGTTGATAGGAAGGATGTTGCACGCTGTTATAGGATGCTTCTGCGAGAGCTCGATTTTCACATGCCCATTGCTGACCCGTTGACATACGTTTCAAAAATCGCTGAAAAAACAGGCATTTCAGGAAAAACTCAAGGTGCAGCCATCCAAATTCTGAGGGAAGCAAGGCGAAAACGTGTTGCGGCAGGGAAAGATCCCATGGGTTTAGCTGCTGCTGCACTCTACATAGCCTGTTTACAGCATAACGAAAAGAAAACACAAAAAAATATTGCGGATGCAGCTGGAGTTACCGAAGTTACGGTTAGAAACAGATACAAGTTACTAATCAAGCAGTTAAATCTCGAATTACCCGATGAATAAGATTGTTTTTAGCTTTCTTTGTTTTCTATGTTCTTTTTCAGCATTTTTAGGAGAGCCAGCACTATGTTATCCTCCTCTCTGTTTAGCAAAGACCCGATTCTTCAAGAACAGAGACCCTAAGCTCGAACTGTTTGGTCTTTGCAGCTTCTTCTTTAATAGGCTTCACTAGCTGAAGTATATGTGCATGAAAATTTGGGTTTATAAAGCACTCTTTTCCTGAATTAAGATTTTGAAGCTTTTTCTTTCAGGCGCTCCCCTTTATACTACTTGACAAGAAATTCATGCGAATTAAAATTGCATCTATAAATCCTTAGTGCGTGCTTTGGAAGATAAAGCTTAGGTCTTGAGGAGAAACTTGGCGAGAAAGGACCCTACGGAGAATGAATAAAGTTTTAGTTCAGCTTCTAAGTATTTTTCTTGGTTAGCCTTGGAAGAGTCTCCATGTCTTTCATGAAAACACTCCAAACTTGTCCAATCCTATCCGCAAACTTGCGGTGAACTTTGTATAAAGTTTTGAAGTAAAGTTTGGTTGCCTGTTCATATTCTGTTTGTGCCATTCTCTCTCCATGTTCAGGCAAGCATAATTTGTATGTTTCGTCTATTGCTGAGTCAAGAGTCTTCTTTGCTTCATTTACTATCATGTTGTCTTGGGCGTAAATGTCCCATGCTTTTTTGACTCCATCACGGTAAGCCCTTCTTGCTTCTCTTACTTTCTCTTCGTCTTTAGTCAGCGTATTTCTTTCCCTAATCAAATGTCCCCAACTTGTGCTAACTTCGATTCTGAAGAATTGTTTTGCGTTCATATTTATCGCCACTCTACAATTAGAGAGCAGATGGTAACATAAACTTGTTATTGAAGGGTGGAGAGGTCACCCGTACAACACCTTTTTTTATCAAGTGCAATTGATTTGAAAAATGTAATCGAAAAAAGCAGAAAGCAATAAACTTATAATCCAAGTCAAACCAATAAAAGCCGAAGTAAGTGGATAAAATGGATAGAAAATTAAAAACTATACCCGAACCCAAAAAGGGAATCCGAACTGTTTTTGCATCTAAAACGTTGCCAGTAATAAAAAGCAAGGGTGGTAATACTACTTATCTATGTGGTAGTTGTGGAGCAAAGTTAGGCGAGAATATCATCGAAGGAAAATTCAAGAATGTTGTGTTAAAGTGTCCAACCTGCAACCTCTACAACGAGATATAGTTTAGGTGACGTTTCTGTTCAAGTAACAGAGACTTAACAGAACCCGTGTAAGTCTTAAGTTAGTGACTTCACCGACTTCGTTGAGTGTTTGTCTCTGGAAGTATTGTTTTCTTGCTTTGAAGAGTCAAGTCAATGAAGGTTTTTTTGAACATCATAGCGGTCACTCTTCTTTTTGTTGCGAATATTTATTTCCTGAGCAAATACAGTGCTTACTACGTTGATAAATGAAAGGGTGCATTAAGCTGAGGACAGAGTTAGGGAAGTTCCACCAAGCTGGTAGAAAACGCTTCAAAGGCGTTTTTAGTCGATTCGGAGAAAAAACTGGTTACAAAGGAAAACGTGAAACTACGGTTTTGCTAAAAGATGTCGTTGACTTTGACTCTGAACGCTGTGTAGCTGACCACCTATGGTTTACTATGGGAAAACAGTTTGAACGCCTTGGGTTGAAAAAGGGCGATACTTTGGCTTTTAATGCAAGAGTAACCCTGTATGAGAAGGGCTTCAGAGGAAAAAGGTATAGAAAGGAAAGTGGAAACGATGCAGATAGGGAATGTGTTGACTATCGCCTCAGTTACCCAACTGCTTTTGTGAAAATAGCTAAACCAGTTGAATAATCGATAGATTCCAACAACACTCTCGATGTCGGCTACGGATTGAGTCCCAAATTAACGTTGAAAGAACAACAACAAACCAATTAACGCTCCTTCTGTGTAAGTTAGACCTTGCAGTTTTTCATATTGTTCTATGAGTTTTGGATCAAACTCCTTGTAAGCGTCAAGTGGATTCGAAGACATAATTGCACCAAAGTGTGTTAGTCTTAAGAAAATAAAAAGATATCTTCTTTGCCAGGGTTACACATTATACTCACTTATTGTCGTCTTGCAACTGCCTTGATGAAACAAGAAAAATCGAGTTTTTTGCTTCAGATTAAATTGTTTTAGATTGTTTTAAATATTTAAACGCCCAATTAATAATTGGGGATTAGTGTTGCTGGAAATACAACGTCCATGCTTCAGTGGGTTCCCCGATGAATGTGTAGCGTGCCCTGAATACCACGAAACAAAGCATGATCAGTCATCGCAACTCATATTTTTCGCTGGAATGACATATATGCCGACTATGACGAAAATCGTCAAAGAATGCAAAAGATATCACAAACGCAAAGTCGACTACCTAATATAAGAAAAAGCAAACCTTCGGGGAGAAATCTCGATTTCCACTTAACCCTTTAGATCTCGCTGAATATTTCTAAATGAAATGTCCATTGAAGTTAGATCGGCTTTTTTAGTGTTGATTCAGTTTTCGCAGCGTCTTTTGAATGGCCCCTTTTTCGCATTTCAAAAATCGCCTCTGTTTTAGGGCCACCAAGATCATATAACACTGACTTAAGTTTTTCAGGAATCGCAATGTGCTGTGGACAACGTTCCATACATTTTTTGCATTCTTTACATAATGTAGCATCAGATCGTTTACCTGAAAGGCCACCTAACAACATCATGCCATACATTGCACGTGATTGTTGTTCATCTCCAAACAGGTAATAGTCATTGTAAATTCTAAAGTTGCTGGGGATGTTCACTCCATAAGGACAAGGCATACAGTATTGGCAGCCTGTACATGGAACCTTCATTAGACCCCTAAAAGATTCAGCCACATTCTTGATAACGGTGAGCTCACTGCGTTTCATTGAGCATGGCAACGCAGTTTCAGCAGCCTTAATGTTTTCGGCAACGTGGTTTTCATCGTTCATTCCAGAAAGCGCCAATGTTACTTGTGGATGATTCCAAACCCAACGAAGACCCCACTCAGCCGGAGACCTTTGAATTTTAGCGCCATCATAAAACCGTTTTACTTTATCTGGAAGCTTTTCCGCTAACGTTCCGCCTCTCAGCGGCTCCATAATCATAACCGCAAGATTCTTAGAAGCAGCATACTTAAGCCCCTTAATTCCAGCCTGCAAATTCTCATCCAAAAAATTATAGAGTATTTGACACATCGCCCAGTCATAGGCATCAACGATCTTTTTGAAAGTATTAAGTGAACCATGAAACGAAAAACCCAAGTTAACGATTTTTCCATCAGCTTTTGCTTTTTCTAAAAATTCAAAAACACCAAAACCAAGCAGTTTACTCCAAGATTCTTCTTCGAGTCCATGTAGAAGGTAGTAGTCTACATGATCTGTTTGAAGTTTTTTCAGCTGCAGACTAAGCATTTTGTCCATGTCTTCGGCTTCATTTAGGAGAAAAGGAGTAAGTTTAGTGGCGATCTTTACTTTTTCTCTGTAGCCGCCTAACAACGCTTTTCCAAGCACTTTCTCGCTTTCGCCGCCATGATAGGGTGGAGCTGAATCAAAGTAGTTTACACCCTTCTCGATTGCGAAGCGCATTTGGTTAATGGCACGTTCCTCATCGATTTTTTCCCCTCTTAATGGCAATCGCATTGTTCCAAATCCAAGAACAGATAACTTATCGCCATTTTTCGGTACAGTTCTATATTGCATTTAAAACCCCCACACTGGATAGACCATTAGACTTTTTGCTGGCTTATCAATTTTGAAATTAACCCCAGCCCTCTTAAAAACATTACCTGCTGTTATGTTTTGCCGATTAAATTTCCAAAAATACTTCATTATCGCCTAAGCATGAAGAGCGCTATCCATAATTCAGCAAGTGCAGTTCCACACATAGTTAGAGTTGCAAGTGCATGGTTAAATGAGAACAGATACACTTTTACGTAAGCAACTTCAGGTACAACAATAGTCAAAAGCCCAACAAGGATCTTTTCCACATCATTGATAACACCAGCTATTCTACTTTTACCAACTGAACGCAAAAAAATCAAAATCTCAAAAATACTTGCCGAAACAATTGAAATTACCATAAAAAAAGGTATCAGAACTGCAAACCACGAAGTCGGCGGCTTAAACAACGCAAGACAAAACAAAGCAACAGGAACCGGAAAAAAAGTCAACATAGTTATCAGAGCTTTCGCAGAAACCATTCTTTGAGAAGTAATCGGCAAGGTTTTAGCATACTCTATTCCTTTGCCCTCTGAATTCAAAAGAGCAAGAGGAATTAATAGAGCAAAAATAGCACCCATAGAAGTAGCAACAAGCACAGTTGAAGCTCTCAAAAAAGCTACATTCGAAGCCAAAAAAGCTACAATTACCGTTTCAAAGACTGGAAGAACAAAAAAGAATGCTGTAGCAGGATTTCTTGAAGTAACCCGCAGATCCTTCATAACATAACCTCGCAAAGGACCACTTGTCTTAATCTGAAAATCGATAGCTCTGGATCTATCAATTCTCACGCCAGCCCCTTGAGCGATAAGCTTCACGGTGCCCAAGCTCCATTTAGCTGAAAACCAAGCCCCTAAAACATAAAAAACCATAGCCGCCAAAGCCCCAAACGTAGTGAAAAGAGGAATTATAGAACCTGACAATTTAGAAACAAGAATGCCAGCCGAAAAAGGGTAGATCAAACTGAACAGAAAACACACTAATGTATTAGCGCTCTGCAATGTGCTATCCAAAATAGGCAGAATATAATATGGCACGCTCAAAAGTAAACCTACACCCATAAGCAAGCATCCCCAAAGTAAGACAAACAAACCGCGAAAAACAGTTGTCCGCTTAGATCTTCCACCCCGCAAATAATTCTTATGAAATACCCTTGAGAGCCACAAAGCTACGGCGACAGCAAAAACTGAATTTATCAAAGAAGCAAGAAACATGAGCGCAGTAGCCAAAGGAGACGCAGTAAGGTATGCAACCAAGACTACCTGGCTTAAGACAGAGCCCACAACCAAATAATCAACTGACCTAACAAAAGAAAACAATGTAATCAATGAAAAATCATCTGAAGAAATGGGCAGAGTAGACAACAAAACTGAAGACTCAGAGCCTACAAAAGAAGAAAGTGTTTGAATTGCATACAGGGTCATAAACCCAAAAGTGATAGCCAAACTAAGAGAAATCGAACTGCTCAAACCCAAAGTCTTTGAGCCTAGCAAAAGGGAACCGAAAGGAATTATTGAAACTACAATATTAAAAAGGGAAATAATTGATTTATCAAACTTGGCAATCTGTAACGCCTTTTTGCTTAACTCAGAATCATCAGCTGAATCTTTGTTAGCTTCTTTTCTTCCAAAAGAGCCCCACCACATTCGATTCCTTTCCTGCGCTAATGACCTATACACCACTTCTCTATACGGTAGACTGCTAAGACGCCAAGCTTCAGTGAGCTTCATTACCAAAGAATGCCTCCCGAAGCATCCTCGATCTATCAGCAACCGCGGACTCTTCATTAGTCAACTTCAAAAACACATCTTCCAAAGAGGATCCCAAACCATCAGTTTTACTTCTCAACTGATCCAGCGTTCCTACAGCAACCACTTTGCCATGATCAATAATGGCAATCCTTGTACAGAGTTGCTCAGCAATCTCCATTATATGTGTAGAAAACAAAACCGCCCCACCCCTCTGGACATGCAAAGACATTAAATCCTTTACAACGCGACTACTTTTAGCATCTAACCCATTCAAAGGCTCATCCAAAAGCAAAACAGGCGGCTGATGAATAAAAGCCGCAATCAAAGCCACTTTCTGCTTAAGCCCCATTGACAAAGTAGCAATAGGCGAATCAAAATACGCTGCCAAATCAAAAACATCCGCCAACCGAGACACTACTCGATTAGCAGAAACAGGATCAATTTTCCTCATTGACACGACAAACTCGAAAAAATCTCTCGGAGACAAACTCTCATATACGATAGAGTTTTCAGCGACGTAACCAATCCTTGACTTCACAGCTATAGGCTCCAACAAGGGATTTAAACCGCAAACCTTCACATTACCCAAAGAAGCCGCCACTAACCCCATTAAGACCTTAATGGTCGTTGTTTTCCCCGCACCATTCGGACCTAACAATCCAAAAACTTTCCCAGGCATCACGCGTAAACTCAAATTATCCAAAGCTAAAAAAGACCCAAATCGAACGGAAACACCTGAACCCTCAACCAAAGGCTCTACAGTTAACACCCCAGACAAACCAACACCCAGCTTACTGTAATTATTGTCATCTCTGCTTCAATCACTTATTCTTTGTGAATCACAAATAAGCATCAATCGTGGTTACATTATGAAGGGGATAATTATAACTGAAACGACAAGTACTACGCAAGCAGCTGTTGTTGCATCGGTTATTGCATAGATGGCTTACCAGCTCTTAGACTTCAAAGAAATCATAGATATTGTTGAATCACTTCAGTAAACAAATATAATCAATCATTCAGTAATCTATTGGAAAGAAACCTCATGCGTGTATGTATTCATCGGGGAAGCAAACAAATTACTGCATAAATGATGTCTGCCTATACGCCACCAAGACTTAGCGAGAACCTCATCTCACTGCAATCCGTTCTGACAATACTCGTTTGACACTTTCGAATTTGTCTCAAGTGTGAAAAGAGAACGCCGAAATATACCCGCTCACTTTGAAATCAAATCGGTTCTCTTTTGGGTGCGCACTAAAAGAACGTATCCTACTCCAGCGATGCAGGATTGGTCCACCTGAAGGATATAGAACTATCCCTTCTTCACAAAACGCAAACTTGTTACGCGCAGCTTTTTCCGCAAGTAACTCGACAGCTATGCCGCCAACCGCATCGACCACTGGACCAACCTTAGAATTGATGTCGACCCTATCATACATGTCCTTCGCTTCCTGCTTCCATTCATTAACAGACAGAATAGGTGTAACCATTACCTTTCGACCACGAGCAATCGGAATTAGTAGCAAAAACCACCAACCGCAAAGAAAAAGAACTGAAGATCTCCCTCTTTTGCGGAAAAAGATATTACCTCTTAAATCAACCTTAAGGTTTGTTGTTTGAGGGTGAATTTATGTCTGGCACGTCTCAGCCTAAAGCAAGCATGCGAACCAAGCTGCCAAACGGGGATTTCTTAACCTTAACGGTGTGGGCTGGAAAAACTGACCCAACCGCAGAAGTAATCACTGTCCAGATCCGCCACCCTGAAGGCGACCAATGGGAGACTATTGGTAGAATGGCTGCTTACCGAACCAGCGACGGAACCTACTCGCAGCTACCCGAACGCACACCAACACCAAAACCAACATAGAAGTCATCTGCCATTGTCTATAGTTATTTGACTAACTTCGGACTGCAATGCACATGTTTATCCTGATGGGCGGAACGACGTTTTTGAATAAAACAATGCCAATCCAAAACAAACAAACTACGCTTTAAAAGCCTAAAGTCAGTCAAACAACTATACTTTGTCGAATCTTCCGATGTTCTCTGCCACCTCTCTGTTCAGAACCAAGCACAGTATACTATACAACGCGAAGCAGGCAACGTTTCCTAAGCCTCTAACCTTATTCATGACCATGCTGTATTGAGTTTTCAGGAAACTGTAAACCGCCTCTATATGAAGCTATATCCATGTTACAGAAACCACAGAACCCCCTCAACTAGTTGCACTTGCAAGAGACTCTTACAACAGGGAAAATAGATGATGGGCAAACAAAAAGTTCATTTGTGTTAACCACCTAGCTTGAATTGAAGTTGGTTTGCAGCTTATGAACGTCGAAATCAAAATGCTAAAAGAGTTTACGCCCAGCCAATTAATACTCGTATGCGGATTGCCTGGAACAGCCTACATTGGAAAACTTTCAGTTGACTACCTCACCAAGGAACTCAAAGCTGAACTGGTCGGGGAAGTATACTCGAAGTATTTTCCACCCTTTGTCGTTATTAGGGAAGACGGACTTGTTGAGCTTCTTCGAAACGAACTCCACCAATTCAAAGACGAATCTGGACGAACCATCGTTTTTCTCACCGGCAACTCACAGGCTTATTCACCTGAGGGCCAATACGAGATAGCGGATGCAGTTTTGGACTGGGCAATCACCAATGGCGTACAAAGAGTATACTCCATTGCAGCATACATAACGGAGAGATCCTTTGAGGCGCCAAACGTCTACTGCACTACGACAACGTTAGCTTTGCTTGAAGAAGCTAAGGCACATGGCGCCCAACTTCTAAATAATGGCATCATCGGTGGCGAAAATGGCGTAATAATGGGTCTCGCCAAAAAGAAAAACGTGGAAGGCGTGTGTTTGCTTGCGGAAACTCGCGGGTATCAGACTACAACTGGAGATGTTATAGATCCCCGGGCAGCAAAGGCAGCTCTGAAAGTTTTAACTTCAATGTTGAATTTGAAAGTAGACATGGAACCCATGGAAAAGCAGGCGGTGCAGATGGATGAGGCAATTGCAAAAATGGTTGAAATTGAGCATCGAATACGAGAAGAAATCACCCGTTCAGGTAAGAAACCCGCCTACGTTACTTAAACTGAGGATGCATTGATGGAAAAGGAAACGTGGATAGAACGCCGCGGCGACGCTGAACTCATCGAACCCATAGCTGTAGTTGGCTCGCCAGGGTTAAGGTCTATAGGCAAACTCGTTATGGAAAGTCTCATAGCTAAAACCCAAGCAACGCTAATTGCAGACTTGTATTCTACGCATATGCCGTCTATCTACCAAACCAAACCCTCCTACGCTGCCCATCCAATGTTGCCTGGCACGGGAGGAGTCATCGTTGAATCAGGCGAAGCAGACTTTCCTAAAGTCCAATTCTACGCTTGTTCCACTCCTTCTTTAATCATTACAAAAGGATATCACGCAAATTTTGAAGGCCAATATGAAGTTGCAGTAAAAGTGCTCAATTTTTTAGCTGAAAACCACGTCAAACGTATAATAGTTGTTGCAGGTTATGGTTCAAAAGACAAGAAAATATGTGGAGCCGCTACCAGTAAAGAATTAGTTGCAGAGATAAAAGAAAAATATGGTATCGACATAGGATACAAAGGGCCCTTCATGGGCTTCTCAGGGCTGGTGTTTGGTTTGTCAAAGCGGATGGGCATGGAGGCACTGTGCCTTTTTGCCGGCACCGAATTGAAAGAAGAAGACATCGAGTTTCCAGATAAAGAAGCATCAGACAGAGCTTTGGATAAACTCAGCAAGATTCTTGGTTTTCATTAATAGCCTAAATAACGTGGATTTCGTAAGCTGGCTATGCGTTGTCGTGTTACAAATCCTTCTTAATTTTCAACACTGCTATTTATTTAGTCACCCAAATCTGAAAGCCCCAAGCGGAGCAATAAACTTGCGTTGTTTAATCATGAATGCTGCAAGAGCCAAGGCTACAACACAGTCATCATGCAATCCTTCAGGAGCTCCGTAATGGATAAGTCCAGATGGTAAAAGGTCGTAGGTGAAGCTTTCCAACTCCGTTTTCAGCACATTGAAATCTGGGTTAAGTGTGGTGCTGAACTCTTTTGTTTCAGGGTTGCCTGGAAACGTGATTTCGCCGTTATCAAGCATGATGCTAAGATTTTCTATCAGGGCTTTTTTGGTTGGGCTAGTGAACTTGTAGCCTTCAACTTTGCCATATTCCCTTTTCAGTTCGTCAAACACAGGGTCTCCAACGCCTGACGAGTCAATCAATAAATATGCGTTTCCGAACCGCTTACAAAACTCTATGCCGCGTTTACGCATAAAAGGCCAATCCAATTTATTGTACCTCTCAAACCCAACAACTTCACCGTTTAAGCGAAGCGCTATGTTAACGTAGTAATCCACGTTTTTCGCTAAGTCGCTGCCAACCACAATTATTTCGCCGATTTGATACGGCTTTATTTCTTTGTCAGGTTTTATCCTGTTTACAATATTGCGGAAAACTACTCCTTCACCCTCCAATGTTTCAGCATTGATTTCCTGGCGCCTAAGCAGCTCGGGCATGTCGTTTGCGATGGCGTCTATATTCGCTTTAGGTAAGAAGCCACCTTGCTCAGTGCTATTGCTATAACTGCTTAGCTGCCAACTTTTATATTCCATATTCAATGGGTCTTGTCCCCGGGTGAATAGTTTAGTGAACCATGTTGTTCCCCGTGGGGTGCCGATGAAAAGTGCCCAGCCATTGTAATCTATGAGTGAGGGTTTGAGTTCTGATTCCCAACGGTTTTGTTTTAGGATAGGTGCTTCGTCTACGACTAAGCCATGAATACCTGAACCTCTAAGGGAATCTTCTCTATCGGCGCTGTGAAAGAAACATTCGGACCCATTGAAGAGTTTAATGTACCTGATTATCTCACTGTTTTCCAGCTGCTTCTTAACCCATGGTTTAGGCGTGATGTCCCGCACTGTTTTAGTCGCTGGAATCAACTCTTTGTATAATGGCGCTACCCACCAGAGAAGGCAACCTGGGTTCTGAAGCATAAAGATAAGGCATATAGTCCATGCAAGCTGGGTTTTGCCGAAACGGCGACCTGCCTGAACCAATTTGTAGCGGTGCGCGTCATGGTATATTTCGAGTTGTTTGGGATGAAGTCTAAACTCGATGAGCTGGCTGTTTGCTGTTATCAACTATCTCCACCCTAAAGATTTCGCCACCCTCTATTTTCTGCTCGATTTTCTTAGGCGTCAAACGGTCTATCATTCTGTCGCGGTATTCAAGGCGAAGCTTTAGGTCCTTTTGCGCCATTGTGATGTCGGCACGTTGTTGCCGCTCCAACTCTTCTCGATACTCGTCGGCTGTTTGGCTGTGGAGGTCATCAAAAACTGTGTGTTCGCTTGTTTCAAAGTTTTCTTGGTGGAGGGCGTTGTTTATTTGAGGGATAGTTAAGCCTTTGCAGCTGAGTTCTATTGTGCGTTTGCGTCGTTGAAGCTGTTTAACTGTGGGAGTTCTTTCAGTTTCTTTCACTTTATCTTGGATAGTCAAGGGTGCCACTTTTTATTACATCTATGATTTAACGATATAAGTGATGTTGCATATTTTTTGCCTTGGTTGCCTATTATGGGGTCTATCCTCAAATAGGCTTATTTTTAGGCTGATCTTTGCAAGAACACCTTTTATTGAACCCAGCTTTAAGTATGTGGTTTGCCTTAAAGCATTTTTGAGGATAGGGTGAACATGACTAAGCAATTAAACGAATTTTTTAAACCCGAAGATATCGCATATACTTATACCAGCAATCAAGCAGTTGAAGACGGATTACTATTTGACCTCGACCAGGTTCGAAAGTATCTGCCAAAGAACCCCTTCAAATACGCAACCGCAAACCTGATGAGTTCATATTTTGACGAAACCAAAACAGGCTCAACCGTCAACATCCCAAACGTCATCGACCTGATTATGGGAGCGTTAATGATTTACTGTCGCAAACCAGCTGACGACTACTTCTGCAGCGGACAAATCGAGTTGCCCACAGGCAAGAAACAGAAAATCTTTATCGCCCAAAACGAAACAGGCGCCTACACCATTATGCTCCCGGAGGATTATTAGCGTCTTCTTTTTCTTGGCGCAAAGTTCGTGAGCGCATTTGGGTGAAGGCGCAAGAGCTCTTTATGCAGGAGCAAATGCGTACTTGGGATTGCCCCGTTACGCCTGAACGATGCGAGCTCAGGGAAGGCGGCTACTTTGACCGGGCGAAGCTTATTGTTCTCCGCAAAGTTCAAGCAGGAGGAATCTGTTAATGTTGCTGTTTAAACGATGTTTTATTGAGGATATTCTTGCTGGCCGTAAAACCCAGACGAGGCGGATGCATAAGAAGAATATTCGGAAGGTTGATTCTATCCAGGCTTGCAAATCAGATATGTTAGGGGAACCGTTTTGTAAGGTGCTAATTACCCGGGTGTTTAGTCAGATGCTTTGCGATATTTCTGAGGCTGATGCACGAAAGGAAGGCTTCGTGGATAAGGAGGAGTTTTTAAAGTTTGTTAATATGGATTTTAAAAAGTTAGGAAGCGGTGTTGTTACGGTGTATGAGTTCCGGGTTATACCTGAAACTGAAGGTTTGACGGTTGATGCTTGTTGACTGGTGTGTCTTGAGTTTAAGGCGGAGTTCTAATCCTCCTTTCCCAACGTGCCCATAACGTGTTAAAGCCCATTTTGACCGTTTATGCAGTTGTTTTAGTTGAGGGTTACTTGTGATAAGGAATAAGGGCATTTGTGTTTTAGTTGTCCAGTATTTTGCTATAGCTGTTAAGAGTTTTGTCCCTATGCCTATACCCTGGTAGTCTGGAAGCACAACAAGCCGTGAGACACGGTAGTATTTGCCTCCGTACGGGTTGATAATTAAGGCTATGAACGCAACTGGTTTATCTTTATAGAGAGCGGTGAAGCATCGTGCTGATTTCACAATGTTTGTGTTTAAATAATGATAACTTCGAAAGATGCTCCATAACTTGTAAGTGCAAGGGCTGATTTTAAGCTCAATTTTTGGGTTTGGAGAAAACTCGATCAAAGGCTGAAGGCAACATAAATGGTTCAGATGAAAAAAAGGGAAGAAGTGCGGAAAATGGAAACGTCACCACTTAAAAGGTTAATATAGATTAAGAGATAAAAAAAAAGGGGATTGTGCGGGAGATTTTGCCATTTTAATCTTATAGAAGCCATAAAAGATCACTATTTTTATTATATTGGAATTTCCATCTTATACATGAGCGCGCTATTCACGTCGAGTATTCTTTCTCAGGTTCTTTTTCTTGTGTTTTAGCACGCCCGAAAGCGCATCGACAACTTAATTGTCGTAGTTGTGAGAAGAAATAGGGTCCGAACCCGGATATCCTGTATGTACTAATTAAAAGGCGATTCATATAAGAAAGGTTAATTTGAGCCCGAGTATTAAGGAACCGTATATTTCAAGGCGAACTATGAATGGCTGAGAAAGCAAAGAAGAAAAGTGTAACCATGCCTCGTCAACCCGAGGTTAACATTGGCACCATCGGACATGTAGACCACGGAAAAACCACTTTGGTCCAAGCTTTAACTGGCACGTGGGCGTCACGACACAGTGAAGAACTCAAAAGAGGCATCACTATAAAACTCGGCTATGCAGACATGCCGATTTACAAGTGCCCAAAATGCGAGCCGCCGAAAAACTTTACCATTAAACCTTTTTGTGAAAACTGCAATTCAGAAGCAGAATTTGTCCGCGCCATAAGCTTTGTTGATGCACCAGGCCACGAGGCCTTAATGGCAACAATGCTTTCGGGGGCAGCAATAATGGACGGCGCGATCCTAGTCATTGCCGCAGATGAGCCGTGTCCTCAACCACAGACACGAGAGCATCTTGCAGCCGCGGAAGTTAGTGGCATAAAGAACCTAATTATCGTGCAGAACAAAATCGACATAGTCGACGAGAAAAGAGCTGTAGAAAGCTACAAAGAAATAAAAGCCTTCGTTAAAAGCACCATCGCAGAAAACGCTCCGATTATTCCAATCTCAGCCCAACGAGGAATAAACATAGACGTTCTACTCACTGCGATGCAAATCATAATTCCCACCCCAAAGAGGGATGAAACCAAGCCTCCTATGATGTTCATCATCCGCTCATTTGACGTTAACAAACCTGGAACCACCATTGAGGGGTTGGAAGGCGGCATCGTTGGCGGAACCATAGCACAGGGCAAATTTGCCGTCGGAGAAGAAATAGAAATTCGCCCAGGCGTGATGGCTGAGCGAGAAGGCAAAACAGTCTACGACCCGTTAATCAGCGAAATAGTCAGCCTCAATGCTGGCGATCAACAGGTTAAAGAAGCCACATGCGGCGGTCTTGTCGGCGTAGGAACATGCCTTGACCCATCCTATTCAAAAGCAGACGGTTTAACAGGCAGCATTGCAGGAAGAACAGGACAGCTTCCACCGACATTAACAGAGCTTACATTAGAAACCCATGTTTTGGAGCGGGCAGTTGGAACCAAGGAGCTGTTGAAAGTTGAAAAAATTAACCCGGACGAAGCTCTGTTGCTTCATGTTGGTTCTGCTGTGAACGTTGGCAAAGTTATCTCAATCAAACAGAACGTGATTAAAGTAAAGTTGACTAGGCCGATTTGCGCGTTGCCAGGCTCAAGAGTTGCCATTAGCAGAAAAATAACAGCGCGGTGGAGACTCATCGGTTACGGACTTGTCAAATAAGTCTTAGTCTTTCACCATGCCCTTTTTCTTTAGAAACTCATGTGCTTTCTGCAGCACGTCTCTGGCGTTTTTGAAGTTTAGTTTTTCCATGGCAGCGTTATAATCCAGCCAAATGTAACCCACATGCTCGAACGATAAAACGACTTTTTCTGTGTGTGACTCCATTATGAAGAACACGACTTCTTTATGGACCGTTTGACCTTGCCTTCTGTAGAAGTAAGCTATGGTTTCCTTGAAGCCGTCAATGAATGCGGCGTCGGTTATGCCTGTTTCCTCTTGTAGTTCGCGAAGTACGGTTTCTTTTTCTGTTTCGCCTGCTTCAACGTTGCCTTTGACAAAATCCCAGTGTCCCGCTGCGTAATTGAGGAGAAGATATTTGGTTTGGTCTTCTTTTTTATGGTATATAACAGCGCCACATGATTTCTCGCGAATCAATACGTTCACCTGGGTGTGCTCAAGTCATTTGTTTTATCTATTTAAAGTAATACCAAAACACAGGCAAAAACTCCGTAACAAAACGTTTAAGCATCCAAAACTACGTTAAGAAAAGAGGAGCAAAATAGTTGTCAGCACCATCGCCTAAAAAAACGAAACCCCTAAAGGTGATTTTGGATTCCAACGCCCTGTTTGCTCCGCTTGAACTTAAGATTGATATTTTTGAGGAGCTAAAGCGGCTGGTGAATCGGAATGTTGAGTTTGTTTTGCTTTCAACTGTTAAGCGTGAGCTCGAAGTTCTTGCAGCTAAGGATTCGCCTAAGATTCACAGGGAAGCAATTTTTGCGTTAAAACTTGCTGAAAAATGCAAGTATGTGCCAGTTGAAAACGATGAAAGGCTAACTACTGACGACGCCATTGTCAAGGTGGCTAAAAACTGGAATTCTCCTGTTTTTACAAACGATATACAATTAAAGAAGAAGCTAAGAGATATAAGTGTGCCAGTGATTTATGTGAGACAAAAATCGCGTCTAGACATTGACGGGATGATATCTTAAATGTTTAAACTGATTACTCTTCAAGACACTATTCGCATTCCACCCGAAACCTTCGGCAAGCCGCTTGAAAAAGTTGGCCGTGAACAAGTTAAGCAAAAGTACGAGGGAATTGTGGATGAAGAATTAGGGTACGTTATAGCAGTCACAGGCATACAAGTTAGCCCGATTGGCAAAATCATACCTGGCGACGGCGCTACATTCCATAAAGTAACCTTTTCGCTACTGGCATTCTACCCGATAATTCAAGAGGTCGTAGAAGGAGACGTTGTTGAAATCGCTGACTTCGGCGCTTTTGTCCGCATCGGACCCGTCGACGCACTTCTCCACGTCTCACAGCTTATGGACGACTACATCTCATACGACGAGAAACAAGGCGTCCTGTTGGGGAAAGAAACTAAACGTAAGCTAATAACAGGCGACCAAGTACGCGTCAGAATAACCGCCGTGTCTTTGGGCAGAATCGGAAGCTCAGGCAAAATCGGTGTCACTGCAAGACAACCATTCCTTGGCAAATTAGACTGGTTAAAGATGGATCAAGCTAAAGGGGCACCTGAAAAAAAACCAGCTGAAAACCCAGACAAAGCAGCATAAAGGAGACATGATAAATGAGTGAAAAAGCATGTACAAGTTGTCATTACATAACAAAAGACAACGTTTGCTCAAGATGTAAAGCAACGAATTTCAGCGAAGACTTCAGCGGCTTAGTAATCATGTTTGACCCTGAAACCTCAGCTATTGCAAAAGCAATGAACATTAAAGAGAAAGGCCGATACGCCCTAAAAGTTCGTTAACCTTTCTGTTTCACCGCGGTAGCTTCTTAACCTACCGAGCATTTCCTTTTTTGTAAGGTTCAAAAGATGACCATAGCCTTCACCCTAACGCCACAGCTTCGCATAAAACTAAAAGAGCCCTTCGGCAGCCTAATCCAAGGCACACCTGAACAAACGATGGCTAAAATGAAGGAACTGGTTGAAAAAGAAAAGCCGCCCAAAATAATTTCTGTCGGGGACATAGTTTCCCGCAACCTCCACAAACACAGCATCCATCCTCAGTTGTCAATCATCGACAACATCTCTATGAGAGAACAAAAACTGCCGCAGGAAGCTGAGGTAGAAAAAACGGTTTACATTGATAATCCGCAGGGAACAATAACCCAAGAAGCAATCTTTGCCGTGAAGGAGGCTTTAGAAAGCGATGAGCACACGCATATCGTAATAAAGGGCGAGGAAGACTTGCTTACGCTTATAGCAGTTTTGTATTCACCCGAAAACGCTTTTGTGGTCTATGGGCAGCCTAATTTCGGTATTGTAGTCGTTAAAGTAACTTCTCAGAAAAAAGCTCATGCTCAAGAGTTCCTAAACGCCATGAAATCTTCGAAAAGCTAAATAAGAAGAATAATGTATGAATTTACGCCTTAAGTGAACATTAATGCAAGTCAAAATAGATTCAATCAAGGATAACCCGCTTCTGAAACGGAAAGAAGTAGGCTTCACCATTGCTTCGGGTCCAAAAGAGAAAACTCCCCCAAGGCTAGAGGTAAAGAAAGCCGTAGCTATGGAAATGAAACTTGGCGATGATGTTGTTTTCATTAAAAGAATGCGCACCAAAACAGGAACCAGCATAACAGTTGGAGTTGCTAACGTTTACCAGTCCGTTAATCAATCAAAACTAGTTGAACCTGAATACATCAGGAAACGTAACAGCCCACCTGAAAAGCCCAAAGAGGCGTCTGCATAATGCCAGTTAAACCATCACCTAAAAAAGAAGAAGCAGCAAAGAAAGAAGAGCCAGCGAAACCAGCAGCCGCGGCAGCTCCAGCAGCAGAAGCGGTGCCAGCGTCAAAAGCCAAGCCAGAGAAGAAACGCGAAAAGAAACATAAAGAGGAAAAAGGCGTGCGTGCAATGTACAAGGCTGAAGGAGAAAAGGTTTCTAGGACACGCCCAACTTGCGAGCGTTGTGGACCGGGATATTTCATGGCAGATCACCATGACAGGTACACTTGCGGCCACTGTGGCTTTACACGCTACAAGCAGAAATAAACAGTAAGCAGTTTTAAATCTTCCAACAGCAATTATTCTTTTTTGACCTATCATGCTTAGAGTAAACGTAGTCATAACTAGCGTTTCTGCGGAACGCTTTTGGGATATCCGAAAGCCAGTACCGCCCATTCAGATTGGCACTAACATTAACGTTGTTGGTATGGAAAAAAAGCAGGACGAATCTCTTGAGGTGCCGTTTGTTTTGTCGATTACTTATAATCCTTCCATTGCTCAGATGAGCTTGAAAGGTACCGCTTACGTAAATGGCGAAAAAAGCGAAGTAGACAAAGCCCTCAAAGATTATGAACAGAAGAAGCCGCCAGCCCAGATAATAATTCAGTCGATATCCAACGTTATCTTCATCGAATCAGTACTCATCTCAAGGACACTGAATATTCCGCCGCCAATTCCACTGCCGCAGATTCCTGAAGCTGGAAAACCTGTAAGCACAAAGCCTGAAGGACGAGACTACAGCGCTTAAAGAAACCCCTTAAACTTCCTTGCCACAGCGTCGGCAACTTTTAATTCAATTGGAAACGCGAAGTTTCTGTGGCGCCACCGATATTTTTCAACTCTATTCATCACGCCATAAGCAAATTTGTAGGCAAAATCTCGTTCTTTAATTCTTGATTCAGGAAAGAACGCTAGACGAGTAACTGCCGAAATAGTGTGTAGCTTTTCGATTTGTGCTTTGCTGTGCCATGGCGGGTTGAAATGGAAAACTTCTATGCTGCCCCATTCTTCAAGCGTTTGTGGCGGCGTAAACTCCGATGGCAGATACTGCATAACTGTGCTTGGGAAAGGTGTGTAAACGAATATTCCGTAATGCTGGGTTTTAGGATTTACCTCACGCATCCTATCCATTAAATCAAAAGTTTCAGCTAAATCCTCATCAGTTTCTCCAGGTAAGCCGCTCATCCAAGAAACATAGGGCTCGATGGATGGCGCCCAACGCCTAAGGTTCCCAACTGACTGTAACATTTCCTCTGCCGTCACATCCTTGCATATAAGTTTCTGGAGACGGTCTGAGCCTGATTCGCCCCCAAAATCCAACTCAACACATCCAGCCCTCACTAAGAGCTCAAGAAAACTCTTATCGTAAGTAGCTAAGTAATCAAACCGGCAGTTAGCCCGCCACTGAACACCAATTTTTCTGTTTATAAGTCCTTGGCATATTTCTTTAACACGGTACTCGTCGACGAAAACGTTGTCGTCGATGGGATCGATAATTTTAATGTGCGGATATTTTTGTAGTATGTATTGGATTTCGTCAAGAACACGCTTTGCAGATTTGCCCCTCCACCTGTTCTTGTTGAAGATTGAGTTGTAGCAGAAGCCGCATCGATGGGGACAGCCCCGACTGGTTTGAACATGAAAGCGTCCTGACCTAAAAGAAGGATACTTGTCCATTTGGAGAAGTTCATAAGGTAAAACGATAGGAATAGCGTCTAAGTCGATTACTTTTCCGTCTGGGTTGCGTTTGATTACACCGTTAAGGGTGTAGGTGATGCCTGCTACATCGTCGAGCGGTCGGTTTAGGGCAAACGCCATTGCTAAGTCTTTGATAATCAATTCGCCTTCTCCACGAACCACTATGTCAACGAAATCATTAACCGCTGTTTGCTCAGGGAGCAGTGTCGGATGAACACCTCCCCAAACAAGGGGACAAGAAGGATTCTGCATCCTTACATGCCGCGCAAACTCTAGGGCATACTTAATTTGTAAGCCGCTCATGCAGCTAATGCCCACAAAAACAGGATTCCCCACTTGAACATGATGGTAATCGTCAAGGCGCATGTCAAGAATACGCACGCTAAAACCACTCTGCTTAAGGGAAGAGGCAATGTGCAAAAGGGCAAGCGGAACTTGAGGGTCGGGAGACTTGAACTTTCCAGGAAAAACGAGCAAAACATCCCGTTGATTATCGCCCGAACAAAGGTTGCAAAAATGCGATACGCACGACTGAGAACTATACAACAGAAAAAGCCTCAATAGAAACTATTTTGAAAGCCACTATTAACACTTACTAAATTCCCGCAAAACTGAGAATGAATTAAAAAACTCCAATATCACTTAAATTAACTATTAACAAAGAATGCTATATTTGGAGCTTAATAAAGGTTCATTGCAGAAAAGATAGAGGGGATGTCGAAGATCACTAAGAGGGGTAGGTCGGTATTGAAGTTTTTTCAGTCATTAACATGTTGAAAATGGGTAGATTGGTTCTGTATAAGAAAGCATCAACAAAACAAAGAAGAAAAATAAAGAAAAAACTGTTTTATTTTAGCGGCACATACATTGATGAACGTGACGCACCGATACCAGGGGTTCCATGCCTAACAGGCTTGTTAGTTATGGCGAATTCACCGAGGTAGTGACCGATCATTTCTGGCCTAATTTCCATGGCGACGAATTCTTTGCCGTTGTGAACGCCGATTTTTGTGCCTACCATCTCTGGCAGAATGATTAGGTCTCGGACATGTGTCTTTAAGCTGACGTCTTTGCCTTGTTTTTGGGCTTCTTTAGCTTCACGTAGTTTCTCGAGCAGTATGCGTTGTTCTGGAGTTAATCCGCGTTGTAGGCTTCTTCGTTGGCGTGAGGGAAGCAAATTGATGAATTCATCCATAGACATGCCTGTTAAACTGGCAAGGCTGTGTCCACGGTAACTAAATTCTTTCGGCATCTTTCAACATTCCTTAACTTGATTTTATCCTCTATTATAGTTTCCTTAGCGTATTGCCCGTTTCTTCTTCTGTCCTGGACCTCTTGCAGCGATCAATCCGACTTTCTGTCCTGGTGGAGCGCCATGCGAGGTTGTTGTGCATCTACGAGAACTGCGTTTGCTGCTTCCGTATGGGTGACATGCTGGAACCATTTTGCGACCGCTTGTTCTTGGGTAAGTGTGACCTTTTGCTCTCATCAGGTGGAATTTTGAGCCTGCTTTAAGGAACGGTTTCTCGATGCGTCCAGCAGCAGAAATTACACCGACAGTTGATAAACAGTAATCGTCAACATAGCGTGTTCTTCCAGATGGCAAACGAATCATGGTGCCTTGCGGAGTGTGGCCGACAACGGTGGCGTAGGCGCCTGAAGACTTTGCCATTTTTCCTCCGTCACCTGGACGAAGCTCAAGATCGCAAACAATCGTTCCTTCAGGAACTTTTCCCAACGGGATAATGTTGCCGATTTCAGCTGGAGCTTTTCCTCCGAGACAGATTTGTTGCCCAGTGAACACACCTTCAGGAACAACCGTATAAATGGATAATCCATTTTCGAATTTGACCAGTGAAAGCGGTGCGCCGCGGCCTGGATCATGTACAAGCTCTGCTATTGTGCCCATTATTGAAGCATCAAAAGTTTGTTTAGGAGCTATTGCAGGGTACTTTGCAGGAGCAACACGTTTGTGAGTTGAAGCGCGGAAGTTTCTTCCACCGCGACCCCTTCTTTGAACACGAATTCGTTTTCCCATAAGTCATGCCTTCTATATGTTTAGAGTATTCCAAGTTTAATTGCTAAATCTGAAGCTCTGAATTCTGGTTTAAGCTTAACGAACGCTTTCTTTACGCCTTGCGGGGTAATGAGCATGTTTATTTTGCTGACTTTAACTTCGTAAAGCTGCTCAACAGCGCGTTTGACATCGGTTTTGCCTGCTTTGAAGTTAACGATGAAGACTAGTTTGTTGTCTTTTTCAACCATTACGCTGGCGGATTCCGTCATCAACGGAAAACTAATTATGTCATTAATATCCATTACATCTGTTCCCCATAAAGAGTGGTTAATTTTTCGATAGCGCCGTTAGTCCAAACGGTTAATCGTCCTGGGTGAGTTCCCGGTGCGAGCATTTCAGTGTTAAGTTTAGCTACAGTTGTTATTTCTACGCCTGGAAGGTTGCTGGCAGCGTTAACTAAGCTTTTTCTGTTGACAACTACGATGAGTGGCCCAACAGCTTGCTTCATTTTTCTGCCTCTACGTTTACCTTTGCCTGCCCTAATGTTGCGGCTATCACGAACTCTGGTTAAGTCCTCGGCTATGCCAAGGTTGGTGAATGCTTCTTCGACTTCTTTTGCCTTCGTTAAACTTTCAAAGGCATCCTCAACAACTAGTGGAAACTGCTGAACGTTCCCGATTTTGTGTCCGCGGGAAGTCACGGTTTCTTTTTGCGCTGTTGCGGCGATGGCTGATGTTAAAGCTAATTTGGCTTCTTTCTTTGGAATAGCACGTAGGATTTTCGTCTCTACTCTTGGTGGATGGGGTTGTCTTCCTTTAACGGTGCTAGGAGCAAAAGCTGCTCTTCCAGCGCCACTTTTCATGCGTGGAACTCTTGCTGTTGCGCTGCCTGTTCCACGTGATTCTGCAGTGGTTTTCTTGCCAGCCATGGGGTCTCTGCCTTGCTTTTGCCTTCTGTTGGATTGGATAGCTAAGACAGCGCGTTTTATTACATCTGGCCTTAGAGGAGTTGAGAAGACGCTTGGAAGCGTAATTTTACCCGTTGATTTGCCTTGCAAGTCAAAGATTTCTGCTGTTTTTTGTCCCATGGCATTTTTCACCTTATTTTCCTTGTGGGGACTCCAGTGAGATATATGTTACTTGCGGTGGTACTTCCGGTATTTCAGTGGGTGGACGTGCTGGAACGCGGAGGCGGATTTGACGTTTTTCTGTGCCGGGGATGCTTCCTGAGATTAGTATGTATGGTCCGTTTACTTCGCCGTAACGGATGAAGCCGCCTTTAACGGTGACCTCTTTGCCGTCTTTACCGATTTTTAGTATGCGCTTGTTGAATTCGATTCGTTGGTGATAACCCATCTGTCCCGCTCTTGGAATTGAGTACATCAAATGGTGAGGGTTCCATGGACCTAAAGTTGCGATGCCCCGCTTTGTTTTTCTGCCTTTATGCTGCAGAATTGTTACTCCCCAACGTTTAACTGGACCTTGGAAACCTTTACCCACCGTGATTCCGCCGACGTCGATGTATTGTCCATCTTTAAAGACTTCTTCAGGCGTCACGGTTTTTCCTAAAAGCTGCTTAGCATACTCGAATTGCTGAGCGATTGTTCCACCGCCGATTTGGATTTCGCTTGTTTCAGGCTTCTTCTTTGAGAGGCTAGTTTGTGATGGTTGTGTGGCAGCGATTACTCGAACTATGTTTGTTTGTTCGAGGTTTTGCATGAGTTTCTCGAGCATTGCTTCTGTGTTGAAGTTGTCCGGTAGAACTAGTTTTCGGTCTAGTATGGCTGGTGGGTCTTTCATCCAAGCTTCCGATATGTTCTGGAGCCCGTATGGTGTTTTAGTGTAAGTTCTAATGCCACAGATAAGGATAGGTGGCGTTTCTAGTATGGTTGCTGCTCGCGCAACTTCTTTTCCAAAATGAGGAGAACGTTTACGGTCCTCGATAGTGAATACATAAGTCATGCCTGCCTTGTAGGCTGCTGAAAAACCTAAAAGTTTAGGAGAGTCAGATTTGATTTCTGGCCAGTATCTGATTCGTGCTGTTGGCTTCTTTGCACGATGCCTTGGCAAATAGGCTAATGAACCATGTTTTGGAGCATGAGTTTTACGATGTCCCATAGTACTTCCGCTTCGCGCCTTTACAAGATAGTAGGTTAAGTTATAAACGTTGCCGTTAAAAACGCAAAAGCATGTTCAAACGACTGAAAAAACAAATTAGCAATTTCTAACTATTTGCTGTTGATAAAGGCGCGATTGTTTGCTGATTCATTGGAAATGGAATTTAGGACTTTTTTCGCCTTTTTTTGTCTAAATCAAGCTTTTACTGCATGGAAAAATCTTTAGCGGACAACCGCAAATGTTAGACTGTTCATGAAAAGAAAAATTAAAGCAAACAATACTGTTCCTTTTGACTTAACTTAAGAATAAAGATTTTAAAAGTAAGAGAAGCAAATAGGAAATTGATTATTTCACTCGAACAATCTTAACTTTACCAAGTATTGCCCAGTACTCAATTTCTGCGCCTGCAACAAGCTTAGCTTTAAGTTCAGGCTCGTCAGGGAAAGGTGCATCCAAGTACTCGTAGGTTTCAAGGTCCATTATTTGCACACCAGTAGGATTGATAGCGAAGACTTGACCCGCTCTTTTATCAATTATAGGGACTTCTGCGCCAAGGTCGACTGGTTTTACAAATTGCCGTTTTTGACCGTCAAAGACACCTATTGCAACGATTCTTGCTTTGGCTGACCCGTGTTTTCCAGGTTTAGATTTAGCAATATCTACTATGCGGCAGGGTTCGCCCTCAATCATCATGTAGCCGCCAACGCGTAATTCTCCAACATCTACTGGTCTGCTCATACGCTCACCACAGTACAGTTCTGTTAAATGCAATTCTGGACAACACGCATATATAGATTAAGGTAAAGTTTTTAGCATTAAGGTATCTTTTCAGTTTTCCGATTGTCATTTTCGCTTTCTAAACAGCTTATTTCCATCGATTTCTGTTACGTATTCAAAGCCAACTTCTAAGAATTTGCAGGCTTCGTCGAGAGTTGTTGCAACCTTAACTGTATATTCATCAGAAGTTACGTTGAACGCCATTTTTTCCATGTTAATGTAGATTTCAGTAGTCATGGTATGTTTATGTCCTAGCAGTTTTGCGACAAAATGGATGTCATGTGTTTTATGATATTGCATGGTTGCAAACCAGTGGCGGATAAGGTGGAAGTGGATTTTTCCGATTCTAGGATTATTTATCCTTGCAGCGATCCGTTTTCTCTGGTTAATTAGGCACGTCGTTGCGCTGCTCTTGTTCATTCGTCCGAAGACTTTGTCGTTTTGTCTAGGCAAACTATTGAGCATTCCTATCAGCGTTGTTGATACGGCGAAGACCCTGGGTGAGCTGCGTTTTTCAGCTTGCGTTAAGGTTATAATTCGCGTGTCAAGGTTGATACAGATCCAGGTTAACCTTAGACATTCTCCGAGCCGCATACCTGTTTCTTTTATCAATTGCAAGAGTGCACTTACCCTTCTTCCGCATCCAGCAATAAGTTGGTCTAGCTCAATTTCAGTCGGCAGAAATTCAGGTAGTTTTTCAACAAAGTCGTATTTGGGTGCTTTCCACGTTTTCCCAAGAAAACTTAGAAATCTAGTGTAGGCACAACTGTAGAGGAATTTTGTGTTTTCGGTAACCGTCATTTTTGCAAGGGCTTCTTTTACGCTTTCTGGGTCAGTGATTGATTGGGTGTATCTTGATATGCTTCTTATTGCTGTGGTGAAAGTGCGAGTGGTTATTTCTTTTAAGCCTTCTTTTTTGCAATAGAACGCAAATTGCAGTAGTTTACCTTTAATGTCTGCTTCAGTGATTTTCTCCAATCCCGCAACGGTTTTTGTTTCCATTGCAGAATCCAAATTTTTCGCCTCTAATGCGCATATTTGGCGACTAGAAGGTAAGGTTGTTGGGATATTTATTGACCATTTATGACTTTCTTGTAATGGTTTTTCAGAAAATCTGTAACCGCAGTCCCTGCAGAGCCACCGTTGAATAGGCTCGACGTCTGAAGGATAACGTAAACCATCCTTGTAGAGACGCTCTGAGGAACAATCAGGGCATTCTATGATTGGCTGTTTTGGGGGTTGGTGCAAGCGGCTTGTCCTATTCTCATCCGACTTCCCGTCTGTATCTTGCTTTATGCCAAGAACGCTCGAATCCTGATTTTGGAAGCCAACCTCTCCCTCAGCCAATCATTTTCACCCAATGCCCTTCTGGTCAGGGTTTTTTTTCTCTACTACTTCGTAAACTGCAACAAAGACTTCAAGTTCAGCAATAAATTGCAGAGCACGAATAGGTGGATTAATTGTTGAGTTTTCGCGTTTTCTGGCTGTATCTCTTGCCACCGCTAATATGCTTCCTATTTCTTTGGTTTTTTCGTTGGGCATGATGACTAACGCTTTCAGCATTTCAATTTTCCACCTTTGTCGGCGTTATCTCGGTTCAGGATGTTCTCAAACACTTCTTGGATAGAGCGCTTTGGACTTTGGCTTACTTCTGCGCGTACCTTGTTGAGTTCTCTTTTGTAGTAGAATTGGGCTGAATCATCAAATAAGTCTCTGAAAGTCAGGTGGACGCCTACGCAATCTCCCATTAACTGTTCACTATCGCGGTTAAGATGCCAATGAACTATGTTCCAGGTCATCGGTTCAGGAATGCAGGTTGCATGAAGAGCGCATTTGACTTCTACAAGCAAGTTTGATAGAGCCAAAAGTCCGTTAACGTCAAGTGGAAATGGTCTGGTGCTACACTTTACGCTCATTAAGACAGTTCCTGTGTCAAAGCATTGGACTTTTACTGGGTATGATAATTCAAGAACCCGAGAGTAACTCTTGCTGTCGCTGTAGTACGTCCAGCCAGTACCCAGCCAACGAAATTGATAAACAGGAAAACATAACTTCAAATTATGAACCGATAAAGGCGAAGTCCAATCCAAGCTTTCTAGATATGACAAAAAGTCGAATCTACCCACCGTACTCCTTTTGTCATTTCTCTGAACACAACCATATTCAGGACGAGAAACCCAATCTACCAGAATAAACCGTTTAGGCCATTCTTTTGGAAGCGATAAGACCTTTCCTTGTTTGACATGTTCATTCATTTCGTTGCGAAGCGTTCCATAACTATAGATTTTGCCAAAGTCTGCATAAGTCAAAGCATAGTTGGATGTCTTGAGGGTGCGAAGAATATACTCGGAACAATGCTGCTGATACTTCCAATGCTGCTTACTGTCACCCAATTTGTCATTTCTCAATTATTTTAGCTCCGACATTGGTCTTTTTTTTGAGTTTCGAGCATTCTTCTGACAGCGGCTCTTACATACTCATTTTTGGTTCGATAGCCACCTTGCTTGACAGCTTCTTCCAAAGCATCGTTAAGTATTTCTGGTACGGTAATGTTCCAATGGATTGGTCTGTTTTGGTTCAATTTGGTGTCCTCTTTTTGTGCCTTTTTGGTCAAAGCTTTTCTATAGGTACACCAATAACTTGTTTGCTAGGAAAGGTGTACCTAATTTGCCTGTAACACTCCAAGCGATGAAGCAACGTTTAGGAAGCTATCAATCAGCCCTCGAAGTCAAAGAAAAGGACAAGATCCATATTTTTGAATTAATGAAGTGCCTAAATAAAGCAGAAGATGGGCTAACAATCTCTCAGTTAAAGAACAAGTATCTTGGCAGAAAAAAACCTCTTCATTTTAGCAACACCTACCTTATTGCCTACATTGATTGGCTCAGTAGAAATAAGTACATAACATTAGAAAAAACAAAGAAGCTGACAAATACCGGAAAAAAGGCTTTGGTTGAGCTAAATGATTACTTATCACCGCCAAAAACAAGCCTTGAGTTCTCTTGGGATACTGAACAGCAGGTAAACAAAGCCCGTTTTAACGGCACATTAGACGACTTGACTAAGACATTAATTTTTTCAAACGATTACTTTAGGAACAAAGTTGTCGAAATGTCAGCATATCTCTGTGCTGTACCTAATACTATAGACTTAACAATAACTATTGAACCCCTAAAATCACGAAACATTCTAAGCTTCCTTAAATTTCTCTGGAAATTTTATTACAACAAAGTAACCGATTCTAAAATCAACGTTAACCTATTTGGACCATTGTTTATTGAAACTCGTTTGACCGACGAACTATCAAAGGAGAAATACTGTGAATTTTGGAAAGCACGTTTTGCCAATTACTTGGAATTTAAAGGGGTAATGTACAAGGGCGCTATAACTGTTAATGGTGTACCTGAGAAACTACCTGAAGTACCTTTTTACCCCCTAATTCCTCAGGAGCTTGAAAAAATGCTGCCAGAATACCTTAAGGACAAGGACTGCAAGCAGTTATTGGAAACGCAAATTGAAAAAGACCCTGACTGGTTTATGCCTCATCCGGTCTGGGTTGAACTTGGTTTTAAACAGAGGAGAGAAAACTTATCGGTTGATTCTATAACACATGTTTCACCGCCTTTCTTTCATACTATAACCATGCAGGGGTTACCTGCGGGCTTTGGAGATTTTGAAAGTATATTACGGTATGTTGCTAGAAGAAATGACAATGACAGCATCGAGACTTTGTGTCTTTGGGTAATTAACGATACAAACTCTAATAGTCCTGATTTCTGCCAGTCCTGGCAGATACTGAGGCAAATATTCAGGGAAGAAATAAATCAAAATTCGGCTATAGGCAGAATTTCGCCTCTGTTTGACGAGGCTTTAATTAAATACATCTCAGGCGGCAATATACCAGTTTTAAACTTAAAGTCAGTTTTTAGCTTTTATTATACTACCAAAGATACTCAAAAAGTCTTAGAGCGAATAAGCCAAGGGTTATGTTTGCTATGAATTGTGTATTTATTCTTTCTTCCTTAGTTCTTCAATAATATTATTGAATTGTTCTAACGCTGTCTCTAAGTTCTCTGCTATTTCTGCTGCTAGAATTTCTGGTGGTGGCAGGTTGTCGGTGTCTTCTAGACTTTCGTCTTTTAGCCAGAAGATGTCCAAGTTTGCTTTGTCGCGTTGCATAAGTTCGTTGTAAGTATAGGATTTGAAGCGGTCTGTTTCCTTCCGTTCATGGCGGTTCTTTGGGTTATAGCAGGCAACGAAGTCTTCAAGGTCTTTGTAGGCTAAGGTGCTTGTTTTAAGTGTGAAATGCTTGTTTGTACGCAGGTCATATATCCAGAGTTTGTCGGTTTGGGGTGTTTCGCTGGCTGGTTTGCGATCAAAGAAGAGCACGTTTGCTTTTACTCCTTGAGCGTAGAATATGCCCGTTGGCAAGCGTAAGAGCGTGTGGACGTCGCATTCGTGGAGGATTTTGCGTCTTACTGTTTCGCCTGCTCCGCCTTCAAAGAGAACATTATCGGGGACAACTATTGCGGTTTTGCCGTTGATTTTTAGGAGGGTTTTGACGTGTTGGAGGAAGTTTAGTTGTTTGTTGCTTGTTGTTGCCCAGAAGTCTTGGCGCTCATAGGTTAAGGCTTCTTTGTCGGCTTTGCCATCGCCATTGGTTAGGGTTACGCTGCTTTTTTTGCCAAATGGTGGATTAGTCAACACAAAATCAAAACGGATTCCTGGGTCAGATATGAGCGAGTCACCTACTTCAACTGGGCTGGTGTCTCCGCCAATGCCGTGCAAGAACAAGTTCATAGCGCAAAGACGCGCTACAGAGTCAACTATGTCTTTTCCGCTAAAAGTTCCATTCCTAAGGAAACGTTTTTGCTCCACATCTAACTGAAAGTTCTTTGGATTGGAAATGTAGTTGTGGGCTGCAATAATGAATCCGCCAGTTCCGCACGCGGGATCGTTAATGGTTTTTCCAGGTTCAGGATTCACAACCTTAACCATAGCATCAATCAGGGGTCTGGGAGTGAAATACTGTCCAGCACCGCTCTTAGTATCTTCAGCGTTCTTTTGGAGCAAGCCCTCGTAGATTTCGCCTTTAACGTCAATGTCCATCCCCATCCAAGTCTCGTTATTAATTAGCTCAGTTAGTCGTTTGAGTTTGGCGGGGTCTTGGATTTTGTTTTGGGCTTTGCGGAATATTACGCCGAGCATTCCTTTTTCTTTGCCTAAGGATTCGAGAAGTTTGCGGTATTGTGTTTCCAGCTCTGTCCCGTCTTTAGATGTGAGGCTTTGCCAATCAAACCCCTTAGGAATAGTTGAAAGTTTATTGAACGGCGGCTTAGTTTGCTCATCAGCCATCTTCAAGAAAAGCAAATAAGTCAACTGCTCAACATAATCGCCATAACTAACTCCATCATCCCTAAGAACGTTACAGTAATTCCAAACTCTCTGAACTATTGACGCTGATTCATTTGACATAACAAGGCAACTCCAACTTAGATTCTTTATTACTGAAACGCTCAGCTTTAATGCGCTCTAACAACTCCTTAGCAGACTCATCATTAGGGTTCTGAGGAACAAGCCTACCTTCAAAGGCAACCTTTAAGATGCTTTGACGTAAGATTTCCGCTTGTTTTGTTTCTTGCAGCATGGTTTCTTCGGAATTTTCTGTTATTGAAAAGGTTTTTTGGATTTTTTCGGCTATAACGACCTGTTCAGCATAAGGAGGAATTGGAAGAATATACTGGGAAAGTGTGGAGTAACTTATACGTGGATGTTGAACGCCGGACATGTGCTGTCTTGTATACTCTACAAAGTCTTGGTTCAACATAAAAGCGGCAAGGTATTCATTGTTGAGGAAGCTATTTTTCCTAAATACTAGAATATCTGTTGAGCATACACCGTCAAAGCTGGCAACCCAGACTTTGTTTAAGTATGGTCGGAGTTTTCCATAAAGCAAATCCCCTTTTTTGAATCGATTCTTTGTGCTTCTGGTTGCAGTTGATTTGCCGAAACCAAGTAGCCTTCCTGTTCCACTTTCTATATGCTCAAGACCAACAAAGCGCTGATTTTCGGAAGTTATCGGATTGCACCTGTCGTTTGAGAGGAAAAGAATCTCTCCGAGTCTTGTCCATTCCCAACTATTCGGGATTTCAGGTAGTCCAGACGGGTTGATTGATGCCATTTCTCGATATTTTGGCTCTTTTCTTTTTTCTTGTTTTATGCGCTCCAGCAGTTTTTGTGCTGATTCAATTTGTTTTTTGTGGGTTTCTCGCCATTCCTCAGTTAGTTTCCCTTCGAAAACGTATTTTAGAACTGCTTGACGATAACGCTTGAGTTGCGCTTTGACTTTGCGAAGCGATTCTACTCCCACATCGAGAAAAGAAAAAAGCTCCTCAACCTTGCTGGCTATATGTCGCTGCTCATTAAAAGGCGGAAGTTTAAACTTAAGTTGATAGATTTTAGTCGAGGATATAACAGGTTGAGCTGTACTTACTGAAAGTCGGTTTAAATTCATTGTTCGTAAAGCATAAAGCAAAAACTTTGTGTCCATTCCCCATGAATTAACTATGAGTGCATTATCCGTAACCCAGCTCTTAGGAAGGGTCAAGTGGACGACCCCACATTTAGCTCCAACTCTACCAATTATGACTTTACTTTCTTCAATAAGGTATTTATCAGAGTAGCCGGCGACTCCATTACCTCCATATACAGCATGTTTGCCTTCAGTTTTCATATTGCGTTTTGTTAAGCCTTCACCGCTATGAACTGATATTACTTCGCCTAGTTGCGTCAAAACCCAACCTCTCGGTAAGTCCTCGGAGGCTAGTTGATTCTGAGTTGCGGTCACTTTGTTAGCACCGTATTTAGTTCTTCTAGTGTTTTGTTTAGTTCTTTTCCGAATAGTTGGTAGGCTTTGACTGCTCCGCCTTTTTGGTTGAAGGGTGATAGTTCAAAGTCGTCTATTCCGACGTTTAGGGAGGTGGTTATGTGTTGTTTTATCATATTTAGCCATTCAGTCTGCTCGGGGGTGAAGTGTGTGCCGTGGCTTTCTTGGTTTTGTAGCCAGGAACTAAAATTGCGGTTGACTTCATCTTCGAATGGTTCAAGGACATTGGCTTGTCCGGTAGCAAAGCGAATTAGAGATATGGTATTTGTCAGAAGTTTTTGTGGTCCTGCAGCTTTAACTTTGGATTTTTCTAGTTGCTGATAAGCCAACCAGACAAGTTCTAGATTCAAATTGTAAGGCTGTTTTTGTAGAGCGTTGGCTAATTCTTTGATTGCCTCATAGGTCAAGTGACGTTGGCTGTAAGGTTTACTGTAAATTATTTGTAGGGCAATTAGTTCGTCTTTGTTGTGTTCGATGAAGTCTTTGAATGATTTCACCGTTAATTTTGCTCTTTCAACCACTAAGGGGTCACTACCGGCGAAAAACAATTCATCCTTGCTGGTTGTGTCTATGGTTTGCTCGTTTCTCTGCTTTACTTCCACAAGAGTTCCCCGGAAAAGTGGTGAGTCAAATAGAGCGCAAGCAGTAGTAACCAATTCAGCAGAAGCCTTCTTGATTTGCTCAGTTGTTGGTGTGTCAGTTTTGAAAAGCTGCTTAGCTTTCTCAATTTGCTTATCTGGATCCACCGCGTCAAATAGCCCGTTAACTATTTGTTTAAACGATTTTCCGCCGGCTGCTGTCTCTATTTCTTTGCGCTCATCACTGTCTAATTCTCTGTCAACTCGGGCAAGTCTGCCCGCTAAGGAAGTTAAAGTATCCACATCCCTAACGCCTAAAGCTACTAATCCAACCAAGGTTTCAAAAGGCGTACTTCGCTTGCGCTCTAGGGGGCGTGAATCTGTCTTGTCGCTTTCGCAAACTCCAACAGCGTCAACGATTACGAAGTGGGTTTTGCTCTCGGTTCCAGGTGTGACAGCTTTTAGGTCTGTGTCAGAGATTGTGCGAGTACCTCTACCTTTCATCTGCTCAAAATAAACGCTTGAACGCACATCACGCATGAAAAGCAAGCACTCTAAGGGGCGTATGTCTGTACCGGTTGAAATCATGTCCACGGTAACGGCGATGCGTGGATTGTAGGAGTTGCGAAAACTGGCAATCAAATCCTCGGTCCGCTCCATAGTGCGGTAGGTGATTTTCTTGCAGAAATCGTTGCCCTTCCCAAACTCCTCGCGAATAATTTCAACTATGTCTTCAGCATGGCTATCATCTTTTGCAAAGACCAACGTTTTAGGCACCTCTTTGCGCCCTGGAAAAATTTCGATTGGCAATTTATCCCTAAAAGTCTTAATCACGGTTCTGATTTGGTCTTTGGCAACTACGCTTCGATCCAATTCTTTGCTATCATATTCGAGGTCTTCGTTTAGCTGTTCCCAGCGAACCTTCCTTGTGAGCTTATCACGTTTGTCGACATAGAAGCCAGATTCGACTCTGCTTCCGCCTTGAGTGATTTTTGTTGAAATTCGGTAAACATCGTAGGCGACGTTTACTCCGTCGGCAACGGCGCGGTCATGTCCATACTCCATAACCAAGTTCTGGTTGAAGAAACCCAAAGTCTGCTTGGAGGGCGTCGCAGTTAATCCAATTATGAATGCGTCATAGTACTCAAGAACTTGACGCCAAAGATGGTAAATAGACCTGTGGCACTCATCGGTTATTATTACATCAAACATTTCCAGCGGAATCTGCTGATTATAAGCGACTTCAACTGGGCGCATGTCGCGAAATCTCATTTCGAAAGCTGAGGTTTCCTCATTTTCCTCTAAGAACTCAGCCTCGCCCCTAAGCATGGAATAGAGTCGCTGGATAGTGGTTATGCATACGCGGCTAACTGGATCAATCTTGTTTGATAGTAACCGCTGGACGTTGTATAATTCGGTGAATTTACGTCCATCATCAGGCGTTCGGTATTGGGCAAATTCTTGCAAAGTCTGCTTCCCCAAAGTGTTACGATCAACCAAAAACAAAACACGCCTAGCACCACCAAACTTGATTAACCGATAAACTTCAGTCACAGCAGTGAAGGTCTTGCCACTGCCGCTTGCCATCTGAATGAGTGCTCGTGGTCTTGATTCTTTAAGTGACCACTCTAGGTTTCCAATGGCTTCTTTTTGACAATCGCGTAACCCTTCAGTAATTAGGGGAGGCATGTGATTCAATCTGCCCCTAAGGGTAGTCTCTTGATGTACCCATTCATGCAAGGTCTCAGGCATATGAAAAGCAAAAACCCTTCGAGAACGATGTTCAGGGTCACGCAAATCCCTAAAAAAAGTCTCAACACCAGTGCTCTCATACGCAAAAGGCAACACATCGCCAACATGAGGAATACTCTCAGGCAAACTTCTCAGATACTTCTCAGTTTGCTCAGAAACTCCACTCAATGTGGTGCCTTCAGGCTTGGCTTCAACAACACCGACGGCATGACGTTCAACAAAAAGCAGGTAATCAGCAAAACCCGCACCCTTCAACGGGAACTCTCGAACAGCTATGCCAACGCTAGCGCCAAGATTCAAATCCTTATAATCCTGCACGATCCAGCCAGCCTTCTCAAGCAACCCATCAATCTTTTTGCGAGCTTCCTCTTCAGGCTTCAAGGCAGTGGCATCCCTCTAAATTCAACAAGTATTATAGATAAGATAATAGACTAAGCATAAAAAACTTGGCACTTGCTTTTTATTCAGCAAAGTTCGAGAATGATTGGTCCAAGAGTGTGCTTTACTCCAGGCAAGCTTGCAAGAATAGCTACCACATAAGCTGGGTTAAATTCGGAATACCCTAAATCTCGAACCTCAGACCTTGTTAATTTTTTATGTTTTTCTAAATGGTTCCATGCACGGACTATTTCTTTGAGGGGGATGGGACGTTGTGACTCTGTAGATGTTTTGAGGATTATTTGGTTGTTGGAAACTTGGGTAATTTCGAATGGTTTGTTTTGGTAAAGAGTTGTCAAACGCTTGCCTTGAAGTTTCCTAAGCTCATCCGCTAAGTCCATAATTTCATTTCCGGTTGATTTTCAATGCTTTGTTATTGTTAAGTTTGGATTTAACCTTTCGTTACCGATTGAAGTATTGATCAGATATTGAGGCAAGGACGCATAAGCAATTACTTAAGAAATATGGTTATCCTCCAGACAAACAAGAAAAAGCTACCATAACCGTGCTAAATCAGGCAAAGTTGTTATGTAAAGATTGGGCGGAGGATACCCCGTTAAGCGTTGCTTAAAATACTATTAAGTTAAATTGAATAATTGGATAAACGATGGGTAAATTATCGAAGAATCAGCAAAAAAGAGAGATAATGGCGGTCGATGTTAAGCAAGCAAAGCAGTCAACATTGGAAGACCTTTCTTTTCAGTTCAACATTAATAGGACAAAAGAGGCAAGTAAGTCAACAAAAGCAATAGTGATTAACCGCATTGCCGCTACAACAAAAGAAGACGAGTTAGCACTCAAAATTGAATTTACCTTACTTCCTTCAAAGGCGTCGTTTTCAAAAATAAACCTTGATCTGTATTTTCAAGAGCAACTGCTCAATTCTACATCATTAATCATACCTCAAAGTCAATTAATAAATAACGATTTTGAGTACCCACAAGTTTTAGAGATGAAAGGGATCGTTGCAGGAGAGTATCTGATTAGGGTCGAAATGTATGAGCCATGGCCTTCTGGAGAAAAGCTAAACTTTACTGCTAAAGAAATTACTGTTCAATATGTGCCACAGACAAGAGAAGAAAGATTAGTGAAAATTCCAACCGTGAAGAGTGTTGCAGGTACAGATTTAACAGTTGTTTCATCTACAGCAAAAAACATCTACCGTGAAATAGAGCAAGACCAAAAACAAGAATCGATGAGTAGAAGAGATGAATGGTAAAAGGGCATTTGGTATAGGTAAAAACTTTACTTTAAAGTAATAGAGCTTAAAACAATTAAGAATAATAGAGTTGCGAGAACCAATGCCGGAAACGCGACGAACAAACACTGGATTTCTGTCAAACAAAGAGGCTGCAAGGGAAAGACAGAGAATACAAACAATGGTAAGAAACATTGCTGGAACTAAGCAAACAGAAGAAACAAGTAACGCTAACAATTTTATCATAAACCCAAAATTTTGGAGCTCAAATAGAGGTCGAATTGTTACTGCAATAGTCATTAATCGAGCTTACGATAGTCAGGCAATTCTAAAAGTAACGATGATTGATGAAAAGGATTTTGATTCTGCTCTTGGAGAACTTTTTAAGGCTGAACTTCTTGAAGAAAAAATAGATGGCAAGCTTTGGGTACCTAGAGAACTTTATTGGCAATGTCAAAGCTTTTTCCAACAATCTAAGCAAGCGAAGGAAGATGATCTATTTGCGCCTTCAGAGCACATCGAAAAAGTGAAGACAGCGGAAGATCATATAACAAAGGAAGGGTTCCTTTTGGAGTTTTTTGGTGCTTTCGGTCGAGATTTGGGAAACCCTGAAAGGTGGTTCACCGACAATCCCAATGACGTGTTTCCTTTTATTGAGGAATGCGCCGAAAACAAGGCACCTGCATTTATCAGTGTTCAACCAGAAAAAGACAAAGCCCAACCATTAGGAATAGAGAAGGTATTTTTCGACTTTGACTATTGCAAAAAAAGCGATTTACTTACCGAAGCAGAAACCCAAAAACGAAAGTCAGAATTGAGAGATGAAGTGAAATTTTTTCTAGCGCAACTTGGCGGCCTAAACATTAAGCCGCTTGTTATTAGGACAAAGCGGGGTTATCATGTTCATGTCTTCTTTGATTCCGTTTATGAAATTAATCAGAAGCTTGAGTTTTGGAAGCAGGTTTACAAACAGCTTCAACTTGCACTTTTACAGGATCACGATTATCGCTTCATTGACTATGCTGTTGTAGGCGACATTAACCGGATGTGCCGAATCCCATTTTCTATTCATGAAAAATCTGGTGAAGAATGTCTCATTGTTGACGGTCAACTGGAGGAGGATAAGGTTAGAGGTGTTGAATACTTCAAACTTTATGGACTCAAACAAAAAGACATTATGTTAGCGATGGATAAGGCTCGGGAATTTAGGAAAGCACTAAAAGAAAAAAGAATAAAGTATGTGCCAAGGAATTTGTCCTTTGAGAGTGCAGATGGAATTAGGCCTTGTTTTGTTAAAGCCCTGAACTCGGGGGAGATGTGCCACCAACAGCGCCTTGCTCTTCTGCAGGAAGCGTACGGCCTTGGGTTCCATAGCCCGGAAAGCATTATTGATCTTTTCAGGTGCCTTAACGATTTTGACGATTCTATAACCCGCTATCAAGTAAACTGGTTTTTCACAAACAAAGTAGACAGAGACGAAGTTAGACCCTACAGCTGCAGAACTGTCCAAAGGTACGGTTGGTGTCTAGGCGAGGAGTGCCCAAAATTGAAGAAGAAATAATCAAAAGGCGCTATTATTTCAACATAGACGGATATAAGTTGCAGAAAATACAAATTAAATAACGTAATCAGGTTTCTTGGAAGTATCTTTTCCAAAAGTATTGGCAGTGAAGAAACCATCGAGTTTTTCTAAGAATAAATCCATACGCTCAGCCCAATCAGGAACATGAGATTCTACCTCAACTGATTCTGGGTGGCTCATATCGCCGATTTTTATTGTTATGCCGTGGCTTTTGTCGAAGTATTTGATTGTCTTTCGTGGGAGCGGTGCGCCTACATCAAAAACGTGGTGAGCGCCATAATGATGGATAGTTTCTTGAACCTGTGCCATAACCTTGTCATCGAAGATTAAACCTGTAAATCCAAAGCCATTGGAGACCAGTTGTTTTACCTTGCCTAGATTAACTGGGCTTGTTACATGCAAGTTAACTCTGCCATTCTCAAACCACATCATCGACCCAAGTCCACTCGTGTCTTTCCACTTTAACCAGCGATTTTTGGCTTAGGTTTTTTCCCACCCAGTGGTTAAAGCCAAATCACGATCTACATACTTAGGAACAAAGCACCAACCGCTCCAAGCATGAATACTTGAACAGTTTGAACCCTGTTCATTTTGATAGTGAGACTTCCAGTAGCTCTTCAAATTGTTAATGTAGCCACCATAGATTACATAGGACAGGTGCAGTTTTGCACATATCATCTTTGGAGAAACCTTTGGGGTCTCCTTAAGCAGCGCAAAGGCTCTATGACGTATGGTTTTGCTATCACTACTCTCACTGTTATAATGTGCCATGCTTTCTAACTCTTTACCGATAATAGGAAATGCGAAAAACGCAGAATTGGCAAGTTTTAAATCTGTTAAGCAATGAGACACTATCTCAACGACAGTGGTTTAATGGCAATAACTGCGCCTAATCCCAGATTTGAAAAGTTCCTATCTGCGCTGGAAAAACTGAGAATGAGGCAGTTACCGAAATGAGCGAAGAGACAATCAAGGATGTGCCTGCTGCCTACATTATAATGTTAGTAGCGAATGGTTTCCTTGTACTTGTCCTCACACCATTGCACACTCTTTTTCTTCCATGGATAAACCCTTTTACTCAACAAAGTCCGTCAGAAATGATCAGTAGCATAGCAGTTCTTTTGCTATTCTCTTCAATTGCAGGCTTCCCGGGACTGATAGTACGAAATTATGTCACAGGGAATAATGGGTTGAATGCTCGAATCAATCGGAAAAAACATAAAAATAAACGGATATTGGAAAAAACAAGAGAGATATGTCATCAAGGCTGCTCGAAAGAGATGGAAATTCAGCAATTTTTAAAAGAATCGATTTGGCGCAGTAATAACCCGGCTATTGATGCAACATTTAAGTTTGCAGCAGTTAAATATTCAATACTTACAGGAATTATACTTGGAGCTGAGTTAGCCTTAATTGTTAATCTTCCCTTCATTGCAATCACATTATGGACCTTGCGATTTAAAGCGGCTATTGTGTTGACTATCATGCCGCTGGTTTTTGGCTTACCGGCATACTTGTATGACAAATATCATTTTAGAAAAGAGCTAGACACACTTCGGGAAGCTGCCCATAAACTTTTCATAAAATCTTAGAAACATTGAAGCGCTTAACATTTAGTCGGGATGTACTGAAGAGAAACGGTTATGCGTTTTCTGCTGAGACTACTTTTTATTTCGTTATTTATTCTTGAATTGCCTCTTCCCTTGCTTGCATGACCGAAACGACTAATTCTCCAGTTTTTCATGCTGCCTCTAATTATCTGAGGGTTGCTTGTTAGTATGTAGAAGGGCATTTTTGTTTGAGAAGAATAAAGTTCAGCGATAAAGTTCAATAATCGTTTTCCTACGCCAATCCCTTGATAATCCGGCAAGACAACTAATCGACTGACTCGATAATATTTTGCTCTCATCCTAATGCAAACTATAGCGATGAAAGCTATGGGCTTGTCTTGATAGAGAGCAACGTAGCATCGGACACCTGCTCCAAGCTTGCCATTCAGATAGTGATATTGCCGAAACATCTTCCAAAGGTTAGCGCCGCACCGATATATTTGGATTTCAACGGGCGGCCGACTTCTTTTTTTCGGCTAAATTCCATTGTGTCAGTGCAGAAAACCCAGTCTGGAGCTAACCAATCGACCACGTCATAGTGGCAAGTAACGGCTATGAATTTCTTAGAACTTCTGCGAACCGCCTTGCTGATTGCAAAGGCGCTAACTTTAGCGATCTCTCTATCTACAACAGAGGTAAACTCATCGAATACAATTAGTGGCTTCTCTAAACAAAGAGCACGGGCAATATCTACCCTCATCTTTTCTCCCTGGCTTAAGCAATCATATGCTTTAAGCCAATCAGGCGGAGACGCAAAGCCAACACTGCAAAGCATCTTTGTAATCTCACCTGTTTCAAGCTCTTTGGGAAAGTCATCCAAAACACACTTGTTTGTGTATTCAAACTCTCGAATGTAAGCATCTGAGAAAAGCTGCTTAGCTATGCTTGTTTTGCCAGAGCCACTGCGCCCAACGATAACTCCTATTTGCCAATCAAAATCCTCCAGGGGCAAAGAACCCCTAAAACGCTTCTCCAACTTAACATCAGAAAGAGTATAACTTCCAACCACGCTTTGTGATCTAAAACTGTCCGCTTGATCCCAATGCTTTACAATGTCAAAATCCGTAGTTTGTACCCCTCCGATTTCAACTTCTCAAAAATCTGCTTTTGTTGTTCTTCTCCTTTGCATTCAACGATAATCTCGTAGGTCTCAGGAATAGTAAGTGAAAATTTGCGTTCATCTAAATCCTCTGGCAGCCTCTCGCCAACTGATTCAAGAAGCGCCTTCAAATCCTCTTTCTCACCCTGCTGAAGAATGCGAATGTACTCGGCGCTGTCAAGTTCTTTGTTGTGTTTGCCCTTGAGTTTGTTTAGAATCTGCCTAAGCAGCCTCCTATCCACATCACTGACTGGTAAACGGAGAACAGGAACAAAAAACTCGCCATGTTGCTTGCAAACCTCAGCTCTCTGCTCTCCATCAGCATAAACTCCTTCCTTGTTAGTTATTATCGGATATGCCCAACCATACTTTTGCAAGCTTCTCCAGATTTGCTCTTGCTGCTTAAGGCTAGTACGATTGGGGTTGTTTTGATCTGCTGTTAAAAGCCTAACATCTTCCAGCAATGGAACATATGCTTCCGGGATTCTTATCGTAGTTTTCTTTTCCATCAAACAAATCTCCTATTTCCTAAATACAGACAGTGACTGAAGTAACGGTTCGTTCTTTGCAAGTTCATTTTCCACTGACACCGCCCTTTTTTCAGCTTCTTGTTTTTCTTTCAGAGTTTCCAAACCCAACAAAGCTACCAGCCGATCTGTGATCTCCACCATTTTGGACAAGTAAACTGGTTTTTGGGCTTCACTTGCAGTTTGAAAATGCAGGCTTGCTTGACGGTAGAGGAAGTCATAGCGATTCATCACAACAAGTCGTGCTTTGTCTAGGTCGAATAGTTGGGTTAAGACGGGTTGCCAGGTGTTGCGGGTTTCTGCGTCATAGTAGATGTTTCTCTCTGAGGTTTGGTATTTTTCGCTCAGTAGCTTCACGATTTCGCACAGGGAAAAGCCTTTAGCTTCGAGCTTTAGAAATTCCAAGCGTCTTTCAACGATTTCGCTCAGGTTAATTCCTCCAAAATTGAAATGTGGATTTCAAAATCGTTGTAACTTGTAGTCCGCTTTAGCATGTCGCCTTCCAGCTTTATTTCCAAACGTCGTTGCTCTGTTAGAAAGTCGTAGGGTTCCTCAAAGGTGGGTAGGTGGTATTTTCTGCAGATTTTAAAGTAGGATTCAACAATTTCGAAGATGTCGCAGTCATGTAAGACTTCTCGGAAGGATTCTACGTTTGGTGCATGATTCCAGTTGAAGGTTAAGTGCCAATAGAGGCGCAAACAATATTTTTCATAATCTGAAGCATTGCGCTGCAGAACCTCAACCTTGTCATAAATCACTTTCATTTGGAATAAAGCGTGAACAAAAACTCTTCTCTGCGGGTCATCTTGGGTCTTTGCAATGTTAATCTGGTAAGGCTCCTCTGGCTCTTCCTCCCACTCTTGCCCTAACATTTGTGCTTCTTGCTGCGACTGAGGATACTTCTCAAGCAAATACTTGCGAGTTTTGGCATATGTAATCATGATTTCCCATTCAGCGCCCGACATTAAAGACAAGTCGTTGCCGTCGCTGTCTAGTGTTGGTGGAAATAGTTGCTGAATGGTAACGTTATCGGGGTCAATTCCGTTTTTCCTTAGTTTCTCTGTAATCTCGGGCGCTAATGCAGTAGAAATTAAAGGGATTTCACTGTCGTTTTTGTTTTGGAGTTTTCCCACTTTTTCCTTGAAATCTTCAAACATATTTTGCTTCCGGGAACAACTTGAGGAGACAACAAAACAGAGAGTAAGCTCTCAAGACAACACAAAACAAGACAACGATTACTATATTATAGCAATTAACAAATAAAACTTGCGCTAACCGCCAACCAAATTAAACCCCATTGTTTTCAAAATCTATCGACCGTACCACAATTGTCAAATTACCTGGTAACGTACGATTGAAGAACTCAGAAAATAATACAAAAAATAAAAAGGGGAAATAATTTTTGTGAGTTTGTTTATTATGGCCGTTTCTTGAGCACTATTATGGTTACAGCAAAACCGATAGCTATTGCAATGATTATTGCGATTGTTGCTGCAGCAATGTACATTTCAGTTGGAGGTAGAACAACCTCTGGAAGCGGGGGTGCTGTTGCTACTGGTTCGATGACAGTGAAGTGTGCCTCTGCAGATGATGGCCAGTAACCATTAGTTCCAGCGAAGTTGGCGAAAACAGTGTAGTTACCTGGAATGTCAGGAGTCCATGTGAGACTGTATGCTCCAGATAAATCAGTTGTTGCAGTGCCTATCGGTCTGTAGTTGCCGTTAGAATCTAAGACATATACCATCACTGGAACTCCGGTAAAGTTGGCTGGGTCTGGTTGTTGCTGGTAAACGTACTCCATCATAGGTGCCATGCTTGCGTCAGATGCAACTGGAACTCCATATGGGAAGTCAGCTTTCTGTTGATTCTGCTGTGTGCCCGCCGAAACGTCAATTACCGTTCCACTTATCACTACTGGCTGTCCGAATGATAGACCAGCGTTTGGAGCTGTGACTGTGGTAGCGCTTGGTCCTTGGCCTACAACGTAGATTTGATCGTCATAACCGTTATAAAACGTTGTATAACCATCTGCAATAGCATATTCGGCAATATTGGTGCCACCGCCTGTGTATGCTGGAAGAGTCCATATTTCTTGTCCTGTTGTAGCGTTAATGGCACGCGTCAATGCACCCTTGTAAATCGGGTCGGTGATTGTGTGCTCAGTAGTATCCGTGTATATGACTCCGTTACCGATAGCTTGTATGAAAGTTGGGTAATCGCCGTAAAATGTGTTCAAGCCAGCGTAAGTGCTGTTGCCTGGTCCGCCGTTGCCGTAAGTCCATTCTAATTGTCCGTTGGTTTCGTTATAGCAGTAAAGTATTCCTGCGAATCCAACGCTGTACAAATTACCGTAAGCGCACTGAGCATCTAAATCGCCGCCAAAGTCGTTGCCATAGTAGTCAAGAGCTGGTTGCTCTGCGGTTGGACCCCAAAGTTTCTGGCCTGTATTCATACTATATGCTACGTATTCGGGCAGTTCCTTGTAGCTTTCATAGAAGACACGGGCAACTGGATCGACTCCGCTGTCTAAGACAGTGAGGTTGCCTGGCGCTGGGGCATATGTCTGCATCCACATAATGTTGCCAAGTGTACTATGAGTGCTGTTGAGGTCGACACCAAAGTATGTGTAGGGAGTATAGCTATTTCCATAAAACGGCCTACCCATTGAAGACAGTGAGCCATTGCGACAAAGCAGTATATCGTTATAGAAACCTGCGATTACAGTTGAGGGGTTCGAAGCATCAGGATTGGCACCAGTCGCGCTATAGCCTTGTATAGTTACGGTTGTACCATTTGCCAGTGCTACAGTCGATGCAGTTTGGTTTCCCATTAAGTTAAGCCATGGTAAAGAAATGTTCCAGTCATAGTTATAATAGGAACTTGCTGGATTTGCACAGTTCGCAGTGACTACATACGTGTTCGAGATTCCGCCATTTGTTGTATATGGCGGAGTAGGGATTGCTGGTGGTGTTCCTCCTGTTATGCTTTGTGGGACGCCATTAGGACCGACCATTGAAGCATTTGCAAGTGAAGGAGACAGCCCCGTATATTGCCATAGTTTGCTTGAGTTCCACTCAGCCATATACCACTGTGGATTACTGGCATTGCCATCATTCGTTATGACGTATTTTAGTTGTTCACCGTTTGGACCTAGAACTGTGGTGCCTGAGGGAACGTTAGTTACGTTGAACAGTGGATCTCCTGTGAATGCATCAAAAACGCGTGCAAAGTTGGTTGTGCATAGAAGCGGCTGCAGAGTTCCGTGCTGGTTGGGGTCCCAAAGATTATAGATGTAGCCGAAAGATATGACAGGTACGTCGCTTCTAGACCAAAGGAGTTGTCCTGTACGCAAATCAACGCAGTCGGTTGGTCCAGCCGTTGCAGCAAATGATATTGGTTCAGTGTAGAAGAGCATTCCGTCCAAGACTATTGGATTGGCATATCTATTATTGTACGCAGACCCCTCAAAATACCCAACTCCGGGCGAATCAGGAAATAGATTTCCTCCCACAACTCCACCAGACTGCAACGGTTTCGTCCACATTATGTGAGCAGTTTTAGATCCTACGTTATCAGCAGCGAATGTGTTTTTGTCATAGTTAATGCTGAAATATTGTGGAGAGCCTGTTCCAAGCCAGTTTGATGCAATCGTGTACCAGTAATCGTTTTCACCGAATATTGGGCGCGTCCAATAAGCGGTTGGCAGTGGAGAACTACCTATAGCCGCAGGAATTTGATCTTGCTGTACTGTAAGCGTTGCGCTTGCGTTGCTGGGCAAATAAGTGTCGTTAATGTATGCTGAGGTTGGAAGATCGTTGCTAGTAGTAATTGCTTGTCCTGGGAAAGTAAAGTTGAAAATGTATGTACCAACTTGGTCTGGCGTAAAATAAAATAGCTGTGAAGAAGTTGAATCTGAGATATAGGCAAAGTTTTTTGTAGTTTGTGTTCCATCAGGCGCTGTTATGACAACTTTGTAGTTTTGGAATCTGTAGTTGTTGCCTATCGCTGCATTGTCATAAACATTAGCGAGCCAAGCATAAACAGTGATTTGCTGACCGATACCTATTGGGTTAGGCATAACGCTTATGTAAGCATACGTTGGAATCTGCCAAGCAGGGTTATGTGCAATAGCGGTTGGTATTAGCGTTATTGACGCTGTCATTGAAAGTGTAAGGAATATCGCAATCAGAATAACTGATATTTTGTTTTTCAGTCCTTTCATAGTTTTTTTCTTCCTTATGTTTTATTTTTTATTAAGCGAAAAGCACAAACAACTTTTGGAATAAACTAAAGCAGTCCAAGAGTTATCCTATAACAGCGGTCTTGTCGCCCAAAGTTGACATGTTTTACTCCTCGCCCAACAAAAAATTTGTATGTTATGTTTTTATATAAAAGGTTTTGGGGTAAAAATAGTATCATTTAAACGAAAATTATAATATTATTATGAATTATAAATAAAATATCCTTTTTATCATAAACAATCCGCCAGCACAGGTTAAGGAATTAATTTATCGTTTTACTGGCTAAGACATTACCTTTCAAATTACGTCGTCAACCGGAAATAAACCAGATAATATTGTAAGAGAATTGTGGATGTATAAAAAGGACGAGTTCAAATTGGAAGAAAAAAAGGGAAAAAGTTGCGGAGAAACTGAGTTTATTGGTGACATCGCCTCTTTCACCAGGGTTCGAATCCCTTCCCCGGCGCTCTCCTCAAAGGGAAGAATCTTCTTAGGATAATCGCCGTCTTGGGTGCAATCAATTTGCTATTACTCTAAAGAGATAATTACTTGGAAATAACCCGACCAAAGACCGAAAGCAACATTATTGGTTCAGATAAAAAAAGGGAAGAAGTGCGGAAAATGGAGACGTCACCACTTAAAAGCTTAATATAGATTAAGGTTTACGCTAGTTACTGAGCGATGGAACAAGTGTTCAAAAGCGTGGGTTTAGTTGCCCGCTACGACAAAAAACCGGCTTTGAAGCTGACTGAGGAACTGGCGGAGAACCTAAAGAACAAGGGTTTGAAAGTTTTTATAGAAGACACTCTTTCGGGTAAAATCAAAACGTGTGAGGAGTTTGTTCCACTCTCAGAAATGAGGACTGACTTTGTGATTACATTGGGCGGCGACGGAACGATTCTGCGTACAGCCATGGCGTTGCCAAAGCCTGAACCGCCGATCTTAGCAATTAACATGGGAGTAAGAGGGTTCTTAACAGAAGTTGAACCCGAACACGCTTTTGAAGCAGCGGAGAGAATACTCAAAGGCAAGCACAAGATAGAAAAATGTGCCAAACTATCCGTTTCAGGCGGTGGAGAAAGCATGCCTGACGCCTTAAACGACGTTGTAGTTTCTTCTGGTCAACCTTCAAAACTGATGTACGCTCAGATTTGCAAGGATGGAAAGCCCATTTTAAAGTGCCAAGCAGACGGCTTAATCGTTGCCACCCAAACAGGCTCAACAGGCTATTCACTTTCGGCAGGCGGACCAGTCTTGGACCGGGAATTAGATGCTTTTGTGCTTACACCGATTTGTTCGCTGACTGTTTTCCGTTCACTTGTTTTCCCAGCCGACTCAGTCATAACCGTAAACGTTCTCAGGCCAGAAGAAATGCTAGTGTTGATTGATGGCCGCTACAGTAGACGTGCAAACGCTAACGAGCTAATGCTAAAGGTTACTAGGTCCAAAAACGTAACTTCGTTTATTCGGTTTGAAACCGAATTCTACGATAGGCTTCGCAACAGGTTGCTCTTCAAGGGAACAGAATGAAAACCCAAACTGACCGCGAAAGTAAACGCGTGATTGTCTTAGATACTTCTGCTTTTTTGGCTGGATTTGACCCTTTCTCATTGGGCGTGGAGCAGGTAACGGTACCTAAGGTTGAGGAAGAAATACTCAGAAATTCCATGATTAAGATGCGTTTTGAAACTGCAGTTGAAAGCGGCAAACTAAAGGTTAAAGCGCCCACGAAAGAAGCTTCAGATTCCGCTAAAGAAACCGCCAGCAAGGTTGGGGATTCATTCAAGTTATCGGAAGCTGACATGCAGCTTTTGGCGTTAGCCCTTGAGTTGAAAGCCGCAGGCTACACACCACAGATTGTCACCGACGACTACTCAATTCAGAACGTTGCTACACAGATGGGGATAGGTTTTTTGGCTCTTGCTACTTTCGGCATCAAAAGACTTTTGGAGTGGGTACGGTACTGCCCAGCTTGCCACAAAGAGTACCCTGCTGACTCCAAAGTAAAGGAATGCTTGGTCTGCGGTACTGAACTGAAGAGAAAACCCAAAAGAGCAAAAACAAAATAGTTCAAGTTTAAAAAAGCAGAAGCAGCAGGATAAACAGTAAACCTTCTGCTCCAAAGATGGGAAACACCACGTGTTTTGCCTTTACGATTGCCCTGTCCACCAGAGTGGTCACTGACTTTAGGCGCTCCTCGCCGATAACTCTAACTTGCGGCACTGTAAAGTGCAAGTAACCTGAGTTGGATACCTCAAGATGAGCCTCTGCCTTCTTCGCCGCCTCGCCGATGTAGTTGATTAACAATTTATGGTCCATAACTTCGCCGACAGGGTGGTAGCCACGTCGCCCAGTTACCGACGCAGTCACTGAGTGGGTGTCAGTTGTGTAGACCTCACTTGAGTCAAAGCCTAAACCAGCTAAAGATTCAAGAATCGTCTCCCGCAATCCAGGAATCATGTTGTTGCCGTCGATGACTATGTAGGCGGTTTTTTGGTTTTCCACTTCAACCACTATGGCGGTGATTCCGCCTGCGCCCATGCCGCATTTAAGGTTAAATTCTGTTGGAAACATCGTGGCTGAACCGACGCGGAAGGGTTTAGTTTGCAGGACAACGGCTTTTTGTATACATTTTGATGCCGCCATCTTCAGTTCGTCGAGGTGTTCTACGGTGTCGATGACTGCGGTCAAGCAGTTGTGAGTGTTAACTACGACCGCGTTCTTGAGCCCGAACATTTTTGCTTCCTCGCTGACGATGCGTCCCAACTCTTGGGGCAAATCTTCCGTGGTGTTAGGAGCCAGTGAAAAAGATAGCAACACGGTGTCGCCAAAAATCTGGCATGAAGCCGTGGCTGTGCCTTCTTTGACGCGGACAAGAGGGGATGCCAGCTTATTTTGGGCGTTGAACTTAGCGGAATGTATCGTTTGAGCAATTATTTTGTTGTTCTGTGCTTGCGAAGCCAAATCGAGTTCATGCCCCAAAATGCCTAAGGGAACGCAAGCGTCGCCGCCGAATTCGCGCTCGTAGTCTTTCTTCATCAGCGAGGGCAATAGGCTGCTTCCGATGTTCTTGAATGGTCCAGGATGCACTTGTGGGACAATAATTGCTGCTTTGGGTTTGGAGGCGTCAAACTTTAGAATAGTTACTTCTATATCTGCATCCACACCCATTGCTTCGAGATGTTTTTCGAGAGGTTCATTTTGGTCGGTGACCCAATTAAGTAGAAAAGCTCTAAACAAGGGCAGAGCAGGCAGAGAGTATGTTTTTCTGCCTAAACGGTCGATTGAATAGAGCAGCAAATACACAGCTACATACCCGATTATTGGCGATATTACCATGAAGGGCAACACTTGCAGGCCGACCACGCTTGAAATGCTTGTCCAGAAGACGGTAAACGCTACGATGGATAAAGCAGGCCCAAGAAGGATGGAGAGGACCTGTCGCCATTTGGCTGCTGAAGAAGTCGCGTTGAAAGCGAGGAATCGAAGAGTTACAACCGCAGCGAACCCCAAGAGTGTAAGCTTGACCCAGAGAAGCCATCCAAAGGCGAGACTTAAACCAACTCCTAAAATGATGAAGACCTGCCAGATTACCCAGCAGACTAAAGACAAGGCAAGCATTCGCCGTATGGAAAAGATAGGGTCGCTTTTGAGTAGCGATTTGCTTACGATTGTGTCGGTTATGTAGGTGATAGCAAAGAGGGAAATGCCAAGTGCTAAGGTGCTCAGTGAAGGAAACAACAGCAGGGTTACTAAGTTGACGGCGATGATGCAGGTTGCGGCGACTGCTATTAGTGCTGTTCTGTACGAGGGAAGGAAGAACATGGACGAATAATGTTTGGTTGCACTGTCCATAGAATGATTTAGGGAACTCTCTTTCGCCATAAGCCGTCAAACTATGAGATTGGTTAGCCCTATTAAAATTTAGCTAACTTGGAGCTTACAGCTGAGAACATAAAAGACATTTATTTGATTAACATAAAAATGTTAAAAGTCGATTTTTGCATAAAGAAGGCTAAGGTCAAAGCGGACTAAGAAGACTTTTTGGACTTTAAGCCTAGAGTGCGACATGTCTGAGCTAGGGAACTGTTTTATCTTTAGAGGCACAATCATATTAGTTTGCGAAGCTTATGCCTGATCAAGATTTGCCCCCGTCAATATTTCACATGCTGGAGAGAAACGTGGGCAAAAAAATCAGGGTAATTCTAGACCCAGCTTACGGTTTTGAAGGGACCTTAACCGCGGTAACGCATGATCCATCAGGAATCTGGCTCTCCGACGCTGAAGCAATCGTTTTAAGATCAACCATTGCGCATCCGATTCCGCAGGTTGCAAGCCGAGAAGAAAGAAGCGAGTTATTCCTGCACCTAAACTCAGTTCAGAGAATAGAAGTCTTGCATCCTACTTCGCCCAGACGCTAAAAAAGCGTTTATCCTGCGAAGAAGATTTTTGCTAAAACAGACACAACTATCATTGAAACTGCGATGACTACGAGTAGCTCAGGTCTGATTTTTACTCCTTCGGTTTCTTCCTCAAAGAACCTCAGCAAACCTGCACTTGCAGCAGGCATTGGACCTGTATCTTTCTTTTTCTTCCTACTCACCAAACATCCCTATCCAAGATAGTATTATGATACATGCCTAATCTTCGCCTAAACTAATTAATCTTACGCCAAATCTTGTCGGTGCTCTTCGAAGATTTAGTCTGCACTTACCACAATAAACATATTTGGATTCGAGGGGTGTGCATTATTCTGTTTTTTTGCGGTTTTTGCTTTTTTACTGTTACTTCCTAAGTTGCTTACCAGAAAAGTTAAACAGCAAAAAGAATACAAAACCGAATTATGCACACTTCTCGGCTCCAAATAGCCAATCATTGCAGAAACGATAGAGGAGGAGGTCGAAAAACCCTAAGAGGGGTAGGTCAATATTGGCGTTTTCAGCAGGCATTAGCATGTTAAAAAACTGTTGATTGAAATAATGAAGGGAAAGCCATTTTGCAAATGTCTTTTTGGTATACAAAAGCATCAACCAAACACCGCAAAAACCCATGAAAGCTACTTTAAACTTTATTACCGCCAAAAATCAATTTCTCCACGTGAGCGATAATGCAAATCCGTGAATTCCAAGATATGGTGAAACACTTATACTTCAAAAGAGATTCCGAACGTGGAGTAAACGGAACCTACAGCTGGCTTGTCGACGAAGTCGCCGAGCTTGGGGAAGAGTTGAAGGGAACTGATAAAGAAGCCACCGAAAAAGAGTTTGCAGATGTTATTGCTTGGCTTGCATCGCTCGCTAACATTATGGGAATCGACCTTGAACAAGCAGCCTTAAACAAATACAACAACAAATGCCCAAAATGCCAAGGCTCACCGTGCAAATGCACTTTTTAATCAAGACGTTTCTGCCCTAAACCCGTCGCTAACCAAACGTACCGTCTGTTTCCTTTGCGCTCGATGATGCATTCATTTTTCAGTAGCATGAGATGGTGCATTACAACGCCATAGGATAAACCTGATTCTTTGGCAATTGTGGAAGCACTACAACCCTGCCTTTCAAGCAAAGCTAAGATTTTTGTTCGTGCGAAAAGACCTTGGCGCACGTTTCTGATGTTTTTTAGGTAAGCGTTAGGATGCATGGTTTCTTTGATGTTCTCTTCCACCGGTAAAAAGTATTTGTGCAGTTTACATTGAAAAGCTTTAGTCTAACTAAAATCGAAAAGCTTCGATTGTTTTGGCTTCCTGTTATCGAACATCATCGCTATCTCTTCCTTGATCAAATCCATGCGTTGCGTGTGATACTTTGGTAAACCATATTTGTCGACTAATTCCTGAGCCGCAACTAGATATTTCTCTATCCCACCACGGTAAACAGTAAGTGTTAGTTTTCCGTTGCAGAACGGACATTTGCCTTGGAGAGGCAATCGTCGGAATTTTTTGTTGCAGGATTTGCACCTGAAGCCCTGAGTTGAGAAGGCGCGCAAGTTACCAGCTATGTCACGCATAAAGTGGGTATTCAAAACTTTCAAAGCAACTTTTTCAACGTCCACCGCATCGATTTTTTCGCCCAAATCGAGTTGCATGTGGAGTTTCTCAATCATGGTTTTGAATTCTTTGTAGGAGCTGTTGGCGTTGCCCAGGTTGATGTTTGTGCAGGGGGTGGTGTATTGGAAGCCTTCAAACTGTGCTTCTGTTCCCAATCGGTGGCTAATGACATCCATAAGGGCGCTGGCGGGTCTAGCATCAAGCTTCTCCAGAGTTTTCTTGTAAAACTCGATTGGGTAGGTGGCGCTGACGTCGAAGTCGTGGGCTTGGCGCTGCACCTCTTTAGTGTTGACGAATGGAATAAGCAGGATTGGGGCATCCATGATTCCGCCTATCTGTGCAGGCAAAAACACGCGAGAGAAGTTAAGAAGCGTATCTAACCCGAGCATAATAGCGTCTTCGTCGCCATCGCAGTCCCGACGCTTAGCTGAATGCCAAACAGGATGGGCATAGATAACATTACGGTCGGTAAAGCCAACCACTCTACCTAAAATGCAAGCACACGTGTGAGGAGCCAAACCAAAAAGCAAGTGCCCAACTAGATCTTCAGCTTTTTTAACGTTGTAGAATGCAGGCTGCTTGTAGACGCGTGTTAAGAGGTCATCGATGAAGGCGGCAATTTGAATAAAGTACTCTCCGGCACTCCAAGGTATTACAATATCTTGAATCTTTAGTTCGCAGACTTGATTGGGATCAGTCAGGGGCAATCCATGCGTGTCAGATAAGTAGCCCATCTGATGCATCTTTTCGATGGAGACGCATACTTCGGCAGGTGTGATATGTGTTAGTGGGGCGTTTGTGGCGTCAAAACGTATTGTCCCATCTTTGTATACTGATAGACCGTGCTTTGCCCTTAAGATTCCTTTTTCAATCATCTCAGGTGTCTTGTCAAGGTTCGTTAGACCTTTAACGCCACGCAACATTTTGGGCGCTTGGCAATCAAGAGTAGCGCTTGCGTTGTCGATTAATTCTTTGAAGTTTATAGGTTGACGTTGATACATGACGCCGTCGGCTTTGCAGGTTGGGCAGCCAGAGTCTTTTACTATTCTACCGCATCGTGGACAACTCTTTTCATGAAAAGTTTCGCAGTGACAGGTTGGACATTTTACTTTTAATGTGTAACTTTTGCAGTTGGGGCATTTGCGTTTAGCTAATTGAACAAAAACTGGTCCCTGTTTTGCAGCTTCCATAAGGTCACGGTGTGTCCCTCCTGCTAAACTAACTGGGAAAAGGACGTGAACAAGGGGTTTCATCTCGCGGTGCTTTGCTTTTTCGGGTCTGCCCATTCGTCCTCCAACATAAGTTGGGGCTTTATCTTTGATTTGCACACCTGACAGCAGGCTTAGCAGTTCCAGGGCGGAACTTGCTTGAAAATCACCTGTCTTACCATATCCAAGAGCAAACGCAAAAGCAGCGGCATCTTCACCGATCAAAAAGATTTTCCCGTCTATGATTTTATGTTGGACAAAAATTTTCCTCAGTAAACATATCACACTGTCAAAGGCATCACCCGCAATTTTGGTTGCAACGCCTTCCTCCAATGTAACTTCACAAGTTGTGAGCCACTGTCTTAGCAACTCGACCTCTTGTGCGTTGGATAGGTTGCCCCAAAATAAGGTGCTGCTTGGAGCGAGCGGTATTGCTAAGCAAGAACTCAATGCAACAGCTTCTTTTACAGTTGGCTTATTTACAAACGGGTCCAGCATAAAACTCTCAAGCGTGTCTAAGGAAAGACTTGCTGCTTGAGCAACCTTCTGATAGTCAGATCCGTACTTGGCCGCTGTGGCGTTTTTAAGATCTTTTGCCCACCACTCCTCTACATATCCTGAAGGTGGAAGCGCCTTGTTACAGTAGAGGAAATCGCCGAAATCGATGAGCATGTCTCCTAAGAAGAGGATTTTTTGGACTTTACCTTTGACATCGGGATAGTTTTCGAGCGACACCCGAACCACTGTGTTATCCTTGAGCAAAACCACGGGTTTTTCGATGCTATCTACAGGCATTGTGACACCGCCTTTGCCGGGTAATTCAAGACGCATCTGTGTGCCTGCAGCAAGAAACCTTTCAACCACAAGCATTGTAGCAGGATGAATACCTACAGCGGATAATCCAGTGTTTCGTGATCTACCATACCTAAGCCTAAAGCCTCCGCGACGTGAGGGAAAAGCAAAAATTGGCCTGCCGGCAATGACATCGTCCATGAAGCCGCCTGATTTCTTCTCAGATTTCTTTTTGAAGTTTTTAAGCCACTCCCAACCTTGAAAACCTAATTTATCAATTATCACGTAGACTTTTTGAGCGCGTCCTACGATTCCGTCGTTGACGACTCGGAGCGCGCCGCCTCTGACTCTGTTGGTTTCTACTCGTTGCAGGTTTCTGTATGAGGATACTTCCACTGGGTCTGATTCTGTTCCTGTGCATTCGACAGGAATTAGGTTTAGGGCTTTTCGCAGTTCGTCATCTGGTATGTGGTATTGGAAACGACCAACAGAACGTTCATAAAGTCTTAGTTCTTCTATGAAGCGTGAGACTTCTTCCTCTGTAGGCTTGTATTTGTCTAAGTTTAGTTGGCGCCGAACAAAATCGCCTACTACAAGGGTTAAGGCTTGGTCTGTTCCGCCCGCTGAACGGATTGGCCCAGCAAAATAAACAGCTAAGTACCGTGAATGGTCCGCGTTTGTCTTTATTTTAACTTGAGCTATACCCTGAATTGGAGCCGCCGTTAAGCCTTCAGTAAAAATTGCAAGAGCTGTTCGGATGGCTTGTTCAGCTGATTTTTCAGCTTCCATTTCACCGAATTTGCCCGAGGTGATTTCTTCAGCGACTTTGAAGGCTATTTCTTCCCGAGGCATTTTGGTGCTCCAATCCCTGATGCTTAACGCCACTTTTTTTGGCCCAACCAAGCCTTCCACTAAGTCAGCGATGTCCTGGGCTATGATGCATTCTGTTTTTAGGGCGGGATCAAGACCTTTGGATCTGGCGCTGTCGCTTATGTCATACAATTCTTTCAGCTGGTTTTCCATTGTTTTAACGTAGTTTTGATAACCCTTGCTAATATTCAAGTTTGCAGCTCACCCGCAAGATATGGAGTAATGGGTTATTTTGGCTTTCTAAAAGAAACAGAAAAGCTACGAAGGGAACCTTAGACCTTCTTGCTTTTGATGGCGCAGATGATTTCAGAAATCCGCTGCTTACCGTCACCTGCTTCTGTGATGTTTCCAGTGACAATTATGTCTGCGCCCGCAGAAGCAGCAGCCAAGGCTTGCTCTTTTGTGCGTATTCCGCCGCCAACGATGAGTGGAATGTCAATCAAATGTTTAACGGCGCGAATCATTTCAGGAGGTACAGGGTTTGCTACTCCAGAGCCACCTTCAAGATAGATAAAACGCATGCCAAGGTATTGTCCTGCCAAAGCGTGAGCGGCTGCGAGTTCAGGCTTGTTGTAGGGCACTGAAATTGCTTTTCCGACTATGCCTGCAGTGCCGCCGTCGCCGACTATTATGTAACCCATCGAAATCGGCTCTAAACCGTATTTTTTGACTAAGGGGGCTCCCAAGATTTGGGCGCCTATTAGGAAGTAGGGGTCAACTGAGTTAAGCAGGGACATGAACCATATTGCGTCTGCGTGGCAGCTTATTCCCGTGACGTTATTTGGGAAAAGAATTGTTGGGATTTTTACTTTGGATTTTATGGCTTTTACAACTTCGTTTAGATGATTCTCAGAAACAAAGGTTGAGCCTCCAATCATTATGGCGGATGTTCCGCTGTTTTTGGAGCACTCAGCAATCCGTGACGCGACAGAGCTGGTGACTTTTTCTGGGTCAATAAGGGTGATGTGGATTGAGCCGTCAGTTTTTATTTTTTCAAGCAAGTACCTTTCAATAGGCCCTAGCATTGGTGATCCTTCAATTACTCTTTTTTTACGTTTGTTATAGGCGTTCTTTTCTGGGGACCATAAACGCGGTCGGTTAACATACAGTAAACGTCGACTTCGCCTTGTGCGGGTTTAACTGGGAATTCTTCTTTAAGACCGCAGCTGCTGCATTGTGCAATGGAGTGGCCGTCTTCTCTGAAAAGTTCTACTTTTACGGTTTCTTTTCCGCATCTAGGGCAAGAGAAGAACTTCGGTAAACGTTTCTTTGGAATATGAACAACTTTTTTCCTTCTTCGCCCCAATTCAACAACCTTCCATCGACTGGTAATGTTCATTAGTATTTATGCTTGTCCTTAAATACTTGCCTACCAACCATCAATAATGAGGCTGCTAAAACAAGTGAAGTTAACACCTTCCCTGTTAGAAATAGATTTTTCAGAGACTCAAAAAAGAATCTGCCGATTCATCAAAGAATACGTGGAGAACGCTGGAGCAAAAGGAATCGTTCTTGGGCTCTCAGGAGGAATCGACAGCGGAACCATTGCGGCGCTGTCAAGTCTAGCAATAGGAGGAGAAAATGTTTTAGGACTTATGTTGCCTGAAAAAGAAAATTTTAACCAGAAAGACGTCGACGACGCCAAGGTTGTAGCCGAGCAATTTCACTTGCAAACTCAGATCTGTGACATGTCAGATGCCCTTAGCGGGGTTTACAAGGCTGTCCCAGTGTTTGACCAATCCAACAGGCTGTGTAAGGGGAACATTAAGGCAAGAACAAGGATGATTTACCTTTACTACTACGCTAACAAACAAAGTCGAATAGTCTGCGGCAGCTCCGATAAATCCGAAACAATGATGGGCTACTTCACTAAATGGGGAGACGCCGCAGCAGATATAGCGCCAATAATGGATTTGTACAAAACTCAAGTGCGCAAACTTGCAATTCACCTCGGAATCTCACAAGAGCTCGCGCTAAAACCATCCACGCCGGCGCTTTGGCCAAACCAGTTAGCGGAGTCTGAGCTTGGACTCAAATACGAGACCTTAGACCTTATCTTATTTGGACTCGAACGGTTCATGAAGCCAGAAGAGATTGCTGACCAGATGGACCTCGAGAAGGCTCTAGTCGATAATGTAAAAAGCAGATGGCTTGCAACCGAGCATAAAAGAAGAATGCCGCTTGCCCCCAAAATCGGCTACAGAACTGTGGGAAAAGACTTTAGACTCCCAAGACACGCATATTAAAAGTGGAACACAAATGAAAGAAAAAATCAAACTTGCCCTTGCTCAAATAAGCAGCAAAAGAGAAGACAAAAAAGAAAACCTGCACAAAATGGAAAAGTTAACCATAAAAGCGAAGGAGAAAGGTGCAGACCTAATTATTTTTCCTGAGATGTCCTTAACCGGTTACGTGTTGCATGATCAAGTCTACGAGTTGGCTGAAACGATACCTGGACCTTCAACCCAGAAAATTGAGGCTTTGGGAAAACAGACTGGACTGCACATTATCTTTGGTATGCCTGAGCTAAGCGAGAAAACACAGGCAACAGCCTTTAACACAGCGGTCTTTGTTGGTCCCCAAGGCCTAATTGGTAAATACCGCAAAATGTATCTGCCAACGCACAGCGTGTTTGAGGAAAAGCGGTATTTCCGCCCCGGTTATGAGCCGGCCGCATTCCAAACCGAACTTGGAAATATCGGCTTGACCATTTGCTACGATGTTTTTTTTCCAGAAGTCTTTAGGCTGACACGGCTAAAAGGTGCAAAACTAATAGTCTGCATTTCCGCGTCGCCTGCCGTCCGTAGAGGTTACTTTGAAATCTTGACATGCGCACGAGCACTCGAAAACACAGCATTTCTTGCATACGTCAATCTTGCTGGTGTCGAGGATGGCCTTCAATTCTGGGGTGGAAGCCGTCTTGTAAGCCCAAATGGAGATGTTGTAGCTAAAGCAAAATACGATGAGGAAGATTTTGTCATCTGTGAAGTCGATTATGGCGATTTGAGGTCGGCTGAAACATTTATTCCATCGCTGAGGGACTTGCGGCCTGAGCTTTTTGATAAATTAAAGGAATATTCAGAGCGTCTTTAACACGTCACGCGGAAACTTTTGCTCCTTGATTTGGAATCACAGGCGCATCACAACCGTGTGATATCAAGTAGCTTTATGGATAAATCACGGTGATTTAGGCGTGATTGGTGACGTCACGGGACTCTTATTGGATAAACCACACGTGACGGATCTTTTTAAGAATGGTTTGTTTAAAGTGGATCGATAGATAAAACTGTGTTTTGTTCGACGATAGTCCGTTAAAAAACGGTTGAAAACAGCCTGAGTGGTTTGTAAAAGTGCATTTTTCATGTAAAGTTCCCACTAAAACGTGTACCAAATTACCGAGAATTTAGCCGCTTATATGTTAATTAAGCAGATTTCGCCTTAAAACAGCCGATGACTTTTGTTTTGGCTCCATTTTGCTGTTTGGGTGCGATTTCTGCCGTTTTATTATAGTGAATGAAGGCTTTGGCGCTCGAGCAATAGTTAAAAGTTCGAGTGGGTATACAAAACTGTATCCATTTGAAGTATGGAGAGAAGCGGCAAAATGAAACTTAAAGACGGTGTACAAGCATGGTTGAATGGGGCTTTAAACGACCCCATTGTTGAAGTGTTGGCTAAAAATAGCCAATTAACAAAAACACAACTCGAAACGTTCCTTATAGACGTTTTGGCAGAAAATATTTCAGGCAAACAGCTAAAGTACGACGATAAGGCAGCATTAAGGTTAACTAAGGCTAAAATAAGCCGCGGTAGCTTTAATAGGACTTTAAAACAGTCCAAGGAGAATGTCATAAAATCCATTTACACAGTACTGCTTTTGGGATATTTGGGTGTGTTTGAGAGCACAACTCTTGACCCGTATCTCGAAATAGCCAATAAACTGCACGAATATGTCGATGCACACCAGGATATACCCGGTAAGGAAGAGGAACTAAAAGACCATCTAAAAGTCTTAGAAATCATCCGAAAGGAGCTTGAAACAAGCCTAAAACGGCTTTCTAGCCCATCAAATGAGCCTTTGTGATGTCACAAATCACATTAACAATCAAGTGTTTGTTCTAGATAAAAGATAGCCAAAAGTACAAGTGACAGGCGTTAAAATCAAGCGTTAATTGTCAAAATAAGCTCAAATTTAAGTGATTTGAGAACAGGTAATAAAATATGTTTTAGCATTATTTTATGTTGTGATGTGTGATGTCATAGTTAACATGCAGTTAATTACCACAAACCTTAAAAAGTCCATGGAATACCTGTGATATGTGATGCGACGGCTCGTATCACGAGTAAATCACGGGTGACAAATCACGGTTGACTTACCAACAATAATCACAGGCATTCTATTAGCTGCAACAGTAGCGGCCTCGGTAGAGTACTATAGGCAAATACGCAAGGCACAAAAAGAGTATGAGAAAGCTAGAGACTTCGTTGAAGATATCGTGCTAAGTTTCAACAGAGAACTTAAACGTGAAGCGGATAGGTTAGAAGTAATATCGTTTAAAGTCGAGGGAAACTCGGCTAAAGCAGATACAAGCCTAAAGAAGATGGATTATGTTGAGAAAAGGATAACACCTTTTGAAGAACAACTTGGCGCCATTAACCAAACACTCTCACAAAACACGCAAACTAACACCAACATTCTCTTGGGACTAACAGGTATAGAAACAAAAATCAAAGATATCGAAGTCACACAAGAAACTTTAAAGACAAAAATATCAGGAGTAGAAGAACAATTCCAAAAGATAACTGCTACGCCACCCGAAATCGGCAATGAACCCGTTATAATGATTAAACGGGATAAAGCCATGGCAGCATTAACTGACACAGAAATCACCGTGTTGGAAATGCTCTCCAAAGAAGGTGCAAAGACGGCGCCGGAAATCAAAGAGCGAGTGAATCTTAGCAGAGAGCACACAGCAAGGTTGATGAAGAAGCTCTATGAGGAAGGGTATCTTGAGCGGGAAGCGGGCAAAATTCCCTTCAAGTACAGCATCAAAAAAGAGATGGATAACTTGATGCAGAAAACCGAAAACAAAGCCTCGTAAGTTCTTCTCAGGAACTTTCTTACTTTATGCGTTGCTTAATGGTTGCCTGGGAAATGTTGGGCGCTGTCTTGTACTTTAGGCTGTTGGGTCCACCAGTCCTAAGAAGCATACCTTTGATCGTCATCCGTGAAAGATAAGTTGAAACAGTACTGAGGCTAATTGGTTCCTTTAGTTCCTGCTCATAAACCGATTGAATATTCTTGGAGGAGAACCAGATTAAAGGAAAATTTTTCTGGATAACCGTGTGGACCTTTTCAAAACGTGACAAAACCCGATTAGGCAAAGCAGCTGCGTTCGCAGTTGGTCCCTCACCTTGAGCGCCGCCCAACAATTCTACCAGATCCAACAGACGAAGAGCTTTATCGCGGGTCACTTGACCCTCAAATGCAATGGTGTATCGATTACCATCACTATCGAACAGCTCCACGCGTATTTTCCGAGCCGGCATCTGCTATACACCTTAAGGGTTGTTCACAAACTAATGCTTCACAACTTATAGCTGTTATGGTGAAACAGGATAATAAAAAAAGACATTATCGAGCTTATAATACTATAATCGACAAACTTTGAAGTTGTTTCATTGTTACCAGCTTCACAGATAAGTTAAACGTCTGAATTAATTCAGTTACGCCTTGGTTTTCCTTTTCCAGTAGAAGCGTAGGGGTGCCTTATTCACTTGTAAGAGACAGGAAAAGAGTAATTTAATAGAAAACAGGTTCAGCAAAGCGACAATTCCGATGCTATTTCACATGTGTTCACAATTTTGTGAAGGAAAAATCTCAGAAAACTTGGTTAAAAAAACCGTAAAGTTTTCTCGTGATAGATTGCAGTTAGCCATGAATAAGAAAGGCTGCTCATCACTTTTTCCATGTCGTTTTTACCATGGATAAATGTTGGGACAGGCACCCCTATGTTTCCGCTCGAAGTATTTAGGACAAAAAGAAGTCAGGAGAGCCTGAAAAAATATTTGCAAAATATTTGTCTAAAATCTTGGATAGTAATTATTAATATATGAAAAGGCGTCTTACCTATCAGAGTATATTTTTATATATAAGTAATATAGTGGTTTTAGTTTACCAAACTTTTTTCTCCAGTAGAAACTTTGGGGTGTGTGTGCTCTCGCTTTGTTTGGCTGTTATCGGCTGGTTTCATTGTTTTTTAGGATTGTTGTGTTCTAAGACCAGTTTTTTGTACTATAGCCTTTATCTGTTCCACACGAAATAACGGTGTTACCTCTCAAGAATGAGGCGAGGGATGGATAATGGGAAATTCAAGTATACTAGATGATGTATTCGAAAATTTCGTTAACAGTGCTAAACTGTTTAAGGACCGAGAAGTCCTAAGGCATGATTATCTTCCTGAGAAGCTTCCCCACCGTGAAGATCAGATTCGCCTGTTAGGTGTGACTGTTGCTCCAGTGCTGAGGGATTCACGTTGCTCTAACATCTTCATTTATGGGAAAACGGGAACTGGAAAAACAGCTGTTACGAAGTATGTTTTAAGCCATTTAGAGTCTAAAGCAAAAGAGTATGGTGCACAGGTAAAATTCTGCTACATCAACTGCCGTATGACTGGTTCAGAATACAGGGTTTTCGCGGCCCTAAGCCAAAGCGTTGGTTTAACTATACCTTTCACAGGGTTATCTGTAGGCGAAGTTTTCGACAGGTTCCGCGCGGGGTTGGATCAATCCAGAATAATATTCATAATTGTACTAGATGAGGTTGATGCTTTGATTAAGGAACACGGCGACGCCTTCATGTATGAGTTAACAAGAATAAATGAAACATTAACCAAAAGTAAAGTTGCTATAATCGGCATCTCCAACGATTTGCGCCTGAAAGAATTCTTGGACCCTCGCGTCTTTAGTTCACTCAGCGAAGAAGAGCTGGTTTTCAGGCCATACGATGCAGGAGAGCTCCGGAACATATTGCTTGAACGCTCAAAGTTGTCCTTTCAAGATGGCGTCTTGTCTGATTCTGCCTTGAGTATTTGCTCAGCGTTGGCTGCTGCAGAGCATGGAGATGCTAGGCGGGCGCTGGATTTGTTGCGTGTTGCCGGAGAGGTGGCTGAGCGACTGGGTGCGAAAACGATTACTGAGGAACATGTACGTCAAGCTGAGAAGAATATTGAGCATAACCGAGTTGTCGAAGCCCTCAACAACTTAACTTTACATTCAAAACTGGTGTTGCTGAGTGTCTATCACCTAAACAAGCCAAGCGCTACTACTGGGGAGATATACGATATTTACAATGAGTTGTGCGGTGAAATGGGCTCAGGGCTTCTGACGCAGCGTCGTTTAGGCACTTTGGTTAATGAGTTGGATTCGATGGGTCTTGTGAACGCAAAAGTTGTAAGTATGGGAAGATACGGCAGAACCAAAAAGATACGGCTGGAGATTTCGCGCAGTTTGATTAGAGATGTCTTTGGTGGCGATAACCGCTTTAGCAGATTAATCGAGTATTCGCCTCAAGCAGCCCACAAAAACTCAGGTGGCAGCGCCTAACTTAAATTAAAATCTAGAATAGTGGTTTGCATTGTCTGCAGATTCACCACTGGCACTTTTCCCGGTGTAGGAACCAACCCTAATTTTTCCATATAATCAGTTTGGTTTTGCCATCCGCCCGAATTCACAACGAGAACTCCACGGTAATTGCAAAGTCCATTAACATGTACGTGTCCCGCATGAAAAATATCTGGAACCTTGTCAATTACTAAGTAATCGCGGTTTTCTGGGGAAAGCATGGTTTTTCCGCCGTAGACAGGTGCTAAATGTCGTCCTTGCATGAGTAAACGCATGGATTTTTCTGGGTGCTGATGGTCCATTCCGGGAATAACTGAAACTATGTCGTCGAGGCTTCTGCCATGGTACATGAGTACTTCTACGCCATGAATGCTTAGGTAGCATGGGCTGCCGACTGAGTGGATGTTTTTTTTGCCCTGAATTGCCTTTAGATATCCTTCCGGTATGGCGGGTTGGGGCAAGGATTTACGTGCGGCATCATGGTTACCTGGGGACAAAACGATTTCAATATAATCTGGGATTTTTTCTAGGTATTTGCTTGCAAAATTATACTGCTTATGTACGTCCCGTATGGTCAGCTCATTTTGTTGACCAGGATAAATGCCTATGCCATCGACAATGTCGCCCGCGATGAGAAGATATTTGACGCGGCCAGCTATTTGACGCATTTCTGGAGTTCCATATTTACCCATTAGCCAGAGGATGAAACGTTTGAATGCTTCTTTAGTAAATTTTGTACTGCCAATATGGATGTCGGATGTGAGGACAGCGTAAACTGGTTCTTGTGCTCGCTGTGGCGTCTTTTTGCCTACGTCAGGAAAGATTATGTCTTCAGCCATCAGTAGGTCGCCTCTTGTTTTAACAACTGCTGCGCAGAAAACTTGGTCTGGTAGAAGCGTAAGTGCTTTCTTCTTTATTTCTTCAGGCGCTTTTTGAGAAACAAGGATGGTTGCGCTTCCATGCAAGTCCTCGACGGATAGTAAGATGTTATTTTTTGAATCCCTTTTCTCGGTTAGCATACAGATGATTTTGAGCCTAGTTTTTGGCTGCGACTTGAGTGCTTCTACTATTGAGGTTGCCGCTTTGACATCCATTCTTTGCCTTAACAGTTTTTCAATGCGCTTGAAACGGTCTTGAAAGTAGAGTACATACTCTTCTAAAGTGCCGTTTGAAGTAAGCTTCCCAGTGGCGTCATCCATGATATTGAGTTGTGATGCGATATCTCTGGCGTAAGGATAAAACTCATTTTCGGTTAAATCTGGATTTTCCTCAAGGGGCCGCAATTGAGGCTGTGGAGCACTAGGCGATGGAACGTATGGACGTTCGGGGACTTGAATTTGTGGCGCAGGTACCGCAGCTTGCAGAAGCGCTTCTAGGAAGCTTTTTTCTATGAACATGGGTTTATCATGCAACTCTTGGATTCGCTCAAGAGCCAAGTCCATAATGAGAACAGGGTCATTTGTTTCAGCTTTTAGGCTGAGGAACTCAAAGGCTTCGCTGTTTAATTGATACCCTGCCATGATGGTTATCTCTATTGCTTTTTGGAGTTTTTCTTGTGCACTCATCACGTTCTTGCCTTGACCCATGATTAAAGATGGTTTTTATGTTAGGCAGTTATGCTCTTGAGTTATTTACTGTTTTTCGTTTGTCACTTATTTTTTGAAGAACGTTTTTTTGGGAAGACTTTTTATTTTTAATGTTGGTTTGATTGTATTTTTGAAGTTAAGTTATGGAAAATCAATACAATTTAAATAAGCAAACCATAGTTTAGATATGTTGTATCTTCCGGGGAAATACAATTGGGTGAATCACGTAAAATTCAGCAAACACCAACAGGGACTTTTTTTGTTTGTTTGCCAAGAGATTGGGCAAATGAGTCTGGTTTAAAGAAGGGTGTTGAAGTAAATTTGGAAGTTACCAGCGACGGTAAACTTCTTGTTGACCCTAAAAACGCTGCTGAGCCTGAGCCCAAAGTTGCCACTTTATGCGTTGGCCCTTTTTTGGGGCGCGAAATCGTCGGCAGATACCTTCTGGGTTACGATACAATTAACATTGAAGCAAAGGACCGTATTGATGCCAACGCAAGAAAAATAGTGAAGTCAACAGCCAGTTCTTTGGCAGGTTTAGAGATTGTTGAAGAAACCATAGGCAAGATTTCGCTACAGAGCATATCGCAGCAACCGTTTGGTTTTTTGCCAGAAAAAATTCTGCAGAGAAACCATGGCATCGTGGCAGGGATGATTCGGGATGTTACTAACTCTTTCATTAACAGCGATTCGGAGCTAGCTAAGAGTGTTGTATCACGTGATAACGAAAGCAACCGACTTTATTTTTTGCTGGTTAGAACTCTTCGTACGATTATACAGAATCCGCGGCTAAGCGATAAATTAGGGATTACGCCGATTGAATGTTTAGATTATCGTTTGGCTGCAAGTTTAATCGAAGGTATAGGTGATGCCTGTGTTCAGTTGGCTTCGAACACCGTAGCGCTTAACGGAACCAAGTTATCCGACGAGCTGCGCAAACTGCTGTTTGAGCTACAGTCTGCTTGTTGCGAGGCTGATGAGCAAGCGCTCAAAGCATTTTTAACCAAAGACATCTCGCTGGCGGAGAATGTGCGTAACCTAAGGGGGAAAATTGAAGCAACCAACTCAAACGTTGAGCGCGTGGCAAAAGAATCTTCCGTGGATTTGATGCCTCAGCTTTTGGCAGCGGTGTCTTTTCTTAGGCAGATTTACGAGCGAAGCGTGGACATGGCTGATTTAGTCGTTTAGTTTCTTTCCCCACTTTTAACATATTATTGATGGTAGAAAACGCCATTACGGACCTACCCCCTATAGGTTTCTGCAATGATATCCTAATAGGATCCAAATGGGCGCCAAAAAATCTGTTGCTAAAGGGTTAAATTTGCAAGTTCACATTCTCATCAGGGATAACTCACATGTCAACTATTACTGATAAAGTGGCTAACGCTCTTTACCTCTCTGGATGCTTAAAGTTTGGAAGCTTCAAAATCAAGTCCGGAGCAACAAGCCCCTACTACATCGACCTTGCCCGGGTCCTCTCCGCGCCGCAGCAACTGTGCGTCATCGCTGAGGCTGCCTCAGAAAAAATTAAGCAGATAATGGAAGGTGACAAAATAGACAAGTTAGCCTCCATTGAGCTTAAAGGCGCTTTGATTGCGCCAAGCATCGCCTGCAGCCTGAACCTGCCCTGCATAATAGTTAGAAAAGAAGACAAAGCCTACGGCGTCACAGGAAGAATCGCTGGTGCAGACGTGAATAAGGGCGACAACGTTCTCTTTTTTGACGACGTTATAAGCGAAGGCATCTCCAAAGTTGAAGGTATAAAGCCTCTCCAAGAGCTAGGTGCCAACGTGAAACATCTGTTAGTTGTTGTAAACCGCGAGCACGGAGGCAAAGAAAAACTAGAAAAACTTGGCTATCGAGTGCATTCCTTAGCAAAAATCTCCGACATCGTAGACTCACTCAGTCGGGATAAGCATATCTCAAAGGAGCAAGCTGACAAAGTCCTGGATTACGTTAAAAACTTTCAACTTCTTTAGTGTAATGCGCTACGATTTTTTTAGTTGCATTGCGAGAGTAACCACTGTTTAAGAGTGCCCTCTTTAAATCCGCTGGCTTGTCTGTCGCCACCTTTAATCCCCAAAATCTCTCCAATGATTGGGATATAAAGTTAAGCCAAAAAAGGCCCAATCAAGCTGCTGAACAAAACAGAACCCCTATATTTATCTGGCTGCCAACCCACAACAATACAACTCAAAGGAAGACCTGTAAAATGCAAGATCAAAAAGAAGTGGTAGATGCCCTGCTCAAACCAGAAACCTACCCCCAAAACGGCGGCAAAATCGAACTCATCCAAACCCACATATCCTTTGTCTTCTTAACAAAAAAGTATGTTTACAAAGTAAAAAAAGCCGTAAACTTCGGATTCCTAGATTTCTCAACGCTAGAAAAAAGGTGTGCCTTCTGCGAAAAAGAGTTAGAGCTCAACAGGCGCCTGTGCCCACAAATTTACCTTGAAGTAGTTCCAATCAACAAATCAAGCAAAATTAAGATAAAAGGCCCCGGCGAAACGGTTGAATACGCCTTAAAGATGAAACGGCTGCCTCAAGAAAGAATAATGACCGTGCTTCTAAAGAAAAACAAAGTAGACAAAAAAACCATCGATAAAATAGCAGAAATAGTTGCTGAGTTCCACTCAAAAGCACAAACTAACTCCGAAATAAGCCAGTTCGGTTCCCTAAAAATAATAAAAACTAACTGGGACGAAAACTTCGCTCAAACTACAAAATACATCGATCAAACGATTCCCCAGGCAGACTTCCAATTTGTCCAAACGAAAATCAACGATTTCATGGTCAGAAACAAAGTTCTTTTTGAAATCCGAATAGTCGAAAAGCGCATCAGAGACTGCCATGGTGACCTTCACTCAGGAAATATCTTCATAACCGAAAAAATCTGCATCTTCGACGCCATAGAATTCAACGATCGATTCAGATACTCCGATGTCGCCGCCGATGTAGCGTTCTTAGCCATGGACTTAGACTTCCAGCAAAGACCTGACCTAGCAAACCACTTCATAGAGCGCTACCTTACATACTCTAAAGACCAACAACTACCCGAGCTTCTTCCTTTCTACAAATGTTACAGAGCATACGTTCGCGGTAAAGTAATCAGCTTCAGACTCGATGACCAAAACATCAACGCTCAAGAAAAGGTGTCAGCAATAATTGAAGCAAAAGCTTACTTCAAACTGGCTGCTGAATACGCAAAAAACCTGTAGAATCCCAATATCAATTATATGAATTGGTTAGCTACCCAATCTGGAATCTGAACTGAGCCCATCATGATTGGTTTTTGGTGGCAATCGCTGCCTCCAGTCATCATCAACCCCTGGGCCTTCGCAAACGCAACGTAATGATATGTTGTTTCTGGGGTGTTTCTTGAGTGCCAGCATTCAACGCCGTCGATGTGGGGCAGCATTTTTTCTTTGACAATTCCTGTTTGTTCATCAAGCACTTTAGTTAATGATGCCAGCGAGGTTCCATGTGGATCGTTCGGGTGAGCCAGCACCAACTTTCCGCCCGCACCTCTGATGAGCTTTGATGCTTCCTCCAGGTAAAGCGGAAACTTTGGAACGTCGCATTTTACGAGGTACTTGTCAAATGCTTCCTGACGCGTCTTAACGATTCCCTTCTTAACAAGATAATCCGCGATATGGGGTCTGCCCAACGTGCCATCTACTGACTCCTCAATCCTACGGAAATCATCAGCGGTTAGGCAGGCAATGTTTTCTTTTTTGAATTCAGCGTTAAGGTTGTCCAAGATTTTTGACGCTCTTTCCTGGCGGTATTTAGCTATCGTTTCCAATTTTGCTAGGAGCGCCTTGTTTTGAGGGTCAAATTGATAGCCTAAAAAATCCAGCGAAACATTCCTGCCATTCTGGAAGTTAGGCTGAGAAAAAGTGACGTTTAACTCGACACCGGTAACATAGTGGATGCCTGCTTTCGTTGCTTGGGCAATAGCTTGGGGTTGGCAGTTTATGTTATCGTGATCGCTGATTGCTAAAAAATCGATGTTTCTGTTTTTAGCTTCTTTTATGATTTCTGTTACGGTGAATTTTCCATCTGAACTGCTGGAGTGTATGTGTAAGTCAGTTTTCATTTGTGACTTTACCTTTTCTCCATACCAACAACGAACCATTTGTCCAATTCGTCATGGCACGTGTCGACTGTTAGATGCGTGACTTTGAGCGTTGGAAACTTTTTCTTTAGGTCATCTACGTCAACAGGTTCAAACTTGTTCTTGTTGGCAAGGTACGCTTCTTCCGTAAGAGCATTCGACTCATACTTCGCTTTGGTTCGCCTCATGATTCTGGCGATAGATACCTCCTGGGGGCAACTCGTCTGTAGAATAACGAACGTCATTTTGTTCTTTGCAGCTATTTCAGCGGCTTGCCTGCGAAGCTCCTGCGTAACAAAGGTAGCATCCAAAATTAAGCCGGCCTTGCCCTTTGTAGCCATTTCATCTGCGCGTTTAAACAGTTCGTCGTAGACTGATAGCCGCTTGTTCATGTTTCCTGCGACTTTGGCGTCAAAGATATCTTCGTTCTTGAGTACTTCAAGCCGAATTAAGTCGCTGCGTAAGATGGGGTAACCTTTGATTTTGGCGACTTCCTCTGAAGTTTCTGTTTTGTAGCTTGCAGGCAACCCGCATGTTATCAGTAGTGTTCTTGGTTCTAGCTCCTTTTTGACAAATGAGGCAAAGGGTTCTTTCATATTCATCCTCTTACAATTAGGTCGAGGGTTTGAATATTAAACTTTTTCGAGCAGGCAACCGCAGTTTAAGCCGTAATTGAAGGAAAATCTAAATAGTTAGAACACACATTCTTCCTAAAAACGAAGGAATGTTCATGGAAGAATTCCAAGTTAAAGATAAAAGTTTAGCACCGCAAGGTCACTTACAGATTGAATGGGCATCAAAACACATGCCCGTCCTAAACATCATAAAAACCCGTTTTGAAAAAGAAAAACCTCTTAAAGGCCAGACCATAGCCGCGTGCCTCCACGTAACCAAAGAAACAGCTGTACTCATAAAAACTCTCATCGCAGGAGGCGCCAACGTTGCAGTCTGTGGCTCTAACCCCCTCTCAACCCAAGATGACGTCGCCGCCGCGTTAGCGGACAGTGGGGTTCATGTCTTTGCTTGGAGGGGACAAAACACTGAGGACTATTACAAATGCATTGACAAAGTCCTAGATTTTAAACCAACCATAACCATGGACGATGGCGCAGACGTCGTCGGCATGCTGCACAGTAAACGCCAAAAACAGATCAAAGACATCAAAGGAGGAACTGAAGAAACCTCTACAGGTGTAGTTCGCCTAAAAGCTATGGAACAGGATGGTAGCCTCAAATACCCCATCGTAGCCGTTAACGACGCATATACAAAGTATCTTTTTGACAACCGATATGGAACAGGTCAAAGCACCATTGACGGAATTATGCGGGCAACCTCAGTTCTGCTAGCAGGCAAAAACTTTGTTGTCGGCGGATACGGCTGGTGCAGCAGAGGCATAGCTATGCGTGCACGAGGCTTAGGCGCTAACGTTATAGTAACAGAGGTTCAACCAACCCGTGCCCTAGAAGCAGTCATGGACGGTTACCGAGTTATGCCCATGGCTGAAGCAGCATCCATTGGCGACTTCTTCGTTACAGCCACAGGCGATATAAGTGTCATACGTAAAGAGCACATGCAAAAGATGAAAGACGGCGCGATCATGTGCAACAGCGGACACTTCAACGTGGAAATCAACATCCCTGACTTGGAGTCGCTCACTAAAGCCAAACGGACAATGCGGCCCAACATGGAGGAATACGCCCTAAGAGACGGCAGACACCTCTACTTACTCGCCGAAGGCAGATTAGTAAACCTTGCCGCCGCAGAGGGACACCCATCGGAAGTCATGGATATGTCATTTGCAAACCAAGCGCTTTGCTCTGAATACCTAGCTAAAACCGATAAGCTGCAAACCAAAGTCTACACTGTTCCAAAAGAACTCGATGAAAAAGTCGCGGAGCTGAAACTTAAATCGATGGCTGTAGCGATTGATGAGCTTACCGCTGAACAGAAAAAGTACCTTTCAACTTGGGAAATGGGCACTACCTAATCAATCGAGCGCTTGAAAAACATGACAAACTTTAAATTGATTAAGCGAATACATGGCTATAAAGTGGTGAATCACTAAATGGTTAGTAAAGATCAAGCAATAGGTGGAGCAATACTGCTCGTATGCGTTTTAGTTGCAGTATTCTACATTATAACATTATTCTATCCAAAGTGGCTCGTTGAAATCGGACTAATCGGCAGTTCCGCAAGCCTTGGCAGCGTTCAATTCTGGGTAATCGCAGTCCCAGTATTCGTAGCTTTCGTCGCCATAATGTTCATAGGCGCATGGATCGGCTGGACAATGGCAACAACACCGCCTCCAAAACCAATCGAAGAAATCACAACTGAAATCGAAGATAAAAAAGAAGAAGCCAAAATGACAGAGCCAGAACCAGTAAAAGCACCTGAAGCGCCATCCACCGAAGAAAAATCAGCTGCAAAGAAAAAGAAGTAATTAACTTCAATCTTTTCTTATAATTTCCTTTCAGTTTTTTTGTTTTTATTTTAGTTAAAAACAGCACACTTTAGGACCGAAAATATTGTTTGTATTACGCACGCATCTTTCTTAGCATGCACTCAAGGATATCCTTGCAAATAAGGCAGTCGTCTGGAATCTGTTCTTTTCCAGTTCGCTCGCTTAAGTAGCCGGGATGGTAGTGGCATGCGGTTGCTTTTTCGTCGCTTTTAGTTTTCTCTTTGGATTCAACTTGATTTGTCTTTGACTGCTCTTTTTCAAGCGGTGTTTTCTCGCTTTTTTCCTGTGTCTCCGGGGTTTCATCAATCGGTTCTATTTTAGTTAGACAATGAGGACAGGAGAGGTATGGTTCTGGTGGGGTTTGCTGTAGGTTTAAGGTTTTAAGGGGTGCAGTAAGGGTTTTTTTGCAAGAAGGGTTTTGGCATGTTAACGCTTTCTTTTTTCCCCCGTATTCCAGACTATTAAGATATACTACAGTAAGTCCTGCCTTATAGCATTAACGGTTCCAAACTAAAGATTTCCATTACTGAACATTGCATGTTTGGGAGGGAGAAGCAAGTCTCTTCAAGTCGTCAGCGCCCTCAGCGTAACCGGAAGCAACCAATATATCGCCCGATGCAATCCTTGAGTCCCCGCGTGGACGAAGGCACTTATCATTCCTCTTAATGACTAATACCCACATGCCTGTTTCCTCGTGCACCCTGGCTTCCTTCAACGTCTTGCCAACAAGCGTAGAATCTCCAGTGACGCAAGCCTGAGCAACAGTTTCCTCCGCTTCCTTAATCGTTAACTTCAAAATTGGGTGCGGCTCAATCCCTCTTAAAACAACTTCAGCCATATCTGCAGCTGCGTCCGCAATCTTTTCTGTCGCGACGCCGAGCCGTATAAGACCGAGGAAGCCTGACGCCTCTTCTTTTTTGAAGTCACTCGTTAAAGCCAGCAACTCAAAATCTGTATGCAACTGATCCATCCGTTCTTCAAGCCCCTCCACTTCTTCCGCCAACTCCTTACTGTTCAGCAGCAAAGAAGAGTATGCTAAATCCATCATCAACTCAGAAGTATCCTTAAGTTCAACGAACCTTGAAACAATCTCCTCAAACTTAGCTCGTTTTCCAGGTTCTAATGTTACAAGTTTGCCTTCAGCTAAGTCTTTGAATTCCTCAATCCCCGACGGTGCCCCCCGCGTAATTAGAATGTCACCTTCACGCACGATTTCCGCTCTTTTTGGATTAAGGATCCAATCGTGGTTTCTGCGGATAGCAATTATGTCAACGCCCATCCGAGCCGCTAAATGGAGTTCACCAATGTTTTTCTTGATTATTTCTGAATTAGGTTTCACGGTTGCCTTAATGAGGCGTTCTTCTACTTTCTCAAAGATTTCGCCAACGATTGGGTGAATGCCGATATTGCGGGTTACTATGGCAGCTATGTCGGCGGCGGCATCTGAAATTTTATCGGTAGAAGCTGCAACAATCGAGACACCGATGAGCGACTCAGCGTCTTTAGCGTCTCTTGCAGCAACCATTATCTCCATATCCAAAAGGTAAGATAAGTAATCCACCCTACTCTCCAATGCGAGAACGTCTTCCGCAAGGTCCTTGTCATTGTAGAGGGCTGCTGAATAAGCTAAATCAATCATTAATTCGGAGAGATTCTTCATTTCAAGCAAAAGTTCCCTAACTGGAATAGGTTTATACACTATTTTTTCAAATTGACGCAATTTTAAAGGAGCGCTCCACTTTAAGATAGAAGGTTCTAGGATATTTTGGTTGTGCTGTTCTGCTATATGATTAAAAGCAAGGCAACAAACAACGCGATGGTTGTTATGACGTCAGCTAAAGCGCTGCCGACGGGGATAACAAAGTTATCGGGGTCTAAGCCTCTTTTGAACGTCAATATGGAAATCGCATAAGATACAAGGGTAATAGCGGTGAAAGCGATGATGTTGGATACAAAAAGTATCAGTAACAGGATAGAAATTCCCTGCAAGGAGAATATGCCGTTTATGGCTAAAGACAATAAGCCCAGAACGCCAAACAGGACAAGGGATGCGGTCCAAGCGCTGAAAATGTTTTTGGCATGATTTTTTATCGAAGAATAAGATGGGGAAAGAACACCTAAAGCAAGCTTTGTGGTGGCGGCTGAACCCACAACTAACCCTACGTCGCCCATCATGTCGATCATAGCTGGGTATACAGTGTAGATTTGTCTTCGTCCAGCTGCAAGGTTACTTATGCCCTTAAGAACAGTACCTGTTATGTTTACCATTAAGGCGACTAAAAGCATGGTCGGCAGTGATTCTATAATAATCTTAAGAAATTCGCCTTCACGAAAGTTGCGGGGTATTATGATTAAAACCAGAAATACGTTGATTAATCCAAAAATTATTATCGCCCATTGCCCCACCGCTCCAGTTCTGAAGTAAAGGTTCAAAACTCCGATGTAGATGAAGGTTATTATGATGTCTGCCACGGTCGAAATAGCTGGGTACACGATTGTGTCTGGGTCTAAGCTGCTTTTGAAGGAAATAAACGTGAATTTTACAGTTATCAAAGTAATAAGCAGCCCCAAAGAAAGGGTCGCCGCCATAACCGTCAAGATGGCTGGAAAATCAGAAACTCCAATGCCCCAAAACAAAGTACCAAAAACTATCGCTATTGCGCTGATAGTTGCGCTTGTTGCCAAAGTCAAAACAACCATGGCTCCAATCAACCTGTAAAACGTCCGTGTGTTTCCAAAGAACTTTGGATAAACAGTTCCAAGATGCAGCGCGGTGCTCAAGCGGCCTGTAAGTAAACCTGTGATAACGCCTTTAACGCTCACTACTGCGGGGTAAAGTGCAATTGCCCACGGTGAAAGCTGGAAAACTCCAAGTTGCAATGCAATCGTGAAGCCAGCAATTAAGCCGCCCACATCGAATAAACATGCCAGTGCCGTCTCTTTGAACATTCCAAAGAAACTTTTTGAGAGGCCAGCATGTGTAATTTTAGCTGCCTCCTAGCACCAATTTATTTTTGGATTAAAAAAATTGCAAGTCAGAGGTTTTCTATGAAAGATTGGGCTGTTCGTTATGTCAAGTGGAGTTGGTGCTGTAACCGCTTTGGTCGAATTTGGGGAGGTGTGGACTCCTTTCATGTTCTGCGCCTTCCAAGATTTTGCTTGGCTGTCCACAGTCACTGAATGCTGTGTTTGCGGGCTGCCAAAGCCGCTTTAACTGCCTGTTAAAGTTTTTGAAAGACAAGTATCGCTTAAAGGGTTTTTGGTTGATAAACACACCAAGGGTCCTCAGCTAAGTAATCACTTTTTAACTCTGACGGTTCATGAAGGTCCCCGCAGTAATCGATAAAGTCGCTTGAAAGACCGTAAGCGCGTGCCCTGCAGCCGCCGCATAAACTTCGGTATTCACATGCGCCGCATTTGCCCTTCAAAGAGTTTGGGTCTCGCAGAGCTTTGAATATGAGTGAGTTGAACCAGATTTCTTTGAAGTTTTTTTCTCGAACGTTCCCAAGTTTAATTGGCAAGTAGGGGCAGGGTGTTACATCTCCATTGGGGTAAACACGGCAGTAGTATAAACCTGCTAAACAACCTCGAACCCACTGCCTCATGTCTAAACCCATGCCTTTGGCTATACGCATAAACTGCGGTGCACAGGAGGGTCTTACGTTCAGACTATGTTTTGCAACTTTTGCGAATGTGTTTGAAATCATGTCTTCGTATTTTTGGGGTGAAATATCAGCTAGTTTAGCGCCGCGTCCAGTCGGAACAAGGAAGAACAAATGGAAGTTTTCAACGCCTATTTCCTCAGATAGTGACATTATGTCGTCGATTTGGCTGTAGTTTTGTTGAGTTAATGTTGTGTTCACCTGGACGAGCACATTATTTTTTCTAAGCGCTTTGCACGCGCTGACTGCTTTTTCCCATGCGCCCGTTACACCTCGGAAATCATCATGCTGTGCTGGAATATGGGAGTCTAGGCTGATTGAAACCGTTGCTATTCCAGCCGCCTTAAGTTTAGCAGCCGCTGCGTCGTCAATGAGGCTTCCGTTGCTTCCCAGCCCGATCTTCAAACCCTTAGATGCGCCATAATGAATTAATTCATAAATATCCGAGCGCAGAAGAGGCTCCCCACCGCTAAGTATCAGCAATGGCTTGCTAACTTGTGCTATCTGGTCCATGAGATTTTTGCCCTCTGCAGTTGTTAATTCGTTGGAAAGTTTCTTTTCGGTGGCGTTGATGTAGCAGTGGCTGCATTTCATGTTGCATTCGCGGGTAACGTTCCAAGACATAACAAGCGGAACAAACCGTTCGGACGTCTGGGCTTGGGGTGAATACGCTAGCTTAAGGTAATATTCACAGTTGCCATGGGAAGCGATCAACTTCGGCTGCCACAACGTAAAGGGGAAGGGCAAAACTGTGTCAAGCATAGCTTTGGCGTGAGCAAAACAGAAATGAGTGCAGAACAACTCCGAGACCTTATCGCTTACACCATATTTTTCTGTGGCATACTTGTGGCTTCCATAAATCGGGCAATTCAAGAATTCCATGCGTCCATCAAGGGTTTCTGTGCTCATTGCCATATTGATGAAGTGGTCGCTTAACATGACTGATTGGAGTTTTTCTCGGCGCAATCCAACTTTAAGGGTAACATCAAGGGCGATGCTGACTGTTTCTTCGCCGAACTTTTCCTGCACCTTCGCCATGGCTTTTTCAAGTGCTGATAGACCCATGGTTTTAGATAGTTCAGATGTCACCAGTAACCCCTTGATTGTTTCGTACTCTTGGATAAGCCGCATTCGAATGACTTGTTCTGCCCAGTCGCCGAACAGTTTCTCAAACGCTTCACCAGCTTTTGGGTCCTTGCTGGTTAACTGGGCTTCGACTTTTTTGCTCTCATCTTTAAGTTTGTTAAATAAGATGATTTTTTCTTTTGTTCCCAATCTTGCATTTGTCGTTATCTCTTGTAAACCTAAGGGGAGGGAGGCTACCTTGTGGGTGAGTTCTTTAGCGTCAGACTCAAAATCCCTGTATATCTTGCTTAACTGCGCGGATACATTTGGCAACTCAACACCCAATTCATCGAGCAACACTTGGGTTTCCGACTCCATCTTTGTAACCATGGCCATGTGATAAAGAAGTGAACCCCCCATGCCCGGATCTGCTTGTTTACCGCTTGGCACGCCTGTGAAAATTTGTTTTAACAACCGTGTTGCCGAATCAAAATCCTGTTTCTCTATGGCGGCTTGAGCTTCGATAAGTTTTTGTCGGCGGGCACGTAGAAGTTGAGCCCATTTATGGCATTGCCTAATGTCGAAGTTCGTTAACGCGTCCACACCCTTAAAGCAATTAGAATCCGAGTTAAGACTAAAAAAAGGTAGCGGTATCCATCTTGGTCATCAACAATAAATCTGTAAACGTAAATGCGGATTCGATAAACTAATTAAGCTCAAAAAGGAACATACCCAACTAATAGGTGACCGATTTGAGTTACGATTGGGTTTACGCATTAGTTGGTTTCCTGATTATGCTGGGACTTCTCGGCAGCATCGGAATAAACAAGCCAAGAGGCATGAGCGTTAAAACGTGGTGCATAGGCTACCTCGCTGTTGCGCTTGGTTTTGACGCTTTAGTTGTGGTTGGTTTAGTTGGTCAGTATCCTCAGCTTACGAATCTGCTTGTGGGTCTCTCGGGGGGCGCCGCTACAGGCTTAGCTATCCATGTTATGCATCACATCAACGAAGAAGATGCGCATCCAACCTTCATGGGCTAAAAACTGAGATTTGGGAAAATTCCAACAGCAGTAATGAATATTTTAACCCATTCTAAAGTTTTCAAAGGGCGCAATTGTGAGCGTAGATGTTGAGGCTAACCCTTCGATTGGTTTTACAATGACAAATTGCTGAAAACTATTTTTTAAGTAAAGGGAGAATGCTTTGGTTCCTATAAATTGACAACCTTTATATGCTCATAAGAAACACTTTTCTTTCCAAAGGAATGGACGTTTATGGGGAAATCCCTTACACGCAAGATACTTGAAGAACATCTGGTAACCGGCGAATATGTACCGGGTAATGAGATAAGCATAAAAATCGATCAGACCCTAACTCAAGACGCCACAGGAACCATGGCGTACCTGCAGTTTGAAGCAATGGGCCTAAAACAAGTTAAGACTGGGCTTTCCGTCAGCTACGTAGACCACAACACCATCCAAGTAGGTTTTGAGAATGCCGACGACCACAAATACCTTCAAACAGTAGCCGCCAAATACGGCATCGTCTATTCAAAGGCTGGAAACGGAATATGCCATCAAGTGCATTTGGAAAGATTCGGTAAGCCGGGAAAAACTCTCCTCGGTTCAGACAGCCACACAACAACCGGAGGCGGCATCGGCATGATTGCCATCGGAGCAGGCGGACTTGATGTTGCTGTGGCAATGGGCGGCGGAGAATTCTACTTAACATGTCCAAAAGTATACAAAATAAACCTCAAGGGCAGGCTTCAACCTTGGGTCAGCGCCAAAGACGTAGTTCTAAAAATGCTGGAGATATTCACGGTTAAGGGAAATGTTGGCGTCATCATAGAATATGCAGGAACAGGAGTAAAAAACCTCACAGTTCCAGAAAGAGCCACAATCACAAACATGGGCGCGGAAATGGGTGTAACTACCTCCATATTTCCCTCAGATGAAGAAACTAAAAAATTCCTCAAAGCCCAAGGCAGAGAAGCAGACTGGGTCGAGCAGAAAGCTGACGACGACGCAGAATACGACAAAATCGTAGACCTTGACCTAAGTACTCTTGAGCCTCTTGCAGCGGCACCACACAGCCCAGGAAACATAGTTAAAGTAAGCGACATGAAAGACCTAAAAGTAGACCAAATAATGCTTGGATCCTGCACCAACTCCTCCTACAGAGAAATAGCCACCGCTGCCAAAATTATGAAGGGCAAAAAAGTTCATCCAGACGTATCCTTCGGGGTTGCGCCAGGTTCAAGGCAGGTTCTACAGATGGCAACAAGAGATGGATACATCAGCGACCTTCTCGATTCAGGAGCCAGACTGCTTGAAGCTGCATGTGGATTCTGCATTGGCAACAGCCAAAGCCCCCGGTCAATCGGCGTTTCGCTTAGAACAAGCAACAGGAACTTCGAGGGAAGAAGCGGAACTGCCGATGCCCAAGTCTATCTTGTAAGCCCAGAAGTTGCGGCTGTATCCGCTATCACAGGCAAGTTAACTGACCCAAGGAAGACCGGCATCGAGTATCCAAAAGTCAGTATGCCAATCAAATTCCTTGTCGACGATTCCATGTTCATTTTCCCCAAGGACGCAGATAAAAACGTGGAAATCTTCAGAGGACCAAACATCGGTGCGCCCCCAGTCAACGATAAAATGCCTGACCAAATAAAAGGCATCGTTGGAATAAAGGTTGGTGATAAAATCACAACCGACCACATAATGCCCGCTGGAGCCAGACTCAAATACCGCTCAAACGTGCCAGAATACTCAAAGTATGTTTTTGAACCAATTGACAAATTATTCCCAACAAGAGCCATGGAAGCAAAAAAGAAAGGATTGCACACAATCATAGTTGCCGGTGAATCCTACGGTCAAGGAAGCTCCAGAGAGCATGCTGCACTGTGCCCAATGTACCTTGGCGTCAAAGCAGTCATAGCCAAGTCGGTCGAACGAATCCACGCTGCCAACCTCCTCAACTTCGGTATAATCTCCCTATCCTTCAAAAACATGGCGGACTACGACAAAATAGCACAGGGCGACGAAATCGAAATCCCCGACCTCAAAAAGAAACTGCAAAACAATGAACCCGTCTTCTTGGTGGACAAGACCAATAACCTCAAAATCGAGCTTACCTACAATCTTTCTCAGAGACAAAAAGATATTCTCTTTGAAGGCGGCTTACTCCCCTACACTGTGAAAAAATAGAGGTGCAAAAAATGAACAAAATAACTGTTAAGACCCCGATCGTTGAGATTGATGGAGACGAAATGACACGGGTAATGTGGCAAATGGTGAAAGACCTGCTTCTTCTGCCCTACCTCACGATGGATCTTGTGTACTATGACCTTCAACTAAAAAAAAGAGATGAAACTGACGATAAAATAACTCTTGAAGCAGCCGAAGCCATAAAGAAATACGGCGTCGGCGTCAAATGCGCCACCATAACACCCAACAAAGACCGAGTAAAAGAATACAACCTCAAAAAAGAATGGAGCAGCCCCAACGGAACCATCAGAGCCGCACTCGACGGCACAGTGTTCAGGGCGCCAATCTTAGTCAAGAACGTTCTGCCAGCAGTTAGATCCTGGAAGAAACCAATCCACATTGGAAGGCACGCCTATGGCGATGTGTACAAGAACTGTGAGTACAGGGTTCCAGAGGCTGGAAAGGCCGAGTTGGTATTCTCTAATATAGATGGCAAGGAACTTTGGCGCGGAACTATTCAGGACTTTAAGGGTCCAGGGATCATTCAAGGCATTCACAACACTGACAAATCCATAGCCAGCTTCGCCAAAGCCTGCTTCACCTACGCATACGACCAGAAACTACACGTTTGGTTTGGCGCAAAGGACACGATTTCTAAGACGTACGATGGACAATTCAAAAAGATATTCGAGCAAGAGTACCAAACTAACTGGAAAGCCAAATTTGAGGAAGCAAAACTCGACTACTTCTTTACCTTAATTGACGATGCCGTTGCAAGAGTCATGAAGACTGAAGGTGGTTTGCTGTGGGCATGCAAGAACTATGATGGCGACGTTATGAGTGATATGCTGGGTTCAGCCTATGGCAGTCTCGCCATGATGACCTCTGTTCTTGTTAGCCCGCAGGGGTTTTACGAGTTTGAAGCTTCCCATGGTACGGTCCAGAAACACTATTACAAATACCTGAAAGGCGAAAAGGTCTCAAGCAACTCCATGGCATTAATTTTTGCTTGGTCCGGCTGCCTTCGAAAGAGGGGCGAGATAGATAAAACGCCGGAAGTTGTAGAGTTCGCAAAGAAGCTGGAAGAGGCGGCTCTTGAGACCGTTGAAAGCGGCATAATGACTGGCGATTTGATGCTTGTTGCCACGCCAAACCCAAAAAACAGGCAAGTTTACACCGAAGAGTTCATTGCCGAGGTTGCAAAAAGACTCAGAACAAAGCTTGAATAGAGGACTTTGAATGGCGCATAAAGCAATCCGGGAAGCCGACGGCAAACGCATGCTTGCACGTTTGTTTAAAGACTACTCCGATGGAAAATACGAAATTTCAGATAAGGTTGTCACTGTCCGACCAGACACCGATATCGGGGCTCTGCCAAATCAATACAACTGGTTAACATCTGAGAAGTTAGTCGTTAAACCCGACATGCTCATAAAGCGACGAGGAAAAAACAAGCTCGTCCTTGTCGGTGCAGACTACAAACAAGCTGAAGAGTGGATACAAAAAAAGTCTAAGGCTCCTACAACAATCTACGGCAAGTTTGATGCTGACGGAAAACCAATAGACAAAGGAACAGTAGGACAACTGACACACTTCATAATCGAACCCTTAACTCCCCACAAAGACACAGACGAATGCTACATCGCCATAATGTCCACTCAAGACGGCGACACCATCATGTTCTACCACGAAGGCGGCGTCAACGTTGGAGATATCGACAGCAAAGCATCACGCTTGGAAGTTCCCATCGGTACCTACCCAACAGCCGACGAACTCGAGAACAAGATCCTCAAAAAAATCCCTGCTGACCGCAAAAAGCAAGTGGCTGGCTTCATTGAGGCGCTGTTCAAATTCTATGCCGACCTGAACTTTACATATCTGGAGATGAACCCCCTTGTGGTTACCAAGGATTCCGTTACTCCGCTAGATCTTGCAGCTAAACTCGATAGTACAGCTGAGTTTGATCGCGGTGAGAAATGGGGCAAAATAGAATTTCCCGCGCCTTTTGGGCGGACCCTTACCAAGGAAGAGGCTTTCATTGAGGACTTGGACTCCAAAACTGGTGCTTCTCTTAAACTAACTGTGCTAAATCCTGAAGGAAGAGTCTGGACAATGGTGGCAGGCGGCGGTGCATCAGTCATTTACGCCGACACAATCACCGATATTGGCTACATGTGCGAACTGGCAAATTATGGCGAATACTCAGGTGACCCAAGCGAGGAGTTCACGTACCTTTATGCCAAAACAATCCTTGATCTTATGACAAGGAAAGTAAACCCGAAGGGAAAGTTTCTGATCATCGGCGGAGGCATAGCAAACTTTACAGACGTTGCAGGTACCTTCAAAGGTATAATTAAAGCGCTAAATGAATATCAGAAACCCCTGCAAAGAACCAAAGTCAAAATCTTTGTGCGCCGAGGTGGACCCAATTACAAAGAGGGCCTCTCGCAGATGAGGGCGCTTGGTGAGAAATTAGGCGTACCGATTGAAGTTTATGGCCCCGAGACTCACATGACAAAAATTGTTTCGATGGCTCTTAAGGGAGGAGACTAACATAGCAAACATAAGCAGCCCAATTGAGCTGTTCAGTAAGAATACTCAGTCGTTCATTTACAACAACCAAGTCAACGCAACACAGAGAATGCTTGACTTCGACTATGTATCAGGACGCCAAACACCTTCAGTATCCGCAATAATCAACCCCACAGGCGCCGACAGCTTCGCAAGATTCTTCTTTGGCGCCCGCGAGATCCTTATTCCGATGTACAAAACCATCGAGAAAGCCGCCAAAATGCATCCCAATGTTGACGTAATGGTGAACTTTGCATCCTTCAGATCCGCTGCATCTTCAACAGAAGAAGCGCTAGCTATATCTCAAATACTGACCATTGTAATAATCGCAGAAGGTGTGCCTGAGAGGTCGGCGAAACTGCTAAGAGCAAAAGCAAAATCTCTTGGCAAAGTCATCATTGGTCCCGCAACGGTAGGTGGAGTAAAAGCTGGCTGCTTCAAAATTGGCAACGCCGGTGGCACAATAGAAAATATCATTGAGTCAAAGCTGCACAGGCCAGGTTCAGTAGGCTTTGTATCTAAATCCGGCGGCTTAAGCAATGAGGCTTACAACATTATTGCTCGGAACACTGACGGTTTGTATGAAGGCATAGCTATCGGAGGCGACACGTACCCGGGCTCTACGCTGCTTGAACACCTAATCAGATTCGAAAACATTCCAGACATCAAAATGCTGGTGTGCTTGGGCGAAGTGGGTGGAAACGCTGAGTACGAAATAGCTGAAGCAATCAAGAGCGAGAAGATAACCAAGCCCATAGTGATTTGGGTTACTGGCACCTGTTCTAAAGCGTTTAAAACTGAGGTTCAATTCGGCCATGCAGGTGCAAAAGCTGGTAGTGACGTGGAAACTGCTGATGCAAAAAACGCTGCCCTGCGAGCGGCTGGCGCCATAGTTCCCACATCATACGACGACTACGATCAAAAGATTCGGGAAACATATGAACGCCTTGTCAAAAAAGGCACTATCAAACCAAAACCTGAGCCCTCGGTGCCAAAAATTCCTATGGACTACGCTAAAGCGCTAAAGGAAGGGCTCATTCGCAAGCCTGCAAACTTTATCTGTACAATTTCAGATGACCGAGGCGAAGAAGTTCTCTACGGTAAGATGCCTATTTCCGAAGTGTTCAAAAAGGACATAGGCATCGGCGGAGTGCTGAGCATTCTATGGTTTAAACGCCAGTTTCCGGCTTATGCGGCAAAATTCATTGAGATGTCAATCATGGTTACTGCTGATCATGGACCTGCAGTTTCAGGTGCCCACAACACTATTGTAGCGGCTAGGGCAGGGAAAGACCTGGTTTCCTCAGTTGCAAGCGGCATGCTGACTATTGGACCTAGATTCGGAGGCGCCATCGACGGAGCAGCCCAGCTGTTTTCTAACGCTTATGACAGAGGATTAACCGCCACACAGTTCGTCGAGGAGATGAAGAAGAAAGGTGAACCCATCCAAGGCATAGGTCACCTAATAAAAAGCATACACAACCCCGACATGCGAGTAACCATCATAAAAGAATACGCCAAAAAACACTTCAAAGCCACGCCGCTCTTAGACTTTGCTCTTGAGGTAGAAAAGATTACAACAGCTAAAAAAGATAACCTTATCCTAAACGTTGATGGCTGCATCGGAGTTTGCTTTGTCGATATAATGCGCAATGAGATGTCCAAGCAAGAAGCCGACGAATACGTCCACATGGGTGCATTAAACGGCTTGTTTGTAGTGGGCAGAACTATTGGGATGACAGCGCATTTCCTCGATCAAAAGCGACTCAAACAGGGCCTCTACAGACATCCGTGGGATGACATCGCATACATGACCGAATAGGCTGTTTGCTTGTCCTAATGGCAGATTAAAGTTTGCAGTGTTGGTTGTATGCCAAGCACCTGAGCCACTCTAAATGGTCATTTCCAGAAAGCCACTCAACATGAGGCTTTTCCGAGGTGTTCAGAGGCTCGATACACACGAAATGACGTCCATTCGATGTCCTAAACAAAATAGCCTTAAAATCACCAAAGTCACTGATGCCTTCAGCAATTCTTTCCATTTTGCTAAATCCGCTCATCAAGAAAGTATTGGCTGAGTTGGCACATAAAATTAACTCGTCTGCATCTCTTTGGCGGCTATCAAGCATTTTTTGAAGCCACCAAGATATGTAAATAGTTGGTTTGCAGGTGTTTTCTCAATTACTAACCAGTTACTGCTCGCATGGATACAGCCATCCAGCATTAAATTATCCGTTAAATCAAATTCTTCAATAAACATGCCATAAGAGTCTCTTAATTTTCCATCCCCGCTACGTTTGACCTAATCTTTGAGGGCTTTGATTGTGCGCTCAGTAAACGGAACAACAATGTTGGTGTATGCAAACACTTTCTTGCCCAAAGCATGCGCAAAACCCATTTCATAAGCAGTTCCCACTTCAGCACTTGGGCCCATAAACGGAGTAATGTTCGCAATCACTACTTCGCAGGTTTTAATCAAGTTCTCGTTTACTTCACTAATGCACAAACCTACCTCACTGGGCCTCTTACTCTTGATATCAACTTCAGCGTCTAGAGGGAACACACCTTCAAACCCATGTTTTTTACATAATGCTTTTTTGTGTTCCCCAATTTTCTGGGAGTTGCTGAGAAAAACCTCTGGACCAGCAAGGTAAACCCGAACGGGTGTCAATGATAGATCTCCGTAGGCTATTGCGCATCAAAAGTAAATAAGCGCTAGCGTCGGGGAAGGGGTTGAACAAATAACCGAAAGGGAGATTGGTTTGTACTTTGCCCAGCGTCTTTTTAATCCAACCCTGTGCTATTTTGTTTTTGTTCTTTGTGTGGGTGTGGTGCTAATAAATTGCACACTACACTTGTGGCTTTGGGATTGGTTGCTTTTTTGGTTTGGGCTGTTTTTGGATTGCTGTTTGAATGTGGGGAGAGGGATTGTGCCACACAGTCAACATTTCTGCTATGTTGGGTGTGTGGGTGTGGGTGTGGTTGTATGTTGACGAATCTATTTTCTGCGTCATTTAGGGTTTCTTGTTAGCGAGCATGCTTCTTTGCAAACTAGATTAGGAACAGCCGTGCGTGCTAATTCTTAATATTTCTCTGCCTTAGCAGCTCTTGGGTTCTAAGCTGCCTGTGAATGTCCATTCGAAAATCCGGGATCTTGCCACATACCCGTGTTCATCTTCTTTTCGGAATACACTTAAAAAGTGATTCGGGTGAAGAGTTTGTTATAGTAGGTGTTTATCCTGCCCAGAGCCAGATTTTGTCTAAACAAAATAAGTATAGGGGTACCTCCAGAAACGTGCGGAAATATCTACACAAGATTGCTGTGATAACCTATGAATGCTAATTAAAAAGCCGTACTTTATGCAAGGGAATAGCTGCCGTGAATACCGTTGATGGCGGGCGGGGAAGGGATTCGGACGCCAGAGAAAGAGGTGATGTCGCCAATAAACTCAGTTTCTCCGCAGTTTTTCCCTTTTTTTCTAAATAAGGTTTTCTGACACCGGCTGGTCTTTTATGGCTTCTATAAGATTCAAATGGCGATTTCTCCCGCAAAACCCCTTTTTCTTTGTTGTATACTTGACGATAGGTGATTCCGATTAAGAGAAGCCAAGATTAGAGGCAAATGTTACAAAGGCGGTGCCGAAATAGAAACCGACTTCGATTCGCTGATAATTGGCGCACGTCTTCTTACGCTATTAGTTGAGCCTTCTTTCTCTCTGTCCTTCTCTCCACCTCGATGTCCTCGCCCAAAAGTCTATCCAGCAACGACTGCAAAGAAGATGTTGTGTTTTTAAAGTTGAAAGTGGGCTCTGTTTGAACTGAATAGTCAGTGCGTTTGGAGATTTTTGATTTTGTCTCTTCCTGCCCTTTGTTTAAGAGTGTTAGTGCCTCATCATTTGTGATTCCAAATGGAAGAAAATCTTTGTGAAAACTTTCAACATGCAACTTTATTATAGCTATGGCGTCATTAATGGTCCCGAAAGTCTTAAAACGGTATCCACAGGGACATTGAACATTTAACATCTTTCTCAAAAAATTCCCTCCAAATCGGTTCAACAGGGTATATGTACATTAATACAATACCAGCTCTCAGGAAATAAGGCTTTTTGAGAAGTGTTCTTCACTACTTAGTTAATTCCTCTTCACAGAAGTCGAGCCAACAGCGCGGGCTAAATAATTGTTCTGTCACTCAATGCTTTGTATTTCAATTGGCTGCGTAGGGTGCGCGGGTCTACTATTCTTGTTTTAATTTAACACGAAATATATATAAGCAACTTTTGTACAAACCCGAAGCGGCGAGTACTTTTGGAATTTTTAAGTGATCAGGACGCAAAACTAGTAACATTAGTTCCAGAAAATGAAGAGACGTTTTATGTTCGGACTACTTATAGCCCAGAAAGTGCCGACGATACTATCAAAAAGTCTTTTACACGGTATTTCGCACCAGGTGCAGGTACTTTCTCAACGTTTGGAAAGTTAACAGCAGCTCTGGGCGTGGTAAAGACTGAAGAAATCAAAATATCCGACTCTTCACTCGTGTTCAGGCCTTATTGGCGTGTCAAAGGCGTATACGCTTGCAGATACAAAAGAATACATAGCCATAAACTTCAGCTGGAAGATGACGTGGAATCTGTGACGATTTACGCAAAGGATCAATATGTTGTTGCCGAGAGAAAACGACTAAGTGACTTGTTGGCAAGTGTTGGAGCTGATTTTGGTATTGGTTATGGTCCGCTTCGGATGTCGCTTAGTCGTTTGGAAGGTGGCTTGAAAAAGAGCATATCTTCTGTTCTCAGATCGGGAGACCGCGAGCTTGGGAAAAAGGTCGAACTGGAAATAAAAGAAATAGTTGAAATTGCGGCGTTCAGTTATTCGGGCGCATTTCTTTTTGATCCGAATCTCAACTTGGAAACCAAAGATACGTTTGAGCTTTTAAATAAAAGAGACCTCCAACCTGTTAATGAAACTAACCTTAAGGGTGAAGGACAAGTTCTTGAACCAACATTTCTAAAGAGCAGGGTTATGGAAGAAGTTAAGGACAAGCTCTACAAAAAGCCAGAGGAATACCCCCTCAAGTAATAGAGCAAGTATTCAAGGTAACTCAGATAAGTTTGATCTATATACCCTTCTACGACCTTAGCTTGAAATACAGAGATAAAGAAAAAAAGATAAGGCTAAACGGAATGACAGGCAAGATAATGCCACTAAGCTAATTATTTAGTTTTTTCAATCAAGAAAAAAAGTAGCCTTACCTACATAAAAAGCGCGCATGTTCGTAGTGTCATCAAGATCCTTGTAATTCGTGACTTATCCTCAATCTTAAGGTCTTTATGGATGCATTGTAGTCAGATTAAATACTATTTATGCCTATTACGTTTACCGCCAACCAAGGTCTTCCAAAATTTTCCCCCACAGAGGAAAGGTGGCTTGTCTGGTTTTATCTTATCCTCACAATCTTAAAAAAATATAAATAAATTTTGATTTGTCTTACGATATGCTGCCCAATTCGTGAAGGGCCTTGGTTTGAGGGTTTGGCAGCGTTGTATTCACAGAAAAGGCTGATTAGCTCAGATAGGCTTTAAGATTGAAAAAAAACAAGCTATCCGTTTGATAGTTGCTGAAGTATTTTCGTTTTCTTGAAAACTTATTTCGGTTGATTATAGAGGCGTTGAAAAGCTGTTAGAGTTTTCTTTTGGCTTTGCCGACGTCTTCTTGGATTTTTCCTTTAACTTTTTCAGCTTCACCTTTAATTATTTGACCAGTGTTGCCAGTAACTTTGCCCGCACCAACGCGAATCTTGCCTTCTTCCTTTTTGAGTTTACCTTTCACTTCATCTTTACTCATAAAATTCCACTACAGACTGGTGTCTCAGCGATTTTATTAAACATATGTGACTGCTAATAGGCACTAACAAACAACAAGCCATTGCTTTAAGGGGCCTTCCTGACGATAAAACTTGATTTTTTCGGGGTACTCACGGACGACACAGATCTATTTCAACTTGTGAAATACTCA
>PLYI01000118.1:0-3328 GCA_003151735.1 Candidatus Bathyarchaeota archaeon | reverse complement strand
ATTCACAATTACCCAATGAAACAAAAGCTGATTTAGGGCGAACACCCTAGTGAATTACTCGCCGCTTCCGCGACGAGCATCCCCGTTTATGTTCTGTTGATCAATTCCTCATTTTTTGCGCCTGTCACACGCCTGCTCTTCTAACGGTCCATAACCTTCAGACAATAAATGCCCCCAAAGCTGTTTTGGCAGAGCGAAAATAAACAAATACGCGTGGACGCTATCGTGAATTTTAGCAGTCGTCAGTACATAGCCCTGCCTTTCAGGGGTCTGCGAAGTATTCTATTGTCGTTTTTCTCTTTAACTCACATCAAACAACCTCAAAAGAAAAATACTACTTGGTTAATCTCAGTTCTACAGAAAATGAATGTTGTTAGAGGTAAAAAATATGACGAAATGGGAGTATGTATCGATTGCTTTGGTAAAAGGAATATTAGATGCTGGTGTCAAAACGCAAGAAGATTTGTTGAATAAATATGGTTTAGATGGGTGGGAATTGGTTTCTATTGTTGCGCTTCAAATTAATCAAAGTTTTGAAGTAGTTGCTTATCTAAAAAGGGAATTAAGAAACCAGAGTATACTTAACGAGCAACAACCGAAAGGTAACAGCTAAAAAAATTAATCAATCAACCGAGGAAGTAACCGACCTTTTTTCTTTTTATATTCTGTGTAAATCCGGCCTGTCACCCTCGTTCGCAACAGGTCTTGCCATTTGTTTAATTGTATGTTTAAGCCAATAGCGATATAAGCACGTAAACACATAGTAACTTATGTTGATAAGCTGATAAGCGAAAATGTGAATGAGAAATGATGACAAAAATAAGAATAAGATTCAGCGCTCGGAATTTCGCTTATTGTCAGAACTTCTGACACGTGGAATCGTCTAAAAAATCTAAATTAAAACGGATGATTGAATATGGGTCGCATCAGCGTGGATCTCCCCGATGAGTTGGAAAAGCAGCTCAGAATTAAAACAGTCGAGAGGTTTGGCGGGAAAAAAGGCGACCTATCCCGCGCTATCGAAGAAGCAGTAAAAACATGGATTACCAAAAAAGAGTAAGCCCACGTAACTATGTCAATAATCATTTATCAGGTAGCTTAAATCATGGACGCATAAAGGAGGGACGGATAAATATGAAAAGTAAAGAGTTTATAGATAAAGATGTGTTTGCTCTAGATGAAAAAATCGGCAAAATCAAAGAAATAGAAGTAGATCCGCAAGAGTATAAAGTTACTCATCTTGAGGTCGAATTAGACAAGAACGTAGCTGAATCAGTGCTTGGCGCAAAGAAAGGCGGGGTACGAAACATGCTAAACGTTTCAGCTTTAGAGAAAGGGACTGGCATGTGGACAGAGGATGGACTGCACTTAAAAGTTGCAAAAGACAAGCTGCACATGTACCTAAGACCAGCAGTTAAAACTTAGGCCTGCGCAATTTTTTTAGCGCATTTTAGGAGGTGTAACAAATTATGCCAGAACAAAAAATGGATGTCAAGGAACAGATACAGAAGATGGGCGAAAAATGGAGCGAATTCCAGAAAACCTGGGTGTCCCACTTCAAAGACATGGAAGTAGATGTGTTAGAATGGAACTTTGGTGTGGGAAAAACCGGCGAAGATACTATCTTTGAAATGAAAGCTAAGGTCGCTGTAAGACAAAAGAAGTAGAACACCTTAACACACGTAGGTGAACGAAAACATCCTTTTTCGCTAAGAAACGTTACCGCCCGAACACATTTTTTTCATTATTGGCGGCTTAGCTGTTTTTGCCATGTAAACATTTTTTGTAAGCACTCGTAAGTGAAAACGAGAAAATAGGATATCCGTTTCATTTGTGACTGTTCTGAAACCGATAGCAATAGCCAATTACAATAATTCACAGAACAACCAACATTATCCTTTGAGGTTAGCTTGCAACCAATTTATCAGTTCTTGTTTCGTCTTTGAATTGGTTGAATCCATTAAAGCACGTATATGAATTTCTTGTTCATCGGGTACTTTTGGAATACCAAGAGAATTCATTACTCCGTGATTAAAATGCATTTGAAATTCAAGTGGTACTACGTTGACGCCAAGTTTCCCATCTTGTGTAGGTATATTAACAGCCCTAGAAAAATACAGTTCTGGAAAGCGTCCTCCCTCTATTAATGCCATTGCAAGAAAAGCACATCTACTTCCAAATTCGTAAGCTTGCAAGACATGTTTATCCGTTGTGTCTAGACCCCAAACCCTTTCCTGATTAATATAGCTCGGCAATAACTTCTTAACTTCAGTCTCTAGTTGTGACTCTACTTTCTTTCGGTCTTGCTCGTCTCTATATTCAAATCTGATTCTGAGCTCGCTTGGCGGATCCTCAGTAGCGGAATAGTGATTGAACGCGAATCCAGCTATAAGACCATCTTTTTCAAGTAGCTGTATAAATTGCCTTAGAGCTCTGATAATCTCTTTCTGTTTTTCATTTGTTGGAATAGGATATTCATGCCACAATTACTTCACCACTTCTATTTTTTGGGCTGTCAGATTTAAGACTTATCACTATGACAACTCAATGTAACGGTAACGTGGGTAAAATGCTAAAAGCAGTTAATAGCTAACTATATTGTTTTTTTAATAGGCTGTAAATACTTTTATGAGCCTGCAATCTATGCGCCAGTAGTTCGTTTGGATTAGCTAGTTTTTCCGTGCACATTGGACATTAAGTGTCATTTCCATAATCATCTTTAGAAAAGAGCGTGTGACTGAATATAGAGGTATGTGACTTCAACCTGTACCAACAAAGCGCATGTAGGGCAAAAAAGCAGGGGCAAAAACTAATAGGAATAATGTAGAGCTGTTGTTACAAAGCGTGCCAACATTATTTTATATCGTTACAAAGCGATAGTTGTTGACACGGAAGGACATAAACTAACAAGCAGATTGTTAAGTGGGTTTGGCGGCTAACAAGGAAAAGGCGAAAATCCCGCTTAAATTTTACGCCTATCAATGTTAGCCCACGGCTAAATTCACTTAACACAAACTTTTTCCCCCAAAAAACTCAGTTGATAATCGATAAAAACGCAATTTTTCTATGGCTTGAAAATAATCAAGTAATCTTGATTGACTTCATACGAGATCCCTCTGTTCTTTAGGAATATCAGGTGTTTTTTGCTGAATAATAACCGTAAACGATGAAACTAATTCCTTATCGCCTAATTCCTTTAAGAGTGCTACCGCTTCTTTCCTATTCAAGTGTACGTCCCCAAATCCCTGAGAGCGTACAACGTAATAACCCTTTGCTACGTTCAAGCAGTTTAGGACTTGAAATAGCAATAGAGCAAAAACTCGGAAAA
>PLYI01000056.1 GCA_003151735.1 Candidatus Bathyarchaeota archaeon | reverse complement strand
ATATGTTCTGATGATAAGATAAAACACGAAAGACCTTTTTTCCTCTATAGTGGTAAAATTTTGGAAGACCTTAGCTATGCCAAAACCGTTTTAATATCTTGTAAGAGTAAACTCCGGTATATTCCCAAGCTTTATGACTATGTGATTGCAACAAGCAGTAGTGCGAGTGGTAGGTGTTTTTTGGGTCTTGGGGTGCCAAAAAATACGGCTTTTTGGTTCTTTTGTGCAAACATAAAGAACAGCATTTATATATTTACTGATAAAACTTTTCATCCAGGTTTGATTCTTTTTAACGCTTCATGATTTAACACATAAAAATATAAGATTAATAAAATAATCATTGAGTATGGTAACTTTAAGCAAGGTATCAAAGTATACAAAGACAGGAATCTTGCTTATGCTTTTGGGGTTGCTTCTTTTGGCCGTTGAGGATTTTTTTTGGGATGAAAGTTCACTATTAACAATTCTGTACCTTCTTCCCATTGGCTGTTTCATTTTTAGTTTTATTGCCTTCATACTTGCTGCAATGAGGACGTCAAATAATTAATTAACGCTTCTTTTCATGTGGCAGAATTAAATACTTGACAGATTCCTATTTTTAGCTGGGATGAGGGCAGATATAATGAATAGGCTTGGCACGGGTAAAATTCTTCTCTTAGTCGCTACTGGCTTTTTAGTGCTAAGCATAGTTTTATCGGTCGTAACCTTATTTCCAGTAGTTACAAGCAGCAATCAAAAAGTCACTGTCATCAACGATCCCTTCAGACTAAGCCAAAACGAAGTCTACCGGGAGGGCTTAGGAGCTTTCCATGGCGGAGAAAACATCACAGTAACAGTTGAATGCCCAACTGCTTTTATGAAAAACTTTTCCATCATAACCTCCAGCGGGACACTCTATGCCAACGCTACAAGCCTAAACATTGTCTACTCGTTTACTGCGGGCGCTGACTATTACGAAGCCGTTTTCTACTCCAACGCATCAAACACAAGCTGGGTTCACTTTCAAGCAACAGTTGAGAAAACCCAAGTCCTCTATCCACTCTCCTGGCTTACCGCACCAGCAAAAACCATGTTTCTGCTAAGTTTAGGCTCCGCAATGGTTATCATTTTAAAATTAGCTTTTCCGAAAATCACAGAAAAATTAGAACCCCACACTTCTTCATTACCTATAGATAAAACCTTCCGCAAACGTCTACTGGCTCTTCTTTTATTATCGCTGGTTATCTGGCTCGTTCTTTTGGCAGCAAATTCTAACTCGCTTGCGAATTTCGAAAGCTGGTACACTGACCACGCTAGGCACTCGTATTTTTCAAGTCTATTTGTCAAAGATGGCTTCTCAGTTTTTAACCAGCCTTTAGGAACACTTGCAAGCCAAGACAATTCACGCTACATGTTTGTAACTTGGCCCGAAATGCCACATCTATACCCCCTAGGTAGTATTCTGTTGTTTTTACCTTTTGGCGCTATGTTGCAGAGCGGTTTTGACCCCGTTTTGGTTTACAAACTTGAGATTGCTCTCTTCCTTGTTTTTGCTCACATTTGCCTCTACTTTTTCCTCAGGGTTTTTCTGAAAAAGGACATGCATTTATTTTGGAGACTGGTGGGGCTCTACATCATTTATGTAACGTTGGTAATTTACGCTGCCGACGGCATGTTCGACTCAGTCGCGTTCGTCTTTTCTTTATTCGCGGTAACGATGTTTTTGAGTGAACGCTATGACTACTTCTTTTTGCTCATGGCCGTTTCTGTCTTTTTAAAGTATCAGGCGGGCATATTCCTTTTGCCTCTGATTATTGTGGGTTTACTTAAGCTTCTTGAAAGAAACAATCTTGGAGGTTTTCTCCGAAATAAGGCGGTTATTGCGGGCGCCATTTTTGTGGGGATTAGTGGGTTTACAGCTTACTTGAGTGCGCCATTTCTTACGCAAACTAGGTCAGAGTTAGTTACAAACGGCATCAACGCTTTCGCGCCCCACTCACAAGCCCCATGGAACATACAAGCTTCCTCAGTGCTCCTAACACTTGCAGCTACCTTGGTTTACGCATTCTACATGCTAAACAAAAATAGCTTACTTTCGTTATCATCACTTTTCCTCTTGCTGCCAACCTTTACGTTGCCCTTTGTCCAGAACTGGTATCTACCCTTCATATTTGTATACATATTGATTCCGCAGCGCAAAAAAGAACTTGAGGCCACAGTGATTTGGCTAATCTTTATGATTTTTGTGCTTTCTTTCGGTGCCGTCGCCTTCAATCCCTTTCAACTTTTAAATTACTTCACAAGTCAGGTCAAAATCTAAGTTCTTTATCGGCAAGTGGTCTTATCCAAAATACTCAGAGTATAAATTGGTTCAGTGGAGAAAACCCTGTTCCTGAAACTCGCTGCCCTTACCGAAATTCTTACCTATTTAATTAAACCAAATATCAAACGAGAACCTTGTGAAACCTTCCTTTGAATAAAAAAGGGGAAGATGTGGGTGACATCTCCATTTGTGCCTAGGGTCAAATCCCCATAGAATAGCAAAAACAGAATAAAAAACAAAAAAGGGATATGCGGGTGATATCTCCACTTTCGCCTGGGTTCAAATCCCCTTGTCCACTTCAACGCTGTTTGCCATGACCCCTGTCCATTTTAGCGCACTGGTTTGTCCCGAATTTAGAAACCTTATTCTGAGAAACGCGCGCAACCAGTAATGCAAACGACATACTATTATTTGGTGAGAAAGTATACAAAAAAGAGATCGGGAGAGGCGTTGGTCTTGGAAGTAGAAAACGTGTTCAAAATAGCGGTGACCTATTCCAGAGTTTGCGAGTTCCTGACAAGCAAGAGTTGGGAATTCCAAGGAAAGGATGAGGAAATGGAGATGGATCCGTTCAGAAACAAGAAGACCGGGAAGAAGGTGTTCGTCGAGGACATTTCGGAGGACTTTCCAGTGACTTTTCTTATGGGCGAGCTTAGCGTGCCGGAGTTCAGTATCATTGCTATTGAACTAACGCCTGAAATCCAGTTACTGGAAGTTGACAGTAGTTGGGAAGGTAAACCGACGACCATCGTGGTTGCTATGACAGAAGAGCAAGTTTGGAACATGTTTGGCAGAAGAACGAAGATGAGAAAGCTTGCGGTTCACCGCGCGCGCTACGCATAATTACTCATTTTCTTCTTTATTATACATTTTATCAATTTTATTATTTCTCTTATTTATGAAATCAATCACTTTTTTCTGATAAAATAAGTAGTCATCAACATTACGAAAATTTGGAGCACTTATAAAATTATCAAATGGTAGATAGAAATTAATCTCAGTGTAATTTTCAGTCACTAAATCTTGTAATAAAAAGAAGTCAACATAACCACGAAAATCTCTAAATAAACCAAAAAAGTCTCGATATCGCGAGAACACATCTTGCAGAGGACTCGCTAACTCAAGGTAAAATCGCCTGATGCACTCTAATGTTAAATCAAATCTGTCATCAATTTTGCCATTACACCCACGTGCACCATTGATAGTTTGTTTGTTATCAATCTTATTGTTAGGAAAAATTATATACGCTCCAATAGTGGAGCCAGCAGAATAAACTTCGTTAACTGCTTCGGGAATTTGTCGAGTCAACCATTGTTTGCGTTTATGATGTTTATACGAGTGCGAAATCGCATCGCTGCCCAAAAAAAATTCACCAAGTTCAGATTTATGATATAACTATGTGCCTACTTTATCGTCTCGTAAGTTGAATATTTTACCATTGGGCAGTGGTTTGTTCCAAAGAATTTTGTGGTCGAGCTATATACATCAGGGTCTTTCCCGTGAGAGTCGGCATGAAAATCAAAATTTATATCAATATTTTCCATTTTCCATTACTTGCCTTCTTTACCACTTGTTTATTTCTAGCGCGCTCCTTGTATACCTGACCTTCCTCAAAACAATTTAAACTAACCTTAAACGAAATCCTTGATAAAGGAAGGTTTTACAAGGTTTTCGTTGACTTTTAGTTTAAATTATCTCACATGTAAATTTTCTGGGAAATATCTACTCGATTAAGAGTCTTGTCAGGGTGGGAACAACTCTACCCATTATTTTAGAAGCGACAAAAACAGCCATGTAATACTCAATAATGCAAGTATGGTATCCCGAAAAGAATATCCTTATATTAACCAAAGGGTGGGCTGATTTTCAAGGAGTTCGTTTCCAGCCTTGATTTCTTTGACTATCCTTCTCAGTGTTATGCGGTTAGTATCCAGAACTCAGCCATAGGAAGCTGAACTGGCTCTACGGTCTGATGACCTTCGAGCCTACGACAAACTCAGAAACATCAATAAACTCAGCTTTGTCATTTAAAAACACAAATTTAAACAAGTATTGCTGCAATTTTTGCATTCAATTGTGATTTCTTCGCCACGAATTTTGGTTTCGGTCGTGGTGCAACCACACTTTTTGCATCCGGTCATGGACTAACCACCTCTCTCCGTCTTAATTGATAGTTGACAAACCATTTTAGAATTTATATGCTATATTCCTATTCTCGATACACATCAACTTGAAACAGCAAGAAAGATTGGGACAATTCTGCTTTTGCTGGACTCCTGAAAAGAATTTAAACTGAACTCTAAACGAACTCCTTGATAAAGGAAGGTTCAAATAAAAATGGGAAATGCGGGTTATGCAGTGTATGTTATGGTGAATGATGCGTAGTCAGCTTTGCAGGTGAATGACGTTGAAGTTCTTTGAGTTGCGTATACACGTAATCGTATTTCGCCTGCGCTAGAAATGTAGTTGGCTGGCGTGTTGGTTGTCCAGGTGATGGTTTTGTCGGTTGTTCCTATACTTTGGCTGTTGATTAAGTCCATGTTGCCGGTTGCCCAGTTGTAAAGGTAGAGGTTTTGGGTTTGGGTTGTTGCGTAACTTCCGTCGTAGGTTACGCTTAAAGCGGTCACTTTGGCTTTTGTTACGGTTATGGTGGTGCTGCTGTACCAATCTATAGTTTGGGAGGTACTGACTTTTGCTGAGTTCACCGATAGGTCTGTTTCGTCGTTAGCCGCTAAAGAAGCGTAGCTGCCTGAGGTTACTGCTCCTCGTGTTAGTTTCACTGCAGTAGGGACGTATGTTTGCATTAGAGGAGTTGGTGTTGTGGTTGGTGTAGGAGTAGGCGTTGGTGTAGTGGTTGGTGTAGGAGTAGGCGTTGGTGTAGGAGTAGGCTTTGGAGTTGGTGTAGGAGTTGAGGTTGGTGTGGGCGTAGGAGAAGCAGCACTATACGGATAATAGTTTGCCCAAATAGCTAATGCGAAATTCATGTAGTTTGGATTAGTGACTTGAGAAGGAAACCCATTTGAAAACGTGTTGGGCGCATACGCCCATTGATTTACAGTTCCATAATCAAATTCGTTTGCGTTATTTTGGTAATTTTGATTTATGTAGGCAAGCCAATAATACCCAGCAACTAAACGAATGTTCATTTTTGCTGTTACCACAGCGAAATTTACTCCATTATCATAACTGATAGGAGAACTGCTAACAAGTAGATTGTTTGGCGCACCAGAATTATCGCTGTAAATAGCAAAGCGTAAAGTGTTAGCGCCTGAAACAATCATGCTCATAGAAACAACATCTGCACTTTCGGTTAAACTATAACGTATATAGCTTATGTCGTTGTCAAAACGGCCTATGTTAGAGCCTGTAATCTTCCCAAAAAACAGTGTTGGAGTTGGTGTAGGCGTTGGTGTAGTGGTTGGTGTAGGAGTAGGCTTTGGAGTTGGTGTAGGAGTTGATGAAGAAGATAACTGCACTGGGAAGCTGAAAATGTCTTCTGAATCAGTCAACCATGTTGAGTTCCATACAGAGTAGGTAGATGTGGTGACGGTTTGGCTGTTTAAATCAAACGTGTAAATTCTTGCAGCAGCAGCACCTTGTTGATTGTCTTCGTCTTGGCGGTTCCATACTATCTGCTCGCGTCCATTAATTCGTTCATGTCCACCAGTACCGTTGTGACCATTAATTGTTATAATCACATTCGGGTACTGGTTAAGTAGAGAAATCAAATTATTTGCCCAAACTATATCGCTTGCACCACCTCCACTGTCATAAATTATTCCTCCAGTTGGTCCATTCAAGAATGCATGAGTTGCAACTATAATGTTGTAGTTTTGATTTGAATATGTGTTCAGTAAATTTGTTGCCCATGAGAGTTGTGCAGAATTAGCCATGCACTCCAAATCTATTACAAGGAAATTGTAGCCACTAATGGAAAATTTGACCGCGGTATTTTCTCCTTCATTGTAATCGCCAACCCAATAGCTGTTGCCGCTGAAAGTTGCTGGATTGAAAGCCGAATATTGGTTTCCCACCCAACCTGAATCTGGATTGTTAAAACCGTTTTGATCATGATTTCCTGCACACCAACAATAAGGTACACCAGAATTCGTAAGAATAGCCATAGCAGTATTAGCAGCACCCCATTGTGTTGAGTCATAGTATTGGTCTGTTATATCGCCTGTATGTATAACCATTTTCAGATTGTAATTTGCAGCGTTATTAGCTATCCAAGTCGTTAATTCAGTGTAGAGATAAGGATAAGTTGAGGATAAAAATTGTGTGTCAGTTATTTGCATTATTGAAAAACTAGTGCCAGTTGGAGTCGGAGTAGGAGTTGGTGTAGGAATCGGTGTTGATGTCGGTGTTGGAGTTGGTGTAGGCGAAGTCGAAATTCCAGTTGCGTAAATACTCATTGCCCCATCCGTGGCAGTCCCCCATATGGCGCCAAATGGATTTGAAAAGCCACTTGCGTATGAACTGACAGCGTTGTGGTCGCGTTGTCCTGTTCCGCTAACTAGCATGATGTTTACTGGGACGTTGCCCATTATTGCTAGTCCGTAGGTTGTTCCTGCTGTTACTGTGTAGGGTGTTGGTAGTTGGAAGTCTACCCATGAGTATGTTGTGCCTATGTTTACGGGATTGGATTGTTCTAGTAGGGCGCCGGCTGAGTTTCCATTAGCTGCGTATAGCGCTGTTATGGCGTTTCCTGATGATGCTCCTGCGATGTAGGCTATTATGTCGGTTACTGATCCGGTGGTTGTGCAAATGAAGTAGGAGATAGATTGAGCGTTAGCATCGTTATTGTCTGTGTATGCACCGATGTTTGTGTTTCCGAAAGTGAAAGAGGTATCAGCGTGAGTTGTTTTGAAACCATCATACGTTAATAAAGATACAAACGATATTATTATCAGAACTGTCAAAATTTTTTGAACATTTTTCTTCATTTTGTTTCACATCTGACATTATACAAATTAGCTGTACCTGTCGTCGTTTTCTCAATCTCGATAGTGTAGTTCATTAAACGCTTCATTTCAAGGACTATGCTGTTTCCAGACGACCGTCCCAAAAAATAACCAATAATATTAGCCTCAATGCATCCAGCCAACATAGCTTCTGAAAGAGAGTACTTCGGAACGGTTGTTGACGTATGTGTTGGAGTTGATGTGGGAGTAGGAGTCGGTGTGAGCGCCTGAGCAGGGGCAGGCGTCGGCGTTGAAGTTGGCGTTGGTATAAGCGTGGGAATAGTATGCGTATTAGGCACTAACATTGACATAGGCGAAAGCGAGGAGTAGAACCGTTCTGAGGCGGAGGAACGGCTATGGTCATATAATAATATGAGTGGTCAACAGCGGCAATAGCAATCAAAACAATGGCGACAATAGCTTGTAATCTCGCAATCGCGCTTCTCACTTTCCACTGTTAGTTTTAGAAGCGAAGTTTTGGCCGCTTTTGGTGGCTGAATTTCAATTAGGGTGTCTTGTTTTTTTGACGAGAGAAACAGCGATTTGTTGATCGCGAGCAACTATCCTTGGGGGGTGTTTATATGTGCGTGCGATTTTCGTGAGTCTGATAACCCTTGGTCAGTTTGAGCCTCTGCCAGCGGCTTCTTGTCTCACTTCACGTAATGTATACTGAGTTTCTTGGTTTAAATTTTGTGGTAGCAGTTTTCTGGTAACTCACTATATCCATTTGAAACAAACGTTTGAACCATTTGCCACATTTCTTATTTTCCTAATGAGTTTTTATGACTTCTGGGAAGCGTGGTGGTCGGAGGCAAAGGGCTTGAGGGCAGTCTTTACAGGAGGATGCCGAGATATCCTCGCTGTCCCAAAAATGACACTGCTCAATGAGATTGGTCATTAATACCAAAAGAAAAAAGAGGGTATGCGGGTGATATATCCGCTTCAGAGGGGGTTCAAATCCCACTAGAGTAGCAAAAACAGAAATAAAACAAAAAAGGTTATTTTAAAGGGTCAATGAACCGTCTAAGCGGTGATTCCTGTGATTTCACAAATTGAGGTGGGTCT
>PLYI01000027.1 GCA_003151735.1 Candidatus Bathyarchaeota archaeon | reverse complement strand
TATTATTGCGTTCAATCAAGGGATAGAAGCTTCAATCAAGCATCCATCTTTCGATGTTGAAGTGGACTGGGTGGGATTTGAACCCCGTCTGAAGTGGAGATATCACCCGAAAATTCCCTCTTTTTCTATTAACCGGGAATTTGAGAAAAAAAATAACGCCTTTCTAAAAAACCAATAACAGCGACGACTATTTTATTTTCTGTAGTTTCTTCTCCAGCATTTTTTCAATGATTGGACATTCTGTTCTAACTACACTTTTTTGACTTTGCAATGCTGGAAATAGTGCATCATTTATGTATGTTTTTAAATGCTTCACTGAAAAATTTTGAGCTAAATCCATCGCTTCTCCGCCCAAGGTTTCATAATCTTCTTCCCCAGTGTAGGAACTTAAAGCTCTGAAACTGTCGTTCGCTAACAAATCATAAGCTATTGAATACAACTCATGTGAAGATTCTGGAGGTTTTTTTGCGTTAAGAATTTCAGCGCAAATTCGTGGAGCTGCAGCCGAGGCAATTTCATCGCAATGTTGGCTAAATTGGTTGTCGAACCCATATAATTCATCACTTTCCCAATCTACTGAAGGGACTAAAATATTCTCAGAGAATTCGTACAGTCCTGTTGATACCTTGCCTTTTATCCTGATGAGTAATTGTTCTAAAGCTTTGTCGTATTTTTCCACCTCTTGGTAAAAATTCATTATTTTATCTTTTGTATGATTATCAAGTCACAAAAACATCAAAAATACGCTACTCTATATACAGCTCGAAGAGGCGCTATTCCAGGATCAGGTAGACTTCGTTTCAAAGGTAGCTAAGACAGAAGCTGAAGCCTGCGTTCTCATAGAAGCAGGATTTGAATTTGTTTGCGATTTCGATGGCCATAAACTATTCAGAAAGAGAAAATAAAATGTAAAACTCGAATTTGGCGTCAAACATCGCCAGGACAAACCCCCAGCATTTTATTTATAAGTGGTGCCGGGGGTGGGACTTGAACCCACGAAGGCCTGCGCCAGAGGATCTTAAGTCCTCCTCCATATCTTAGGCAATCATGTTATCTGGCCGCCTATTTAGACCTGGCTCGGATACCCCGGCACCAGCACCGATACAGTCAACACTGTCTTGTTTAAGTTTTTTGTATCCGTTTTGGGTATGGTCTGTTGTTTGCTGCTGAGTTTAGATTAGGCATAGCAACTGTTTTCTCGCAAAAACTTAAAGAACTGAACTTAGGTTTCGGTAAATCCAAAAACGCATGAATGAGAATTTTTCTTTTTGTTGTCACTCCTATATACTGCATACTGCTACTATTGTTTGTCGGAATTCTTCTAAGAAAAATCTTGTCCTCTCAAATTTCCTTTGCATTTCTCAAAACAATTCCGGCAAAAAATGTGGAGATAACTATTTGAATCACAAAGAGCCAAAAATAATCGAGCACCTCGCTTTCCTTTCGGTCAAACATAACGTTTACCTGTCGGAACTATACCAAGCTTTAGTTTCAGCAAAAGAAACTGGAAAATCCACGTGCGAAGAGCTAACCGTCGAATACCGAGGCATCATAAATACTCAACCGGTCTTTCTAATCACAAAAGCCAACAGGGTAATTGCGCAGTTCCCAGTCGCCAAAGAATTTCTCTTCAGAAAAGATATAAGTTTTGAAAGCTGGCTAGACACCGACAAGATACACAAGCAAGTAGCCAAAAGAAAACTTGCAGCTGATTTAATGTCAATAGATAATTTGCGGCATGGTATGAAAAAGATTAGTTTGCAGGGAGAAGTTTTGGAGACCCAAAACCCCCAACTGATTCATACGCAGTATGGAAACAGCGTTATGTTGAACAATATCTTGATAGGGGATGAAACTGGAAGCATCAAGCTTTGCCTTTGGGGTGAACATGCAAACTTTCCCGCTGTAGGTGACACAGTGCAAATCAAGCATGCATCAGTACATATTTTCAAAAGAGAAAGACAACTAAGCTTGGGAAAATCCGGTACAATTAGCATACTGCAAAGCAACGCGGATAGATTGAAGCAAAAACCATCTTTATTGAGTGCTTAAACACCGTCTAAAAATTGGCAATTGAATGAGTCTCTAGTTGGCTGCGTCTAACGTTTTGAGCATGCTACCTGATTGGTAACCTTCCAAATCAAACGTCACATACTTAAAACCCAACTTTTTCAACTCCTCAGCCACCCTGTCCAAGACGTCCACACTGCAAAAGAGAGCCCTTTCAGCTTTAGCGACCTCTATGCGTGCTAAACCGTTGTGATCTCTAACTCTGACCTGTGTAACCCCAGTCGCGGCTTTCACAGCTTGCTCTGCCCTATCGACTCTGACCAGTTTCTCAGCGGTTATCTTCTCATTAAACGGTATCCTTGAAGCTAAACACGCTAGCGCAGGCTTATCATGCACGCTTAGCCCCATCTGTTTAGCTACCGCACGAATCTCAACCTTACTGAATCCGTTAACCGTCCATGGACTGTAGACGTTTTTGACTTCTTGGACAGCTTTGAATCCTGGTCTATGGTCGCTTAAGTCGGAGAAGTTTGTTCCTTCAAAAACCGCATTAAACCCAAGTTTATGCGCGAATGCACTTAGTGTTTGGAGGAGTTCTTTTTTGCAGAAGTAGCAGCGGTTTTCAGGGTTTTTTTTGAAATCGGGGTTTTCCAGCTCGTTGGTTTCTACCACGTACAGTTTGATGCCGATGTCCGCAGCTATTTTTTTAGCGTCCCTCAACTCTTCAGAAGTGTACGTTGGAGACTGAGCAATAACAGCCGCTGCGCTCTCACCTAAAACCTCATGGCTAACCGCAGCCAAAGTAGAACTATCCACGCCTCCAGAAAAAGCAATAACCACGCCGTCTTTTCCTTTTTCGCGGATGAAATGCTTGAGTTTTTCAAGTTTACGGCTTAAGTCTTCCATGCAAACACCTATTTCTCTAAAACTTCTAGTGCTTTTGAAGCTGCAATCTCCGATATTTCCTTTAGAGGTTTCTTAGTTTTTTCCGCCAGCCTCTTCAAATCCTCATACTCAGGCTTTATGTGAATGATTTCTCCCTTGAGGTTTTTGGCAACCTTAACCCTGACGGTTTCCTTATTGCCCAAAACAAGCAAATCCACTGTGTGCAACTCGCGGCTTATGATGTGCCTCTCGCAATAGTAAACCCGTACGCCCAACGTGCCAGTTTCGTCAATCAGCACTTGAGATAAGTGCGCAACGTCTTTTTGTTCAGCTATAACTTTGATTATTTGTCCTGGCCTGTTCTTTTTTGTGTACATGGGAATTATGCTTACGTCTTTTGCACCTTCGCTTAGCAGTTTATCAAGTGTGTACCCTAAAACTTCGCCAGTTGCATCGTCAATGTTGGTTTCTAAAACAGCAATTTCATCCTTTATTTCGCTGTCCAAGGGCTTACCTATTGTAAGTCTCAGAACAGCAGGCATCTCAGCAAAATCTTTGGTTCCAGCGCCATAACCAATCTTCAGAGGCGCCATAGCTGGATAAAAACGAGTGACCTCATCAACCAAATTAACTAAAATAGAAACACCCGTTGGAGTTGCAAGTTCAGTTTCTATTGGTCCGCCTTGGAAGGGAAAATTCTTTGATTGAAGTATAGCTAATGTTGCAGGTGCAGGAGCGGAAACGATGCCGTGTGAAAACTTGAATGTTCCGCCGCCCACCGCTACTGGGGTAGAGTAAATTTTTGCATCAAACAAACCTAAATCATCCAACGCCACTGCAACGCCAAGGATTTCTGCGGCAGTATCAACCAGCGCCACCTCATGCAAATGTGCGTCGTCGAATGAGGTTTTATGCAAATCTGCTTCGACGCCAACTATTGTGTGGATGACTTTGGAGGCAAACTGCTTGGCTTTGTTAGAGAGCTCAAGGTTACCCGTCGCCTTCTCAACTAATCCCACAAGCTCGCTGCCACGCTTTTTTTGGGCGCCTTCCGAGGTGACGTCAATCTGAGTTGCTTTGAATTCGCCCCTCATTACCGAGTTAATTTTTATTTTGATGTTTTTGTAGCCGTATTCTGGGTTTTCTAAAGATTTTATGGCAAAAACAATCTTGTCAACGTTAGCTCCAAGATCAATTAACGCGCCGAGAATCATGTCGCCGGCAATGCCTAAAGCTTGACAATCAATCATAAGAATTTTCTCAGATTCCACCATAGTTTATCACAAAAATTAGGTCTAGTCCAAGCAAGCATAATAGATATATTATTTAAGGGTTTTTTTAAGTATTGTCTGTATGTACTCGTTGAGAGAGGTTCTGGACAAGGTTGCTAAAAAAGAGATTTCTCCAGTTGAAGCTGAAAAATTGTTAAAGATGCTTGCGGTCGATGAAATCGGGTGTTTAGCAAAGCTTGACGGCAACAGGGAACTGAGGAAAGGTATCCCCGAGGTCATTTTAGCTGAGGGCAAATCGTCGGTTGATGTCGTAGAAATATCCAAGCGATTGCTATCTAAAAACGGGAGAGTTATTGTCAGCCGATGCTCACAAGAGCAGGTTCAGGAAATTAAAGAAGCGTTTTCCAAGAATGTTTTGTTGGAGATTAATGATAAGGCCAGAATGGTTGTGGTTAAACAAAAAACCTTCGTTGTGAAACCAACTGGCGGAAAGATTGGACTTTTAACAGCTGGAACATCAGATATTCCTATAGCGGAAGAAGCAAAAATTATTGCACAGGAGATGGGCTGCACTGTTTTCTCAACCTACGATGTTGGCGTTGCTGGAATCCACAGGTTGATTGAGCCAATAAAAGAAGCCCTGTCAAAGGATGTTGACGTTATCGTAGTTGTAGCTGGCAGGGAAGGTGCTTTGGCGTCTGTGGTGTCAGGGTTAGTTGATGTTCCAGTGATTGGGGTTCCAACATCTAACAGCTACGGTTTTGGCGAAAAAGGCTTAAGCGCGTTGATGGCTATGCTTCAATCTTGCTCGCTCGGGTTGGCAGTCGTCAACATAGACGGCGGTGTAGCTGCTGGCGCAGTTGCTACTTTGATTGCTAATCGCGCTGCCAAATTCAGGAAATAAAACGATTTACATGTTTTTCTTGTAGTAGCTTGATGTGCCAACAAAGCAATATATTCGATGCAAAGACAGTATATTTTGCCGGTTGAGGAACACGCTTCACGGTGACACGCAGTAGTGGTCGTTTAGAAACTGCGGGATGCGCTGAGATAACATCAAAGAGGCGTCTTGAGAGGTGCTAATGGCTAGGCGGTGTTTGCTGTGGGGTTTAGACTCAACCCGGCTTTGTTTTTGCCCAAACAATCCTCCTTCCTAAGGTTATAGACTATCCAATCCTGTTTGGGAGAATATTTTGTTGAAAACCCGATTGGTTTTGATGTTGATGTTGGGGGTATTGGGTAATTATTTGGGCGTAAATCTGTAAATTCTTTAAAAGACGGAAAATCACAGTGAACTGTTGATGGGAAAGGAGTGTTTGCAGGGTTTTCTGTTTTCATTTTTCTCCTTTACCTGCAAGCACTACTTCCCATATGCACATCCCACAACGTCCTATGGGTTTTCCGCAAACAATAAGAATCTCCGAACAAATTCATCTATAGGTCTATTTTATGGTGAATCAAAGAACAATAGAGGAAATTTTAGGAACTCTTCCAGCAACCCAGAAAGAAACCGTCCAGAACCTTCGCAACCTAATCCGAACCACCGTTCCAGAAACCGTTGAAGTTGTAAAGAACGGAAAAATCCTCTACAGGCTAGCGGGTAAAGACTTTGTTTGGATTAGCCACTTCCAAGACCATGTGGATTTGGAGTTTGCTATGGGAGCAAGCCTTGACTCAAGTTTGCTTAAGAGCCGTGGAGTGGCAGAAAAGACCGAAAACGTCCGACATATCTCAATAGGTAACTTTGACAAGGTAAAATCTGAGTTGGCAAGGCTTCTCAAGCAAGCTGCACTGTTAGGTTTCGAACACTGCCCTACCACCTAAAGGGTAAAAATTAAGGTAAAGCGCTTAAATTTTAAATTAGCAGGAAAACGTCAGCGTAGGAAGTTAGCTTGACAAAACTTGCCTGCTTGAATTGACAAAACCGCAAGCCCGCTTAACAAACTAAGTGAAGCCCAATTCTTAAAAACTGTTATCTTGAGATTAGCGCTAACATGGGACAAAGTGGTGGTTGAACATGAACAGCAACGTATTCTTGGGCTGCAGATTTGGCTCAGTTAAAATAGAAATATTAGTGCCTCAAAAATGCAAACTTGAAGATTTTTCAGAACAAACCCGTGATTTTGCCGCCGAAATAATCAGGGTAACTGGACATAAACCGATTCATTACTCGTTGGGATTTGACTCTGGGCAGGATTTGGCAGAGCTAGATTTTAACGTTGACTGCTCCTGCATTCTCAATATAAACAAAAATGACTGCTCAAAATTCAATGTGGCAGAGGACCAGAACTGTAGAGTGAAGCATCTTCAGCACCTAACCTCGCCCTCAAGAAAACCTAACATCGAGGTTACCGGAACTGTCTAACTTTAGGTTACGCATGGTTAAATGCAGTTGCGGGAAAGAAATTGTATTGGTACCCGATATTGAGCTCATGGGCGAAGCTATTGAAGCACATGTTAAAGAACACAAGAACAAGATTTTGGGCCCCAAAAACGCAGAGGCAGAGGCTGAACGCACACGCGATGACTTGATCGCTAAAGTGCTGAGAAAAGCCAGCGTCTTTTAGTTGCCTCTGCATCAAAAGCAGCACCAAGGCACATTTGACTAGCCCCCTAGCCACAAACATTGTAAACGGCATGTTCTATTTGGTAAGAATCTGGCGAAAATTCTGGTATAAATCTGAAAACTGTTTAAGTTCTAGAAAGGACAGTGAAAATGTTGATGGGAAAGCAGTGCTTGCAGGATTCCTTCTTTGCATTTTTCTCCCTTGCCTGCAAGCATTACTTCCCCTTTGAATTGCTCCTATATGACTACTGAAAAATTTTTATAAAATTATTCAAGGTTGATGGGTAATTCAAACGTTAGGGTTATTACAGCCGACCTTCTTAGTGAGTTGCTGGACGGGAATTTGGGCGAGTAAGAGAGCCCTAAAACGGGCGCTTCCTCGAAGCTCAGTACGGATAGAGCACCAGCCTCCTAAGTTGGGGGTCGAGGGTTCAAATCCCTCCCCGCCCGCCACGGACAATCCCCGCCCGTTTTGAGCCAAGGATTATTTGCGTTTTCTGAAAACTTTGTTAGAACCGAAATCGCATACGAACTCAAAACCGGCTTCTATAAGTTGGCAAGTTTCATTTTCAGAATGGGCGATTCTTGCGACATAATCGTCTTCTTGGAAATCGACGAGTTGCGTGTACATCATCGTGTTTCTTATGCTCTTGTGGCCGAGGACTTGCATGACATGTAGAATGTCTCTGGTTTTGTGGTATTCCATTGTTGCTTTCCAGTGGCGGAACGTATGGAACGTTATTTGTCTGAGCCTTTGACTTTTGAGTTTATAGACTATATGTCTGCGCTGTAGCGTGAAACTTTTTCTAAGGGCATCAGAGTTTGCGTTGAAAACAGTTTTAGAGTCTTTTGGTAGGTCATTTAGCATAGCAGCAAGTTTGTTGGAGATTTTAAGTTTCCTTGTGTTGCTTCCTTTCTCTGGCGTCACTATTACTGAGCATTCAACTGTGTCCAAGTCCGTCCATAGCAACTGTGAAGCTTCGCCACATCTCATACCCGTTTCTTTTAGTAGCTGTAAGAATGTTGCCATGCGTCGGTTGCAACCGCCTATTAGCATGTCGATCTCGTTTTCAGTTGGAATGAAAGGCAATTTTCTAACTCGGTTAAAGATTGGCGGTTCCCATTTGAGGTTCTGCATTTGAAGGAAGCAAGTGTACGCATCGATCGCAATGCATTTTCTAGCACTGCTCCATTGGGTTTTAGCGATTGTTTCTTTGATTGACTCAGGGTTGAATATGTCGGCTTGAAGTCTGACCAGGCGCATTAGTATTTTTGTTCTTGTTTTGATGGTGCTTTTTGAGTAGCCTTCTTTGAGCATCCAGAAACTGAATTCAACGATTTTGCCCTTTGTGTCCTGCTGTAAGATTTCACCCGCAACAGTCTTTGTTTCTGTTTGCGGTTCCAATTTTTTCGCCTCTTGTGCGCATAATTGGTTACTGACATCCATGTTAGTCGGGCTATATATTTGCCTCTGCAGATTATTCAGTTGCGTTAATCCAAGGGTTTTTTCGATAAACTTGCGTCCGCATTCTCTACAACGCCATTTTTGAACCTTCTCACCGCTCTTTCGCGTATACAAACCGTCTTTGAACAAGCGATTTGAGCTACATTGAGAGCAGGCGAGAGGCATAGAGACACCTAACGAAGGCCTTCCACGGATTGGGGGGTATAGTAGGAAAGGCTTTTCGAGCTTTGGCTATTGGTTAGAACAAAAAAATATAAAAAAATAAAATTGAATAGCACCTACTCTATGCCCCTTGTTTTCGGAAGGTCTTGGTTCCTGGGGCAGGTCTAAGGTTTCAAGTTGCACTGTCTCTGGCGCTTTGATTTGAACTGGCACATCAGCGTACACTGTCTTTTGGCGCCAGAGAGCTTTGAATTCTTGCGACTGAAACCACTTGAATTCCGGTTTGAGTTTCATCTCGTATGCAAATTGTTCTCCGCTATTCGTGACGATTCTGCTGTGATCGCTTAAGTCAACCAAATCAAGGAGCTTCAGCGTTTGCATCGTCCGAAGAGCTTTGCCCCGAGAGCACTTGAGGTTCTTTTCAAGCTCAGTTGCATTGACGTTGTCTTTAGAGAGGACGTACGCAAAAGCCAAGATTCGATCCCATGGCGCCGAACTTAAAGCGACATCTATAATGACCGGCAAATCTTCCATTGCAATCTGCCGCCTTCCCTGTAGAAGAGCATGCCCACGCGTCATCGAGTAAAGTGATGAAATGCATCGATCTGGCTCTTCGATTATGGCTTCGCTGAAGAATGTTTCTTGCCTACCGAGCTCTTCCTTCACTACGACGTTGATTTTGCCTCTGAGGCGAGTAACGATTTTGGCCAATTGAACTATTTTGTCGATTAAATCGTCGGGATCGTCTTTGCTGTTCCACTCGATGCGTTGGTCTTGCCATATGCCCTTGAGGAATCGGAGCGTGGCATCGTTGCATTCATTGACTTTGATGCGGTAGTTCTTTTCTTTCAAGGCTCTTATGTAGTCTTGATTTGTGTGGTCGTTTTTCATGATCTGCATGAAATACATGCGGGCTCCGAGATTGCCGAACAAGTCCCAGACTTTGTGGGGGATTGGAGTGCTTGCACCGATCCATGAAAACATGTAATCGCCTTCGTAGCCGCGAGAGCCGTAAACGCCAGAGTCAATCTTTAAGCCGCGACCATCGAGAACTCTCGTGAGAATCGAAAATGTCTCCGCTAGGTCGTCTGCTTTGGCGCCAAAAAGCGTGGTTAAATCAGGCGTTATTAGGACTTTGCCCCTGATTCTAGGCAGCATATAGATTTTCCTCAGTTCATCTTCGGATTTTTGGGCTACATGAGAAACAAAGGCTCTAAGGCTAAACTTATCGGTGGCGTGGCTCAATGGGAAGTTGCTGAAGAAGTCGAGGGTTGTGGTTTTGCCGCCAGATGGGACTCCCTGTAGGACTAGAGCTAAAGGTTGAACATTTTGAATCATCAAGACGGCGATTGTAGAAGCGCAGGCTTCAGCGTACGCCCACAAGGATGGAAAGTTTGCTTGTATTGTTTTGCGCCATTCATCGAAACTTATAGGTTCCCCGATCGCGTCCCAGTTTGGCGTGTCATCGATTGCAAAGAAGGGATATTTGTCATTTTCACATAAGTCTGCAAGTGCTTCAGAGGAACAACCGACGCTGTATCTGCCTGCGTCAAACCCTCTAATTGCAGAATCAACGATTGTATCGATTTCATTTTCTGTCAGTGGTTCATCAGACTTCGACGCAAACTGAATGCAGGCTTGTTTTATTTGGTCTGATGGCATGCGGTTGCTAGCGAAAAAAAGTGCGAGCTGGAAAGTGTGGGTGTTCCTGTTGCCTTTTTTTGCTCCGAATTCAAGCAGCTTTCGAATGCACGGGGGATTTTCAGTCGTTGTTTTGAGCTCTGCCGTTTCAAATGTTTTTTTGCGTTCGCTTGCCCAGGTTTCAACCCGCGCTTTGTGCTCAAGGAACAATTTTTCTGCTTTAAGGACAGCCAAGACTTCTTGCCTTATGAATACCTCTCGTGGCTTAGTTGCTAACTCCTTTATTTGCTCGATGGAAAGATTCTCTAACTCGGTCAAAGTGAGCTGAATTTTATAGAGCCCAGTTTTGTTATGTTTAGAGTTAAGAATCCTCCACAACCTTCGGCGATCATAAACGGCTAAATCAAGAGTCTTTAGCTTAAGCTTCACAGCCAATTCTGACACTATGCTTTTCATTATCGATGGCAGATAGTCCAACGATTCAGCATTGAAGACTCTGTGACCCACGGTATGCTTACACCCTTCATGCCGCTGAAGGCAATAACTATGTTTTGCTCAGGAATATCTCAAGCTCGTCTGCCATGCAGAATGACCTCGACTTGTGTCTGAGTTTTCACCGAATAGACGCAGCCGCAGTTTGCGCATACGTACTGCACTGCCCCTGAATCTATGTAAGCAAAGGTCCGGGTGTTCAGGCAGCCGCATGCAGGGCAGGTCATTTCGGCGCCTCCCACAGCCCGAGGGAGAAAGGCCAAGCCGGATCGGTCGAATGGCCCGAAATTTTGGCTTCAACGGCGTGGATGTGCTTGCATTTGACTCTCCTGAATTTGTGGTCGAAACAGTCGCAAGTCCAACTTTGCCCGACCCTTGTCACAGCATACCCCGATTTGCCATTCTGGGACTTAACGAAATAGGAGGAGGGATTTAATTCCGTGATGTCTTCTGGGGCAATTCGGTCGCCCCTTTGTTTTCGAGTTAAGACTTGTGTTGCCATATGTATCTACCTACCAAAACGATGCTTGAAACCGTATATAAACTTCTCTGCCAACACATAGGTAGAAATAAATAGCGCCGGATCCATAGAAAAGGGCATGAGCCTCAAATCAAAAACATCAATAGCCCGACCAAAATCAAAATCCCTCAGGGCAACCGTGCCCGAAGGCATAGCCGTCTTTTTGAATCTCTCCCCAGGCGACACGCTCGAATGGCAAATGGAAATCACTCAAGGTGAGCGGGTCGCAACTGTCAAAAAGTCAAAAATTGAGGACTAAGACTTTTTGCTTTCGCATATTTTAAATACCCAACTCTCTTTACTAAAATAGGGGAAGTAGTGTTGCAATTACAACATGCATGCTTCAATGATTTCCCCGATCAGTGCACAGGATGCCCAGATTACAGCGAAACAAAGATGGAGCCGTTAAGCCAATACACGTGGCTTGCTGGGATGGTTACGATGTACCCGCCTCATTTCGTGAGTAGAGTGGTTAAAGAATGCAGGCGGTACCACAAACGAATAGTTGAATATCCACAGGAACGAGAAGCCAAAACAACTTTGAAAGAGCAATAAAGCCAAGATAAAGTTGGTTTCGGAATTAAGTTATCGGGGAAACTGTCGATTTCTAGGTGACTTCTTGCATTGCAAAAAGATACGACACTTTGGAGTGGCAAATGACAGACAGCCCAGACGGACGCGTTGCCACCGTCAGAAAAATCTAAAAACCGTCCACTGAAGTTCCATTCAGGCAGAAATGTTGAATCCGTGGAAAGGCCAAGACCGAACTCGAGGGCACGTCCGAAAATTTCCAGAAAAAATTCGGGAAAAACTCGATACACTGATACAATGATTGGGCTTAAGGTGTCTCTGATAAGTGGTATCTTTTTCTAGAACACAGAACGATTCCCCAAAAAAAAGTTGACCGACCCAAATCAAACTTTTCTTTAAGCATACGTAGTCATGATTAGCTTTATATCCAAACTGACCAATCGTAGTTTGAAGGTAATTATGGATTGGGTACCAATGAATTGTTCCCATGGGAAAGACGGCTGGGAAAAATAGGCGAAGCCGCTATACAGAAATGCTTGTCCTATTTCTCAACGACAAACAAGGTTGATGACGATATTGGACTTGATTTCTATTGCGAATTGTTAGAAAATCAACCGCCACATGAATTTTACGTACAAGCGAAGGGTACACAACACTTTGATGAAAAATGGGGAGCTGCTATAAAGAAATCAACCTTAGTATATTGGCTTTGGAAACCGAATCCTGTTTATTTGATAGTATTCGACGAGCCACATGATGTTTGTTACTGGATGTCCATTGAGGACCATCGGTACGAATTCTTCAACAGAATTTTTAACACCAATTCTGAGACAGTATATTTCACAATAGACCAGTCGCATGTTTTAGAAAGAGGTAGGGATAAAAACAGTGCATTAATAGAAAAAATCAAAGAAGGCAAGAACTCGATTGAACTGTTTCGGGGCAGACCAACCTTCAAGGGAGATGGTTATGTTAAGCAAATTCCTGATGCACCGAGGAATGAAACAGAGCTTGTACTAACTCGAGAAAACGTGCGCCAGTTTTTGTATTCGCTCATTAAATATTACCTTCAAAGAAACGATATCAACACAGCAATCAGCTACCTAGAATTTCTGACGAAGTTTGACCCGACTGGGCATTATAACCATTTCTTCATATTGGGTCAACTTAAGTTGAATTTAAAAGAAAAGGATGCCGCGGCAGAATATTTTAGACAAGCCCTTTCCATTTGTAAGCGTGACAAAAATTGGCCCAAAGAATCTATGGAACCATTAATCAAAATGATAGAGGAATTCATCGAGAAAAGTGAACAATAACCTTTTTACCCAATATCTAGTCCCTGCAATAACAACAGAATGTTAACAAATCATGTTTTACTGAAAGTAAAAAAGCATCAGCATCCAGAATTTTCGTACACCCAGTCACTACATGCAATGATTGGGGCAAAAGCCTGTCGCCGATTGGCCCGGATAAAACAAGTCAACCCAGAAATTATTTATTGTATTTTATATGTTCTGATGATGATATTTCCCGAAAGACCTCTTTCCTACTATGGGGCCCAAATTTTGGAAGACTCTGGGACTGATTTTTGATACAGAAAATAAATAAGGGAACTAACCGCATGTATCTTAAAATATAGTTAAGACTATGTGGCTATAATGAAAATAACAAAAAAGGCTTGTTTTCGATGCGGCGGATCCGTCCAATGTTCAGAGTGGTTGGGAAAGCCAGTATGCGATGCTTGCTTTAGGTATTATTCAGTAGAGCAAAAAGCAGTTCCGTATACTCCCTATAAATCTCCAATCGAATTTAAATTTCCGAAAACTTGCAAAGACTGCGCATATTCGGGTAAGTCTACTTCTAGCGTAGAAAAACAAAACCTGACCAACTTAATAGGTGTCTTTTCAGGAACGGGACCTATGGAATATGACTATGTTGACAACTGGACTTGTTCTAAATTCAAATTCGATGTTACCAGTAGATTGAACCTTGCCGGGGATTGCACAAGCTACATTACGCAATCCGATTATGAAAAGAAGTGTCTTAGCGGCGAGATGGATAAAGAAAAAGCGAATGAACAGATTATTCTAGATTTCTCTTCTCTCAAAGACGTCATGGCTAAAGGCGGCCTAGTCATGACCACTTACAAGTGCCCTAATTGCAACGGCATGGTCAACATTCCCGAAGCCGGGAAAGTCCTCATGTGCCAATACTGCGGGACACCGATAAAGCCTGTCGATATTTTCAAAAAAATCAAGTCACTGATGCAATAAACCTATTTCAACCAAGCAGTTAAGGCCTTTCGAGAATTGGCGGGCATAGAGTAAGTCCCTTGAATATTTTATTTTTTATATTTTTTTGTTCTAACCATTAGCTTAAACGTGAAAAGGCTTCTTCCCTCTATGGGGGTAAATTTTTGGAAGGCCTTATCGGATCAAACAAGATTGCTTGCCACAATTAGAACCTGCTCTGTTAACCATTCTGAAACATCACTTGCTTTCTTGTGTTTGGCAACATGATTTTTTATGGCTCGGCCCATGGCTTTCAAATCAGGCACCACCAAAATTTCGAAACCACAGACACACTTGAAAATAGGCATACGTGTTTTATGCGCAACAAACCTGCCAATAGGATCTTTGCTAAAAATAAAGTTGCTTTCTTGAATGCCCTTTTTTTTCATACTCAATTCCTTAACCAGAACGGTAACTCCCACGAGTTAATCCACATAGTATATAAAAAATTGTGGTAGGCATAGCACAGTCACAAGCACGTTGCAAATAGCAATAATCACATTTACTCTATTAGTTTTTAATTCATTTTTTCATATTAATAGCTTATTTGCTAATAAAAAGCACAATTGCTTGAATTAAACAACAGCAAAACAACAAAGCTTATTACATTCTGCTTCATAAACATGCAGATATATTCGGTTAAGTGAGAGGGAATGGGCTCAAAGATGAGACGATCAAAACTAGAAATGTATGTTGACATTCTCAACGTGTTGGCTCATAGAGGTCCATTGAAGCTGACACATATCATGTACAAAACTAACGTTAACTGTAACGTTCTTACAGATTATTTAGACTTTTTAATTAAGCAAGGTCTGGTCGAAAAAAGAACAATTACAAAAATGCGAATAGTTTTCGCAATCACTCAACGCGGCATCAATGCGCTGAAGTATTTCCATGAACTCACACAAGCGCTGCCTATAATAGAAGAAACCCGAAGTCAACCAACAATGCTCTACCCACAGACGAATCGCCTCTCAAAGCTCACACACTAAATTACTTAACACTCTAGAACCAAGGCCTTTCACGAATTAGGCGGCATAGATACAAGCGGCATGAAAATTATTTTATTTATTTTATAGGTCTGATGATTGGCTTAAACCAAAAAGACCTTCTTTCTACTATACCCACAATTTATGGAAGACCTTGGGTGGCAGTCCAATACGTGCTACAAGTGGCCTCATAGTAAAACTAAAATTGCTCATTAGTCAATTGTTTCTTTGAGGTAATTTTATGCCAATCTATATTCTTTTGTCGAAACTTACAACTGAAGGCCGCAGAACCATTAAAGCGAGGCCTGAACGCATAAAAGAGGTAAACCACGAGATTGAAGCCTTCGGAGCAAAAGTTCTCGAGCAATACTTAGTGATCGGGCCATATGATTTTGTC
>PLYI01000092.1 GCA_003151735.1 Candidatus Bathyarchaeota archaeon | reverse complement strand
TATGGCACCTCTTTGGCAGCTTCTAATCCTCAGCTCCTATGTCAACAAGTGGATGTTGCCCCAGAGGTTTTGCAGGCTGGAAACCCGCTCGTCACGGTAATGAGCCCTTTACCGGTAATCCAGACACCTTATGCACTAAACTATGCTGTGCAGCTCACTAAAGGAGAACTCGATTTCCACCCCAGCAACGTTTTTACTCTTCCACCCGACCTCCATCCGCCGTTGGCGAATCAGCACTTGGGAGTTCACTTCCAGGTTTGCGCAGGTGTAGGATGCCCTTCCGAAACAAGTTTTCCAAATCCTTTTCCAGGCAGAAAAACCGGTAAGCCTACTTCAACGATTAGTTACGCGAGAAGAGGACCCGCCTCAGGCGTTTCTGTGCCAACCACTGGAGGAATTAGCCAAGGAGGGGACATCATCGTTTTACCGACTGGAGCGCTTGATTGTTTCTGCCTCGATTTGTACGCTACTGGCGGAGCAAAAATTATGGGTCCTGTTGGTAACCAACAAATTCAGCCGTTCGTCGACGGAATAGACATCGTAGATCTAAAACCAGATGTTATAGAAAACATAATCAACTGTTACGCTTTGCTCGCATTGAATCAGGGCATTCTTCCAAATTTGGGTCGAGCAGCTTCAAACTTGGCATTTGTTCCGTTTAATATTCCAGGCAACCTGGGTTCCATATTGATGTCCGCGTCTACAACGGTAGCAAATAATCCAGCGATTGAAGACGACCAGTTAAAGATGTTCGTAAACTTGGACAACATAGTTCTTAACATCTCAATTCCACCTACGATTTGCAAATCGAGCAGTGGTGGTGGAGGCGGAGGCAGCGGAGGTGGAACTATAACGAGAACTACCCGAGGCAGAACGCGCACGGGCACATTTGATTTAACTGCGGCTATCTCGGCAAAGGCTTTTGAGAAGATCTTTGGTGCGGTGATTAAGGGTTTTCACTTTTCTTGCGCGGATAGTGGGAGCTATGGAATTTTCTCTGCGAGTTATGATGTTGAGGCGCATTTGGAAGGCGGATCGATTCAGCTACGGAATAATGGAACTATTGAAGTTTCTGATTTGGAAGTGAAGTGGGATACTTTGAGCTTAAACTTATGCGTGACAATTCCGGAGATATGCGTTGGCGGCGGCTGCGCTATACCAAACCCATTCGATGGCTGCCTGGTTATCATACCTAAATTCTGCTTCTTTAGTGGCAACCCAGAAATATGCATACCCATAAACCTCCGCGGCTTAATCACCTCTGAAGTTACTTTCTCAGCGGGCATTCAAGTCTTCTATGGCATAGGTTCAGGTGTAACTAATAGATGGCAAATAGTCATAGTGCCGACCTTGCCGTTTGACTTTCAGATAATTGACGTCGCTGACACGGTCGGTGACCTCTTCAAGAATTTGCTTGACGGAGCCATCGATACATTATTAGGTGGTGCACCTGACTGGGCAAAGGACTTGTTGAAAGCAATCGTTGGCTCGGTTGATGACCTAATTCGAACAGTGCTCGACATTCCCGACGACATTACAGGTTGGCTCATGGACATGCTGACGAGTCTTGGCGTGTTCGATGTTTTGCTATCTGCTCTTAACGGGTACTTGACGAATATCGTTCCGCCCATCGAGATTGATGATCCAGTTCAGGTTTTGCCTCAGGATGGACCGTTGATACCAGTTATGGTTCCCATCGAGTACATTGGAGTTCAAATCAACGCGAATGAAATGGTAATCGAAGGAGATGTGGGAAATTAAAATGAAACCAGTACTTAATCCGTTAGTTTTCTCTCAAGTAAACCTCGACAGCGCCTCATTGACAATGTTGACTTCAATAGTTCACAAGGTTTCTGAGGCAGGAATCTACGACGGCACCATTATGAGAGGATCAGATACTGTGGGCCTTTTCCGACTAGCAGCAACTGACTTAACCCCAACAAATTGCGCTGAAGAAGCAAAAAGCCAAGTCAACATCGACCTAAAGAGCCTCGATCTACCAATAGCAGACCACATAGATAGTCTCTCAACCAACTGTTTCAAAGTCAGAACCGGAGGATACGCCGTATTCCACGTTTCGGGCGGAGCAGGCGGCTACTCAGTCGAACTTCAAAAAACGGGAGAACAAAAAACCAAAGTCTTCGACAGCAAAAAACTTGACGAAAACGACAACTTCATCGCAACAGTCTTGCGACCAGGAACCTACAACATCACAAACGTCGATAACAAGACCAAAGCCGAACTCGTGGTCGCGTACCCTGAAATCGGAAAAATATCCAAACAACCCCAAGCAGTCAAAGTTGAATGCACTGCAAAAGCCATCAGTCCTGGAAAAATAAAAATCAATCCGACTGAGCCGCTCCTATTCAGGTTCAAAACCACCTCAAGAATCAAAATTGAACTAACTAAGCCAGAAAACCGACCTCGAAAAATTGAGCAACCCAAAACCATCAAACAAACAAAACAACAACCCACTCAGTCCAACAAAAATAAGCCGCCAATACGCCACCTACGCATAAACGTCTAAGATCGATATATTAAGAAGACGCCAACATTATCGAAGAAATAATTAAAATACTTTTCCTCTTTTATGTTAATGTTGTTGGAAAGATCCAAGATAACCAAAAATAAATTGTTGAGAATTTCCTTGTAACAAAAACCCGTCATTATTTTCTTTGGTCAACTGGTATTTTTTAGTTTTATCTCAGTTTTAAAGATTTTACTGACCTAAAATACATCTTGGGTCCGCGTGAGAAAGGTTGGGATTCTTGGAAAGTGGGAGCTGCAGGGCCGCCCATTTTGGTAAATGAGGGCTGGCTTCTAATCTATCATGGAGTGAGTGTAGAGAGTTTACTCTTTAGGCGTTGCGCTCCTGGATAAGAATAATCCTGAGGAAGTTCTTTATCGTTCCGAAGAGGCATTTCTGAAACCGAAAGAAGATTATGAGCGCTATGGAAAAGTTCCTAATGTGGTTTTCATTTGCGGGCAAGTCACGATGGACGACCAGCTTCTGATCTACTACGGGGCGCGGATAGCGTATTGTGCGTAGTAAATGTTGAGCTTGCTGAACTTTTGTCAAAAAATAGCAAATAGTCAACCGGAATTTAATGCCCTTTTTAGAGGGTTAAACCTTAACTTTTAGCATTAGCCAATTAAGAATAACCATGAGAAGTTTTGAGGAAATAAAGAAACATATCTAAACAAAAGCGTTACCTAATTGAGAAAAGAAGAAAGAGTTGAAGTAAGCCCCCTATTTTTTGGCACAAGTTAAGCATTGACAGCAATAATAATGAAAAGATGTAAAGGCGGAGCAGAAAACTCGTTGAGAGAAATATTAATACGGTTTAATGAGTTGGTAGTTAATCACTTTTCTCTAACACCAATAAAACAATTTGTGACAGAGGATTTCTAAATTGCCTGCGGATGCGAAAACCTTAGATTCTCAACAGGATAAGGATATCAAACGGCAGCTTTCATTCCGCGATGTTTTCTTCCTCTCGTTTGGAGGACAATCGCCGCTTCTCAGTCTGTTGACTTACGGCGCAGTGGCAATGAGTTTAGGAGGATATTTCGCCCCAGTAATCATTCTAATAGGGACAGGCGTCGTCCTTGTAAATGGATTGGTGGTTCAAAGACTTTCCAAGCGCTTTACCTCTTTTGGTGGGTATTACACGTACGCCATGCATTTGCTGTCAGAACGTTTCGGATTCCAAACCGGATGGATGTACCTATTCTTTTCAATCCTTTTCGGATCAGCTTACGTTATAGGAGCAGTGTACGTCGTCAACTACGTGTTCGGAATACCACCCGTACTCGTTGCCCTTGCCATAACGATTCCCGCTTTTGTTTTTCTGATCTTCGGAATAAAACCTTCAGCAAAGTACGCCATATTTGCGGGAGTACTTGAGATAGTTGTATTGTTAGGTTTCTTTTTGTTCTCTATTTACTTTTCTCACAACACGTTCTATTCCCCAATATCTTATCTTGGAGCCACTAACTTATCTGCGGGACAACTTGCTCTAGCCGTCGTGTTCTCAATGGGTATCCCCCTAGGATACAGTGCAATTGCTCCAATCTCTGGAGAAATCATCGGTGCTGAGAAGGTCGTTGGGAAGACAATGATATCGGTTATACTCATTGGAGGTTCTCTCGCTGCGATTTTCATTTACGGACTGACAAATCTGCTTGTGTCAAATGGCGTCAATGTTTATAGTGCCTCATCTGGAAACGGCCTTTTGGTCATAAATTTTGTAAACATATTCTTTGGGAGTTTTGGAAAATATTTTGTTTTGATCCTCGCAATAGCTGCAATAAACGATGGTGTATTAGCTGTACTTTCCCTTTCTGCAGCGGCTTCACGGACGATATTCAAGATGAGCTCAGATCGAGCTCTCCCCAGTATCTTTTCTAAACAACGTAGAGGACAGCCGATCTTAGCAAATCTGTCCGCTGGAATCGCATCTTTACTAATTTCAACCTTGTTATTAATACCATTCCAGCCTTCCGTTGCTTTCGTAGCTCTTGGAACCACATCGATCTTGGGCGAATTGTTCATTCATCTGGCAGCAAACTTTTCACTTTTAAGAATCGGATTACGCAGAGTGAGGAGGAAGCTGTTTGGAGGTTTCAGTTCACTACGAACGATACTCTATCCATTCGGAGAAATTGCACTTGCTCTTTCTGCTGTCATAATAACCTCATTTGTTCTCGTTTTCTCGATGATTTCCGCAGCGCTACTCTACGTCTCTTTTTTCCTTGGGTGGATAGTCGTCGGTTACCTTCTTTCGGACATCAAAGAAATCGCATTTCAGATTCCACCAACCCGGGTAAAAGGCGCCAAGACTTCAAGTACTGAGTGGCAGAGGGTAAGTAGCTTGACCGCAATTGAAATTAGTACTGAACTGCCAGACGTAGTTGTGAGGAATGATGATCGGCTGAAGGTTGCTTTGAAGAAGTGTCTTGATTTAGATTCTCCGGCCTCCATAGTCGTAGATAAAAACGATAGGCCAACGGGGACAATACTTCTACACGACATTGTAGCGTTGAGCGAGGAGGAACTAAACACCTATCCTACGAGTGAATATGCTTCATCTCAAGTTGCAACCGTTAAGGCGAATGCGTTAGCCTTGAATCTTGCAGAAGTCTTTAGACAAACCTCCTTGCCCATACTTGCAATCGTGGACGATAACGGAAAACTCTTAGGCACAATTAGGGAAAGGGAAATCATAAGGAAAATGGCTTCAGTTCAAGAGATCTATTTCCTTGACAAGAAAAAGTAGACAGCAACTCCAACCACATTCAAGGAGCTTGCTTATTCAAAACCCAAATTTTTCGACCCCCTCAAGCAAAAAAATCTTCTGGCCCCAAAATGGGAAAGGCAAAGAGGACTACCCTTTCGGTAGAAGCCTGGTCCAACTCAGCCCTAACTAAACAGGTGTAGAATTGACGGTCAAGCGTCATTCCTTTTTTTGCTGTTGTATTTTGAACGCATTAGGGCTCAAATCCTTAATCTCACTTCACTTTCACTTTAGTCCCTACTCTTCAAATGTCGTTCAAGGTTACCATTTAAAACTGAAAACCGCCTTTTGCTATCGGGCAGCATAATGGAGAATTGAGAATTTGACTCAAAATGAAATTGTCACTCCTGCGCTTTCTAAACAGGTGTTTCCGCTAAACATAAACTGCCTATATGTTTTTTTCCGGGATTCGCATTGAGCGATCATATGCTTTGTCTTCGGCATTCCTCATTATACGTAAAAGCACAACATCCCGCCCAAATTGGCGGATTAAAAAACAATGTTATCTTTACCGAGTGCTGCACCAAAACAATCAATTTACCAAGCATTGAGAAAGCAAAATCAAAGAGTCACTGAGGAATTTGGAATGGTGAAACTTCGCTTTGATAAGTCAAAGAGGCGCTACATGAACGACAAAAAAATTTACAATTATGATCGCATAACGCTTGTTTTTCCAACAGAATATCATGACCTGCTAAAACCTCTTCGAGATAAGCAATTATCAATTCACGTTACAAGAAAGGATGGAAGCCTAAACATTTCATTATCGGAAGAACAGAAACCTTGATTTTCAAATACAATCTTTCAACAGACTATTGACCCAGTTTCTACTTTAACAATGTCAGAGTTGGAAATCGCCCGCCGCAATAAACTCAACTAATATTTCACAAAGAAAAAACGAGGGAAATGTGCCCGATAAAACGTTTCGGCATGACTAAACTACATCGGTTAAACAAAGCAAAAACCTCATTAGCCCATAAACCCTTCCCATGAAAACCTGAATTTTGCATAAATAGGGTCTCTGAGAAAAATTTACCCATAGCATTTCTGCATGCCGAGAAATTTTACCTCGAACAAGATTGTGATTTCGCCCTCAAATAATGTAATAAACAACCTTTGCAGCCTGTTTCTTTGGGTGAAGAATTAACTTGACAATAATTATGAACAAGAGAAATGGGATTGACCCTGCCAAAATATCTGGACCTTACTCGCTCCTTGCTGTGATGCTTTTGGTTGCAGAAATTCTTTTTGCAATTTGGTTTTACAAATCTCAAAGTTCCGTAGAAAGGACTATTGCAGGTTCCATAATGGCACTGGTTTTCATTTGTTTAATGCTTTTTGTTTTGAAAATGAACAGAACCACCGACCAACCAAAAAATGTCAACGATTAAAAAAATGGTGTTATTCTATTGTTATGGTGTGTAAATAATTAAGAAATTTCTGATCTCTTCAATTAAAAATCTGTTTTTCAGAAAATTTCCAATTTCGTGAAAGTTATAACTGCCTTTTATTTTCAGTTGATAGTTACTTGTTTTTCTTTGTTCAAGGATAACAAAACTTGGGCAAACAAGTTGGTTAGTGCCTAATTCACTAGCAGAGTTATTGCCTCTCTCCTGTCCATTCCTTTCCACCCTCAATTCCACATTGAAGGAACAAAGCTAAATAACATTTTTTTGCAGTTATCTGGCAAGTTACTTAGCTCTATTTTTTTAAAAGTATGATTAAAGGTGAGTAATCGCGGCAAATCGAAAGCGGTTATTTCAAAAAATTATCTATCGTATCAATCTTAGATACTAAGTTAGTCGATTAAAACATGGCAAGTTTGAAGGGTTGATGCTAGAGATAATGAGAACTACAGTAGCAATTTGCAAATTCAGGTCCTAAGCATCTGCCCTAACCTTATATTTGGTCAATAGTGCAGTCGTATGGTTCTTTATCAATTCGTAGCCTGTAGAGAAGCAGCCTTCTCAACATGCAATCCTGAGTAACTATTTGATAGACTATTTCGCAACAAGTTTATGCTGTTTTGCGGATAAGTTTGCCTTCTTTATTAGACATATCTACTTTATACTGCTTAACATTCTCGACCAAGCGTTTGAAATCCTCCTCGTTGCTGAGCTTTTCTCCTTCTACGATTGGCATATCTACAACTTTTGTTGATTGATTCTGTTTTGGCCCCAAACTCAGCCCATCCAAGACTCCGCTTTTCACTACAGAAAATGAAAATATGTTGCCTTTATCATCGTGTAACACTTGAATCTTCGTTGCACTTCTGCCTTGCATTGGCGTTTCTTCTGCATTCTTCTTCATATTTTTCTCACGACCTTATCCAAGAGGTGAAGACCCCGTAATTGAGATCTGAAATGCCAGTGTTCTTAACGGTGAAAAAGATGCGTCTGCTTCCGTCGGGTGCTGCTTCAGACTCAATGTTCAGGACAGCTAGTTTTCTGTCCTGACCACCTGTTAAGTAAAAAGGGTGTGCGGTGATTTCAACAACGTCTCCCCAACTGAATCCCCAGAGAACCCAATTTTCTTGGGCTCCTGGCGGCAAATCATTCACAGAAAACCCACTAGGACCATAAATTACTGTAGTCATGTTCTCCAAAACCTCAAATAATTCACCATGACTCTTGAGTCATCCTTTTTTTTAAGCGTATGTGGTTGTTCAACAACACTACAGAGAAGCCTCTTCCAAATTCTCAGGTTCTTTAAGCACGCTACTTAGTCATTTGAGATGACCAACTATACCTATACAGATTGCGCTTTCTTCACCTCCGTCTATTCCCAAAACTAAAACATTTTAGTACCAAAACGAAATTAGTTGGGGAAACAAAACAAATGTTTGAACCCCTTATGATTACAATTGTTGTTCCAGACCGGCTAACATAGAATGAGTAGTGAGGGTGGCATATGAAAAGAAGAGATCATGCAACAGTAGATCTACAAAGTGACATAGATGAATTTATTCGTCTTGCACAAAGATGGAATAGCCTACACACAAGGCTACTGAATACTCTCTCTAGATTACCCGAAGAAGTTTACCAATTTACATTGCAGAAAATCTCTTTCCATGCGGGTCAAAGTCAAACTATACAAATAGAAGAAATTAACAAACCCTTCATGATAATTCTGAAACGTACAGACTCAGAATCCCTAATAGCTCACGAAATAGCCCACGCCTACTTAAGCTACCACAAAACAAAAAACAGATGGGAAGATCAAGAGGGTCAAGCTGACGAACTAAGGAAGAAATGGGGCTTCAAAAAGAAGGAACTCTGCCCAACCTACCCTAAAGGATGCCGAAGTTGCTTCAATCCTCACTGCCCCGAAAGCAACTCGAACAGACTTGGTTAATACTCACTCTATATTTTAGTTAAACAAACGACTAAAGTTTCAGGTTAACAATCATGATAAAAATCATCAATCGAAAAGAATTGATCGAAAATGGAGAAACCTCGCTTATCCGCAGAGATCGTGAAATAGCTCTTAATTGCCTCGAGCACGCTGTCAACGCCGTCGATCCAGAACAGTTGCTTAAGGCAAAAATAAAAATGAAAAAGGATAAGCTTCAGGTTGAAGGCTACACGTTTGACTTAGGGAAGTTCAAGCATGTTTACGTTGTAGGGGGCGGTAAAGCAGGCGGTAAGATGGCACAAACCATAGAAGAGATACTGGGCAAACATGTAACCGCTGGAGTCGTAAACATTCCTTATGGTACAAGCCAAAAAACAAAAGTTATAGAACTCAATGAAGCCTGCCACCCAATTCCTGACGAAGCGGGAGTAGCTGGCACTTTACGCATTATGGCGTTAGCTGAACAAGCAAAAGAAGGTGATTTAGTTATTTGCCTAATTTCAGGCGGCGGGTCAAGTCTCATGCCGTTCCCTCACGAAGGCATATCACTTACGGATAAGCAAGCACTAACAAATGCACTCCTCAAAAGCGGCGCCGCAATAACAGAAATCAACACTGTCCGAAAGCATCTTTCAGCCTTCAAAGGCGGCTGGTTAGCAAAAAAAGTCTATCCAGCAACGCTCCTCAACCTTGTACTCTCAGACGTCATGGGAGACCCACTAGATTCGATAGCTTCTGGTCCAACAGTTCCTGACATAACAACATTTAGTGATGCCAGAAAAATCCTTGAAAAATATGATTTATGGTTGAATGTACCGGTTGCTATTCGCAAGATCCTCTCAGAAGGCGCCAGAGGTCTGCTTGAGGAAACACCCAAACCAAATGATCATATTTTTGAAAAAGTTCACAATTTGGTGATTGGTAATAACCGAACCGCTAGTCTGGCCGCCATTGATTTCTTAGTTTCTAAAGGACTTAACACATTATTATTAACTGATATGTTGGCGGGAGAGGCTAAGGAAGTTGGAAAAGCATTAGCAAAACTTGCTAGTGAAGGTTTTGTCTGCACCGGTACTTCGAGATCTCTGGGTGTTGTCGCTGGCGGAGAAACAACTGTAACCGTTAGAGGAAAAGGGGTAGGCGGCAGAAATCAGGAAGTGGCATTGTCCGCCGCTTTGAATCTTAAAGAATCTGAGGAATGCGTAATTGCTTCTTTTAGCACGGATGGAATCGATGGACCAACAGATGCTGCAGGAGCAATCATTGATCAATCCACACTAAAACGAGCAAGGCAATTAGGGTTGGATCCGGAAAAGTATATTGCTAATAATGATTCCTACAGTTTTTTCTCAAAACTTGGCGACCTTATATGCACAGGAGCGACGGGGACTAATGTTAACGATGTGGCAGTGATTATTGTCTTGAAAGATTAATTTAAGTATAGAAGCTCGGTTACTTCAAACTTTTTTGGAAATTTCATTATCCTTTTGAAGAATATAAAGTATTAAGTTATCAATTATGAGCGAATGATATTTTAGAATGCATGCATAATGCAGGTGGAACAAGTATGAATAAAGAAGATTCCGCTCTATCGTTGGATGCCAAAGTGTATCTACATGACATAGAAAAAGCAGATATCCTGGTGGGAATTCCCTCTTTCAATAATGTTCTGACAGCAAGTTATGTTATTTCTCAAGTTACCAAGGGTTTAGACACTTATTTTCCCAATTTTAAGTCTGTAATCTTTGTGTCAGATGGAAACTCAAAGGATGAAACGTTAACCTCGGTCAAGAAACTTTATTTGCCTTCTGAGGTCAAGTTAATTCCAGCCATTTACATGGGAATATCTGGGAAAGGAAGAGCTGTTAGGGCTATTTTTGAGGCAGCAACCCGGTTGAAAGTGAAAAGTGTTGCCTTAGTAGATTCAGATTTACGCAGCATAACTCCAGAGTGGATGCAACTGTTAATTGCCCCGACAATGGCAGGAACGGGTTTTGTAGCACCCTACTACAACCGACGCAAATATGACGGAACAATAACCAACTTTTTATGTTATCCAGTAACAAAAAGCCTTTTCGGCAAAGACATTAGACAACCAATAGGTGGGGATTTTGGGCTTTCTATCGAATTGGTAGAAGACCTCTTAGATTCCTCCATGTGGGAGCTTCCAGACGTTTGTCGCTTCGGCATCGACATCTTTGAAACCTATACCGCGCTTGCAAAAGGATACAAAGTAAAGCAAGCTCTTTTGGGAGTAAAAAATCATGATGCCAAAGACCCTTCCAGCCAGTTGGCTTCTATGTTTCGTCAAGTCATCAACATCATGTTTACTTCCATAGAACGCTATGAGTCAGTTTGGAAAGCAATACAGGGTGTTTCTAGCACAGAATTGTTCGGCGATGTAAAAAGCGCCTGTACACCCGAACAAATTCAAGTTTCCCTACCCGGAACGATTGAAGCATTCAAAAACAATTATGACAGCTATAATGCTATTTACAAGTCATTTCTCGAACCAGAAATCCTAAATAAATATGAACAGCTAAGATTAATAGAAACATCAAACATTGATTTTCCTTCCGAAATCTGGGCAAAAACGGTCTATTCATTCATCGCAGAATTTCACAAAAACCCTGTTTATGGCAGAGAGAAATTGATAGATGCTTTGAGAGTGCTTTGGATTGGTAGGATTGCTGTTTTCCTGAAAGAAACTTGGACAGAGTCTGAGGAAGAGTCTGAGGCAAGAATAGTTGAAGAAGCAAAAACCTTTGAAAAACTCAAGCACTACTTGCTTGACAAATACTAATGATTTAACGTCTTCTTTTGAGCTCGAGCAATCGACTCGATTTCTTTCCAAACGGCTTTTTTATCAGCTGTTTTATTTACAAAAAAGGGCTTATCAACAATTTTTAGCATAGTTAAATCATTAGCGCTATCCCCAACGCCGATACTGAAGATTCTTTTAAACTGCTGCAAATACAGTTTTTCTAAAATTGATGTTGCTTGTCCTTTATCACAATTTCCCAGAGCATGCAGATATCTTCCACCCCTGGTATAGCAAAGACCCTCTTCTATAATTGCTACTAAAACATCTTTCTCAATTCCATCTAAAATTTTAAATGGTTCACTATATTCTCTTTTTTTAGCAAGTTGTGCTAAATAAAGGGGCAACCCGCTGTCTTTCGCAATTTCTTCCGCAGTCAAATCTCCAAACCCTACAATATTAGCGCCTGTACGATTTCTCACAACGTCTAGTTTTTCACGGATAATGCAGTAAGCAGTACCAAGTTCAATTATATTGTAGCCAAGCATCCGCCTTGTAGATTCATAATGTATTCCAAAATAATTCTCAGGTATCAGGATTGCTGAACCATTTTCAACGATAAATGGATCACTTATCTGCCATTTATTTCTGTAAAACTCAATTTCATTTCTTGTTTTACTACTGGCAAAAACAATGGAGACATTTAGTGATAGAAGCTGATGAATAATTGGTTCTATTTGATTGTATTCATACTTATCGTTTAAGAGACTTCCATCAAGGTCTGCGAAAACAATAATCTTTATGCCTTCAGGCTTCAATGGCTTCGTCCCTGAGCCTTTCTCGGATATCGGGCATAGCTGCCATAGTTCTCAGCCAATCTGGCAATTGAGCCTTTACTGGGTTAGCCAAATATTTTTTTCCACCTGAAATAATAACTGAAGACAATGCGTCTACGGTAGCTTCTTCTTCATGCCTATCAAAATCAAGATTATTACATGTAGCATCGGCATGATACTGCCTTATTTTATCCTGCGCCAACCGTCTATAAGCCACATAGAGACTGGTGAGAAAGGGTTCAGAGACATCTATGTTTTCGGTTTCAGTTAAAGTTCTCAATAAAGTTACGAAACTGTCTTCAGCGGTTGTCATTAATTCGTTGGCTTCGATTTGCTTATGCCTATGATCATAGAATCCAAGGTCAATTTGGCAGATGCGCCCGTAAGAAGCATTCCTATAAACCTCAGACAGCAACCCCAGTTCAAGCCCCCAATCACTGGACACTCTAAGATGCGTAGCTAAGTCGCTGTAGAGCGCCATTTCACCTGCAAGCGGATAACTAAAGGACTGCAAATATATTAGAAATCTTGAATAACGAAGTTTCTCCTGGAGAACCTCTAGTAAAGGATTGATAAATAACCTATGAATCCGACCATACAACTTTTTTCTAGTTTCATCAATACGCGCATAATATCCTTT
>PLYI01000076.1 GCA_003151735.1 Candidatus Bathyarchaeota archaeon | reverse complement strand
TTCTATCTTATTTTGAACAATTTCCTCACACCACAAGCATTTTAATTCGTTTTCCATATATTTCGTTTCCTGACTATTAGCTCATCCTTGGTTTTTTATTTCATGTTTGCCCAACTTGTACAAAAAAACATGAGAAGTATTCTTGACACGAGCGTTGATATAACACGCAACCTGCAGAAACAGTATTATTTAATTGCCATTTTTTGATTTGTTTTAGTGAATTACAAATTTGAAAAAGTAGAAAATAATTGTTTTGTTTTCTCACAATCTATTCTTTCTTTTCAGATTCATTATACCCGCCGCCGCGTCTCATTAGCTCAGGGATCTTTGTGGATGCTTTAGACATTGCGTCTTTAACAACATCCATCAATTCCTCGTTAACTTCGAGTTCAACGGTAACTTTCAACTTACCTTTCTTTTCGTTCATTTCAGTCATGGAACCTCCTCCTGAATCGTCTTAGTTTTTTAGGAAATAAGTTACCTAAAAGATGAGTCGCTTGCATACCTGTTAACTCAGTATTAATTTCAATACGATAATGAAACTTCCCCAAACTTTTAGTTTTAGTTTTATAATCTCCAATTATGCCTCTATCCTTGAATCGATGTATCCGCTGATTCGCTAAAATAGTAATGGCTAGCCATAGGAACATTATTATTTGTTTTAGAGTTTTAAGCGTTTGCACTAGAAAAAATTTAGCGCCCAAGTTTTTGCTCTCTTGCGCTTTTTGCTTTAAGTATTGTGCTTCTAGAAAAGTCATAAATAGTTTGAGTTACAGCTTGGTTGCTTGGGGAACGTACAGTTGAATAGGAAAGAAGCGATTGCTTTATTGAAAGAATTAGGTGGGACGCATTTGTTGCAGCCATCTTGGGTGCTTATTGAAGAGAGAACACCAAAAAGATATCAGTTATGTGTTAAAGGTAATTACGACCTTTTTGGGATTGAGAGTTTTCTTAAAAACCATGCGTTGGAATTTGAAGATGAAAGAGGTTTTTTATGCATTTTTAAGCTGTAATTGAACCTTATTACTTTTATGAACTAAAGAAACAGCAAGAAAAGAAATAATTTAGTTAGCGTTTTGCCCTTTGCTTTTTTGCCCTTGAGGTTTTTGCTTTCTGTTTAATCAGCAATTAACTTTGAAATTTTCTCCACAACGGTCACAAGTATATCCTTCGATACAAAAAACCTGATTTTCCAATCGCCTTGTTGGCTTAAATGCTGCTTCTCCGCAGTTTGGACAAATAACCATGTTATCGTAATAACAAATATGATTTCATAATAAGAATATTTGTTGTCTCATGTAAGTAACCACATGTACTGTATGCAAGCCAATGCGTTTAGTTTCTGTATTTTTTTGAAAACTTTTATATAGAATTATTATCGCTAAATTATTTGGGCGTACACTTGGATAGACTAGAAGCTATGGGTCTGTTAAAAGAATTAGTGGCTAACAATCTGGTAGAGCCAACATATATTCATGTCTCACAGAGAAAACTTGATGATTACCAGATTCAGATTAAATGCGATTATAATAGTGAAATAGAAGTGTTTGCCAAAAAACACGGCTTAACCATTACAGAGGATAAAGAACGAAAATACTTAGTTATTTTTGAGCCGACAACTTGATTTTTTTACTTGGTTTCCAACTAAGTTAGATGTTCTGCGTCCTCAGATCAGAAGATTGATTTTGCGAAGAGTTGCCGCTGATGCTTAGGCAACTATCTTCAAATGCCAAAACTCAACATCACTTAAGTAACTTAAGGCATAAAAAAAGCGGAATAATTTTAAGAAACCTCGGAAAAGATGGCAGAACTCAGGAATTACTCTCGTTCAATCTTTTAGTTGTTCTGTTTCTTCTTTCTGCCGCTTCTTGTCTTCCTCTATGATTTGAGGCAGTTTCTTCAGATTTGCTCTAGTTGTTTCTTCCTCTTCAGGCGTAGTTTGCGAAAGTCTTTTTGCATTTTCATCATTTTCTCGTTATTCAGCTTCTTCGTGACTTTTTCGCATCTGTGCCTCAATGGTTTTGCGTTGACTGTCACTTAACCTCTGCATCATAGCCCATAAATCAGCAATTTCCTTGTCTCGTGCCTTGTCTCGTTCATGCAATCCGTTAACTTCTTGTTTCAAAGAATTGTTCTGATACTTGACTTCGTTTATTTGTTTCTTGTCTTCTTCCAGCTTTTTCTCGGTTTCAGCTTTCACTTGCTCCACTGTTTGAGGAACTAGCCAAGGTAAAGCATCAAGATAAGCACATAAAAACTCGTCTATGTCGTGGTTACTGTAGTGTTTGTCTGCGCCTTTCACTTTATGACCCAGCAATGGTGAGGCTATGTTTGGATTAACTTTAGCGTTTTCTAAAGCTGTCTGAAGTAAATCACGCATGTCCTGTGCGCTAAACCGCTTTTTGTCTAAGTCTTGCCAAGCAAGAAAGCTAGCTTCATCAAAACTCACAACCTGTAATTGATTGCCTTTTCCAGTTGCCCAATTATGAGCATAAGTTACGAAAATCCAAGAGTCATCTGTTACGTTGATGTTTAATTCTTTGAGTTCCTGCTTGTATCTTTCAAACTGCTTAACCGCAAAAGAATGAAGAAAACCGACGTGTCTAACGCCTTTGTATCTGCCTTTTCCACCGCCTTTCAACCGTGCGCTTTCAATCACAAAATAATATGGGACTTTCTTAGCGATTTCAACGTCTTCTTCAGGTGTACGGCTGACTTGCCCTTTTGCTTCTTCTCGAAGCTGTTTAAGCATTAATTCAGTGGATTTTAGGTCTTTCCACTTTAGCATTGTAAGTGTTCCTCTTCTTAGAGGAGAACTTTCTAAAAACCACAAGATTGCCCTGTCTCTATGACTTGTCATTACGTCATCGAGTTCAACGATGTCTTGAAGTTTGGGGGTGCGTTTTTTAGGTTCAGGTAATTCGATGCCTTGTCCAACGTTTGAGTTGAGTTCACGCCAATTCGCTTTGTAGGAGCTTTTCACTGACGCAAGCAATAGAACTTGAATTGTAGCTGTCAAGTCGCTGTTAAACAGATAATTATTCAATAATGCTTCGGCCTGGAATTCTTTTGGTGTGGTGACGTTTCGTAACCCATCAATTTTGAACTCTATGAGTTCATCGGGGTTTTTGTTAACTGCGTCACAGTACCGTTTTAGATGTTTTAGATACATGTTTTTAGTGTTTTCAGCTCGAATTGTGTTTATCCATGTTTTGCACTTTGGAATTTAAGCATCCAAGGGAGTAATTCTTCGGACATGCGACTCAAACACTAACACCTCGAACAGCATTAAAACTCTTTGATTCACAGAGGATTTTTCTATTATCGCTGTCGGGGAAAATAGGTAAAGTATATAATCGCTTGTCTATACCTCTCCGTTAAACACGGTGCAAAAGTCGGTTGGAGCCTCCTACTAAGCCAAAGTTAACTTGGAAGACAGCTGTTTTTCCGCTGCTTGGCATATTGGGATTTTTCCTCTACATTTACCTGTTCAAAGTGGACATTTTGGGCATACTTGACACAGCCAAAACCGCAGATCCACTGATTTATGCAACGGCGATTGTTTTCGGTTTATTGGAAGTCTTTTTTTTCACGATTTCATGGAGAGTGCTAACCAATTACCTGCAAATAAAAATAAGCGTATTTAGAGCTTACCTCTATGTTTGGTATGGCATATATGTTGACACCATCGTTCCAGCTCAGTCCATTGGTGGAGAAGTCACCCGAACTTATCTTTGTACAAGAGACAAATGTGGTCCCTTCGGAAAAGTAGTAGCATCGCTCTTTACGCACAGACTTTTAGGTATGGCATTAAACGTTGTTGCCCTAATTGCTGGAATAATACTGCTTACTCAGGGTGGAAACGTTAACTCGTTAGTCTTTAACGCAATTATACTCGTTGCTGCAGGAATCGTGGGAATAATTGGGTTAATGCTTGTTTTGTCGGTTAAGCAACAATTGACCCTGAAAGTTGTCGATTTTGTAACCCACTTTGTTTTTAAGATTACGTTCGGAAGAGTAAACCTGACCAAATTAACCGGACAAGCCATTGAAGTTACCACGCACTTCCACTACGCGATGAAAGAGTTTCGCCACAACCCAAAAGCTATAAGCGGCTCAATGGTTTACTTGGTTATTTCATGGTTTTTCAGCTTAAGCATACCGTACCTTGTGTTTTTGTCGCTTGGTCACCCCATTTCATGGAGCATAATTATCGTCACATCAGCCATCTTCTTAGCAGTCAAAGCAATTCCAATAGGAGTACCGTTTGAGGTTGGGCTTCCAGAGGCAGTAATGACTACTCTATACATTTCAATGGGTATTTACGGATCTTTAGCAGCCACAGCCACAATACTTGTAAGAATCATAACGCTTTGGTTCCGTTTCTTCATAGGTTTTGCATCCTCCCAGTACCTTGAACTAAAACCCGCAATTTCCTCTTCGTCTGACACAGAAAAAACTAAAATCCCCCTTCCACCCTAATCACTATTAGACCAGCAAAATGGAAGTAAAAATCGAAACCGCAACCATCAAAACCCTCGACAAACTCTATCAGCTAGAGGGAGAATGCTTTGACCAAGAAGCCTTCACCAAACGACAAATAGCCTATTTACTAACCGACTATAACACTATCGCATTCGTCGCGAAAGCAGACGGCGACATAGCGGGATTTATAATTGCTCAAGTGGAAGTTGAAGAAAACACAGAGTTCGGACACATAATAACAATCAATGTTGCTCAAACTTATCGGCGCAAAGGAATCGCTAAAAAACTTCTCCACGAAATAGAAGTCCTTTTAAAACAAAAAGGCATAAACGAATGCCGCCTGGAAGTCCGAGAAGACAACCATCCCGCCATAAAACTCTACCACGCCCTCGGCTACCAAACAATTGGCAAACTAGAAAGGTACTACGGCACAAAACACGGGTTGTTCCTCAAAAAAATACTGTAAAAAAACTCTCGCCTCAAAAAAGAGCCCTTGTTCCCATGTGGAACAAACGTTTAAAAGAAATGATGCGGTGAAAATAGGTGGTGGGGAGATGAGCGAAACTCGTGGAAGGAAAACAAACGAACAGACGCTTGTTCGGACCATCGTTGTTTTAATACGCAACACAACATGGCGTTGCGGTAAACTTGAAAAATCCATAGTTAAGCACCTCTACAAGCGTCACGAAAATTTCGGCAAACCAGGCGTTTCTGTCAGAGACATTATGCAGAATCTAAACATTACTGGCGAGAAAAAAGACGAATGTCTCGATGCGCTGCGAAGGCTTGAGAAAAGAAATATTGTGAAAATAATGCCACTTTAATTTTCTCTTTATTTTTGTAAGCTATTTTGCGCAGTTAACCCATTTTAGAGGTGGCTTTAATGTTTTACTTTAACAGTTCTGCTTCGCTTGGAGGCTGCTTAATCAAGCCATGCTTCATCAACAACTCAGTCGATTGCCTAGCATTCATAATTATGGCAGAAGCGCGTTCATACAATTCCTGCCTGCTGGGCTTAACACGTGCCACACCCTGCTCAATGGATTTTAATGCGCATGCAACAGCTTCTCTTGGAAAAACTTCCCACTCATCCATCCGCGGCAAGATGTCTTTTTCACTCATTCCCCGCTCCTCAGCGTAACCAGCCAGCTCCTGCGCCGCCGCGATGCACATGTCATCAGTGATGGTTTTCGCCTTAACATCAAGGACTCCGCGGAAAATCCCGGGGAAGCCGAGACTGTTGTTTACTTGGTTGGGAAAATCGCTTCTGCCTGTTGCAACGATTCGTGCGCCTGCATCTTCAGCGTCCCAGGGCCAAATCTCCGGAATCGGGTTGGCACACGCAAAAATTATTGCGTCGTTTGCCATGGTTTTTATCCATTCTTTCTTTATGGTGTTGGGACCTGGTTTTGAAGCTGCAACAACTGCATCTACACCTTTGAATGCCGCTGCCAAATCTCCTGTTCTGCCTTCGTCGTTGGTTTTTTGGGTAACGTCATATTTCCAGGGGTCTTCTTCTTGGGTGATGTCAGCTCTGCCTTTGTAAATTACTCCTTTGCTGTCAGCAAGAATTATGTTTCCTGGCTTAACACCCCACTTCATAAGCACATAAGCCGTTCTAATGTTAGCCGCTCCAGAACCAACAAGGGTAATTATGCTTTCTTTGGGTTTTTTACCCACAATTTTAAACGCATTAATCAAACCTGCCAAAATTACCGTTGCGGTTCCCTGCTGGTCATCATGCCACACAGGCACCTGCATCTGCTCCCGAGCTTTCTCAAGAATGTGAAAACACTTGGGCTTCTCAATATCCTCAAGATTAATGCCGCCAAACGACGGCTCCAAAGCCTTACAAATCCGCACAATCTCATCAGGGTCCTTAGTTCGCAGGCAAATCGGAAATGCATCAACCCCACCCAAATATTTGAACAAAAGCGCTTTGCCCTCCATCACTGGCAACGCAGCTTCAGGACCAATATCGCCTAAACCTAAAACACGTGTCCCATCTGTGACTATGGCAACGTAGTTCCAGCGGTTAGTTAACTCAAATGACTTGTCTGGGTCTGCTTGGATTTCCCGGCATGGTGCAGCAACGCCTGGCGTGTACCAGATTGCAAAATCATCAACATTGCGCACAGCGCATTTGGGGATAACCTGCATTTTTCCCTCGTAGAACCGATGCATGGGGGAAGATAGCTGCGCTGGCTTTTTCGCTTTCGCAAGCAACTCTTCCACGGTCGGTTTAAAATCCGTTTTTTCGGGAACCATTTAGACAACTCCTATTCAACTGTGAGAAACACCGCTGAGAATTTAAGTTTTTACGAAAAAAGCAAGCAACCAACGTTCGACAGATATCCTGTCACATAGGAGGTAAACTGCGTAGAATAATTAAATAAATAAAAATCAAAAAAAGGAAAAAATTCTAACTCAACAGATTGGTAGCTTAGTATCTTGGTCTGTAACCGCTGCCGCCGCTGCCGCCACCGCGTCGATCTCCGCCTCTATCGCGTCCGCCGCCGTAACCGCCACCGCCGTATCCTCCGCCGCCGCGTCTGTCTCGTCCGCCACCGCCGCCACTGTATCCTCCGCCGCCTCTAAATGGTCTGCGTTCTTGTTCGTATGTTTTGCTTGAAACGTTGTTTTCTGTGTTAACTTCTACTGTTAGTGGCTCTTTTGCTGGTTCGAGTTTGCCGTATTTGCCGATGTTTAAGCGTATGTTGCCTTTGAATAATGTAACATACCCGTTTTCTATACGTACAGTGTCGCCTTCGTTGACTTTCTCAATGTTGTCGTCCCAAAGCGTAAGATATACTACGCCTGTTTCATCGCCAATGAGTGCGTCGGATACTTTGTGTGCAGATCCATCTCTGCCCATCGGAATTTCTCTTATTTCTGTTTTGGACACTACTTTGGCCGTAACGTTAACCGCTTTTGATTGTGGGGTTAAGTCGCCGACTTTTGCTTCTACGGGTGTCTTTTTGTTTTCGAAAAAACCTTCAACAGCCAATTGATTTCACCTATTTTGTAGTCTGAAACACAACTAACATTTCTCTGCACTTAAGGGTTTCGCTTTAACAGTTTCTGCGGTTTTGGCGTTGTACATATTAGATAGATTGATGTTTTGAGTTTTCTATGGAAAAAGAGTACCTATTTGCCGTTTTGATAATTGCAGCCGTAATTGTTGTAGGTACAGTCTCGCTTGTCTTGCTTAATTCTTGGCAAACACCCAATACTTATGGTTCGCCAACACTCTACACCTACCATATTACACACACTTATCCGCATGACACTGCCGCTTTTACTGAAGGCTTAGTCTTTGACAATGGACAATTGTATGAAAGCACAGGCGGATACGGAACTTCCTCTTTACGCCGCATCAACCTTGAAAACGGAACGGTGCAACAAGAGTTTTTGTTGCCCAACCAGTATTATGGTGAAGGCTTAACGGTTGTTAATGGTTCACTTGTTCAGTTGACATGGCAAAATAAAATCGGTTTTATCTATGATAAGGAAACCTTTGGTTTGCTGGGAAATTTTAGTTATACAACTGAGGGTTGGGGCTTAACCTACGACGGTAGAAGCTTAATCATGAGCGATGGCTCCTCAAACCTTTATTTCCTTAACCCAACCACATACCAGAGGGTTGGTCAAGTAAGCGTTCACGACGGAAACACGCCTGTAACAAACATTAACGAGTTGGAATATGTCAAGGGCGACGTTTACGCTAACATTTGGCTGCAACAAAAAATTGCCATCATCAACCCTCAAACGGGAACGGTGAAAGGCTGGATAGACCTCACTGGGCTCTACCAATCAAACGATCCAAACGCCGTTCTAAACGGCATAGCTTACGACCAGAAAACAGACCGATTATTCATCACTGGAAAAGACTGGCCAAGCCTCTACCAAATAACCATAACACTAAAAACCTAGCAGCCTCATTAGAGAAAAGAGCATCTAACTTTAGGTAAATCTGCCTGGAAAAATAGTATAAAAAAGTGGAGTTTAACGGTTTTATCCGTACATTTTTCTTCCACTTAATTTTTTTTGTAGGTCAAGTCTGAGCCTTATTGTTGTTTACGGCCCACCGAAGCGATGTCTTTTTTGCTGCAGATTCTTTGCGCCGTTTTGAACCTGCAACTCATAGCTAAGGTGCTTCAACACAATGCATGTTCAGCCCAATGAGGCAAAGTCTTAAGCGCGTACTAATTTTCTGCTGTTTCAATCAGCACGCATCTATGCCTCAATGCATTGCATCTAAAGCTTGCTCCTTGACCTACACTAATCATTAGGCAACGACTCTGTTATAAATTTTATGACATTTATGTTACCAAATAACACATAATTGTACCATTTGAAACATTTGCTGCTGTTCAACGAAAAAGCATTTTTCAGAAGTGGGGAACGACCACTGTTACTGGCGCTCTTCAAACTCAAGCTGGAACATCAACACATGAAACCACTGGCATAAGCCAGTTAGCTACAGCCACCGCCATATGGACAACCACTACCTCACGACCAATCGCCAACGTACAAGCAAAACAGAATTTCACATAAACCTTCTATTCAGCAAGATTAACAAATGCATCAGTCTCAACTTTAAGCACAACTTCAGTCGCACCAACCAACTACTTCCTTAATGGTACATGGAGTGTTTCCACAGTAGTTTGCACTGTAACAATTATCACCAACGCAGAAGGACAAATAACAAATGTTCACCGAACTTCAGATACCTCAGTTCAAAGGGCATATGGAAAACTTACCGTTACCGACAGCTGGACCAAATTCACCCTGTCAATAAATGGAATAGACCCATTGACAGGCTCAGTCTTCCGATCAGTCCAAAGACAAGTACAATTCAACCCATTCAAAGTCACTGACGACACCTCAACCAACGCAGTAACAAAAGCAGACATAGCAGCAGTTATCCACGCCTACGGAGCAATGCCGGGCTGGGGCAACTATGACGCAAGCATGGACTTTAACCACAACTACCGAGTAGACATCGCTGACATATCTTCAGTTGCAAGAAACATTTAGATAAAAAAATCAGTTCCCAACTTTCTTTTTTACTTTATTTTTTTAAGCAAAATTTAACTTCAAGTTAATACGCTTAATTTGCTAAGAATCTTCTAAGGCAGAAGCAAATGGCCACAACTAAAGACGAAACAACGGAAAGGTTATCAAAAGAAGTCAAGTTGCCCTGCGGCTGCGTATACCAAGATAAAGGGTGGATTCTTACAAGGGTCAGCGAGTGCGAATACCATAAGCATAAGAGAACAGCAAAGCGCCCGTACAGGCCTAAAGCTGAATGCGTTAGACCATAAAAAAGAAAAAGATAGTTGTTTTAAAGCACAATTATTAGCACTGCAATTACAGCTATCATGATTGGCAGGAACTTTATCGCTACGCTCTTGATTTTCGATGCGTTTTCAGGTTTCTTTGCGTCAACTAGCCGCATGATGTATACTGACGAGGCGAGGTTGTAGAGGAACAGCGCGTAAACTCCGATCATGATTTTGTCTGCAAAAGTTAGGTACCCAGTTGTTGGAATACCGCTAAGTAGCGATAGATGGAACGTTGTTGCTGCAAGAAGCGTTGTTACAGCTAAAGTGATTCGCATGGTGAAGTTCTGTGGGGCAATGAATAGTGCTAGGAGCGAAATTGCGGTGATAACTGAGATTGGCAGGATGCTTTTGATGAAGGAGGAAACAAGCGGTTTGGCGATGGTAACACTAAAGTTAAATCGTGAGAATGATTGGTCGCCGTAGGCATGGTCAGTGACGCCTGTTTGGAAGCCGCCTATGTTCCATCCAGCAACGGTTGCGGTTTTCTCAATGTCTGATGTTGAGTCAGGTTCATAGACTAATGTGTGATGTCAAGGCTGTTATGTTCCAGTTGTACGGGAAGTATGTGGCTTTCAAAGGGGTATTGCGAGAAATCAAATGAGGTAATGAAGTCGCCTTTAACGCGGTATTCTAAGTAGGAAGCGTTTGAGTCTATTTCGGTTTTAGTAGGTGAGCCATTGATGAATTCAAATTGGCGTACGTTGTTTAAGCTGATTTGTGAGGGGTCAAAGTTAAACCAGAGATAGAAGTCTAAGCGGTAGGTGTTTCCTGCAAGATCTACTTTTTCGACGTTGTTTAGCCATACGCCGACTTGGACTTGGACGTGAATTGGTGCTGAAGCACTGGTCGTTGTAACATCGGTAGTTTGTGCATTTGCTGGTTTGGCGAATAGGGCAAAGAGGGATAGGAAAAGTAATGCAAATACTGCCGCGGTCACGATTAAGTGCTTGTGTTTTTGTTTTGTATTTATTTTTCTCCTTAACATTTTCGGCAATGTAATCTGGTTTCATTTTTAATATTAACTGGGCAAATCAAGCAACATAGCCATGAAACGCTGAAAGATGGTAAAATTGGGTTAAGTAAAAAACTCTTCACTAACCACTATAAAAGAAACTTAAACAAATCATCTTTGAGGCAAACCAAATGGATAAAGAAGCAGAAAATGAAAGCCTAGAAGACAATCTTCAAAACGCTCAGCACCAAAAGCGCAGAGACATCCTACGCTTCATCGGCGAACACAAACAAGCACTTTTACAGAAATTAAGAAAGCCGCAGGAATTGAAGACAACTCGTCAGTATCATACCACCTTACCAACTTGCAAACTCTTGTAACTCAAAAAGACGAGAAATGCAGCCTCACAGACCTCGGGCAAGAAGCCTACAATCTAATCGTTAAGACAAACGCTTACACATCCACCAACATTGTAGTAAGCGTTTTACGCAGACAATTATTGCTGTTGATTATTGCTAACGCGATTCTTTGGGCAATCGCGGTTTTTGCTACAAGACAATTTGAGGGGGTCGCTTAGCCACGATGCGACTTTCACGTTTGTTGCTTTATGGTTAACCAGCAACGCATTAATTTAAACTATTCTGAGGGGAACAAGCAAAGAGAATCAGTGTTCGACTAAACTTTGGTAGTCTTTTGACTTGCATGTTTTCAAGGTGTTTTCCACAACCCATTTAACCCACAAAGCGGATTCCTAACAACATGGAAACTCCTCAATCCTCTCCAGCGACTAAGACCCAAGGCTCGAAAAGAAGAATTCTCATAATTCTGATCCAAATCGTTGCTATGATCGCCATTTTCGCGGCTTTGTTTTGGTATATTGGAACAACTGTTCCAGCTACATTTAAGCCTGGAGAACCTACAATCATTAAAGGTTTAGATTATCTTTACACTACCATCCTCACCATTAAGATAGAATATTTGCTTCTAGCCTTTTTGATGTATTTTGGAATTAACATCTTCTTTACAATTCGACTAAGACGCGTGTTAGCTAAAGACGGCGTTAAAACCTCTTTCGGAAAAACACTTCTCGCTCAATATGCAGGTATGTTAACTAGCGATGTAACCCCTGGACGCTCAGGATACATTTTAACGCCTGTTTATCTTCGAGACCAAGATGTACCCGCCTCAAAAGGGCTTTCAAGCGTTTTGGGAATACAAACAATAGAATTTCTTGCCAAAGTCGTTGGAGGCGTGGGTGCCGTGGTTTTCTTAGTTGAAACTGTACCTACACAAACGTGGGATAATATTTTCAAAGTACATATTTTTGGAGTGAACATAGGTTTACTGCTGTCGATTGTTGGGATAGCTTTGATGCTTACAGGCGCAATTGTTCTAGCGGCGTTTACCTGGTCTCAAAGAGCCATCGGCATATTTGACCGCATAGCTAACTCAAAATATCTTAAGAGGTTTACAGGTGGCATAATGGGTAAACTTGAAGAATACAAGGAAAGCTCTCATAGTACTCGGCGAGCAATTCCCGAAATAATAGCTTTAACAGCGGTATGCTGGATTCTCAAGGGCTTTGAATGGTACTTCTTAGGGTATGCTTTAGGTATTACAAATGTGCCATGGATAGCTTTCTTCCTGATTCATCCGTTGGTAACTGCTTTAGCTTTTGTACCTATAACGCCCGCTGGAGTTGGTGTACAAGAATTCGGAATAATTGGAGTCCTTGGGCTTCTCGGTGTTCCTGTTGTTACGGCAGGAGTATTTGCGTTGCTTGCACGCGGTTTACTAATAATTGAGGATCTTGCAGGAGTACCCCAAATCGTTAAGTCCACAAGCCTGATTTTTTCACGGAAAAAACCGCATGAAACCACGCTGGCGCCTCCATCTCCACCCTTAAATCCAGTTTAACCCTTTTCATAGGTTAAAACCATTAAAGCCTCGGCGCCTAAACTGTTTAGTTGTGGCGTTTTCATGAACCTGGAAGTTACAGTAAGGCAGGCTACACCAAGTGATATACCCAAGCTCAAAGAAATAATTGACTTGTCGTTTCCAAGGTTCTTCCGCTTCTTCGCTAGCCACAGCGTAAACTCAGAAGAGGGAAAAGTGCTTGTAAGCGAAAGCCAAGGAGCCGTCGTTGGATTTGCCAAGTTGATAGAGTTCAAGGTTGGCGGATGCAAGTACGGCTGTGTCCTTTGGCTTGCAGTTCACCATAAGCACCGCCGAAAAGGCGTCGCCTCTGCATTGGTCAAGGCGGGCACTGAAAACCTAAAGCAAGATAGCTCAGAAGCGGTTTTTGCTTCGGTTAACAGAAGAAATGTTGCTTCTTTGAGGGTTTTAGGTCTGCAGGGTTTTAAAAGAATCGGTTTACTGGATCTCTGGCGGCTTTTCAGTTGGCGGGTTTTTGAATTTTATGGTGACATTTGGTATTCGCCCACAGAAGTAGTGTTGACGCATGATTAAATTAAAGAATTTACGGTTTGTTTTTTAGCTCATATTCATCGTTTTGAACCAAGTGCTATTGCAGACACCATCGCTTTATTTGGGCAAACCTAACGCGCCCCGAACCAGCCGCTGAACAGTAGGTACAACCGCTTGAGGGCTCTGTTCGGCGCCAGCCAATGCATCAAAGAATTCGAAGCCAGTGAACGCATACACCATGTTGGTTGATTCATGGAATGAATCCGGAGCTGGCCGACCATGCTCAAGAGCTACTTTGGTTAAAACGGCTTCAACGAGCTGAAGTCTATCTTGATCTCTGGAACTCAAAGCTTGACCGGTATCATGGTCCAAGGCGCCCAGAGCCCTGATTCTTCGGATAACAAGACGGTCTGAGCTCCAAAATTCTCCGAATATACCGATTAGTCGGTCCAAAGTGGCGAGCGAAGTTGATTGAGCAAAAACCGTGGGCATTTGCGTCATTTGACCGTGAGCTGCGATGTCGTCGAAGACGGCTTCTATGAGCCCTGTCTTAGATTTGAACCGATTGTAGACTGTCATGCGAGCGACATCCGCCTTCTTTGCTACCGCGTCGATTGTGAATTCAGTGGTGCCGTATTCGGCGGCTAGTAGTTCTCGAGCTGCAGAGATGATTTTGGCATGTGTGCTGTCCGCAGTTTCTTGGCGGAGTCCGAGGTTATAATGGCGTGGTGACATGTTCTTGATTCCTGGTATTATTAGGCATACAGTATACATAATACTTCATATTAATTATACATTGTGTCCAATTAAACCAAAAGGACAGAACTTAAAAAATGACCATTAAAAAAACAGACATACAGACATTAAAAGCATTTCACCTTCTCTTCATATCCATATGGGTAGGCAGCTGGCTATGCTTACTGCTGCTTCTCTTGGCAGATCTCAACAACGCCGGTATCAGCCAAATTCTAGAAAAGGTAACCCTAATCCACTCAATAATTACAAGCCCAAGCGTCATAGGATCCTTAGTCACTGGAATCCTGTTTTCAGCCACAACAAACTGGGGCTTCTTCAAACACCACTGGATCACAATCAAATACGCCATCAACATATTCCCAATAATCGGCGGCGCCTTGATATTTCTCCCCCACATACGCGCAATGATAGATATCGCAAAAAATAATCCCTCAGATACTCTTTCAAACCCCGCTTTTATTTATGATAGAAACGTAGGCTATAATCTTCTTGGGGTTTGAGTTTGCGTTGCTCGGCTTTGCCCTGTACCTATCAGTGTTTAAACCCATACTTGGCCGAAACAAAGCCGTGCATTAATAAAAACTGCTCAAAGCCTTTTTTGGAAGTTTTATGGTCGGGAGAGCAGGATTTGAACCTGCGACAGCTCGGTATCTGTGGCCTAGACAGGCTAGAATGAAGCCCACCATGGGTAGACCTCTACAGCTTCTCCACTAGCTAAGCATGTTAGCAGGTTCGAGAGCTCTGCCAGGCTGAGCTACCTCCCGACAAAGACGATAAAGACAAAAGAAAAGAATTTATGTGTTTTGGCATCCTCAGCGTTGTCTGGCATACTAAACATTTTAATCTTTTAGCAAGAAGAGTTTTAGAGTAGAGGCACAGTTAAATGGCAAAAACTATTGGCATAGTGACTTCTGGAGGAGACGCGCCAGGCATGAACGCAGCCATCCGTGCAGTGACGCGTGTTGGTCACTCGATGGGTTTTCAAGTATTAGGGTTTGAACGTGGCTGGGACGGATTATTAACTAACACCTTCAAGAAGCTGACACCTCGCAGCGTCGGCGGCATAATTCAGCTTGGCGGCACTATGCTTCACACGCTACGGTGCCCAGCGTTTGAGCAACCAGGCGCCGTTGAAACAGGAGCTGAAACATTGCAGCAAAACAACGTAGATGCTGTTGTAGTTATTGGCGGTGACGGCTCGTTCCGCGGCGCATTAGAGTTAGGTAAGAAAAGTGATGCTTTGATGATTGGGGTTCCAGCAACCATCGACAACGATGTCTACGGCACAGATGAAACAATCGGTTTTGACACAGCAGTTAACACAGCCGTCAACATCATCGACAAAATCAGGGATACAGCCATTTCCCATGAACGAATCTTCATCGTTGAAGTTATGGGCCGCAAAAGAGGCTTCCTGGCGCTGGAAGTTGGAATGTGTATTGGTGCAGAAGTTATTTTGATTCCAGAAAACCCAATGCATCTTGAAGATATATGCCGCATCATGGATGATAACGCTAAAAAAGGCAAAAGAGCAGGAATAATAATTACCGCTGAAGGGTTTGGCAACTCAAGCGAATTGGCGCAGAACATACAGCGTCAAACAGAATCTGAAGTTAGGCTCTCAATTCTGGGGTATGCTCAGCGCGGGGGAAGTCCAACTGCACGCAGCAGGTTGCTTGCAAGTTTATTCGCTGAACGAGCTGTTGAATTAATCTGTGAGGAAAAAGGCAACTTGGCAGTTGGATTGCAGAGAGGCGCCGTTGCCAGTATTGAGCTTGAGAAAGCAGCTAACGAGCGAAAACATTTGGATTTGCGGTTGCTTAAAGTTGCAAATATGCTATCAATTTAAGCACCAAAATTTTTCTTTTTATTTTTTTTTGATTTTACAGCAGTGATTCATAGATTTTGATAGCTTGTTCAGCCGCCTTCTGCCATGTGAAATACTCAAGCACTCTACGCCTGCCGTTTTCACCCCAATTCTTTGCTTTCTCAGGATCCTTCAAAACTTCCTTTATGCCCCATGCAATGTCCGCTGGGTCTTCCCCGTTAATGTGGACTCCAGTTTGGTCTGGACCGCCATTTACAACCTGCTCCTTAAAACCAACTACTCCGTGTGCGCCTACAACGATTGGTTTCTCCATCGCCATCGCTTCTAAACTGACAATTCCGAATGGCTCGTAGATTGAGGGGAAAACGCATAGGTCTGAGGCTGCGTAATGGAGAATTCGTTCGTCTTCTGGGACGAAATCAAATCGGTAACAACGTTGGCTTTAATGTTTAATCTTTCAGCTGTCTCCGCAATGTCGCTTTGCTCTTCGCCTTTGCCCAAAATAACCAGTTTAGTGTTTGGATACTCTTTGAGAACCAATGGCATGGCTTGCAGCAGGTTACGTACACTTTTTACCCATGTTAATCTTCCTACGAAAAGCAGCATGTTCCAATCGTCTGGAATTCCGTATTTCTGCCTGATTGCGGCGATGTCTTGTTTTTGAACGTTAACTGGGTTGTAGCGTTCAGGATCCACTCCATTCCATACAACGCTGATTTTGGAGGATGGCCAGCCATGTTTTGCAAGGTCTTCTTGCATGGCGTGGCTTACAGTTATTATTTTATCTGAGTTTTGTGCCATGGCATTTTCAAGGTGAGATACAACTTCGGAGCCAGGTCCGTCGCTCCTGCCCCATTCAGTACTGTGCACGTGGAAGACTACGGGAATTTTTGTTTCGTTCTTGATTACTAACCCAGCGATGCTGCTTAACCAATCGTGGCAGCAGACTACGTCAAAATTGTAGCCTTCTTTATTTATCAATTCATTGATGAATTTGGTTGCGCTCAGGATGTTATAGATGAAGATATCATTAAACAGCTTGATGTTAGTGCCCCATTTTTTGAGGTCATCCACAACGAAGAACGGCCAGATGTTGCTTGCATCAGCTATCTGTGGCCTGTGAACTTCTACCCCCTGCATTATTTCATGTGTTTTTAATCCATTATTGTTCAGGGTGAAGACTGAAACGTCATGTCCAATGTCCACGAACTGATGGGTTATATATTCAGCGTATGTGCCTAAGCCACCGACGAGTTGCGGTGGATACTCATAAACGAAAAAGCCTATTCTCAAAAAAGTCGCCTATAACTTGCCTTTAACTATTGTTGCCCAATAATAAATACGCTTTTATCTGCAGAAGAATTGAGTAAAGTTAGGTGCAGTCTTTGAAGTCAGCTTTAATAGTTTATTTCTCAAGCACAGGAAACACACAGAAAGTTGCTTACGCCATCAAAGAAGGCCTTGAAAACGGAGGGCTACAAGTTGATTTGAAGAAGCCGCAAGAAGCAGAAGAAATTGATTTTTACATTTATGATTTGGTCTGTATGGGTTCACCTTCGATTGAGTGGCAACCTGCAAAACCAGTGGCTGACTTGCTAAAAGCCAAGCTAAACCTATACCGCAGCCAAGGGAAAATCTTACCATGTGCACCAAAAGTCGCTGGCAAAAACGCCCTAATATTCTGTACTTACTCAGGACCCCACACAGGAATTGATGAGGCAACGCCTGCTGGGAAAACGATGCGGCAATATTTTGAGCATTTCGGCTTTAAAATCGTCGGCGAATGGTATGTGGTGGGTGAGTTTCACGGCAGAATGGACAATAGTACTTTGGGTAAGCTTGGCGATATCAGGGGTAAACCGACATTGGATGAGTTGGCAAAAATTAAAAAGGATGCCCAGCAAATAGCTAAGAGTTTGTAATTAAGAAGTGGTATATATGACTAAAACTGTTGATTTGCCCTTGCGGGTTCATGAGGATTTAGTTAAGGTTTCTGAGGAACTGTCATTGATGGCTAAAAAACCAATTTCGCCGTCGATGGCTGTAGATTTGCTGATGGAAGTTTACCGTGCACACCTAAACAATCCATGTGCATTGGACGCTTTCAGCCAGCAACTCAGAAGCCTAAACCTCATGTCGCCAGAAGAATTTGACAAATACTGGGATGAACCTGCAAATCCGCAACTGGCAAAGCGTAAGGTTAAAGCCAAAAAACCGTAAGCCAAAAACGCTGATAGCGACCTACCCTCCCCCTATATCGTTTATGCATAGAACTTCTAGTAAGATCCAAATAGGCTGGCAATATGCAAATGCTCCTGTCAAGTTATTGTTTGATTTCATAACAAGTGGTCACGTCACCATAGCAAACAACAATTCCCCCTTTTTTGGGAGTTTTCTTGTTTGATTAATGCTAATAGGTTTAGCGAAAGCGGTCTTCTTTCTGATTCAAAATTTAATCAACTGGAAAAGTGGCCGGGTTGGTGTAGCTTCACCCAGATTAGGCAATATTCTATTCATCACTCGTAACCTCAACCTCTTTTTCTTTTTGTTTGGCCTATATTCAGGGGATGCTTTTTGGATAAATAGACTACATCTCAAAGATAGCCAGGACTTCAGGAGAAATCTGCGCTCTAAACGAGGCAGGCTTTGAATACGTCACTGAATTTGAAGACCTCAAATTCTTCAGAAAAAGGAAGAGCTAAAACATGAAAAACCAAGAGAAACAAGTATTCACATCGCCAGGATAAACCTCGTGTATGTTTTAACATACTGGTGCCGGGGGTGGGACTTGAACCCTCCACTCAGTGGAGACCTCACCCGCATTTCCCTTTTTTTATTAAAGTCGTCCTAACAATGTGAGTTGGCTCGAACCAAAATTTAATCCAAAACGTATCACTGTGCAATTAGAGAATTGAAACCCACATTGCATTTATGGGTATAGCAATCGCGTAACCTACGCCTGTTGATTTCATGTTAACGTAATAGCCTGCGGTATATTGCAGCATTTCAGAGGTAATCATTATTGTCAACTGTTCATGTATCTGGCTAATGTTAGATATTCTATCAATTACAACTGTTTGACCTATGAAGTATTTTGTTGCCGTTATGTAATCTGATATCGAATACCTGCCGCCTTCTGGAATGTTTTGAGGTGTTGCTAACAGCCCTAAGCCTTTAGTATTAATGGTTATCAAATTTGTTATAATCGGTTCGTTTGCTTTGTCCTTTTTGATACCTATAGATACAGACTCAATCTGCTTATCCGTTGAAAAGATGATATTACTGAGAGCTATTGGATATTTCGATGGAAAGATTTATTCCTAATTGTATGCAACAATGATTGATGAAACTGACACACCAATTATTATGACAGCGATAATTATTTTTATGATTCTTGGGTTTTTTGTTCTTGACATTGTCAATACTTATTTTTCCTAGGTGTTATTTGGTCAAAAGCGTTTCTATAATTGCTAGAGAACAGCGAAGCTTACCAAGCTCCTTCTGTTCCATGTATGACAAATTGCTCATCTGCGGCGACATGGTTGAACGTCATCTGTAAAGTGTTGTGTGTGCCATCATTGGATAATGTGTAACGGTCAGGACTTTGTATGTAGTATTTCCAGATTAGTGAGGTTTCCCCACAATAAGTCGGTTGGAATAGTTATTTTGAAGAACACATTTTTTTCATACGATCCAAAAAAGTCGACAGAAACATACTTTAAATCAGATAAAGATGAGTTAGATAACTCAACCCTTGGCGCAGAATTCCAGTTAGTTACAACAGTTATAATGTAGGTTTTCTCTCCAACTGAAAAATGATATGTGTATAATTTGCTACCTGCGATTTCAAACCATAGAAGCCCAGCTGCCAACGATAAAATTAGGATTACCGCTATAACAGTTATCGTTAATGTCCTTCGCTTCATAAGCACCGATTAGTTAATTGTTTTACTAAAGGTTTTCACTCAAAGTCTTTTGTATAACTGACAACATAAGAGTTGAACTCCAATCCCCGGGCGTTTTAGGTTGGGAATAGAAATGAACCATCTAGCCGATGGAGATGTCACCCGAACAAACAAAACCCTTTCTTTTTCTTTTTTTTGTGGATTATTTAATTTTCTAAACCATGTTATTCTTGAATTGGAAGAGCGGCCGGGGTGGTGTAGCTTGTTTTGGTTTGGTGTCAACCGTAACCCCTTCCCTTTTTTCGGAGGCTTCTTAGTTGTCTAGCGAAGCTGAGTTTTCTATATCGGGTTTTAAATCGCGTAAACATGAACACCGAGCCGACAAGGGCAAACGACACAATTATCCTGAGCAGAGAGCAGCGCCTTATACTTATTGCAAGCGGCATTTAGGGAAGCGGAACGACAAGAAACAGATTCCTATTTCTTACTTTTTACGAGCGCACTAAGTTATAAGAACTAAACTACCTGTAATTTGAATACTTTTTCTTTATCTTCTGTCCAATCCGCCTGAACATATGCATCTTACACTGCAGCGCGTTTTTTAGCGCTTAGGTGTTATTGAATCAATCAGCCAAACTTAAACTTATATTCCAAATTCTCTGTATAACTTTTGGAAGTTTTTTAGGAGGTGAAAAAAGTTAGGAAAATGGCTTTTGCCATCTTTCTGCTCGGTCTTTTTGCTGTCTCCGCATCCATGTTGCCAAATATCAAAGCTGACCCTCTAAACATCACCGCAACCATTCCACTAAGTAACACACCGAATTGCATCGCAGTCAACAACGAAACCAACCGGATTTACGTAGGCACCGATGTGGGCGTTATAGTTATCGACGGAAACACAGACACTGTGGCTACTCAGATTCCAACGGTAGCCAGCGTATGCGATATAGCAGTCAACCCTAAGACTAATCGCGTGTTCGCCGTAGTTGAAGGAAACAACGTTTTGGTGCTGGATGGCGCGACAAACCAGCAAGTCGGAGCACTTCCCGACTGGGTGTACATCTCATATGACCATGTTATCTTAGTTAATCCTGTGACCAATCTTGTGTACTACTGTGTTCGGACCGCACTTATGGGCCATTTTGACGTGGTTAAAGTATATGACGGTACCACGATGGGGTTGGTGGCAACGGTGAACATTCCCGGCAGTGATACTAATCAATACATCGAAACAATGAGCGGAACAGTTAACCCCGCAACTAACAAGGTGTATGTCGCGTGGACTGGAAACGACAACATCAATGTCATCGACGGTGGTACCAGCACCGTAATATCAACCGTTTCGTTTACCTCTTTTAGCGAGGAAATAGCCGTTAACCCCTACACTAACTTTCTCTACATGAAGCAGGCAATTTATAACGGAGATACACTAGCCGCGGTTGGGCAGAGTTACCCCGGTGATGTACTGACAATCGATGCTGTACACAACTACGTTTACACCGCTGATTATTACAAATTAAATGTTCTTGACGGCTCCACGCAAGGCATCATTGCAAGCCTAAAGTTTGATTGGTACTTAGACAGCTATAGCACAGTGGCTGCAGTCAATCCGACAACTTCAAAGTTATACATTGGATGGTCCAATAACCAAACAACCGTAGTAACCATGAGTCCAACGCCTACACCAACTCCAACCCCAACAG
>PLYI01000096.1 GCA_003151735.1 Candidatus Bathyarchaeota archaeon | reverse complement strand
GCTTCACTTGACTATGGCACATTACATAATGGCAATCCAAGCATCCGTCTAGGACCAGACTATGTTAGGGGAACAAGAGAAGTTGACGGTGCATGGATAAACGTAAAGCCAGGCGACCACATAGTTATGAGTGTTTGGGTAAAAACAGCGGCTTGTCCCACAAGCACTGATCCTCAAGGCGCCGCTACTTTTGGATGGGATTTTGAAACGTCTCATTCAAGTGTGGCTCCTAATTCTTTAGCAATTGTTGATGTTTCCAGCGATGGAACCCAGGCAGGGCATCCTAATAGTGCAGAACGTGGGTGGGGTGTAGGAACTTATGGTTCCAGCATCAATGGCGCTTCTGGCTTGTCACAAGTCAACGGTAATATTGTGCGCGTTCCTTGGGGAACTGATTGGACTTTGATAGTTTGGGACTTTACTGTGCCTACAACATACTATACCTACGTTACAACAGGGGCTTCTTATCCTAATGCTGTTTCAACTTCCCCCGTGCAAATTGATACAATGGTTCCTTGGTTTGAAGGAAGAAACCTATCTGATAATGCGTATGCCTACTTCTCTGAGCCACAATTATACATTAACCCTTAGGGGTTAAAAAAGAAGAGTTATTACTAAATGCGGACTACCGATTTTTTTATTTTCATCAACTATTAAGTTTTCAGGATTTCTGAAAGTTAATAAAGAAATTAACTGAAGGTAACATCCTCAGATATGGTTTTTTTCAAGAAATATTTCAAAAGCTTCAATTGAACCAAATCCTTTCTTAGATTTTGCGGAAACTCATCAAGAATCTGAAAGGTGTAATTGATGGAAAAAGGTAAGCTACTAATTATTCCTTTTCTGTCAGGTCTAACGCTGTTGATATATTCTTGGTACATGAGTTTTCCCTTATCACTTAACTCTGTAGGGGACTCAATTTACAACCACATTCCGATTTTATATTGGATTAGCGTTCCTTTATTGTTAACATCAATGTTTTTGATGGCGATTAGCTTCAAAAACAAGTATTTAAGATGGATGTTAACTGTTGGTTTCGTTATAGTTCTGTATTCACTACCATATTTCTACTTCACGATGCCAACCGTCGATTCAGCTTTTTTTAGAGGATTGGCTGAAAATTTCATTAGAACAAATAATTTGGACGCTTCACAATTAATCCATAGTTATTACCAGTGGCCCTCTTTTTTCCTTTTAGCCAATATTACAACGTTGATTAGTGGGCTTAATTTGACTATTTATGAATTTCTTCTTTTCACGATCATAGGATTTCTTTTAGTCACAGCGTTGTATGTTTATGCTTCAAAGGCGTATAATCGTAGTAACGGTTTTCTTGCTGTTGCAGCTTTCTTTGTTGTTATGTTTTTGTACTTGAATTATCAAGCTGTTCCGTTCTCACTTGCGTTTGGGCTTCTTTTTGTCTTGTTTATGTTGGAGACTCAAGAAAAAAGCGCCGGTAGAACTCTCACTATCCTGGTCCTTTATTTTAGTTTGGTTATTACCCATGCGTTTGTTCCGCTTTTTTTTGTGATCTACTTACTAATTAGGAGTATTATCAGCAAAAGTAGACAATATTTTGAATTATTCATATTGACATTAGTCATATATTTAATAGCACAAATTACGTTTGCTGTGTTTTCTTTCAGAGGCAATATTGTAAGTGTTTTTACTACTCCAACCGAATTTTCCAGTGTTGTTGGTGCTTCAATTGCTTCCACTTCTGTTGCGATTGATGCTATCCCTCATTTGCTTTCTAGAATAGTAACAATCGGTCTCGCAATCTTGTGCGTTGCAGGTTTCGTTTTCCTATTTTTTAGAAGAAAGTTAAGAACAATAGATAAAGCCCTTTTTTTAACTGGAGCAGTTTATTCTGGTTTGGGTGTTGTGCTTAATGTCCTAGGTACGCGTGCAGTACCCATAGTTTTCGTTCCCCTCGCATTAGGAGTTACATATTTATTTCAGAGTAAGTTTAGAAAATACCTAAAATACTTGGTTTTAGTTCTGTTAATCCTTGTCGTTTTTGTTCCAATTCATTCGTCGATTACTAGTTTTCCAATAACGTTTCAAACAAAAGACGATCTTGCAACAGCAAACTTTATGATTGAGAAATATAATTGGAACTCAAATACCATAGTGATCACTGATCTTAGTGCGAGATGGTATATGCTTCCACAAATCCAAGGAAACCCGGAAATCGACACTGACATCGCATCGCGTTTTGGTTTATCAAAAATTACGGCATATGATTGTATAGTATATTCGGTAGGTATGGCCCAGAGCCTCAATATGAGCCATATTTCCATTGAACAAACATCCTCCCAGATATTGGAAAGATTTGATGTGGTTTATAACTCGGGTTCTTCTTACATAGCTGTGAAAAGCAGGTAAGCATAGTAACCGAGTTTTGAAATTCCTAAATTGCTTATTAATCCGAAGTAGGAACTGGATATAAAAATTTCATTGTTTGGTCGATAACATTTGAACATCTTATATTATGGTGAGCCAAATATAGCGCGGGGAGGGGGGGTAGGCAGTGTTGCTTATTATCTCCCAAAGGCCTTGAGGAAAAAGGTGGGCGTCACCTATTTAAGTGGAATTGCGTCAAATAGAACTTTTCCAGAAACTTACTTAAATGTGTTCGGAAAATTTGTAAAAAAAGAATTTGATATTATTCATTTCAATGCAGATCCTTCTTGGAAAAATGGCAGTGCTGCGTTACTAAGATTTGCAAAGTTAAGGCAAGCTCGTACAGTTCTTAATATTCATGGTATCCCCCAGTTAGAAAGGAAAGCAGAACAATGGCATGAATCTGTTTCGTTTATTGATTGGCTTAGTACATTAAGCTACTGCAACTTGGCAGATCGAATAGTAGTCAACTCGGAATTCATGAGAAATAATGTCGTCACGTGGTACAGGTTAAATCGCGACAAAGTTGTAGTTATTCCTAATGGTGTGAACCTCAAGATGTTCACCGAAAGTAATGATAGAATAGTATTAGATGGTGATCCTTCTATATTATATGTTGGTCACCTATCGAGATTAAAAGGCGTTGATATCTTAATTCGAGCAATATCCAAACTTAGTTCTGATCTACCGAACGTAAAATTGCATCTTGTAGGAAATGGAAATGCTCCTATCTTTGCAGCTCTATCAAAGAAGGAGGGAATTGAAAAATACGTGATTTTCCACGATTGGGCGAAGCCATCAAAGATTCCTAGTTATTACAAGTCTGCAGATATTTGCGTTTTTCCATCGAGGCATGAAGGTTTTGGGATAGTTATCCTTGAAGCCATGGCTTCAGGAATCCCAGTGATAGCCTCAGATATTCCAAGTTTTCGAGAAATCGTTTCTGATGGAATTGATGGCCGATTGTTCAAATCCCAAGATGTAGACGATTTGTCAAAGGAAGTTATTGCTTTATACCGAGATCCTTACCTGAGGAGAGAATTTGGACGAAATGCACTTGAAAAAGTGAAAAAGTACAGTTGGGAAAAAATCGCGGAAAAATACATTTCATTATACGAATACTTGTGTAAATAATTTCATGATAATGCCTATGTGAGTAGTATTACTTTAGAATGCTGACAATCAAAAGAGTATTTTTATTAGGTATTTTCAGTAAGTTAGTTTGACCATTGTGAGTGCCTTTGCTTGTAGTTTGAGTGTCATAAGTATCTGAATCATTCGTGTTCTAATCTTGAAGGAAAAATAGTTAATCAAACAAAGCTTGCTATTAAAAATACATATTTAATCTCGGAAATTTATCGAGAGTTAATGACAAAATTTGGGAGGTCTCATAATGAGTAATGAAATGAAAACAGATATACAAAACTTGAAATCTACTCTTGAAAAGAGTGATTTGCAACATTTTGAAAATGAAGGTTTAGCCAATTTACTTCCTAAACTTTTTAGTTTTTTTCCATCAAACATGAATGGAACTAAAATTTTGGATGTTGGTTGTGGTCCTTGCGTTATAGCTGGCATAGTTAAACGGCAATTCAACGCTGACGTTTATGGAGTGGATTGTGACTCCGCTTTTTTAGATCAGGCAAAAGCAAAAGGAATTAAAGTATTTGGGTGTGACTTAGAAACTGGCTCCTTTCCTTTTGCAGATGGGTCTTTTGATTATGTGCTTTTCATTGAAGTGTTGGAGCATCTTGCGAAACCAGAAAACTGCTTAAAGGAAATAGCCCGAGTTCTAAAATCTAATGGTATACTGATACTTTCTACGCCTAATCTGACTTCGCTTCAAAACAGAATATCAATTTTTAGGGGCAAAGACCCCCTAAATGGAAATCCGATTGATCGCCCCTACGATCGGCATATTAGGCTTTACGCATTAAACTCAGCAACGCAGCTTTTATCATCTTGGTTTAAAATTACGCGAACTGTTTACTTAAATCCACATGCAAGGAAAACATCAAAAGGCATTGGCAGAGATTTCCTTTGTTATCTGAAAAAGGATATGTCAGACACAATGATACTTGAATGTCAAACGACAAAATGAGAAGTCAAATAATACTTCTTGATTTTTTAAAGAGGGAATTCCCTTTAAAATTTAGCGACAAGACACAAATTGAGTTATAACCAGAAGTTGTTGGTAATAGTGAGTAAGACCTCAATACTTGGTTCGAGGGGAAGAGCTTGATGGACGCCGACGTTACAGTTGCTCTATCCGTTTGCAACTCAGAAGAACAAATTGGCTCATGTATAAAATCTATTTTAGCCCAAACCATAAGCGAATTTGAGGTTTTGGTGGTTGAAGATCCGCCTTTTGATCGAACAGACAAAATAATTGCCTCATTCCAGGACAAAAGAATAAGCCACATTAAAAACAGGATAAAACTTGGGCTTTCGGGAAGTAGAAATAAGGGTTTGGAACTTGCAAAAGGGAAATACGTCTTTTTTACAGATGACGATTGTGTTGTCTCTCCCAACTGGATCGAACAAGGATTAATCTCTATTAAAGAAAGCGATTGCATAGGTGTAGAAGGAAAAACATACTACGTTTCTGAAAAATATACTCCGACTATGTCAGACAATGTTGTTGAAAACAAAACTGGCGGGCAATTTCCAACTTGCAATATGGTCTATAAAAGGAGTGTATTGAACGATATCGGCGGATTTGATGAACGATTTACATACATGGAAGATAGAGATCTTGCATTGAGAGCAAAAAGGTTTGGAAGAATAAATTTCAATCCCAGTATGATAGTTTACCACCAGAAAAAAACTTTTACTCCCAGAGTTTTCGTTAATACAGGAAAAGAAGTTAGAAACCGTGTCTTGCTTTACAAAAAACTCCACGACCGGACCTTTTTCGCTTGGCGCATGGTTTATCCACTGAACTTAGCGGCAATTCTTTTTCCCCCTTTAATTATTGGCAGTTTTTTCAGCGCTAGATACAAAACCAAGGAGGACTTTGCTTTGTTTCCATTTACTTATGTACGACTAATCTATGAACGCCTAAACTTCTGGGATATGTGCGCGAGAGAAAGAGTTTTTCTGATCTAAAAAAACTAAGAGATGGATTTGCAGCAAATTATAGCCTAGAGACTCTGTTTAGCTCGAAGAGCGGATGACCCTTTCAAAATTTAAAGAACAAAGATGATGCAATGTTAGTCATAATTAGAGATGGCGAAGAGCTCTCGCTAAAATCGAGTTTCGTTGTTCAACTTTTTGGATTAAGTTCAAATCTTGAACTCCTTCGTGTTTCTAGGAAAGAGTCAAAGAAATTCAGTGAGCAATGGAATTCCAACAAGATAGACTTGGCAACATCTACTTCGGGAATTTTGGCACATTTTTTGTTAATGCCTTTGAAGAGCCCTCGTAATTTGCGTGATGGAATGATACGACGGCTATCCATTAAGCAGAGACCGTACGTACTAGTTACCAATGGTTTCTTATCCGTCCTTTCACAAGTCTTGCATTATTATTTCGCAACATCTTCACATACCGATGGGCTTATACACTTTTTGAGAAGAATGAAATCACCGAAGATCTTCTTAATAGATGAATTCTTGAGCATTAACACAATAAATCTGAATGAGCTTAAGAAGTTAGGTAGCATTATTTATGTGTCTCAAGATGTTGCTTACAATCGCTACGGCTTCCGAGACAACCTGATTACAAGACAGTTAATGTACAAACTAGAACGGGCAGCGATTGCTCAAGTGGATGTGGTTATCGCCTGTAGTGAGCGAGATAGGCTTAAATACATAGAAATGGGTGCCAAAAAAGCAGTTTATTATCCGAATATTTATCCAATTAAGGAATTTGAGCCGAGTGTTAAAGATCAGTTACCAAGCATAAGTATAGTTTCGCGAGGGCATTGGGATTTAAAAGCTGAAAGATCTCTTGAAGAGATTTTCAAAGCGTTATCGTATTCCAGTAGAACCATCAAGGTTAATGTTATTGGTATTAAGCCGAAAAAGGTTCCCAAAAACGTTAGATTGCAGCATTATGAGTTTATTCCGAGTAAATTGGATTATTTAAAAATCCTTAGTACCTCTTGGATTGGAATAAACATAGGTTTTCATATGGCTGGAACAAATGAAAGAAAATATGACTATTCAATGTCTGGATTAGTCGTTTTTTCAGACACAATGGGAGCTCGAGGCGACTTGCTTCCTCATGAGTATACTTATGTTGACAGTCACGATTTAGCTGCCAAATTAGAGCAACTATTGCAATTTGGAAAGGAAAAAATATTGCAAATGGGTGATCAAAACCGCCAACAAGCCTTATCCTTGGCTGAGAAACAACGTGAAATTCTTTTGAGAACAGTTTATGATATTGTGCTTCATGAGAGTTAGATTGATTTTGTTGTAGGCGCCGCCAAGTTGGATTTGAAATATTAGGTATTTGAGACCGAATTAGAGGGGTTATCTTTATGCGTATTTGTCACATCTGGCAAAACTTTATGCCAATTGAGTTTGGAGGAGTAGAACGTTATATACTGAGTTTGTCAGACTTTCTATCCAAGCAAGATCAAAACCTGGATTTTTTTATGATAACCGACAAAGCTGCTTATGTTCCTTTTTTGCGCGCGATTCGAACATCAGGTTGTCAAAGAATTAACAGCCTTGAAGTACATCGATTGGGGCCTAACTTATCCAGTTTTCTGAGAAGTTCGTCTTGTAAACTTCTTGATCGACAGTCAAACCTTTTGGATAAAATGTTGATTACGAGCCTTTTTAGAGAAGCATCCAATATTAAAGGGATGGATAAGGTTGACGTTTTTCACGTGCATGGATTTTGGCAGCCACTTTATCCGACAATAGGGCTTCATTTAAGCCAACATTTCCATCGCCCTTTCGTAGTTACCCTTCATGGCGATTCAGTGAGTCCTAACGATCGTTTCGCAATGCCCATAAGAGATCCAGCTACAATTGACGTCCTTAAACGAGCCGATGTCATAACTACATATTCCAAGGAGACTCTTAACGTATTGCGGGAATTTAACCTGGGTAAAACAAGTCAGTTAATACCCAATTTTGTTAATACACGATTATTCAAACGTCCAACCTCAAATGAAAATAGTTCAGGAGATAGGATAGTGATGGTATCGAGGTTCAGTAAACCCAAAGACCCAATGACTCCGATTCGAGCTTTTGCAGAAGTTATTAAGGAAGTACCTGAAGCAACTTTCAAAATTGTTGGATATGGTCCACTTTATGAATATGCAAATAGCTTAGTTCAAGATCTGAATCTTGAAGGGGCGATTAAAATGGTTGGAATGACGTCGGATGTTCGAAAGTATTTGTGGAACAGTGATATTTCTATTGGAACAAGGGGTAGCTACATAACTACACTTGAAGCTTGGGCAGCTGGTCTCCCAGTTATTGCTCCAGAATTTGGAATCATGAAAGAAATAATTTCTAATGGTGAAAACGGCTTGTTAGTGCCGCCTGGCAATGCCCACCAGCTAGCTTCTGCAATAATAAATTTAATAAGAAACAAAGACCTTCGGGCGATGATGGTAGCAAACGGTCTTCAGGCTGTGAAAAAACATGACATTCAAAACGTTTCATCTTCCATAGCTGATATTTACGCATCTTTACTATAAACCAATTTAAATGCAAAGACGTTCTGTCAAGTCGCACTTATTGATCATTAGAAGTTTTCATAATATTAATTTTTTGTTATTGTACCATCTTGGAAATTGATTACGACTTGTCAGTAGTTTTAGATGCTCATCGATGAGTAGTTTACCAGACTTTATTGAAGATCTTTGTTCTTAAGAAAATCTTTAAGGGTAACCCTTTCGGAGGATGGATAGTTGCTTATTCAGGAAAATACTCCTCTCGTCTCAGTTATTATTTTAAATTTCAACGGAGAAAATTATCTGGAGCGTTGTCTTTTTTCCGTTTTAGGCACAAAATACCCAAATTTCGAGGTAATTTTCGTGGACAACGCATCCACAGATTCGAGCTTGAAAATGGCCGAAAAAATTTTCGGGAATGACAACCGATTAAAAATTTTTAAGAGCCAGCAAAACCTTGGCTTTAGTGCTGGTAATAATTTTGGTTTTAGTCATGCGAGAGGAGACTACATCGTTTTTCTGAACAATGACACAATCGCAGATCCTTATTGGGTTGATGCTTTGGTAAGTACAATGGAAAAAGACAAAACAATTGGATTGGCGGGAAGTACCATTCTGTCAATCGATGGTAAGAAACTTCGTGGCGCGGGAGGGCTTTGGAGCGATTATCTCCTGCTCTTGTGCCCAATAGGCGCTGGAAAAAGAGGCGATTTTGAGTTTATTCCAACATTTGAAGTGTCGTTTGCAACAGGTTGCTCAATGATTGTCCGAAAAGAATTTCTTGACGAAATAGGATTATTCGACCCTCAAATACCTTACAACTATGACGATACTTTGTTGTCTCTGAAAACATGGCTTGCAGGAAAGCGCGTGGTATCGGTATCAAGTTCAAGAATACGCCACATTGGCGGAGCTACAACCAAGAAATTTTGGAATAATCAATCTGTGACTTTCTCTCTTCTTAGAGCCAAAATGTGTTTGCTTTTTGATGTATATTTCAATTTAAAGGATTTGTTAAGGGCTTTGTTCATTTTTTATTTTTCAATTGCGGTTGAATCGGTATTTTCAGTTCGAAACAAAAATGTGTCAGAAATTTTAGGAAATATTCGTGCCTCTACATGGCTGCTGAAAAATTTTAAACATGTGTGGACGAATAGGCTAGAACATTGGAGAAACCCCAAAATCTCACCTGAAATGTTAATTGAAAAATTCATCCGGATAAGACTCCAATTTCCACTTTGTATTACCCACTCTAAACTGGCATCTTCATTCTACCATAATCAATGCTTGAAATACGAAAATACATTAATCCGCGATTGATCTGAAACTGAAATTTTACATAAATCGCATTCTATAGAGCGTTTGAATGTTTTAGCCTAGGAGTGTAAACCTTTGCATAGTTTTTTTTTGACCTTCGATACGGAAGATTTCATAAGCGAAAATTCGGTTTCAGGCTTACATGATATCTTGGAGCTCTTGAAAAAACATGAATTGTCCGGTTTATTCTTCATAACTGGAACTATGGCTGAAAAACTGTCCAGCTTTCCATCGACCGTAGACTTGTTAAGTGAGCACCAAATTGGTTACCACTCTTCCAGCCATTCCATTCACCCTACCCTTTTTGAGTTCACTGACGTAGAAAGTTATGAGGAAGCGTATCAGACTTCCATTATTCGAGAGACTGCTAATATCAATCCGTTCACAGGTAAGATTGAAGGATCCGGAGGAATTCATGCACTACAGGTTCTTTTTCCCAAAAAACGAATAGTTTCATTTCGGGCGCCTGGGTACTGCTGGACTCCGCCCCATCTTGAGGCGATGAAAACCCTCGGTATAACTTATGATTTCTCAACAAACATCTCCATTGATCCGGTTAGCTTTCGCGGAATCACGTTTTATCCCTTCACGATACTATCTGCTAACTGGCAAGGTGGAATCCGTGAGCACTCTTTTCTTCAACGAGTTACACTGAAGCGTGAGATTTCTGTTTTGACAATTCATCCTAGCACAATGGTAAACCAAAGCGATTGGGATTTAATTTATTACCGTAAATATAATAACTTCAAACTTAATCCTGCAAATCTTTCTCAGCCTCCTGCAAGAAGTCCTGCCGATATAGTATCTAAATATCATAGATTCGATTTATTGTTAAGACACTTGGCAACCCTTCAGAAGTTACACCTTTTGAAAGTTACACCTGAACTTAAAACAGCAAATAAGTCTCTAAATCCGACATCAATAGTCGTGGAGAAATGTTATAAATCGAGTATTAAATGGGCAGAAGGGTTTGAATACAAGCCAAGCTTTCTTTATGATCACTTTATCCGATTTTTCGAGATAAATTCCCTGAACGGGGCAACAAACGGTTCCAACTTAAATAAATCGTGATAGCGCAGAATATTATACAATCTATTTTATTTTACTTGGTATTTTACTCGGTCACCTTTCATTTTTGGCGTGATTCTTGTTGCTCGGGAAAACAATTGTCAACTCGCTTCGTTATAGCGCACGTGTTCGTCCTGGAAGAGTAATCTGCTCAAGACTCGAGGATTATCTTCTTGCTACTTCGAGCAATGGTAATTCGAACCTGATACCCAAAGGTGCGCATACAATTAGGGTTTCGAATTTACTAAAGATAGGTGGAGGATTTTGGAGTGATGTATTCTCCATGTCTCTTACTTATATGGACGGAGGAATCCTGCATCAGCGTAATCTTGTATTGAAAACTTACCTTGAAAACATCGATCCTGTACTGGAAGCGTATGTTAATGATGAAGACCTTAGGAAATGCGTAAGAGAATTTCAGGTTCTAAGAAGTCTTGGGCGTGTTGGTTTTCCTGTCCCCGAAGTATTTTTTTGTGAGTGTGACTCTCGGTTTCTTGGTTACCCCTTTATAATAATGCAGAAAGAAGAAGTGGTTCAAAAAAGCATTAATGAGCTAGTGGATGGGTTTGCCTCAACCCTAGCAAATCTTCATAATCTCAAAGTGGCCGAGCTAGGAATAACCGTTCTTAGACCTCCTGAGGATGAATACGAGTTTGCCAGACGTTGGCCTATTCACTTCAAGCACAATCTGAATCTTGAAACCAAACATGACAAAAAACTCAAGAAAGATTTTGATTTAGCTATACGCTGGCTTAATGCAAATGTGTCGAACAACTCTTGTCCAAAATACTGTCTAGCTCATGGGGATTACCACCCAGGTAACGTCTGTGTAACCAAGGATTCAAAAATGATTGTGTTAGACTGGGATTCGATTGAAGTAGGCGATCCTGCTTACGATGTTGGCTATGCATATCATTTCGTTAAATTTTTCTGTGATCCACAAAATCCAGATTTAGGAGAGAGAACTGCTGAACGATTTGTCTCACAATATAAAAAGAACTTCCATGGGGATATTAGTGGGAGGCTGGAATTCTACAAGATGGTTGGCATTTTAGGAACATCTATTTACTACAG
>PLYI01000082.1 GCA_003151735.1 Candidatus Bathyarchaeota archaeon | reverse complement strand
TGGTGTAGTTCCAGAGTTTTACGCCATTAGAAGGCTTGAGGTGGAGTATCCCGTATGTGCAGCATCATGGTGGAACATCACCCAATCATCTGCACCACGTGCTACTCCGGCGAATATAGACGCAAAAAACAAAATGGCAAATAACCCTATCAGAATTTTCTTATTCAACATTTGTAAATAACCTCCCGATAAATGCACAGATTGATAACGAAACTAAAAATGCGATTATTGCTTTGTGGTTTCTTCACGTTTTTTTCATCCCGATGTTTCTTATTGACTTAGATTCGGACCATTGACAAAGAGGAGAGCGGCTTTACCACCACTCGGAATGAACGTTTTCCCCAGTGTATCTATGATTTTTATAATAAATATAGATAGAAAGTATCTATTCGGAGCGCGTGGTAAAAACGTTTCTATATTCAGATATAAATGTTCTATCTAGAAAATGCCTTACACTCTTGCATCGTAATATAACGCGAGAGTGGAGAGGGCATGGATAGAGATTCAGATCAGCTAAAAGCGTGGATCATAAAGAAGAGATTGCAAGGTTGGTCAGTTACCAAGATCTGTGCCTCTACTAGAACAAGCAGAGACATGTTTTATCGCTGGTGGAACCGCTATCAAGCAGAAGGCAATAACGGCCTAAAAGAAAAAACCAGAGGTCGACCAAAAAGTTTCGGGATTGAAGACTCGCTCAAAAAGAAAGTTATCAAGCTCCGAGAAAGATATGAGTGGGGACCCAAAAAGATCGCTGGAAGCCTCAGACTCAAAGGTTATGAAATCGACAATAACCAAGCCTACCGGATTATCTGCCAAGCAGGCTTAAACCACCCTATTTCAATGCCTAGAAAGACCTGGGGAACCAAACGTTTCCAAAGGGAACATTGCAATAGTCTTTGGCAAGCTGATTTTAAGCTGTGCAATGACGACTATTGGATGATCAGCTATCTTGATGACCGCTCCAGGTTCATCACTGGGTCAGTTAAGATCTGGAGTCCAACTGGCGAGAATGCTATGTTGCTGCTGGATAGAGCAGTTAAACGGTATGGTGCTCCTAAACAGATTCTCACTGATCAAGGCACGCAGTTTAAGCCTGCGAGGGGAGAAATCTCTGCTTTTGACATTCACTGCACTGACTTAGGGATTGAGCATATTTGTGCGAGCGTTCGTAGGCCAACTACCTGCGGCAAGATTGAGGCTTTTCATAAAGTCTACGAGCTGGAGTCTCATCTCTTCAAAGAGCACTGGAGCTTTATTCGCTACTACAACTATGTCAGGCCACATGAGGGGATAGGCTATTTAACGCCTGCTGAAATATACCTAAAAGAGAAAGTGTAAGGCTATTTCTAGATAGAACAATATTCAGATATAAACGATTATTCTGGAAGTTTGAGCAGGCAAGATAAATGAGTGAGAATGAAAATGTCTTCAGTTAAACCTCGCCAAAACCATCAGCTTTACTAACCTCAAACAAAAGAAAAAAAAGAAGTGGAATAGTACACAGACAGGAACTTGTTGAATGCAAAAACGCGGAACACAAGGATTACCATAAAGTAACCCAACCTCTCCAATGAAAGGATAACCGAATCTAAATAAGGAAAGGTTACTATCTTAAACCCCGCGGAGCAAAAGAGACTAATTGAATTTGGACCTCTCAAACTACTTTCATGATAGATTTAGAATCGGCAAAACCCCTCACCATATATGTTATTATGGATTCGCTTAAATAATTAAGCGCATCCCAGCGGACCCGCCATTACGAAAAGGGGTCGACTATTTCTGCAAAAAGCATCATCTGACAATACAGTCTGAACCCATTTCGGTTCAAATCCCCCCCAGTCCACTTCTCCATGCTTTTTGATACACCCCGGTCCTCCTTGGACTTGGGTTTATTTTTCAGTTATTTGCGTTATCTCAAGTTTGTTGTCACGCAACGACATTGCAGTTCCCAAACAAGCGCCTTTGAGTCAAGAGTCCCTCGATTTTCTCACCTTTTAATACGACAAGTCTTCGTATTCTATTTCGGCACATGACCTCAAGTGCTTCAGATGCGGTCTTTTCGTGGTCTATTGTTATCAAAGGAGCAGACATGATTTCTTTCGCCGTTGTTGTAATTGGATCTTTTCGTCTGTTTACAATTCGTTCAAGTATGTCCCTTTCTGTTATTATTCCCAGCGGAGTGTTGTTTTCGACTACCACAATGGCCCCAACGTTTTTTTTCACCATTTCCTCAACTACTGAAGAAACGGGGGTTGAAAGAGAAACGGTCGGTGCAGGCGTCCTTGCTTTTGAAGTTACTGTTACATCTGAGAAGTCAAGAGAATTATTCCAGATGTCGTTGAGCAGCTCTCTTCGACCCTGAATGTAATCTGGATCATTCGTGTAGAAAGAATTATCAAAATAATCTAAGGGATTGAGAGTGTCCTTGTCATGAAGAGGCGCTTTGAAGTGGAGAAGTTGTATTCCATCGGCAATAACAACTCTAAGATAGCTTATTTGAACATGCCTAATCTTGCAATAATTAGATAGATGTCGAGCGACGTTTACATTTTCACTCGTGATTGGAGCCATAATTCGTACCGAGATCTTTCTTTTGAGCCAATCCTCCAAGATGGGTTTATTGTCCAGCACTATCATCAGACCTTTTGCAGAAGTCATAAGAATGATCTCTTCCTTTGCTGAACTGATCAACGACAAATATCTTTGATAAGCTTCTTCCGCATCTCTAATTAATCTGGCTTCAGGGGCAGATTTTCCAGTAATGAGTTCATCTATCTTTTTCTGAACATCCAATCCGTCGCGCCATAATTGTTCAAAAAAAGTTTTGAACGCGTTGATAAGGGCTTTATTATTAGTCCATAAACAAGTATCGCTATTGTGATTTGAAACCGACTCTTCCCTATTTGTTACAAAGAAAATCAACTCGTCTTCGTCACGTATGAAAAAACGAGGGAAAAGTTTCTCTGCAAGGTCTATATGTCTGCATGCACAGTTCTTAGAAAAAGCGCTCATTTCCTCGATGGTTTTTCTTATTATCGGAAGGTTTTTTGAGGATACGTACGTAAGGACTCTAAATGGAACATTTAACTCCGCCATGCTTTTTATGACGTTAAACTTTTCGGCTTGAATTATGCCTAGACCGCTGGTTGAGGCCAAAATCTGTTCTTTTGAACCTTTTAACATTTGTCCAATTTTGGAATAGATGTAGTTTTCGCCTTCGATGACCATGAACTTATCTGAAAGTAATGGGGTTTCATCTACTGCCAAAGACTTCCAATGGGAAAGAATAGTTTCCCTGTTTTCTTCCATCTTTTTAGTTTCGTCCTTTTTTGCCTTTATGAATAAGTCCAAGACTTTATCAAATGAGATAGCGCTGAAGCGAGCTGGATACTCTAGAGTGGACTCCACAATGCCTTTGCTTTGGAGATTCTTCAGACTGCGGTAGAGCTGGGCTTTATTTATTCTTAATGAGTTTAACATTTCCCGTGCGATAACGGGGCCTTTCTTTGCGAGAAAAATAAATACTTCTGAATCTCTTTCTGTTAACCCTAAACCCTTTAAGGTTTCCGAGACTATTTTCTGGCTCAAACTTGTATTATCCTCCTTGAGATAAAAACTTGCTCTTACCAGTCTATTACTGTTGAGACTCACTCGACTATATTAAGGTTAAAGATGTCAAAAATGCGAAGATCGAATCAATAGAAGGTCTGGAATGGTTCAAAAACAGAAGGTTCAGAGAGAAATAACAGAGAGAAAAAATAGTGCCTCCCAAGATGTGAAGTTGAAATATTCAAATGAGATGTTATCGATGAATTTTTGTCCCAAATGTGGAAAGCTTCTGAAAGTAGTTAGGAGAAGTTTACCCGCTCTTCAATGCCCTAAATGCGGGTATAAAACTGAGTTTAAATCTGATAACTTCTTGAAACCTAACCTAAAGATAACCAATCATACCATCAATGAGATAGCCGTTATAGACAACGAAGCTTCAGGACTTAGAACCTCTCCTACGATAGGCGTTGTTTGCGCAGCATGTGGAAAGGCTGGAAGCGAAACTTGGACTGTAGCGGTTGGATCAGAAGGAACCACTTCTTCGTTTACTTTCTTTAAGTGCACATCATGTGGCTTTACGAGACGGGAGGCGGAATAAAGGAATGAACAATGCGAATACTCAGATATTGAGGAAAGTTGAAGACGCGCAAGCCTTCCATTTCTCAACAGGTTTTAATGCATTCACTGGTCAGAAGGCAAATTCATTGGAAGAGTTCTTGTTGAGGGTTAGGGAGGTAGACATCAGATGTTTGGAGTTTCATCTCAGCCAGAAGGACTTTGAAAAATGGATAGAATTTACTCTTGGCGATATTCGGTTAGCAGCAGACCTTAGACGTTTGAGAGAGCAAAAGCTGGTTGGAGAGAATTTGAGGACGCTCCTTTCTTTGCTCGTCTCGGGTCGCTTGAAAGAACTGAAAAGCACTTCTTTGCCAAAAGCAAGAAAGCAATCGAAAAGTAAGACCAACATTTGAGCGTACTTCTATGAGAAGAACTAACATCAAGGAGACTTAGAAATCTGATCTCACCTAAACACAACCAGAAAAAGTCAAAAAAGGATGCCAAAGTCACTTTAGAATGCCCAAATTGCCATTGGATTTTTGAAGCTAAAATGAAAGATAAGCGTCATTCATTTGCTTCAGTTAAAGAACCTCAAAAAGACAAAATTACAGGCGACGTAATTGTAGAAAAGCATGTTTGCCGAAACCCAAAATGCCAGAAACCGTTTATCATTTACTGGTTTGATTTAAGAATGCATATAGACAGAATGTGACTCAGGATGACTGGGACTGAGCGCAAGAAAGCAGAAGAAGCTTTAAAGGAAAGCGAAGAACAATTCAGGAACCTTGCGGAACCCTTCAGCGAAGAAGACATAGAAGACCAAGTCATGCATAACTGGTTAGACCACTTCAAAATGAAATTTCATCAGGTTCATGCTTCAGGACACATGAGCAAAGAACAACTCATCGAGATGGTGAAGGAAATTCAACCTAAGCGAGCTTTTCCTGTCCATACAGAAAATCAACAACTCTTCAAAACGTACTGCAGCAATATGCAAACCATTGAAAGAGGAAAAGACTATTTTCTGAAGTGAGCCCTCTCACGCGCTAACTCCTGAGCATTTTGCAGGACAGCATAGAGGAACTAAGTAGTCTTTTAAAGAATTCACTCAATATTAAACGAGTATGTTATCAGAATCTGTTTCCAAAGTTGAAAACGCCATCACCATTCTTAAAGAAAAGTTTTTGCAGACCCCATTTTCTTTTTATTCAGAAACTGACATGCATTGCTTTCTGCATAATGTCCTCTACCAAGACAATTATTTCAACGAATCTATAGACGCAAGATTAGATGATAAACAGCTAATCCAAACAATTCGGCTGCACCGAGAATACCCTACTTTAGGAAAATTCTACAAACGAGGAAAGCTTCTGATTCCTAATGAAAACAACTACGTCAACGTTGATGGAAAGAGAATGCAGTCGTCAAGAGGCAACTACGATTTAGCAGTAATTGACCCCAGCATTGAGGCTGATTTTAAGCATCAAAAAACAACTATTGCCATAGAGCTGGCTTTGAACGAGCTTGACCCAACGCTTTGGCACCTGCAAAACGACTACGCCAAAATAACATACGATGTTAACAAAGTTGGAAGAGGCTACTTATTGTTCTTTGTCAGAAAAGCGGGTTTAAGCCAAGAAATCCTAAATAAACGGATACCCCAAATCAGGTTGAAGTTAAGGGAAATGTTTGAAGGCCAACTCGCCTCAAATGTTAAAATCCTTTACCTTGAATCGCCAAAAACTGAGCCCGAATCAGAAATACTTCTACCGCATGAATGGAGCATATAGAAATTTGACGGATTCAATGCAATAGTTAATTTTTATTTTTTTTGTTGCCCCTAATCTCGTTATTTATCCTTGTGTCGCCTCGTCCTTTGCTCGCATATCCGAAGCGGGTTATTTTCCAATTGTCCACGGTTATTTGTTATGAATAAGAATTTGACATTGCTCGCGTTGGTTTTATCGATTGGAGATAAGATAAAATCTCGAATTTAAAGTCGCTTTTGGGCGAGCCTTCCAGAAGCATTATTGCTTCACTTTTAACGGCTCTTCTACTGTGATTCAAAATCTCTGACTAGTTCATTAGTCCGTCTTACTTAACACAATCACGGAAGCGGAAGAACAGATATGAGCACAGCTGACACTGAGAAAGACTCTGGGAAAGAGATTTGTTGTGAATATGCTACAGCTGTGACTGGTTTAGGCGAATTTGAATTAAGTGTCCGTCAGTGTGGGAATCAAACTTGTCCTCAATCTATTTTTTCTAATCCGGCAATCTACGAAAGATGCCCACAGCGGTTGAAGTACAAAAAAGACGGCGTGATTTTGAATCAAAGTGAACCGAAAAAGGTTTTTGTTCGCGTTCACTCAAAACAAGAGTCTGTACCGAAATTCACCGGTATGAACTGCAACGGCTGCCAATACAAGGCTAGTTCTTATTGTTGGGGCCAATGCACAATGAACATTTGGAAAAGAAAACCTGATTGGTGAGGGTTAATGAGTAAGGAAAAAAAGCGTATCCTTGTAGTTGATGATGATGTGAATATTTTGAGAATTTTTAGGAGTATTTTGGAAAAAGAAGGATACGTAGTTGATACGGTTGAGAACGGCAAAGATGCCCTTAAGAAAATTCGAAAGGAGAAGTTCAACGTGTCCTTAGTTGACGTTAGGCTCCCTGACATGGACGGAACTGAGCTTCTCCTCGATATGGCAGAGACCCCTGAGACATTCAAAATTATAGTTACAGGTTTTTCCAGCGAGCAAGTAGGAAAAAAAGCTGCCGATTATGGAGCAGACGACTTTCTAGTCAAACCTGTCAAAGCTGAAGAACTCCTTGCGGTAGTGCGGAAAAGCCAGGAACAATACAAAATGAAAGCTAAATCTAAAGGAATTATACCATAGAATTTTCTCGGGTTTTGAAAAAGGATATTTCTTTTGAAACGGTTTTGTTGTTGTCTCGCTGCAATCATACAATCTTAAAAACGCTCAACCGCTTTCTAGACTGTTTAGGTGTAAGTCATGAATAGCAAAAAACCACATCAACCTCATACATTAGGAGCGCCATCATCTCAAGAGACACCAACAGACGGAATAAAACCCAGTCAGATTCCATGTCCAGATTGTGGCAAAACCTTCAAGAGTCGCTCAGAAATGGAGAGACACAGAGACACAACACTCCATGAAACAAAAGGACACCAGTAATAGCCACCCCTTTTAACACCCAATTAAGTATTACTAATTTTATTTTGCTTGAGATTAGGCACATACTGCATTGAAACTGTTATCCGGTTTCTATGAGGCTACCTCTTATTTTATTCTTGATTTTAGTTGAGTTTCTTCCTTTGGTTGCACTCCAAAGCGTCTTACTTTTCAATTTTCTGTTGGTCCGTTGTACAGTTCTCTTTAAACCAAATATATTGATTTTTTAGATATATTTCACGTATTGACGTGTTTTTGTGTTCGACAATTGGGTCTCTTATCACGTTTTGATATGCTTGCATTATGTGCAAGGGTTTAAGTGGCTGTTTATGTACTATGAAGACATAAGAAATGTGTCTTAGAAAGACACATTGTACATCTGTACAACACAACAACAGGAGAAAAACAGAAAATGAACAACAACTACCAAAAAGAAGTTCAAACAAAACTCACCAAAGGCCTCTTAGACCTGATTGTTCTTCAATATCTCGACAAAGAATCCATGCACGGATACCAGATCATCACCAAAATCCGCAAAGGCTTCGGTGTCTACTTCGGACCCAGCACCGTCTACCCCCTACTAGGACTACTTGAGAAAAAAGGCTACGTAACTAGCGCTTGGAACATGAATACTGAAAGACCACGAAAAGTGTACAAGCTTACCAACGAGGGAAAAAATGTCTTGAACTTTACCGAAAGCTCACTCAACCTCATCGTCAAAAATATGGTAACCGACAACAAAATCCGAATACAAGCAGCCCCGCTAATCTCGACGAGATCAACGCTTCAAAGAGAAAACCCGCCTTTACCAATCTGCTGATTTGTCGAATATAAAGAAAAAAGGGGTTTTAGCTAGTTCAGTTGCTGACGACTGAAACAATGATTAGACCAATAAAATGCCCGATGGAAAAGCCATTCAGCCTCATAAACGGCTAAGCTTGAGTTATACACAAAACTAAAAAGCACATACCCTCAAACTAGCTGTTTCTGTGGAATACGATGACAATGCTTACTTTCTATGGAGGCGTTAATGAAATTGGCGGAAATAAAATGCTTCTTGAAGATAAGGACGCAAAGATTTTCTTAGATTTTGGAATGAGTTTTGGTCAAGCAAACAAGTTCTTCTCAGAGTTTTTAAGAAGCATCGATCAGTTTGATCACAAAATACTAGCTTCAGGCATCAACACCTACCTAAAAACAAAAAACAAATTCCTAAAACCATATCCAAATGTCAAACTAGTCCTTGGAAAACTAAAGAAGAGGCGTTTTTCTCTCGATTGTTACTGATGCTCCTAAAACTAAGGCTTATCAGAGATTGTTAGGTATGGGGATAGAACCTTACTTCAAGTTTGTCGTGGGGTATGAGGATACAAACAAAAGTAAGCATACCGGCTTACCATTTTTGCTGGCCTTGGAAATGCTAAAAAAAGAGTGCCCTGACATAGCAAGCTCGGAAATTCTAATGGTAGGCGATTCAATAGAAAAAGATATAGTGCCAGCCAAAGAACTTGGGTTAAAAACGGCACTCGCCAAATATGGACGAAAAACTCCCGAGGTCGGATTCGCAGATTACCAGCTTTTAGATTTCAAAGAAATCATCGATATTGTTGAATCATGCAAGTAAGTAAGCCTTTGGAGATTTTTGGTGTTTCTGAATTATCCAATAGTCCCTGGAGCTTAAACCGTCAGAAATCCATCAAATCTTTGAAAACGTCCTCTGAAATGCCTACTTTGTCCAAAATAAATTTGGCTAGCTTTCTTGCTCATTTTCGCTATCAAATCTGTTTCGGTTGGAAAGGTTTCTTTGACCATAGTTTCATCGATTTTTTTACTTTTGAACAAAAACTCAAAACAAACGAAATCTAAGAATCTCGGTACTTCAGGGAAAAAGTTCAACAATTAAGAAAATAAATCATCTACCGAGCCTATAGTCTACATTAACCCTAAATCAGTTTTTTGTTTACTTCAGAGTAGGTCAAGAATATTCTTAGGGAGTACGTAGTTCTTTCCACAGAATTTACATGTTACTTCCTCGGTTGATTGATTAATTTTTTTAGCTGTTACCTTTCGGTTCATTATTGTTGAGTACACTATCGTTTCTTAGTTCTCGTTTTAGATAGGCAACTACTTCAAAACTTTGATTAATTTGAAGCGCAACAATAGAAACCAATTCCCACCCATCTAAACCATATTTATTCAACAAATCTTCTTGCGTTTTGACACCAGCATCTAATATTCCTTTTACCAAAGCAATCGATACATACTCCCATTTCGTCATATTTTTTACCTCTAACACACTAAATCCGCGTTGGTGAATAATAATGTTGTAATTGTGCTTGTGCAGTCACAGAAGTTAATATCTCATGTTGATATTATATATCTCGTTGAGTTCGTTAAGTGGTGAACTGTTTGAAAAATAAGCTAAACTTTCAATGCCCCTGCGGATACGGTTTTGAAATGTTCGGAATTGTGAATGATGCCGTATCTATGATAAAGTTACATGTTGAAAGTTTTCACAAAAATTATCTCCCATTCGGAATAACAAACGATGAGGCACAAAAACTCTTAAACCAAGAACATGAAAAAAAACCAAAAATCTCCAAACGCGCTGCTTATTCAGTTCAAACAGAGTCCGCCTACAGCTTTAAAAACACAATATCTACCGGGCAGTCGTTGCTGGATAGACTTTTGGGCGAGGACATCGAGGATAGTAGAAGGACAGAGAGAAGAAAGGCTCAACTTGCTTTGTAAGAAAATTCTTGTAAAAAATGAGAGAAAGAAACGAGTAAACTGTTTGCTTAACTGAGACCTACTTTTTCGTTATTGTTGTTAGACAGTCACAAATGCTTAAGAAAAGCATAAATCAATTGTATTATGGGTAAGATTTTGACTGAGCCTGATTTTCCCTACGAAAAGAAGCCAAATGAATCGTTCAATGATTTGATTGCACCCTCCCCACCAGATGGCTCTCTTGAATCCCCAGATCAGCAGCCTTCGCTTCCTCCAATGGACAATCCAACGTCAAACAAGGTTACTTGCCAAATATGTGGTAAAGTTTTCAATACTAAAGAAGAATTAACCATGCACCTGGAAACTGAACATCAGAGCCCCAAGAAGAAAATGTAAAACTCAAAACGCCTTAATTTATTCAATAGTTGTTGATTCTCCAGCTTTTTTGTCAATATGGTTCAACGTTAACTTCCCACCATAACGACGCATGTCTTATGGATACAGTTTGTTTTTTTTTATTTTTATCGTAATTGTTGTAGATCTATCTTTCCAATCAGAAAATTATCAAACATAAACTTTAGCTTCCTTCCTCTATTCTGATTTCTGAAAACTCATTATTGAGCAAAACATTTACGTTGTGACGAGCTTTATGGCAAAACTTGCTATGAGAGACCGTATCATGATATTAACGCTAAATTCGCTATAGGAGAAAAGAATGGTTGAGCATACTTGGAGAATTAATTAAAAAATGGGTCTTTAGATATACCAGATTTAGCATTATCGGAACAGCAGTATGGGTGGTAAATACTGTTCTATTCTTTTCTTTGTTTAGATTCTTTGGTGAATTAACGTGGTTTATCACTTTATTAACTGGAGTATTGGAGTTTGCATTAATTACTGTCTTCAATAAAAAAGGTAAAGGCAATATGTTTGATAGACCAAAAGATAATAAGTGTACTCCAATGGGATAACAAATGATTCATTCGGCTTTACGTATTTATGAGCATTTAGATCGATTTAACTGGAGAAAAAAAAATTAATGGTTCTCGATAAAGTGGTCTAAGAAAAAACTTTCTTGAAAGTGTTAAAAAAAGTTGAAAATTAAGTTGACTCCTTAATTTTCATCAGAAACTGACTCGATTCTCTGAAGCACGCTTTGTTTGTTCTGTTTAAAAAGTTGAGTTGTTAATTTTTATTCTTTGGCTTTTCTTTTAGCTTTGCCTACTTCTTCCTGGACCTTGCCTTTCACTTGTTCTACTTTACCCTTAACCTGCTCATTTTTGTCGCCAGTAATTTTGCCCAAGTCTTCACGAATCTTGCCTTTTGTTTTCTCAACCTTACCCTTAGCTTCTTCGTCACTCATTAAAAATCCTCAAAAAATCAACTCTCACAGCAGCTAATAAACAAATGGTACCTTGACGCTTCGAAGGAAACTGAAACTAAAAATAATTGAAAAAACGCACCTATACACTTCCAAGATTAAATAGAAATGATAATAAACCTGTAACTGTTTGTCCACAGTCACACATCTTAAAATAGACTGGCAAGTTAAGGATAAGTGAGGCTTTTGAAAATGGGATTACTTGATTTACTTTTCGTAGTTGCGGCGATACTTATTATTTTGTGGCTGCTTGGCTTTGTCTTCTTCAACCTTGGCACCATCATATGGGTACTGCTTGTCATAGCCGTCATCATAATACTTGTACGACTACTTTCAGGACGCAGAATATAACATGTACCAATTCAATGAAAATGTTAGTACGAGGTAGAAAAAAATGAAAGCTGGAGCATTGGCGGTCGGCGTTTTTCTGTTGGTTATTGGTATTGTAATTTTCTGGATTGGTTATTCCGATTTGCAGCAATATGGCGGTTTGTTTGGTCAAATATCGCAGTCTCTTTCTGCGGAGGTTCGAAATAAAGTGGCTCAAGATCAGTTTGTAGCGGTTGGCGGGGGAGTCGCGGCTATCATCGGTTTGGCTGTAACAGTTTATGGTTTGGCTGCTAATCGAAAAAACTAAAAAACCAAGTGAGTTAAAAACTCTTTTCTTTCCGTAAATTAAGCACCCTATTTTTTGTTTGAGTAACGCGGGAGAGTATACAAACGGCGTGTGTACGCAGAGGTTTTGGTTTGGAGTTTTGTACTTCTTCTGCTAGTCGTTTGACTTGTTTCCAGTGGATTTTTCTTGGTTGGGGGGTGTTTTGGGGGTTGTGAGTTGTTTTTTGATTATTAGTGCGAGTGCTATGAAGAGTGCTGCGGCGGCGATGGCTGAGGTGGCGCCGATGATAAACCATGCTTTCCATGCGGGCATAGTGGTTTCTAGGTATCTTAGGGAGCCGATGAGTATGAATATGGATGCTGATCCTGCCAGGGAGATTCCCAGCGACATTAAAACTGTGCCGACTATGCTTGTTATGAGGAGTTTTTTTATTCGTTTTTTGAAGGCGGCTTCTGCTTGGTTGGCGTATTCTTTGAGTGCCGCTTTGATTTCGTTTAGAATTGTGGCGATTATTTCCCTAAGTGACATCTTTATTGACATTTAATTTTCCGACTCCAGAACAAACGCTGTTACCTCATTGGCAATTTTCACTTGTGCCAACTGAGTAATGACATTTCAAAATCCTTAAATAGTTTATTTTTTGTTCTTATTTTAAGGTTGTGACTGCCAACAAAAACCTACAGCTCTCTACCCCTTACGTTTTACCCCTAAAAGGCAGGAAAGGATTGTTAGGGTGCGCTTTTCATTTCTTCTTTGAAGGCTTCTTCTAACATTTTTTGTTTATGCCTATTTCTTCTGCTAACTAAAGAAAACATATTCAAGCTCTAAGTTTTTGTCGTAGTAAAAACTAAAAACCGTTTTATAAGTTCACCACAAAAGACTATACAGTAGTCGTTTCTTCTGACAAACAAGTATAAACTATCGATTGGTCTATGTAGTCGATTGAAAATGCAAACTTTGGAAGCAGTAACCACCTTTGAAGTGCCAGTTGAAGCATTAATTAAAGAAATAGGCGCAAAAAGAGCAATCCAATTCATTAAAAAATAACAGAATATTATGACGAGTCTATTGTTGAAATAAGAAAAGGAACAAAAATACTTTCCATTAAACAAGTCGAAAATGAATATTCAAAAAAAAATAATCTTGTTTGATCTCAAGATTACTACATTGGCTTAGAGTTTTGTGTGTGTAATTTATTTTGTTTTAAGTATCGCGTATGTCAACCAAAATGAAAACAAAAAGAAACCCAAAAATCTGAATCCATGGAGTTGGCGAAGGTTAAAAGGGCAATAGAAAAGGAGTTAGACGAGAGTTCTTTTTCTGCTGGGATTATGCATGATTCAATTGGGAGCGTAGCCTCGTTAAGAAAGCATCCAATTTGGATATATGTTTGCAGTTGAAATAAGCGATTTATTAAGAAATAATATTTTATAAGCAGGTGAATGGAAAATGGAAACACAAAGAATTAACTGGCTCGACCTTTCTGAACCTCAAAAAGCCATAGTACTAGAGCAAGCAAGAACTTACCTGCAACAACAAATAGCTGAAGCAAAACTTAGTAAGTCTGTTATAACAGTTCTCCAAAAATATGAACTTATGGAATAGAGGAAGAAGCATGGCACAGAAAAATGAAAATATCCACTTCTTCATAATAAAACAAGAATATGCAAGAAACGGATTAAGACAAAACTTCAGCACAACCGCCTGTGCACTTGAAGAAATCTTTGGAGCTAATTTTAAATCAAAATCATTAGGAAAAAAGGATTAAAATAATTGCTTATTGGCTTGTTTATCAGAAAGCCTTGTTCGCAATATCTTTCTTTAATAAGCAATCGGTATTTCAATCAATCGAATTGGTTGGTTTTAATCATAGAAAAAAATAGAATTGGATTCGGTGAGAATGCTGTAAAGGGAACGCCCAACTAAGTCTATACTACTGGTTTTAGGTATACGTGAAGTTGATCTTTTCTTATTTGTAAGAGCAGTCCTTTGTCTGTTCTGCGTATAGTCCCTTTCTCTAGGGCTGAAATCTCCAACATGTTTCGTACTCCGCCTTTCTTTGCGCCAAGCACAGATTCAGCTACGTCCTTTTCCAATTCGATTTCAAGATTAGTTACTCTCCAATCGTCCAGATCTATTTCTAATTCTTTAACTTTGCCGATTTTCTCGTCTACNNCCATGATTTGATCTACATTATAAATGGTCATTGGCAGGGTTAAACATGTGTGACTGTGAACCCACACTCACATTCGACGCAAAATCCCGCGTTATATATTGGAGGACGAGAATGCAGTTGTAAGTTAGCTTATGTCCGCAAAACAGTGGAACCGTGAATCAAAACCATTTTGCTCACTAGACTACTTACTATCCCCTTTGTTCTTTTTATATTCTTTATATTTTTCTAGGAATT
>PLYI01000112.1 GCA_003151735.1 Candidatus Bathyarchaeota archaeon | reverse complement strand
TGCATTAAATGACTAGGATTGTCTGATTTCTAAATTTTGAGGATTCGCAGAAACATATTGCATAGAAACGGTTATTCGTTTTCGGCTCAGGCTGTTGGGTATTTCGTTATTTATTCTTGTGTTGCCTTGTCCTTTGCTTGCGTGCCCAAAGCGGGTTATCTTCTAGTTGCTGAGATTGCCTCGAATTATCTGAGGATTGCTTGTTAGCAGTCAATTGGCTTTTATCTCTTCAATATGTTATTCTCAAGCGTCGGGTAATTTCCAGCCTTCCTTTTTCTTCCTGCGGATAAGATTTTTTACGTCAGGTTGATCTAAGGCAAAACGGATGTGTTCGCAGTTGCTTGCATCACATATTGGGCAGTAAATTCCTTCGGGGGTGATTTTGATGTCCGCTACTTGGCCTAGTTTTACGTCTCTGACTTTTGCGCCATCACTGGTGCGATTTAGCATTTGAAAGTGTTTGTCTTCGCCGTAATGGTCGAGTAGTTCTCTGAGTGCTTCTTTAACGATTTCTGCTTTGCTTTTGAACCCTTTTTTGCCGATTAGTTTGTCTGCTTCTTCGGAGAGTTCTTTTGGTATTCTTACTGTGACGTAATCGTCTTCTTTGCCGTTTTTTTCGTCTTTTGTTTTTTCGGACATATGTAGGCCTTCTGAGTTTAGATGTCGGATAGTCTTTACCTATTCTTAAAAAGAATGTGGCTTTAACGGTTTGAAGGATACAATGACTTAGCTAAGTCTACTTTCAGGCTGCGGCTCAGGAGATGGTTGTGGTTCAGGTTGAGGTTCAGGTTTTGGCTCTGGATTTCGACCTGGCTCAGGGTTTGGTTGCGGATATGGAGGAGGCTCCTCAAATTGAAACAAAATTATGTCGTCGTTTAAACTCACGCTGATCAAAATAATCACCAATATCTAGACTGTTTTCTAACTATATCATGTTTTCTTTGTGATGCTGCTTAACACCATTTTTGCTTCTTTTCACTTTTACCATACCTTCTACTGCTAGCCAAAGTCGTTTAACAATTTGTTTTATATGTTATTTGAGCAATGCTTGAGCCCCAAGGGATAGCTGTGATTGAGGTTTCAGATTGGCTGGAGGTTTAGCAAATTATGGATAAGACTGTTGAATCTTTCAGGATTGCTTTGGAGGGAGAGATTAATCGGTGGAGTGGCTTTGCGAGGGCTTTGCGTAAGCCTGAACGAAAGTATTTTAGCTATCGCTTTGTGGCTTCACTTATGAAACAACACATGTTAATTATGCTGTTTCAAGATAGATGCAAAATAGCGAGGATTAAGATATGATTTCTGCAGTTGTTTTATTAAATACCAATTTAGATGCCCAAGAAAAAGTATTAGAAAACATAAGGCTTGTTGATGGCGTTGAAGAAGCTCATGCTTTGTATGGCGTGTATGATCTTCTGATTAAAATTAAGGGTAATTCTATTGAAAAGCTTAAGGAAATTACTAAATTTCGAATAAAACCAATAGTGGGCGTTAATAGTTCATTGACACTGATGATTGTTCAGGGCAACTAAATTTGTTGTTGCTTCAGTTTGTGACAACATTATTTTATATTATTTTCAAACGCTAATATGCTAAACAGACATGGTGCAAGGAAGTAGATGTTGGGCGGGTCTGGCTGCTAACAAGGAGAAGGCGCGAACCATTTCTTGCCGTATCCTATGTTGGCGCACGGCTTGGTCCGCTTAACTTAATCTTTTGCTCTTCGAAGATCAATTTTCAGACTACTAAAACTTTAAACTTTTTTTAGAGCTAAGAGCTTTATTGTTGCTTGGCAAAAATCAGGCAAGTCAGCCGGAGAACGTGAAGTCACAAGGTTTCCGTCTACCACAGAGGCTTCATCTACAACATTTCCACCCGCATTTTTAAGATCCGTTCTAACCGAAGGCCAGCTTGTGACTGTTTTTCCTCGAACAATGTCCGCTTCAATTAACATTTGAGGCCCATGACATATCGCAGCGATAACTTTTCCTAGACGATTTGCCTCAATTACTAACTCCACTAGATCTCGGTGAATGCGCATGCGATCCGGTGCTTGACCACCAGGTATAACCACTGCGTCATAATCATCCACTTCAACCTCACCGGGTGAAAGCTCAGAGGTGAAATGCACACCACGTTTGCCAATGTATTCTTTTTTTGCTTGGGGCGCAACAATGTCCATCTTGTAACCTTCTTCTTGAAATCGGTAGTAAGGATAGATAAATTCTGAATCCTCAACGCCCTTTTCCAATAGAATTAATATTTTCTTCAGCTTCAACTTTTTCACCAGAAATTGTTAAACTAAAAAATTTGTTGAGATGCTTTAAATTTGACCTTTGTTTTTGCGCCAAGTTGAATAGCAAATAGCGCTCATCTGCTCGTTTGAACGCTTTTCGCCTTCAGGTTTGCTTTCGTTTTCTTCATGCATGAACTTTTCACAGCGAGAGATGTAATCTCTTTCTGATTCGCCGGCTTCAGGATTAGGTACAGGCATTCAAAAATCAACCCCATCAATTTACACTCTAATTATTTAGGGGAAATCCGATCTACTAATAGTTCAGTTAGCCGTTTAATGTGGTCTTCCTTGTCTTTTTCTAATTCCTCCCAAAACTCCTTTACTTCAGAATCTCCCTTGGCATCATTTTTGTAGCTGTTTTTTATTCGCCAAAGACTCTGATTTTCCTCCAAAAGTTGGGACATCAAATCATAGGTGCTGTTGCTCAAATTTCCTTCTTGCTTAGGTTCATTTTCCATAAGAACTCACCTCTAATAGAATTAGAAAGCAAGGCTTTTAGTGTATGTTACTGTGCAACTGCAACAACAATTTATGCCTTTCATAGGATTATAAAAATTTTAGTGATTGGCATTATACAGTCACATGAACTTAAAGACTGCCGAATCTTAATACTTAATGTGATCTCTTTTGGAAAAATATTTTCTAAGCACTCCAACTGTAGCTAGTGTTAAAGAAGTTGCTTATGTAAGCACGTTTCCGCCAAAAAAATGCGGCATAGCAACCTTCACATCTGACCTAGTCAATTCGATTAGCCAATTAAAGAGTCTGAAGGCTCAGAAAATCATATCCATTGATGGCGGTCGACTCTTAGAAACCGGTGATGAAAGTTCGGGGTACAAGATTGGTCGCGACTTCGTCGAAGACTATGTTTTGATGGCTGATTTCATCAACCACTCCTCAGTCAACGTTGTAAATATCCAACATGAATTTGGCATTTTCGGCGGCGAATCAGGAGAATACATTTGCTCTTTTTTAGATAAACTGAAAAGGCCCGTAGCAACGACGCTCCATACAGTCCTTCCTAACTTTGAGAACAAAACAAAAGAAGTCTTTAACAGAGTTGTTGAGCGAAGCACAAATCTAATAGTGTTAAACGAAACTACTCGTGAATTAGTCAAGGGATACGGTGTTCCCTCAAAAAAAATAAAGGTAATTCCTCACGGTTGCCCTGATTTACCTATGGTATCAAGCGAGAAAGTGAAGCCTGCTTTGGGTTTAAAAAACAAAGTTGTTTTATCCACTTTCGGGTTGCTAAGCAAAGGGAAAGGAATCGAATATGTTATTCAAGCTCTTCCAGAGATTATTAAAAGAGAATCCAGAATCGTTTACAACGTAATTGGAGTTACACATCCTCAAGTCAAGAGATCCGAGGGAGAAAATTACCGCAACACACTCTTGAAAATGGCAGAAAACCTCGGAGTCAGTGGGCACGTAAAATTCATCAACCGCTTTCTCTCCAAACCCGAACTCTATAATTACCTTCAAGCAACAGACGTGTACCTTACACCTTACCCTTCACCTAATCAAGTAAGCAGCGGAACATTATCTTACGCTTTAGCTGCAGGAAAAGCTGTGGTTTCGACACCATACCTTCATGCAAAAGAAGCCCTAGACGAAGGTCGAGGTATGTTATGCAAATTTAACGATTCAGCCTCTATAGCTGAAAAAGTAACAGAAATAATTGAAAACAAATCTCTCCGAAGATCCCTGGAACAAAACGCATATAATTACAGCAGAAAATTCACGTGGCCTTTGGTTGCTAAGAAATACCTCGCTCTCTTTAACGAATTATCCAAGCAATCAGCAATGGAAGAACAGTCATTCGCAGTCTAACCATGTTTTCGTACGCGACTCTGATTTAATGTTGTTGTACATTAACAATCACATTTGTTTATTTGACATGAGTTCTAGATTGTCTATAATTTCTCGGGGGTGATTTTTTGAAAGAAAAACAAAAAGAGATGGATAAAGATTTGATCTTAGAAGATGCGGACGAAGCAGGTAACAAAATAGAACTCGATGTCAAGAAGGAAATTGAAAAGGTCACTGACATTATTAATAACTTGAAGAATACAGCTTTAAAGATGAAAGGCGCAGAAGTCAAAATGAAAAATTGGAGTCTTTTAGTAAGCTACACTGAAGGAGAATACATAGTTGATTTCAAAATGCAGCTATCTGTCAAACCCGAGAAAATGGAATAAGCACTACCAAGTACCCCGAGTACTTCTTTTTCTAAACAAACTTTCTTTAATTTACCAAATAAGTGCTGAATTAAAAAAACAGCAAAATACCCTTTTAGAGTCCGCATAAAGGGTATTTTCTCAATTAATTTTCTTGAGTTGAGACAATGTCAAAAACTTTATACATCAAATCTCATTAATGTTAAATAGTGATTTTTATGAGCAAAAATAATCTTGACAAAGGCAAAGTCATTGGGACGAATTGTTATAACTGCAAATTCATAGACAACAAGGAAATGGCGGTAGATCCAAAAGAGCTAAACGCTGAAGGCGGCATTGACCCAAGCAACAAGGAAGAAATGGAAAGAGCCAAAAAAGCTGACTTGATAACGCTTCCAGGCGGACCTAAAGCAGACGCAAAGAGCAAAAGATTTTGTTGCAACGACCAAGTAAAAATGAACGTTACTATCCGCATGTGCTGCGCATACTGGGATAACGTCGGCGTTAAAAGACCATGGATAATTAAAAAATAATTGATATTATAGAATAAAAAACGTCTTTTGTGTGTAATGAGCAAGTAAAATGGCAAAACATAAGTTATTTGTACGAATATCAAAACTTAGCAAATATAGTTTAACTATCAACGTTTTTTCTTTTATAGCAAAAAAACTTGTTTTTTGGGCTTTTATGGCCTGTAAATAATTGTCAAGTCTTTTTCACTAAGCCTTTCGGCCTT
>PLYI01000110.1 GCA_003151735.1 Candidatus Bathyarchaeota archaeon | reverse complement strand
CAGAGAAAAACTGTTTTATCTCCAAGCTTTTTTTCTGTTACCAAAAGTAGTACTTCCCTAAAAAATAATGAATTAAAGGGTATTTAAAAATACATTCCAACGTCACAAGTCTAATAACATCGGGAAACACCAAAAACGCAATGAGCACCTCAGTGGTATCGATACTTTCAGGATAACCACTATTTATCAACTCAACTTACGACGCTAGGGAGAACTTAACTTCTGAAAATTATATTAAACAAGCCTGTCGATAACGATGTCTGGGAAGCAGCAATGGTTGATTCGATGCTAGAAAAAGCAAGTGCTTATGATAAAAATGGGTTAATGAAGCATGAAATCGATAATGCACTTGGCTTATTGAAGCAGTTTAGGGCAAAATATCCTTTCGCGGAAAAACCTGAATCGATAGATTCGTTGGCACCCGATGACATTTTAAAAATTGAGTCCGGTGAGTAGGGAGAGTTTTTTCATTATATAGAGAGGTTTATCTCAGGCCACTGGGACACCTTACAATCCATGGCACAACTGTTTACCGAAATATAAGAAATCAACTTGAAGATTTCAAAGATTTGCTTTACATCGCAGTTGATAAGGAAAAGTCTCTTTCTGAAAAGGTGGATGCTCCATGGGAAAAGATAAGCCATTTGGGCGCAGATAAGCACATTGCCAAGAAAATTATCTTTTGCTTCAACTATGAACGCGGTGAGGTGCTGCCCATTTTTAGTACTGCTCATTTGAAGCATTTCGTTAACCAAGTTGTTAATGCACCGAATAGTCCAGCGAAGTATCATTCGCTTGGGGAAGAGTACGCGTACTTAACTTCCGAATTGCTAAAAGCTAAAGATAAACTGCAGATAACCAAACAGTGGGAAATCACATATTTCGCCCGATTCTTATACAACAGTTACCCCCCACCAGGCAGAGAATTTACTACACTTGACCTGACTGAAGGAAAAAGAAACCGACACATAGAAACAAAAGAACACACAGAAATGAGAGAATTCGCAAAACTACTTCAAGAGCTACAAACTAAGCAAAGAATAAACGGCGCACAGTTCAGAGAATACCGCGACCAATGGACAAAACAACCTAACGATAGAGAAGCCTTAACGCAGCGACTAAAGAAACTATAAACGCATAAGGTAACCAACGGCAATAATCCGCAACTATCCGCCGAACGTTTAACGGCTAAGTAGTACTATGCGTTTTAGGATAATACGAGTATATTATAGTATACTTGATCCACCCAAACCTCCATAGTACTATTTTGTTGCGAAAGTTTGCTGTAAATTAATGAGCGTTTTGGAAAATCAATGGGTTAAATATGTCAATGCAAACAAGATTCTTAGGGTGAAAAACTTGTTAAGTAAGATTGAGCTTGAATTCTTAAAAAATCCCGAACATTTTAGCTCAAATTATTCATACGTAATAAAGCATCGACTAAAGGGAAAAATTAGATCATTGCAAGAAGACATAACACTTCTGGGTAACGCTGGATTTCTTACAGAAAACAGTAAGAATTTTACGGAATTCAGTAAGATTTACGAAACCGAACAAACCCCAAATCAAGTTGGTTTAGTAAATTTGGCGCCGAGGATGGGATTCGAACCCATGCGGACTCGAGAGTCCACGGGCTCTCAAGGCCCGCGCGTTAACCACTCTGCCACCTCGGCAACTGACGATTCAACTGTTCTAGTTCACTGTGTCTTAAATGTTTACCGAAAACCAAACAAATGCAATGTTGGGAAAAAGTACTTAACAGACAAATCTAACCGTTGTTTACATGCCAGCAGCCACAGTCATCCGTATCCCAAGCAACATTTTAGACGCCGTCTATGCAGGCGCCAAAGAACTCTATCCACGCGAAAGTTTCCTGCTTCTGCGAGGTAATAAAAGCAAAGGCATCATCAACATCACTGATTTAATTTTAGCTCCGTTTGCAGCCCACGAGGAAGGCGCTGTCCACTTCAACCCCTACATGTTTGCAGGCGATTACACGTTAGTCGGCACCGTGCATTCCCATCCCTCTGGCAACATTTCTCCAAGCAACACGGACTTGAACTATTTTTTTGGGCGAGTCTTAATGATCGTTGGTTACCCGTACGAGGGGAAAGGCTGCATTGCCGCGTACGATTCAAACGGAGACAAAGTGCCCATAGAAATAACAGCTGCAGTAGAATGCAAAGATGAAGAATTTTACTGAATAAAACCATGGGCATTTTTGGCGAACGCTTGATACTCCGCTATAAAGTCCAGGGCAAATTTGTCAGCGCCGCGTTCAGTGCCCTTATGCATTCTATCCACGGATTTACTGCGCAGATGATGGTAGAATTCGTGGAGGATAACGAAGGGGTTGGCTAATACGTCGCTGTTTTGGACAGTGATTGTTTGGTTCTTAGCCGTGTAGCAGCCATAAGCAGTGATTTTGTGGCCTTTAGGTAAACCCACTTTTAGTTCAGGCACGTTAACCTGGTATTTTTTTGCAAGCAGCTCAAGGGCTTCCTCTTGTTTACCGTTAAGAATAAGCCAAACCACCAAGGGTTTAAAGTTGTCCTGCGCCATCACAAGTCACATCGCAAAAGTTTGCCCTTAATCGTTTATTGGCCGTAGGTCCCACTCCTAATCTTCTCCGCCAACAAATGAACAAATTCAATCGGCCAAACATCATCACAAACATCGTCGGTTAAAATTTTGCGTTGGTGGTACATAGGTATCAAATCGTTTTTAAGAACCAGAATTAATAGGAATTGGTGTCCGTAGGTTCGTTTAAAAAGTGCATATTTACGGGCTTGATGCTTTGTCATTTCAAAGTGGGGTTCAAGAATGATTTTTCGGCCATTAACAGTTTTTTCCAAAATGAAGTCAGGGGTGTAAACTTCATTTGGCAAAGGAAAACTAATCGTTTCGTAACCAAAAGGAATATGCATCCTCAAAAGAGTAAGAGCAGTCTTCTTTTCCCATCCACTTTTGTAGCGACTCATCTTCTGGTAATAAGCCTGCGACTGCCCCGTGATTTTTTGCATACGCTCAAGAAAGTCAAGTGCCGTTTTGAGTGTATAGCGGTTTAAGGTTTTTTGTTTTAGCCACCGCCCTAAAAGGAAAAATGGGTAGTCAACCTTCGCGGGGTCATTTGGGAAGAGTCGCTTTGCGAAATCAGTTAATTTCTGCCGTGCCTCCGCGACTGTTTTCTCGTCCCTCCAAAGAGAAGGTGAAGCAGAATCAATCACGCCTAAACTTGCTGCGACGTTAGCATTCTCCTTTGTCAATGGCACATAGAGGTCTTCAGGCAGCAGATGATCGTAGATTTGCAGGTCAGGTTGGGGACGCACCATCCACCGCATGTAAATCCAAGCGCGGTCCCTGTGAGGTCCACTGAGCGCAGTGATGTTTTGTGCCATATCCTCGATGAAGTCTTGGGGTTTAGTGAATTTCTGAGCGTATTTTAACAGATTCTTTTCTGCTTTAAGTTTAACAAACAGGTTGATTTGAGCCAGGATTTCTGATGCGGCTTTTTTGTTTGGGCCAAGGTCGTGGTAGAAGTCGGCTTTTACGATTTCTTCTTCAAAAAGGTGTGCTTTTTTGATTTCGAAAAGGTTGCTGCCGAAAGCTTCATGCAAATAAACCAGTAGCATTCGGGCGTTTTCAGGGTAACCTACCACGGTATCGTCAAGTATTGAGGCTGCTAGCAGTAAGTAGTGGGCTACGATCTTTCTTTCCTCATATTTTTCTGAGTACGGGTTAACCAGCAGACGCGGGCTCATGCGTCGGTCCCATTGGACGTCAACGACGTTTGAATTCTTGTTTATGAATTCTACAAGCAGCGTAAGCACTTCGTCGTTTGCAGCTATAGCCATAATCAACCTCACATATTATGCGTGATGTGCCTTAAAACTGCTATTATAGTAGGCAAGCATTTTAGGAAATAGTTTAATACAGGCTGGAAAATGAAGTATTGCAACGCATCCTAAGACGGAAGCATCTATATAGGAAAAAGTCGTAGAAAACAATGCAAATGTGTGGACCGGTCGTCTAGCCTGGTTAGGACATCTGCTTGACGTGCAGAAGGTCGCCGGTCCGAATCCGGCCCGGTCCACCATGAACTCCTAAAAAGCGGTAATCTCAAAAGCGAGTTACACGACTATCAGATGCTGCAAACGCCGAAATTTGAATCACAAGATAAAGGGTTGTTTGAGAGTCTTATTAAAGATCCATTTCCTGCTGGAACGACTTCTATCAGCTTTCGTCCGTTTAGATTCTCTATAACCGCCTGCACTTCTTTATTTGAATAATCAAAAGATACCTGGATTTCAACTGGTGCAACTCGTCCATGTTTTCTTACGAACTCCAGAACGTTTTCCTCAGACTTGTCTGGAATCACTTCCTTTATAGTATCTCCAGCTATAGTCTTAATGACTGATCTAAAAGCATCAAAACTCTGATATCCCTTAAGAAGTACTTCTTTTTCGATATACCTCACCAGAAACGTCGGGAAGCCTTTTACACCATATCTTTGTGTAGTTTTCAGATCCTCCTCAAATGCAGCTTCTGCCGAACCATTGGAAAGCCTTTCGATAAACTTTGGGATATCTAAACCAACTTCTGATGCAAGTCCAATTAACACTTCTTTTCTGTTGGTCTGCTTAGCTTCTGAAGCAGTCGCCTCCCTCATTCTCCTTAAGAATCTATTAGCCTTTTCTTCACTTTCCATTTGTGCGGCTTTGTACGCAATATTTTGAGGATATGACGATGGGTAATCATTCGAGAACAAATTATATCCTTCACTTCTTACAGGCATGCTATGGATTTTTGATGCCTCAAGCCAATGCTTTACAATTTGCTTGTTTGAGCGTTCTGGATCGCCGCCAATATCATTAAAGCTGTCATAAAATTCCCTAATGTCCCTAACAAGACCACCCATCACAAATTTAACTTTTAATTGATCATAATATCTTATCTCTAGTTTGCGCAAAATCGGTTCACTGCCCCAGCACCAAGTACAAACAGGATCCGTGAATTCAAAAACTTCAATGATTTTCTTTGCGCGTTTGCTGTTCAAGGCCATAGAAAAGTGCCAACAGTAAAGTATAATCAAAGTCAAATTATTATCCATTATTAGTGGACAAGGTTTGGAAACCAAATAGGTTTAGGACGGGCAGCTTTAAACTTAGGCGCCCACTCCAAATTGGGTGAGTCCGCACAACACTTTTATGGTGAAAGCGTCAAAGGAAAAGTCGTAATAATTGTGGAGCATAATACCGCACTTGAAGAAAGGGTCAAAGTTTTTGGAGGAAATTCGTGAAAGCGATTGTTCGCACAAAATATGGTCCAACGGATATTCTTCAACTCAATGGAGTGCCGAAACCTACTCCAAAGGACTACGAGGTACTAGAAAAAATATACGCGACAACAGTAAAACGAACAGACTGCGCCTTTTTGAGAGGTAACCAATTTATTAATAGACTTGTCAGTGGTCTCTTCAAACCAAAAAAAAACGCTATGGCGCGCCAATATTATTTTACTTTACAGTCTGCAGGATTCGCTCGTGAGGTCTTCACCTAAAACAGCGCTATCGTATGCAAGAGTTGGAGCTAAAGCTTCCATTGCACGCTACATCGGCGAATTTCGCATCCCATTAATTTGCTCGTCTGGGGTCCCCACGAACTTCATGAATAGTGCTACGGCGTCGCCTCTCTTGCCGCTTGACAGAAGGATTGAAAGCTGCTTATTGTATTCCCTTGTGGCTTTGCGCCCGTCGTCGCTGGAATCATAAGGTACATCATAAATAGCTAGCTTTCTAATTTTATCGCCTAACTCGCTTGCAGCATAAAGCGCTAAGGCTGCACCAGAAGACATGCCATAAAGATACCCAGACCCGGCAAACTCATTCAACAGCGCCTCAATATCTTCAACTTCACGTTTAGGCGCATATGGCGGCGTATCTTTGCTGTCACCTCTTCCGCGTCTATCATAATTTATTACTGTAAAATTAGGTGCAAGACGCGGGCTAGTTTTGGTTCAGTCCAACCTGACCTCGAGGAAAGGGCGCCTCCAACAACTATAGCCAAGGGGCCATGACCAACCTTGGCGTAGGCGATTTTCGTGCCATCTATAGAAGTCACCGTAGATATTTGAGTCATCAAAAATCACTACTAAAAGAGTAATTGACTTGCAGGTAATAAGTGCTCTTTTTCAACAATTAAATTTAACGACTTTTCTCAAGAATAAGACAATATAATCAAAAAAAGAGGTTATTTGGCTTAAGTTTTTTTGGATTCTATAATTCCTCGGCATTTGTCAGCGTATTGGCAGTATTCTAGACATGAGGCGTTGCTGGCTGGTCGTTTCCATTCAGCTCCACAGCTTGGGCATGTTGTTTTGTCTTCGTCGCTCCAGATTTCAAGGTCTCCTCCGCAAACGTGGCATTTAATGTAGGCGGGTTTCGGTTGCAGTAGGTCGCGTAGTCCAGGGCAGGTTTCAGGGTTCTTTACCAAGGGTTTGTCTTTAGAGCTCAACTATGTCACCTCCAATCTTTACCTCGTATTCTTTAACTGGGATTTGTTTGCCTGAGCCTTCAAGCGCCTTGTTTATTGCCCACTGTAAACCCATGCAGCAAGGCACTTCCATGTGGACAACAGTCACCGACGCGATGTTGTTTTGTTTGAGGATTTCAGTTAGTTTTTGAGCGTATTCTCTGGCATCGTCGAATTTGGGGCAGCCTATTATGACTCGTTTTCCAGCCATAAGGTCGTGGAAGTTTTTGAGGGCAACTGGAGTGCAATCGGCGGCAAGTAGGATGTCAGCGTTTTCAAAGAACGGGGCTTTTACGGGCACGAGGTTTAGTTTTATGGGCCACTGTGGCTTCTGGGGCACATTAGTTGGGGCAGGCATGGTTTGAACTGTTTTGGTTTTAAGGTGCTCATGCACTTCTGCCTCGCTAAAAGCTGGCGCTTCACGTTCAGTAATCGTTATCGCGCCCTGTGGACATTGACCTAAACATGCGCCAAGTCCGTCGCAATAAGTCTCTTTGATCATTTTTGCTTTGCCATTTACTATTTGGAGAGCGCCTTCTGCACATTTGGGGATGCAGCTGCCGCACCCGTTGCAGAGGTCTTCGTTAATGTTTACTATTTTTCTTTTCATGTTAATTTTCTCCTTTTAAACATTTTCCGCCTGTAGGGCAGAATTTTTGAGCGTGGTTTTGGATGGCTTCAAAGATGGGACCGAGGGTTTCTTGGTTGGCTGTGTAGACGTGTTTTTTGCCTTGTTTTTGGATGGTTATGAGGTTGCATTCTAATAGGGACTTGAGGTTGTGGGATATCATGCTTTGTTCTTGTCCGAGGGCTGTGGCGAGTTCGTTTACGCTCATGGGTTTATCCATTAGTTGTTCGAGTGCGGCGAGTCGGGTGGGGTTTGATAGGTTGGTGAAGAATCGGTAGCAGATTTCGGTTAGTGCTTTTTTCAATTTGTTCCATCCTCCTCAATCGCATGAATAATAATTCATATGAACATTAATTCATATAAAGTTAATGGTCAAAACCCAACCGAATCCCCAATTATCAGAGCTCATACCTATCCAAATCAGTTTGTGAACCACACTGCGGAGTAACAAAATAAAAAATCTCCCCACACTTGCAACAGCGACACTCCTGATTCTTGCTCCGATCCACCTCAAGTGAACTGCATTTTGGGCATCGAATTTCAACGTTAGGCATTTTCTTTTTCCTTATCTTAGCGTGAGCGGTTTTGCTATTAAAATATTACGACAGCCGCGTGTTTGGGGGCAAGGTTTTTGAGTGCCATTGTTTTCTATTGCTTGCTAAGGTTGAAGATTTTGTCTAAGAAAGCAAAGAAAACTGAAGGGTTAGAACAACACAAGAAACTGCAACGAGAAAAAGACCAGAAACGAAAAGATAGAAAACAGGTCTCGCTCCCAGCAAAACACGCAAGCAAAGGCAAAAAAT
>PLYI01000017.1 GCA_003151735.1 Candidatus Bathyarchaeota archaeon | reverse complement strand
CGCTCTGACACGATAGATGTCCCATACCATCTCGTTGTTTCGTTTAAGATGGCGGAATCAGAATCCTTTAAGTTTATGGACGATTGGCGGCTATTTGATCAGTTTTAAAATCAAACGCTTAATGGTTAGTCAGTAATTTTCAGATCATGCATAAGACCAGTAAGTGTCTGTGTCGTTCTGAAATTTCTCACGGAGATGACCTTAGCTTTGTTTCCGCATAATTTGTGTATAGCCTTAGCCCATGCATTTTGTACCTTAACTGAGGATACACCCGCAATTTCCATTTCTCTCAGTGCATAACCGAACTGAGCATTGTTGGCAAAATCAATATACTTTACAGGATTTCCGCTATGAAGACTGTTTGCAGTATTTCGAAGCGAAACTTGAAGTCCGGCAAAATCACATTTTGAATCTGCGAATGACTGCGAACTCAGTCCAATTGTAAGTAAACTAGTAAAAATTACTTTCATCATAAAATTTCTTCTTCCGAAGTCCTTCGTTTAATTAAGTGCAACTGGACTTCATTAGTCGCGCTTTAAATTGTTTAATCTCTGTTCTTTTATTAGTTTTTTATTTCAACAAGGTTGCAAGACTTCAATAGTTTACGTCCTCCGGAAGACAATTTTTTATAAACCTGCCTTTGAACTACCTTGGCATAACCAATTTCTTCAGAGCTGCTAGTAATATAAATTTTCTTCTCGTCGTCATTAATGAATTCATTCTTACAAACACCAACTGAATCACTTCCGATCGGCATATTTTCTATTATTCCCGAAGTACAATCCTGTATCGGCGGATAACCGATTGAAAATTCACCACTGAAACTTGACCATTCACCGCCGCAATCAGAATACGGTGCTGTTCCAGTACATTGAACGAATTTATCGGTCTCAGGTTCAGAATCTAAAAGTACGCCATCATCAGTATATTCAGTCATTTTGGCGGTCATGATTACTTTTTCTTGGCTTATGCTCTTTGTTTCTACATCTATTTTTTCAATATATTTTACTAAGGTATTTTTGACCGATTCGGCGCACTCATAAGTGTAATGAGTAGTTTTATCGGATTTAAATGACTTTTTCCAAGCTTCTGGTGTTCCAATCGTCTTTCCCGGTACCCATTCTTCAAAAGTTTCTAAATGAACATCGAGTTTCGATGCGATTGGATACTCTGAGGAAATTTCCTTACTCACGGGGACTTCCAAACCAGCCTGGACAAGAATTTCATGAAATACGAGGCGATAAAAACTCGGCTGATGCTCAAGAGTATTATCGGGAAGTGTTTTTGAATTACACTTGAAGTATCGAACGGGGCTAGAGTAACTCACGCAATCGCGTGGATTACCAAAACTATCGAGAACCTCTCCGTCTTTCAGGGTTGGGTTCAAAGATTGAGCAATCATGTGAATGGTGGCATCCTTGTGCGTTTCGTCGTATTTAGCGAGCTCCGGAAAAGCTACTTTACCATCTACACTTTGGAGATATCGGTCGAGTTTTGTGATGAAGTATTTCATGTCACCTTCAGTCAAATTGCCTCCACCAACATGTTCTCCTTGAGCAAAGCAGGTAGACGAAGCTGTAAACAAAATAAATACTAATAAATAAAATTTAATCTTCATAGAGATCTCTCTTTTGATTTTTGGGTTAAACGAAAAAACTGCATGCTGAGCCCGTAAACTTCATCTCCATTTTTTGGGTCAGCAATTTCTTTTGAAAAATTAAGCCTAAATTCCTGAATAAGTTTTTTGGCCCTTGGAAGATCTTTGACTTGAATCGGCAATGTTGAAGATGAACCGTATCGCTCATCTGATCCTTGAAATGCCATCGCTTGAAGTGCGCGTTCTAAAATTTGACGATGAAAGTGCTTGACGGCCTCGGTTGAAATTCCTTGATCGGCGATAACAGTATCTTGATTTACTTTCCAACCTTTTTCAGTTTTTGTGACGAGCTCAAGGCGTTCAAGCCGGATAAGTGCTTGCTTTACTTCCCCCTCAGGAATCCCTAAACGAGTACCCATCCACGCAGTATCTCCACATTTTTTCTTGGAAATTTTCAAAAGTGAAATTAGGCCATAGTGATACCAGCTTGAAATAATTTTAAAGAGATCAAGTTCTAAGTTTGCGGTCACTCCACTTTGCTCGGCGAGATGGGCTAGGTGTGCTTCGGCAAGTGTTCTGCCGCTCTTGCTTCTTGAAAACTTAGCTTGAACCGACTTGCAAAACACTTCTTGTTGATGAGGATCGAGCCCTAGGTTTTGAGAAAGTTTCGCAGCCATGTTTTGACTCAAGCCTTTTCGGCCATTGAAAACGTTTGAAAGAAGCTGCGGAGATATTTCTAGATCCCTTGCAAACGCACGCATCGAGTAGCTTGCATTGTTTGCAATTCGCTCATTGAGAGCCTCTTTTAGGTATTGAACCGGTTCTTTCATGAAGCGAAAGATAGCATGATGTTCATCGAATACGCAACAGATAAGGATACTAAGTGTATCCCAAGTATCCCGAGTTTATAAATGAATTCCATTTAAAAAACTGAGCTGCTGTCAAAAAAGTTATATGCCAAACTGGTATTTAACCCAGTTAACTAAAGGAGGAGCTGTATGGATAACTATATAGGATTAGATGCTCATAGTAAAACATGTACTTTTGTTGTTTTAGATAAAAAAGGCCGTGAAATCAGAACAGCGAAAATCGATACCAGTGAAAAAAATATTCTAGGTTTTTTATCGACTATACAGGGAGTAAAAAAACTAGTGTTTGAAGAAGCCAATTTATCGCAATGGCTTTATATGCTTTTGAAAGACAAGGTTGATGAATTAACGGTTTGCAATGCGAGCTACCTAGCAAAGAAACAGGGCGCCAAAAACGATTACCGAGATGCTCTTCATTTAGCAAACGAATTGAGATGTGGCCATGTCATCCCTGTTTTTCATGACGATCATCCATTGATGAGATTGCGTACTGTTTTTTCTTACTACACTGAAACGGTGAAAAGCTGTACCAGAGCAAAGAATAGGGTGAAATCCATTCTAAGAGCAAACGGATTAAAAACAGACTCGATTAAAAAAGGAACATTTACTACAAGTCCGGTAATTGAACAGCTAAAAAACCCCGATGACCAATTTGTTTCAAATGCATTGGCTGCACAGATTGATTTATTAACTCAGCAGAAACTCGAGTTTTTAAAAATCTTTGAAGAGTGCAGGAAAAAATATCCGGTTATTCAAAATCTCAGTACCATTCCAGGCGTAGGCATTGTGAGAGCGGTTACCATTAGTTCATTTATTTGCAGTCCAGAACGGTTTGTAAATAAACACAAACTTTGGTCCTACTCGATGTTAGTTAGCCACA